>CAZOQA010000017.1:0-43263 GCA_964581775.1 uncultured Thermoplasmatales archaeon | reverse complement strand
TGGGCCTGGGACTGAGCGATGGCGATCGCGCGACCCTCCGCGTAGCCCTCGTCCTGGACGAGCGTGTTCGCGATCTCGATAGCTTTCTCACGGACCTCGGGGTCCATGTTCTTCATGCTGTCCGGGTAGTCGTCCTTGCTCCAAGGCATAGCGTGGTAACATCTCCCAAGCCTCCGGTTTGAACCTGACGCCCCCGAGCCTTGACCGCGAACGCTTAAACCGCATCGCACCAGGACCCACGCACGTGGCTCGCCTCCCCTCCCCCCTCGGGAAGCTCCCCGAGGACCAACGCGACCGGCTTCGAGAAGAACCCCTCCCCACAACCATCGAGCCCATGCTGGCCCAACCCACCACCAAACCCCCCACCCGCGGCTCCTGGGTGTACGAACGCAAGCTCGACGGCCAACGCGTGATCGGCATCCACGACGGGCACCAAACACGCCTCTTCTCCCGCACCCACCGCGAGATCAACGACACCTACCCCGAACTGCACCAAGCCCTCCACGAGCAAGCCACCAAGCCCTGCATCGTGGACGGTGAAGTCGTCGCCCTCACCCAAGAGGGCACCACCAGCTTCTCCCTGCTCCAACGACGCATGCACCGGACCCGACGCCGCCCCGACACCCCCATCCCCGTCGCCTGGCTCCTCTTCGACGTCCTCCACATCGACGGCTACTCCACCCGAGAGATCCCCCTCACGCACCGCAAACCCCTCCTCGAACACACCGTCCCCGCCCGCTCCCCCCTTGCGACCCTCGCCCACACCACCGGCCCCAGCACGGACCTCCTCCAGAACGCCTGCGAACAAGGCTGGGAAGGCCTCATCGCGAAACGCAGCCACAGCCGATACCGCTCCAAACGCTCCAGCGACTGGCTCAAGCTCAAATGCATCCGAGAGCAAGAGTTCGTCGTCGGAGGCTACACCGACCCCCAAGGCTCCCGCACCGGCTTCGGCGCGCTGCTTCTCGGCTACAACGACGAAGAAGGCACCCTCACCTACGTCGGCAAAGTCGGCACAGGCTTCGACGACGCCCTGCTCGAAGCCCTCACCCCCCTCCTCGAACGCCTCGAACAACTCCACCCCCCCTTCCAAGCTGGAGACCCCCCACGACGAGCCCACTGGGTCCGCCCCCGCCTCGTCGCCGAGATCGCCTACGCCGAATGGACCCCCGACGACCGCCTACGTCACCCCCGCTTCAAAGGCCTCCGCACCGACAAAGACCCCCACGAGATCACGAAAGAACCCGGCCCCGCCCTCCCCGACGTGGACCGATCCAACGCGTAAGCCCCCCACAAGGAACGTGACACCGTGACGGCGCTCAAGCTCGACATCCACGGACGAACCGTCACCGTCAGCCGCCCCGAGAAGATCCTCTTCCCCGAACCCGGCTACACGAAAGCCGACGTCTGCCGCTACACCGCGCTCGTCGCACCCGTCCGACGCCCCTACGTGCGCGACCGACCCGTCACGCTGCACCGGTACCCCGACGGCGTCACCTCCGACGGGTTCTACCAACGAAGCACCCCCGACCACTTCCCCGACTGGGTCGACACGGCCACCGTCCCCTCCGAAAGCTCCGGGACCAAACGCCTCGTCACGCTAGGATCCCCCGCCACGGAGGTCTACCTGGCCGACCAAGGTGCCTTCGAGGTGCACGCCTGGACCAGCCGCGCCACGCACCTCGAACAACCCGACCGGCTCGTCCTAGACCTCGACCCACCCCAGGACGGGTTCCAAGCCGTCCGCGAAGCCGCCTTCGAACTCAAAGACCTCCTCGAGAGCCTCCACCTTTCCCCCTACCTCATGACGACCGGCCAGAAAGGCCTCCACATCCACTGCCCCCTCAAGCCCGGCCCCGGCTTCAAGACCGTCCGGAAGCTCGCCCGCGTCGTCTGCAACGCTCTCGTCGAACAGGCTCGCGACCGCTACACCATCGCGCACCGGAAGAACAAGCGAGGCGACCGCGTCTTCCTGGACATCTTCCGCAACGGACGAAGCCAGACGAGCGTCGCTCCCTACTGCCTGCGCCCACGAGCCCACGCCCCGGTCGCGGCCCCCATCCGATGGAGTGAACTCGACGACCCCGACCTTCGCCCTGACTCGATCACGCTCGACGCGGTCGTGGATCGTCTGGAGGACCGAGGGGACCCCTGGGAGGGGATCGAGGAGGACCGCGTGGCCGTGGACGCGATCGTGGACATCCTGTCCTCGTGACGAACTGCGGGGGCTAGTCCTCGCCGCCTTGCGTGCTCTCGATGCTGGCTTGGAGGGCTTCGAGCAGGTCCTCGGTGCTCTCCGCGGCTTCTTCCTCTGCGGGCGTGACCTGCACGGTCTCGCCTTCGGCTTTGCGCCGTACGAGCTCGAGGACGCTTTCTCGGTAGGTGTCGCGGTACTCGCTGGGGTCGAAGCTGTCTTCGAGGTTCTCGATGAGCTGGATGGCGGTGTCGAGCTCTTGGTCGGTGACCTCGGCTTCGAGGGGTGCGACGTCTTGCAGCGCCCAGTCGGGGGTGCGGATCTCGTTCTCGTAGGCCAGCGTGTGCAGCATGAGAGCGGGCCCGCGCGTGCGGAGCGCGACGAGGTGCTCGCGTCGCCGCATCACGAACGTGGCGATGCCCGCCATGTCGGCGTCTTTCAAGGCTTGGACGAGCAGCTTGTAGGGTTTCTGGGCGGTCTCGTCGGGGACGAGGTAGTAGCTTCGGTTGAAGAAGATGGGGTCGATCTCTTGGGCGTCGACGAAGCGGTCGATCTCGATGGCTTTGGAGGCGTCGGGTTGGAGGTTGTCGAGCTCTTCGTCTTCGACGACCACGTACTCGTCGGGCGCGATCTCGTACCCTCGCACGATGTCCTCGTAGGGGACTTCTTCGTCGTGGGCGGGGCACCATCGTTTCTGTTTGATGGGTTGCTTGTCGGGTTCGTGGAGCCGTCTGAAGCTTACGCTTTCCTGGGAGACGGCGGAGACGAGTCGTATGGGGAGGTTGACGAGGCCGAAGGAGAGGCCGCCGGTCCAGACAGCGTGGGGCATGGTTCAACGGTCCCGGTGCTTGGGTACTTGCGTGTTCTTTCACGCGCGTCGAAACCGAGCAGATGTCGGCATCCTGACGGGTTGGGGGAGGGGCGACCTCGTGGCGTTGGTTCGTGTCATCGGTCGCCTGGGTGTTGGCGTGTCAGGGCTCCTCGGTGCGGTCGATGGCGAAGGCGACCTTGAGGTCGACCTTCCATTCGACGACTTCGCCCTCGCTGAGGTCGACGCTCATGTTCTTGACCTGCGCGCCCGTGATGCCTCGGGTGGTCGCGCGTGCGTCGTCGAGGGCGTGCTCGATGGCTTCCTCGAAGTTCCGGGTGGACGAGCCGACGATCTCGATGACCTTGGCGGTCCGGTGTTCGTGTTTTCTCCCGTCCGGTCCGGTGTGCGTTTCGGTTCGTTGCGCCATGGTTGGGGTCACCTGTGAACGCGTTTGCAAGAGCGCTTGTTAGATGCTGGCTGGGCCGTGGATGCTCGGGGAACCGGAGGGTTCATCTGAGGTCTCGGTCGGCGTCGGGGGGGCTTCCGGGGCCGGAGCCGAAGACGTCCGTGATCATCTCGCAGAAGGCGGGCAGGTCGTCGGGGTTGCGGCTGGTGACGAGGGTGTCGTCGGTGACGACCTCTTTGTCGACCCATTCGCCGCCTGCGTTCTCGATGTCGGTTTTGAGGCTGGGGAAGGAGGTGAGCATGCGCCCGGTGAGGTCGCCCGCCTCGACGAGGACCCAGGGGCCGTGGCAGATCGCTCCAAGCGGTTTGCCGGCTTGAAGGTGCTCGCGGACGAGGTTCACGGCGTCGTCGTCGATGCGCAGGCGGTCGGCTCCGACGGTGCCGCCGGGCACGATGAGCGCGTCGTAGTCCCCGGGCGTGGCCTCGCGGAACGTGGTGTCGACGGGGAACGTGTCGCCGGCGTCGAGGTCGTTGTTGACGGCTTGTGCCTCCCCGGGTTCGCTGCTTAGCACTTCGACGGTGGCGCCTTTGTCCTCGACGGCTTGCTTGGGCTCGGTGAACTCGATCTGCTCGGTCCCGCTGGATGCGATCAGGATGCCGACGTGTTTGCCTTCGAGGTCTTCTTGCTCGGTTTCAGCCATGCGCGGGGCGAGGCTCCCGAGTCGAGAAGGAGGTTGGTTTGGCCTAGCATGCGGGGCGGTCGGGCGCCTTTTAGGGAGCGTCGAGAAAGGGTCCCCGTGCCATGATCGATCCTTGGTTGGGAAGCTCTCCGCGTGCCATCGTCGCGGTCCTTATCACGATCCTAGCGATGTACGTGACGGTGCTTGCCTTCACTCGGTTGGTGGGGCTTCGGAGCCTCTCGAAGATGGATCCGATCGATCTGACGATCACGGTCGCGGTGGGGGGCGTCATCGCGATCGCGATCATGGCTCCCCGGGAGCCGATCGTGGAGGGTGTGATCGCGCTCGTGGGGCTCTACACGCTCCAGGGCGCCGTGGCGCGGGCTCGGCGCAAGTGGGCCTGGTTCCGTCGGTGGGTCGAGAACGACCCGGTGCTGCTCGTCTACGAGGGGGAGATCATCGAGGATCACATGGAGCAGACCGACATGACCCGGATGGACCTGATGGAGGCGCTTCGGGAGCACGACGTGGCCTCGTTGGAGGGGGCCGAGGCGGTCGTCCTCGAGAGGACGGGCGAGTTCAGCGTCGTGAAGGCGCCCGAGGAGACCCGGCATCTGGACGAGTCCGTGTTCGACGTGGTCCGGTTGGGGGATCAGGAGGAGAAGATCTGGGAGGAGGGCAAGGACCCTGAGGAGGGCGAGGTGGAGGAGGTGGCCGAGGAGGATGACGAGGACCCGGAGAGGTAGGCGCCGGGGCGCTGGTCACCGGGCTCGTCGCGGGACGATCGCGACCGCGGCGAGCGTGGCGAGGAGGCCTGCCAGGGCGGGGTGGGGGACGCTGGCGTGGACGTTGGAGCCGGTCAGGATCTCGGCTTTGGGGTCGTGCACGATCTCGTCCCCGCGGGGGTAGCTGAGCGCGAACGCGCGCTCGTGCTCGCTGGAGGATTCCTCGGCGTCGCGTTCCATCTCCCTCTCTTCCTCGAGCAGCGTCGTGGCCACGCTGTGCGTGGTGCCTTCGATCTGGGCGGTGTCTTTCCAGGTGAACGCCAGGCGGGGCTCGGTCTCGTTGATGGGGTGCGCGGCGGTGACGCCGGTCTCCGTCTCGTCGTCTAGGTCGACCTCGAGCTCGCTTTCGGTCTTGGTTTCGAGGAAGAGGGTCAGGTCCGTCTGGTTGGCTTGGTAGGGGTAGTCTTCGATCACGATGTCGATCTTGGCGCTGGTGGGTGTCAGCTGGGTGTCGTCGAGTTGGACGAACTCGCCGAACACGAGCAGGCGAAGCGTGAAGGTGCCTTCGTCGGCGAGGTGGGCGGTGCTGGTGATCTGTTTGCCGTCATGCCCGTCGCGCGTGATGTCCTGGGTGGTGGGTTGTTGCCAGGTGGCGTCTTGGTCGAGGGCGAGCTCCTCGTCGTCGGCGTCCTCGCCGAGCGCGAACCCGTCCACGATCTCTTCGCCGGGGTCGTAGGCGCCGTTGTCGTTCTCGTCGTGGTACTCGGCGAGGCCCCAGAAGGTGGCTTCGAGCTCGTGCTCGATCTCGCGGGTCTCGTTCTCGGACTCGTGTTCGAGCTTGAAGGTGGCGTCTTCAGCCTCCCACGTCATCTTCACTTCGCTCTCTTGGGGGCTGGTCTCTTGCTCGAGCTCGATCTTGACGTCCTTGCCCTCGGTCTCGACGTTCACGGCGCGTTCGTCCTCGTGCTCGGTCTCCCTTTCGTCCTCGCGTTCACGTTCCTGCTCGTCGTCTTCGTGCTCGATCTCGTCCTCGCGCTCGTCGTCGTCGGGTCCGTCGTCTTGGGCGAGCGTCGTGGCGGGAGCGAGAGCGGTTCCGAGAAGCAGGAGCGCGGCGAGGAGGACCAGCGGACGGCGCGTGGGAGACATCGGGCCAACCATGGGATGGGGGTCTTTTCAGGGTTCTTCGGGGACCGTCGAAACAACGACCCACGCCCAGACCAGTGGTTTACATGTGGCGCCCTCTGGTTAACAGGTAAGTGGGTGGGGCAGGTTCGCGCGTTCAGATGCCCCGGGACCGGGAGGGAGACGACGTCGGGCTCGTGCTCATGCAGATGGGAGGACCCCGCTCGCCCGGCGAGCTTGCTCCCTTCCTAAGACGCCTGTTCCAGGACCCGGAGATGATCCGCCTGCCCTCCTGGCTTTCCCCCCTCCAGGGCCTCCTTGGGGGCGCTTACGGGACCCTGCGGGCCCGCCAGGTCCAACCCGCGTACGAAGCCATCGGGTGGTCCTCGCTGGTCCCCACCATCCAGACGATCGCGCACCAGCTCGAAGACGCGCTCGACCCCGCGCTGGCCGGCATCGAGCCCGCCATGCGCTACACGCCCCCGCGCTCCAAGCACGCCCTCCAACGGCTCGACGAGAACGGAGCCACGCACGCGATCGCGCTCCCCCTGTACCCATTCTACAGCATCGCCACCACCGGCTCGAACCTCCAAGACCTTCGCCGGGCCCGCGACGAGGTCGCGCCCGGGCTCACCCTCGAACCCGTCCACGCCTGGGGCAACCACCCCGGCCACATCGACCTGGTCGCCCACCGCCTCGAGAAAACCCTGCACGCGGCGGACCCCGACGCCGAACGAGCCATCCTCCTCACCGCGCACGGCATCCCACGAACCTACGCCGACGACCACGCAGACCCCTACCCGGGCCAAGTCCACGACGCCGCCCGCACGCTCGCACGCCGGTTCCCCCACGAACGCCTCGAGCTCGCCTACCAAAGCGACGTCGGCCCCGTCGAATGGCTCGCCCCCAACACGCCCACCGCCATCGAGACCCTCGCCCAAGACGGCATCGAAGAGCTCGTGCTCGTGCCCTTCGGCTTCATCGCCGACCACATCGAGACCCTGCACGAGATCGACGACGAGTACGCCCAACACGCGCACGACCACGGCATCGAGCGCGTGCACCGCGCCCCCGTTTTCAACCACGACCCCGACTTCGTGCGCCTGCTCGCCACCATCGTCCAAGCCCGCCTGGAGGCGCCCGCTTGACGCAGCTTGCCCTCATCACCTGGCGGTTGCCCCACACCCCCCAAGCCCGGCTCGAACCCATCCACGAAGCCACCCACGCCACCCCCCACCCCACCACGTTCGCCCTCACCACGTGCCAACGCGTCCTCCACGCAGCCTGGACAAGCACCCCCCAAGCAACGCTCGACCGCATCGCCACCCGCATAGACGCCGCCGGCGGGGAACGCTACACCGGACACCAAGCCCTCCAACACCTCGCCCGCGTCGCCGCCGGCCTCGACGCGCTCGTCCCCGGCGAAGACCAAGCCCCGCACCAGTTCCGCCAAGCCCTCCACGAGCAACACGACCAGCTCCCCCCATCCCTCCAAGAACGCCTCGAACGAGCCAGAGCCCTCGCCCGAGACGCCCGCGCCGCAGGCGGCCTCACCGGACACCGGACCCGCTCCCTGCTCGACCTCGCCACCCCCCACCTGCCCCCAGCCGGGCCCACCGCCATCCTCGGCACCGGCACCATGGCCCGCCAAGCCCTCCAAACCCTCCCCCCCCACCACGAGGTCCACGTCGTCTCCCGCGCCCGCAAAAGAGCGGCCACGATCGCGCCCGAAACCGCCACCAGCTGGGACCGAGACCGCTTCTTCCAAGACCCGCCCCGCCTCGCCGCGCTCATCCTCTGCACCACCGCGACCGACAAGCCCCTGCTCGACGCCGCCACCGCCGCCCGCCTCGCCGACGCCCGCGCCCGCAAAGACCCCCTCCACGTGCTCGACCTCGGCCTCCCCCGCAACGCCGACCCCACGCTCCTCCACCACGACGCCCTCACCCTCACCACGCTCGACGACCTCAGCCACACCGCCGCCACGCGCCCCACCCAAGACCCCCGCATCCAACGAGCCCGCAACGCGCTCGCCGAACGCCTCGAACGCGAACGACGCCGCCGCGACCTCGACACCGCCGACGAACGCATCATCGCCCTGCGCGAAGCCCTCCAAGACACCCTCCACCGCCTCGCCCACGAACACGACACCCCCCACGACGCGGACGCCTGGATCCAGCAAGCCCACAACCGCATCGCACACACCTCGCAAGAGCACCTCCAAGCCGCCCTCCAAGGGGACCCGCCCCCATGATCCGCATCGGCACCCGCCAAAGCACCCTCGCACGAGCCCAAGCCCGCCTCGTCCAACAAGGTCTCCAACGACACGGCCACGAATCCACGCTCGTCCCCCTCGACACGCGAGCAGACGCCACGAAAGCCATCCCCGTGCACCGGATGGGCACCGCCGGCGCCTTCACCGCGCGCCTCGAACACGCGCTCGCCACCGACGAGATCGACCTCGCCGTCCACAGCCTCAAAGACCTCCCCCTCGAACAACCCGACGCGCTCACCCTCGCCGCCCTCCTCGAACGAGGCTCCCCCCAAGACCTGCTCGTGACACGCCCCCGCGCGCACGACCCCCACCGATCCCCGCCCCTCAAGCGCCACGCCCGCGTCGCCACCAGCGGGCCCCGACGCCAAAGCCAACTGCTCCACGCCCGCCCCGACCTCACCCTCCTCAACGTGCGCGGCAACGTCGACACGCGCCTCAAGAAACTCCGCGACGGCTGGTTCGACGCGCTCGTCACCGCCCGCGTCGCGCTCGACCGCATGGACCTTACCCTCCCCGAGCTCCACGCGACCGACCTCGACCCCGACCGGTTCCCCCCCGCGCCCGGGCAAGCCGCCATCGCCGTCCAAGCCCGCCAAGACAGCCCCCCCGCGCACGCCGCAGCCACCCTCGACCACGAACCCACCCGCACCGCCACCCGCATCGAACGACGCCTGCTCGGCCGACACGGCGGCGGCTGCGGGCTCCCCCTTGGCGCCCACGCCCAAGAGAACGGAGACGCCTGGCGCCTCACCGCCACCTACGCAGGCGCCGACTGGAGACCCCACCAACCCCCCCGCCTCGCCCGCGCCCGCCTCGACGACGCCTCCCCCAGCACCCTCGTCGACGACGCCTACCACGAAACCTCGAACCCCCCCACCCCCGGCAAGGGGCAACCCGACCCCGACGGGCCCCTCGTCCTCATCATCGCCTCCCGACCCACCGCCACCGCCTGGGCCACGAAGCTCGAACGACGAGGCCACAACGCGCACCCCCTGCCCACCTGCACCTTCCAACACCACCCCCCCACCCCCCAAGAGCTCCAAACCCTCCACGACGCCGACTGGATCCTCGCCACCAGCAAACAAGCCGCCGCCCCCCTCGCCCACGCCCTCGACACGCTCCCCGACGCCTACCTCGCCGCCATCGGACCCGGCACCGCCAAAGCGCTGCACCGCGAAGGCCTCCCCTGCCACCACATCCCCGCCCAAACCACCGGGGAACACCTCGCCGCCAGCATCCACACCCTCGCCGACCCCCACGAGACCATCCTGCTCGCCCAAGGCGACCGCCCCCACGGCACCCTCCACGACGCCCTCCGCGACGAAGGACGAACCGTCCACACCTGGACCGCCTACACCACCCACGAGACCCCCCTCGACGACGCCAGCCTACCCCACCCCCCACCCGCCGCCGCGGCCCTCGTGATGAGCCCCCGCAACGCCCAACGCCTCGCCAACGCCCGCACCCAGCTCACCCAGCGCACCCTCGCCATCGGACCCACCACCGCCGCCACCCTCCGCGAGAACGGCCACCGCCCCCACACCGCACCCCACCCCACCCCCCAAGCCGTCGACGACGCCCTCACGGACCTTATCGAAACGGAGACCCCACCATGACCACGCCCACCCGACGACCCCGAAGGCTCCGCCGCACCCGCAGCATCCGAACCCTCACACGCGAAACACGCGTCGCCGCCGACGACCTCATCCAACCCCGCTTCGTCGTGCCCGGCACCGACACACGCCGCCCCATCGACCCCCTCCCCGGGCACCACCACGAAAGCCCCGACGTCCTCGAGAAAACCATCGCCCGCGACCGAGACGCCGGCCTCAACGCCACGCTCCTCTTCGGCATCCCCGACCGACACGACGAGAACGGAACACCCGCCGCCGACCCCCAAGGACCCACCCCCCAAGCCCTGCGCCGGCTCGACGACGCCTACGGAGACCAGCACGTCCTCATCGCAGACACCTGCCTGTGCGCATACACCACCCACGGCCACTGCGGCGTGCTCACCGACGACGGCCGCATCGACAACGACGCCACGCTCGCCCGCCTCGCAGACGCCGCCGTCACGTACGCCGACGCAGGCGCAGACTGGATCGCGCCCAGCGACATGATGGACGGACGCATCCGCGCCATCCGAGAAGCCCTCGACGACGCCGGCCACACAGAAACCGGCATCCTCTCCTACGCCGCCAAGTACCGCTCCGCCTACTACGGCCCCTTCCGACACGCCCAACAAAGCGCCCCCCGACACGGAGACCGATCCACCTACCAGATCGACCCCGCCAACGCGCGCCAAGGCCTCCAAGCCGTCCAGCGCGACCTCGAAGAAGGCGCCGACGCCGTCATGGTGAAACCCGGGCTCCCCTACCTCGACATCCTCCGCAGGGTCAAGGAGTCCACACACGCCCCCGTAGCAGCATACCACGTCAGCGGCGAGCACGCCATGATCGAGTCCGCCGCTCAAGACGGACGCCTCGAGAAACCCCACGCCGTCCAAGAGGCCCTCACGTGCCTGGCCCGGGCCGGCGCGGATTGGATCGTCTCGTACCACGCCAGGGAGGCGCTCGAGGAGGGATGGGTGTGAACCGCGAGTGGAACCGGCGTGCGCGGGGTGTGACGCCGGGCGGCGTGGCCAGCCCGGTGCGCGCGTTCGAGGCGGTGCAGGGGGAGCCGGTGGTCGCGCGGCGTGCCGAGGGGGCTCGGCTGGTGGACGCGGGGGGCCGCGAGTACATCGACCTGGTGAGTGCGTACGGGGCGATCGTCTTGGGTCACGGTCATCCTGCCGTGGCGGAGGCGTGCGCGCAGGCGGCGCGTGGTGGGTTGAACACGGGGACGCCTTGCCCGGAGGCGGTGCGGTTGGCGGAGCGGGTTGTCGAGGCGCGGCCGGCGGCGGAGCGGGTTCGGTTCGTGAACAGCGGGACGGAGGCGGTGATGAGCGCGTTGCGGTTGGCTCGGGGGGCGACGGGTCGGTCGAAGATCTTGAAGTTCGAGGGGTGTTACCATGGTCATTGGGATCCGTTGTTGGTGCGGGCGGGCAGCGGGGTGGGCGTGTTCGGGGAGACCAAGAGCGCGGGCGTGCCGTCTTCGGTGACGGCGGATACGGCGGTGGTGGGGTTGGATGATGAGGAGGCGTTGGAGGCGTTCTTCGAGGAGCATGGGGGTCAAGCGGCGGCGGCGGTGATCGAGCCGGTGGTGGCGAACGCGGGCTTGTTGCCGCAGCGGGAGGGGTTTTTGCGACGCTTGGAGGAGCTTTGTGGGGAGCATGGGGCGTTGTTGGTGTTCGATGAGGTCGTGACGGGGTTCCGGTACGGGCCGGGGGGCTTGGCGGAGCGTGTGGGCGTGGAGCCGGATCTGGTGACGCTGGGGAAGGCGGTGGGGGGTGGGCTTCCGATCGGCGCGTTCGGGGGGCGGGAGGATCTGATGCGGCATGTGAGCCCGGAGGGGGAGGTGTTCCAGGCGGGCACGGCGAGCGCGAACCGGATGGCGATGCGTGCGGGCTTGGCCGTGTTGGATCAGTTGGGGTCCTCGGGGCACAAGCGGTTGGCGCGCGCGGCGGGCCGGTTGGCCCGGGAGGGGTCCCGCGCGGTCGCGCGGGTGGGGGCCCGGGTCCATTCGCATGGGCCGTTGGCGTGGTTGACGTTCCATCCGGCGGATCGGCTTCGCCGGGCGGGGCGGCTTTCCGAGGAGCACCGGGAGCGGTTCGGGCGGTTCCATCGGTTCGCGTTGGAGGAGGGCGTGCACCTTCCGCCGAGCCCGGTGGAGTGTTTGTTCGTGACGCTCGCGTTCGACGAGGGCACGGTGGACGAGGCGGTGGAGCGGTTGGGTCGGGCGGCGGAGAAGATGGAGGCGTCGCCGTGAGGGTGGCGTCGTCGCGGGAGCGGTTCCGGCGCGCGTTGGCGGGGGAGCCGGTGGACGGGGCGCCGGTGTGGTTCATGCGGCAGGCGGGGCGCAGCCTGCCGGGGTACCGTAGCCTTCGGTCCGAGCGTGGGTTCAAGGAGATCTGTTCGAGCCCGGGGTTGGCGCTGGAGGCGACGTTGGAGCCTGTGGATCGGTTCGGGATGGATGCGGCCGTCGTGTTCAGCGACATCCTGCTCCCGTTGGAGGACCTGGGGTTCGAGGTGCGCTACGAGGAGGGCGTGGGGCCCGTCGTGGAGGATCCGCTTCGCGAGCCGGAGCGCGTGGACGATCTGCCGCCGTCGGGGATGGAGGGGGTTCCTGCGCAGGCGCGCACCGTGGAGCGGGTGCGCAAGGCCCGCCCGGACGTGGGCGTGGTGGGGTTCGTGGGGGCCCCGTTCACGTTGGCGTGTTACCTGATCGAGGGGTCGGCCCCGAAGCGGTACGAGCATGTGAACCGGTTCCGGCACGAGCACCCGGACGCGTTCGAGAGGCTCTTGTGGCGCTTGGCTCGCGTGGCGGGCGAGCATGCGCGGGTCCAGGCCGAGCGGGGGGCGGACGCGGTGCAGGTGTTCGACACGCACGCGGAGGTGTTGCCCGCGGGGGCGTACGCGGGGACCCCTTGCGGGGCCGTGGAGGAGGTCCTGGATGCGGTCCCGGACCGGGCGGCCACGATCGTGTTCGCCCGCGGGGGGCACCTGTTGGACGCGTTGAGCGGGATGCCCGCGGACGCGGTCAGCCTGGACTGGCGGATCGACCTGGCGGAGGCGGCGCGGGCGGCGCCGGGGAAGACGCTGCAGGGGAACCTGGACCCGGGGCTTTTGCAGGCTCCGCCGGGCGTGGCGGCTAAGGCGGCGCGCGGGATCCTCGAGGCGGGCAGGAGGGCTCGGGGGCACGTGTTCAACCTGGGGCACGGCGTGACGCCGAACGCGCGCGTGGAGACGATCCAGGCGGTCGTGGACGCGGTGCGGGAGGATCGCGGATGAGCTTGTTGGAGGCGTTCTTGGAGCTCACGGAGCAGGTGCAGGATCGCTACGTGGGCGCGGTCGAGGCGCGCGAGCCCGAGCGAAGGTTCGAGGCGCATGCGTGGGAGCGCGAGGGAGGCGGGGGGGGCACGAGCAAGCAGCTTCGGGGCGGGGAGGTGTTCGAGAAGGCTGCCATCGGGCAAAGCCGCGTGTTCGGGGAGGAGAGCCCGTTGACGGGGCGCGCGTTCGACGGGGGCGGGGTCAGCTTGATCTTGCACCCGCGCAACCCGCACGCGCCCAGCGTGCACATGAACCTTCGACGGTTCGAGGAGGAAGACGCGGCGTGGTTCGGGGGCGTGGTGGATCTGAACCCCATGGGGTTCCGGTACGAGGAGGACACGCAGCGTTTCCACGGGGTCCTCAAGCGCGTGTGCCATGAGCACGAGCGGCCCTACCAGGCGTGGGCCAAGCGCTGCGAGGAGTACTACTGGATCGAGCACCGGGACCGGGCTCGCGGGGTCGGCGGCATCTTCTTCGACCGTCACGAGACGGAGGACCCCCGCGCGGATCTCTCGTTCATGCAAGCCCTGGGGGCGTGCTTCGAGGAGGCGTACTTCCCGATCCTGGACGAGCGGCGCGAGCAACCGTTCACCGAGGCGGACCGCCGGCGCCAGCTCGAGCACAGGGGGTATTACGCAGAGTTCAACCTGGTCTACGACGAGGGCACGCGGTTCGGGTTCGAAAGCGGCGGCGACCCGCGCGCCGTGTTGTCGAGCATGCCGCCCCTGGCCGCCTGGTAGGCCACCGGCGGGGACCCGGGCGCGGCTAGGGGCTCGAGCGGTGCGTGATCTCGAGCGTGAACCACGCCAGCGAGACCGCCAGGGGGCCCATCAGGAGGAACAGGCCCACCTCCGAGGGGAGCCAATCGCTGACGCCCGCGAACAAGAGGCCCAACAGGGCGGGGCTGGCAAGGGCCGACAGGCGCCCCCAGGATCGCGTGCGGGCAACGAGCGCGGCCACGGAGAACGCGTAGGGCGGCCCGAACGTGATGAGCGTGAGGTTGGGGATGCTGGCCTCGAGCCACGTCAGGGGGCGCCCCCCGATGGCGATGGTCACGCCGAACTCGATCATGAACACGGCCACCAGGACGAACACCCCCCCGATGGCGAGGGCCCCGGCCCAGGCGGGAAGCCACGCGCGCAACAGGAGGACCGAACCGGCGACGCCGACGGCGAACGCGAAGAAGATCGTCAACGGTTGGTCCTGCTGCGTGGCCGCGACGGCTGCGACGAGGAGCGCGGACCAGAGGAGCGCGGCGCCCACCTGGTCGCGCGTCAGGGATCGGGCCCGTTCGCTCATGGACCCGATGCTGGATCGCACCGCGCGAGCGTGACGGCGGACGGGAGCCCCGGCCGTCGAGGGGGCCCCGCGGCGGTCCCGGGTCGCGACGGTGACGGCGGCCAGGCCCGCGATAAGCAGCGCGATAAGCGCGTAGGGGGCCGCGTCGGTGAGCGCGGCGCCGGAGGCTTCGTAGGAGACGGTCACGGTCTCGCTGACGGACGAGAGCGTATCAGGGGCGGGGTCCGCGATGCCGGGGCCGAGGGTGCCGTCGATGTCGACGCGGTCCTCGTGCGGGGAGAGGGGAAGGCGTCGTTCGTCGTGCACGATCACGTCGACGGTGGCGGTCTCGCCGGGGCGCACGAAGGCTTGGCTGGGCTCGAGCCTGACGCTCGTCGCGTCGGTGCGGGTGGTGGCTTCCAGGTTCAGGCGGGCGTCCCCGTTGGCGTGGTTCTCGACGTTGAGCTGGGCGTTAAGCCTGGACCCGGCGGGGCCTTGCGTGGCGGGGTCCAAGGTGAGGGTGTAGGATGGGAGGAACCCGGTTTGGAGGGTGATCGTGGCGTCGTAGGGGCCCCAGGTGCGGGTGGGTTGGTCGGCGATGCGTTCCTCGAGCGTGACGAGGAGGGGGCGTTCGTAGGAGGCGAAGGCGGGGGCTTGGCGGGTGGGTTGAACCCAGAGCGTGGTGGTCGCGTTGAGGGGTTCACCGGGTTCGCACTGGGCGGGGGTGGCGGGCAGGGAGACCTCTTGGGGGTCCCAGCGGGTCTTGTAGGCTTGGGGGAGCTCTTGCACCTGGAAGATGGCGACGGTGTCGGCGCCGAGTTGGCCCCAGCCGTCGCAGGAGACCTGCGCGGTGACCTCGACGGGCGTCTCTTCGAGGGGGACGAGCGGTTGGTCAGGGTGCGCGTTGGCCACCGTGACGGCGGGTTGGGTTTGCGCGGGGGCGCCGGGCGCGAGCAGGGCTAGGGTCGCCAGCGTGAGGATCGCTGCCACCCCAGCCATGCCCAAGCGTCGCACGGTCTGGGAAGGCGGACCTGGGGTAACAGGGTTGGGGTTGGACGCTTTGAACGACGGGGCCCGCCCCGGTTCGGCGTCCTCGCCGAGCGTGAACCCGTCCACGATCCCTTCGCCGGGGTCGTAGGCGCCGTTGTCGTCCTCGTCGCGGTACGCTGTCAACGTCCCAGGTCGTGCCTTGGCGCTCAACGTCCTCGTTGGGTGCGCGCAAGGGTTTTTCCGCTCTCCGCGCCATGAGCACGGTCCCTTGGACGACGAGGACTCCCCGCAGCCGGTGGACCGGTTCCGCCTGGCCGTCTCCCACACACGCGGGCACATGGTCGCCCTGGCGCTGGTCGCGATCATGCTGGGGTTCACGGCGGACGACGTATCGCTCCTGCGCGTTCCGGGGTACCTCGTGGGCTTGGGGGCCGCGTTCGTGATCCTGTGTGGAGGCGGTTTGTGGAAGGGACATCGCTTGGCGTCCCGGTTGGAGGGGCTCTCACGGGAGGCGGCCGAGGATCGGTTGTTGGCGATCCGTCAGCGCGGGTGGTTGTTCGGGGCGCTTGCGGGGTTGGCGTTCGTGGCGTGGGGCATCGTGTTCACGACGGGGGTGCCGCCGTGGGCGCTTTGAGAATCGCCCTCGTGTGCGCGGTTGCGGGCTTGTTCGCATTGCCAGGCGCTGCAGCGCAGGCGGATACGGGCCCCATCTCAGACCTGTTCAACGAGACCCTCAGAGAGGGCTTGGGACACGCGGAGAACACGACGGGCGAGGACTTCAGCACCGAGCGCATCGACCTAGCGTTGAGCTTGGACGTGGTGAACGCGGAGTTCGACATCGTAGGCATCCTCTTCGGAGGCGGCAAGGTGCAAACGGACATCACGGCCGAGGCCCGGTTGGCATTCTACGCGGCCAACGTCTCCCGCGCCGAGGATGCGCTGGCGCAACAGGTCGGGGACGAGAACGCGACCTTGAGCCAGACGGTCGGGTTGGACACGAACCGGACCGTCGTGACGGCCGAGATGATCCGCACGGCCGGCGGCGGCGTGCTCTTGGAGGCCTTCCAGGATGTCCAGGAGGCGGCTGCGGAGCGCTACGTGGAGGGTACGCTTCCGCAGGTGACGGTGTTGTCCACCGCGTTCTCGTGGAGCAACACGCGACCCGTGCACGACGCCCAAGAAGGCGGGGTGGAGGACGTGGAGGAGGACCCCGAGCAGACCCACGTGGACGTGCGCGAGCCGCCCATCGTTCTGGATGCCTCGATGACGCTCCGGTTCCTGGACCGCGTCGCCCTGGCGGATCTGATCGGCAACCTGGACGAAGGCCACGAGGACGAGGACGATCGGATCGAGGACGAGATCCGCGCCGCGCACGCGCCCCCGTTCTCGCAGCGCGATGCCTTCCAGGTGCTCGGCGTCAACCAGATCCTGGACATGGACCTGCCACCCGGGTGGCGGTTGAACCTGACCATGACCGTCCCGGACGGGTACACGATCGAGGGGGCAAGCGAGGCCCTCGTCGTGGACGACGAGCAGGAGACGCTCTCGTACTACGTGGACGGGTCCCAGCGCGAGTCCGCGCACGCCACCACCGGCATGGCCTCCCTGTCCAGCCGCTTTCTGGTCACGCTCACGCTCTCGCTCGCCGTGGGCCTAGCCGGGTTCCTTCTCCGCTACCCCATCGAAGCGGTCGCGTTCGCCGTGCACGAGCGTGTCTTATAACCGCGCCACGAGGGTGCCAAGCGCCACCATCGTGCCCGGAGATGCCAGAATCAAGATCACGCCCATAAGAGCCCACGCGGGACGCGCCCAGGCCGAGAACCCCTCCGGCAAGCCCCGCTCAAGGATCACGCGCCCCGGCAGGTACACGAGCAACCACGCCACACCCAACGCGACGAGCTCGAACCCGAACACGGCAAGCCACTCGCCCAACGTAGCCTCCCCGAACGCCAGCTGGATCGCGCTCGTGCCCACCGTCCGATACAGGGCCCCATCCCACGCCAAGAACGCGAGCACCCCCAACGGCGCGCCCAGGAACCGGTGCCACGAGGGGCGCTTGCCCCGGTCCCACAGGGCCACGGCGACGCCCGCACCCACCCAGAGCGCTGCCACCAGAAGCCAGGGGACGCTGGGGGCCTGTCCCGTCCCGGGCGCGAAGCTTTGGCCCGAGCGCACGAACAACACGTCAGCCTCCCCCTCGAGGGTCTCCTCGCTTTGCTCGAGGCGGGCCTGGTCCACGCGCACCAGCGAGACCTGCTCCGGGTCCAGCTGGTTGTCCCCGAAGGAGGCCTCCAGGGACCCCAAGAGGGCGCCGTTGGTGAGTTGCGGGATGCGACCATGCTCCTGGAAGACGCTTGTGAGGTTCGAGACGGGCTCTCGCTCGCTGGGGCCCAAGGCGGCCTCTTGCACGTCCAAGAGCACGCGGGGCTGGTTCGCGGAGCGGAACGCGTCCATGCTGGCCGAGGAGAGCTCGACCGTGGCCGGCGCGGTCACGTTCGCGTGCATCCCGTCGGCTTGGACGCGCACGCTGGAGGCCTCCTCCAGGTAGAACACCCAGTCCGTGCCGTTGTACCAGGTCGACTGTCCCGGTTCCTCGACGAGGATCTCCGAGGAGGCCCGCGTGGGCGTGAACGCGAACACGCTGGAGGGCCCCAGCCCGGCCTCCAGGCCGCTATCGGGGAGCGTGGCAGCCAGCTGCAACTCGTCCGCAAGCCAGAACATGCTCACGGTCCCCTCGAGCGGGGAGGCCTCCAGGGTGGCGGTGGTCTGGATCCACGTCCGGCCCCCGATGGAGAACTCGGGCTCGTCGAACCGGTCCTCCTCCCGACACCGTTCCTCGAGAACGGGCAAGGGCGGCACCTCGTCCTGCTCGGTGCCCTCGTGCGGGCACACGAACAGGGTGCCGCCGGGAACGTGGACCCCGTCGAGGCCGACGAACCCGGTCTCGGCGAGGGGAGCGCCCTGGATGTCCACGCTTCCCAACGCTGCCACGGTGCGGTTGAACGCGAACTGGTCCGGGAGGGCCACGTGGGCCTCCTGCGCGCTGGCAGGAGCAGGGAGGACCATCAGGGCGGTAAGCGCCATGCCGGCGAGGAGCAGGATCGTCGCGCGGCGCACGCTACACGGACACGACGGGAACCGAGAAAGGCTCTAGGGTTTCGCGCAGGCCCCCGAGCTCCCTGACGCGATCCTCCCAAGCGAGTCAAGATAGGGGTCCCGTCCCGGGGGAAACCCCCGGTCCTTTTTTGAGCGTGGCCCCCGTGCTTTGGCCCGTGGACCCCGACGTCGGGCTCGGCTCGGACGAGGATCGCACCGTGCTCACCGTGACGGAGGTGAACCGTCGCGTCAAGAAGCTCCTCGAGGAGACCCCGGGCCTGCAGGACGTCTGGTTGAGAGGCGAACTCTCGAACCACACCGGCCCCCACGAAGCCAGCGGGCACATGTACTTCTGTATGAAGGACGACGACGCCCAGATCGATTGCGTGATGTGGCGCCGCAACGCGCGCCGCGTCACCGCCGAGCTTCAAGACGGGCTCGAGGTGCTCGCGCACGGCAGCATCGGGCTCTACGAGCAGCGCGGAAGCTACCAGTTCTACGTGGACCGGATCCTGGAGGCCGGGAAGGGTGAGCTCTACCTCGAGTTCCAAGAGCTCAAAGAGCACCTCGGCGAGGAGGGCCTGTTCGACCCAGACCGCAAGCGAGAGCTTCCCCCCTTCCCCTTGACGATCGGCGTCGTCACGAGCAAAAGCGGCGCCGCCTTCCAGGACGTGCTCAACGTGCTCCGGCGCCGCAGCCCCCACGTGCGCGTGATCCTCGCGGACGCGAGGGTGCAAGGGGACGATGCCTCCGGCACGATCGTGGACGCGATCGAGCGCCTCAACGAGCACGCACGCCACGACGAGGTCGACGTGATCCTCGTCACGCGCGGCGGCGGGTCCCTGGAGGACCTGTGGGCGTTCAACGAGGAACCCACGGTGCGCGCCATCGCGGAAAGCCGCGTGCCCGTGATCTCCGCTGTGGGGCACGAGACGGACACGACGCTCTCGGATCTAGCCGCGGACGCTCGGGCCCCCACGCCCAGCGCGGGCGCCGAGCTTGCCGCCCCCAGCCGGGACGGCTCGCTCGAGCGCGTGGACAAAGCCAAACGGGGCCTCGCGCGGCGCCTGAAAGGCCTTTTGAGGTTCAAGGTGCGACGCTTGGACGGGATGGCCTCGCGGCCCGTGCTCTCGCGCCGGGGCGCGCTGCTCTCGGGCCCCTGGCAGCGCTTCGACGAGCTGGCGGCCCGGTTGCCCCGCGCGATGGGTCAACGGTTGCAGACGGAGCGGGCCCACGTGGACGGGCTGGCCCAGCGGTCCGTGTTCCGGGGCGTGGACGCCTTGATGGGGTCCAGCAAGCAACGGTTGGAACGCCTGGGGGACCGGTTGCCCCGGGCGGCCAGGCGGAACGTCGAGGGCGCCGAGAACCGCCTCGAAGCCCTGGATGGCCGCCTGGAGGCCTTGTCGCCGCTTCGCGTGCTCGAGCGCGGGTACGCGGTCGTGACGCGCGAGGGCGAGACCGTGCGCTCTGTCCACGATGTGGACAAGGGGCAAGGCTTGAACGTGAGAGTCACGGATGGGCGCGTTCGCGCCCGCGTCGAAGACACCCAGGAGGATGAATCATGACGGAGCAACGGTCGCTGGTGGACGACGAATCGCTCGGAGAGGACGCCCTCGAGGAGATCGACGCGATGCCGTTCGAGGAGGCCATCGAGGAGCTCGAGGAGATCGTGGAAGAGCTCGAGGACGGGGATCTTCCCCTCGAAGAGGCCATGGCTCGGTTCGAGCGCGGGCTGGGACTGGTCACGGCGTGCCGGGGCAAGCTCGAGCGGGCCGAGCTGAAGGTCGAGGAGCTGATCGAGGAGGGCTCTACCGAGGCTTTAGACGGGGACGAGTAGGGACGCAAGGACGAGGGTGAACCAGCGAAGACCCTTAAGGGGGGGACCGTGCTGGTACGGGACGAGGCACCCCGGTGAACGACGAGGCCCACCCCCGGTTCCCTGTCGCGACGCCCACGGATCCTGCCCGCGCGGACGGCATGGCCCTTGAAGAGGACCAACAGGAGCAGACGGTCAGCTCCGTGTTGATCCTGGGCACCGCGCACGTGGTGCCTCTCACGAACGCGATCCACCACCACGTGTTCGAGTTCGACCCGGACGTAGTCGCGCTCGAGCTGGACAAGGACCGCCTGCAGGGCTTGCTGATGGACCCGGAGGACCGGGCCAAGCCCGGCCTTGGGTACGGGTTGGTCGCGAAGTTCCAGGAGAGCATCGCCGAGGACCTGGGCGGCGAGGTGGGCGAGGAGATGATGGCCGCCCGCGAGGCGGCGATGCTCATCGATGCGCCCGTGGCGCTCGTGGACCGGCCCGTTCAGGAGTCCCTGGACCGGCTTTTGGACCAGATGGGCTGGTTCGAGCGGTTGAAGGTGATCGGGAGCCTCGTGGCCGCGTTCATCCCGGGCAAGAGCATCGACGAGGAGCTTCAGCGCGCCCTCGACGGGGACCCCGAGCTGATCCGCGAGGTCGAGGAGAAGTTCCCCACCGTCAAAGAGGTGCTCATCGACGAGCGAGACGCGTACATGGCCAACCGCGTGCGGGCGCTTGCGAACGAGCACGGGCGCGTGTTGCTCGTGGTCGGGGACGCGCACGTGCCCGGCATCCGCGAGGCCCTGTCCGGGAGCGTGGACGCGGTGGACACGGTGCGCGTCAAGGAGCTTCGCCGGCACGACGACGCGGGCGCGAGCTTCCAAGTCGAGGATGTGCACGTGCCCGTCGCGGACGAGGATACCCGGCTGAGCCGTTGGTGAGTCAGCGGTCGATCACGCGCTCAAGGTTGGACTCCATCTCTTCGAGAAGCTCCTTCGAGCGGCGCACGTGCCGAAGCGCCTGCTCGGGATCGTCGGCCTCCAGCACCCAGCGCAGGAGCGTTTGCACGTCCTCCATGCTCTTCTCGAGCGCCAGGTCGATGGCGTCCGATTCGAGATCCGCGCCGGCTTGGTCGCTGACCTTCATGGCGTGAGCTCCTACTGGACGGCTCGTGCGTCGTTGACGTCGTTCTGGTCGAACTGCCAGGGGACCTCCTCCTCCATGATGAGGTTGTTCAGGCCCCGCCGGACCTCGACGGCCCAGTACATCACGCTGTCCTCGTTCGAGCTGTGGCACTCGCCGGAGTCGCCCTGGTGCGTGGCTTCTCGATCGGTCTGCATCTCAAGCGGGCAGTTGACGAGCCCGAACAGGTGCCCGGCCTCGTGGATGGCGACCGAGCGCGTCACGCGCCACTCGCGCACGCCGTCGCAGACGAGCGCGTTGTTGGTGCACGTGATGTCCCGGATGGTGCCCTTGAAGATGGCCCACCCGTCCGCGGCGAACGCGAGCCCGGCCACACCCTCGCGCTCGTACTTGCCGTCCAAGAACAGCGCGTGCATCACGACCGTGCCTTGCTCGTCCTCGTTGTCCTTGTGCTGCTCGTGCAACGAGCGAAGCTCTTGCGTCGAGTACCGGTACTCGTCCCCGTTCGAGGGAAGCTGGTTCTGGGCGACGATCTCGACGGTCTTGCCGGTGATGCGTTCCAGCTGCTGCGTGAACTGCTCGTCCCCGCGCTCGCTCGTGTCCCAGAGCGCGTCGGGGGAGTGCGAGATCTCCACGAGCAGCGTGTCCGCGTCCCCGGCCAGGTACGCCTCGAGCTTGCTCCCGGGGCCCTGGTTCCCGTCGACCACGTCCGCGAAGCGTTCGGTGAGCGTGGCGCAGCCCGAGGACGCGATCAGGACGACGGCGAGAACCGCGAACCACGTTCGACCGTTGGACACGCTGCCGGGACGAAACGGGAGGGGGAAAAGCGTTGCGATTCCTCCCGGAGGCTCAGCGGGCCTTCTCGAAGCCCCGCACGATCAGCCCCAGCACGGGCACGATCTCCAACCGACCCACCCACATCAGGAACGTCATCCACGCCTTGGACGTGCTCGGGAAGAAGTTGTACGTGCCGAAGGGCCCCACCGCGCCGAACCCGGGCCCGATGTTCCCGATGGTCGCCAGGGACGCGCTGATGGCCTCCAAGGCGGACAGCGGTTGGCCCGCGCGGAACGCATCCAGGCTTAAAAGGCCCGTCGAGACGGCGAACAAGGCCAAGTAGATCAGCGTGAACATGAGCATGCCGCGCACGGCAGGTTCGCGGACCACGCGCCCGCCCACGCGAACGGGCCGCACGATGTCCGGCGTGGTCGACGAGAGAAGCTCCCGCCAGACGGCCTTGAACGTGACCACCCACCGGATCACCTTGATGCCTCCCCCCGTGGACCCGGCCGATCCTCCCACGAACATGGCGAACAAGAGCACCACTTGAGCCGTGGAGGACCAGTCCGTGTAATCGACCGTCGCGTAACCCGTGGAGTTGAGAAGCGAGGCCACCTGGAAGAAGGCCTCGCGAGCTAACCCTTCCACGTCGGTCCACGCGCTCACGGGCGTGGTAGCGAGCAGGACCAGCGCGACCACGGTGGAGAAGAACGCGACCGCGCCCAGGTAGGTGCGAAGCTCCATGTTGATCACGAAGCTTCTCAGGTTCCCATGCAGGCCCTGCCAGTACAGGGCGAAGTTGACGCCCGCGAACACGATGAACACGAACACGACCCACTGCACCGCGGGCGAGAAGGCCCCGATGCTGCCCGCCTGGGGCGAGAACCCGCCCGTGGGCATCGTGGTGAACCCGTGCGCGATCGCGTTGTACAGGTCCATGTTCGGGGCGACCCCGGCCAGATGAAGCGTGTACAGGAGCGCGATGAGCGCGGCCGTAAGACCCGCGTACACGATCCAGAGCGCTCGCGCGGTCTCCTGGATGCGGGGCGTAAGCTTCTGCAGATCCGGTCCGGGCGCCTCGCTCCGCATCAGCTGGGCCCCGTTCACGGCCAGCTCGGGCAGGATGGCCAACATGAGCACGATGATGCCCATGCCGCCCAACCACTGCGTGAGCTGGCGCCACATCAACAGCGCGTGCGAGTGCGTGGAGACGCTGATGTCCTCTAGCACGGTCGCGCCGGTGGTCGTGAACCCGCTCATGGACTCGAACAGCGCGTTCGTGGGGAAGCGCAGAACAGAGTCCGTCCCGTACCCGGCAAGCAGGTAGGGGACGGTGCCCACGAGCGCGGCGCCCAGCCAGGCCAGGGAGACGAACAGGAACCCCTCCTGGGGGCCAAGCTCCGGGTCGGGCTCGAACCGTTCGAGCGCGGTCCCGATGAGGAACGCGATGACGGCGGATGCCGCGAAGACCCAGATGTCCTCCCGGTGGAGGATCGCGACCAGGAGGGGGACGAGCATCGCGACGGAGAGGTACTTGACGACGGTGCCCGACAGGGCGATGCTGGCCCTCCACTTGATGCGCCACCTCATAGATGGGCCCCCGCTTGCAGAGGACGCGACGCGCGAGGCGTTTTTGAAGGCGTCGGTCTTCGGCTCATCTTGCCTCCTCGTACGCGGTGACCAAGAGAGCCAGCACGGGCACGATCTCCAACCGGCCCAGCCACATCAGGAACGACATGAGCACCTTGGACGAGCTGGGAAAGAAGTTGTAGCTGCCGAACGGGCCAAGCGGCCCGAACCCCGGCCCGATGTTGCCAAGCGTCCCCAAGGAGGCGCTGACGCCCTCCAAGAGGGTAAGCTGGACCCCGACGCGGGCCGCGTCGAACTTGATGAACACCGCCGAGAGGCTGAACACGACCAGGTACGACAGCGTGAACACGAGGATCCCCCGCACCGCCTCCTCGTCCACCACGTAACGGCCCAACCGGACCGGGCGCACCGTATGCGGGTTTGCGCTCGTGAAAAGCTCCCGGTACACCGCCTTCACGACCACCAACCAGCGTACCACCTTGATCCCGCCCCCCGTGGACCCGGCCGAGGCACCGATGAACATGCCCACCAAGAGGACGACCTGGGCGTGGATGTCCCACTGCGCGAAGTCCAAGGTCGCATACCCTGTCGTCGTCATCATCGAGACGACCTGGAAGACCCCGTGCCGGACCGACTCCCACGCGACGCCTTCCGTGACACCGCCCAACTCCAGGGAGGGAGCGGCCCCGCGGTACAGGAACACGGCGGCAAGCGTACCGAGCACGATTAGGACGCCGACGTAGGCGCGCGCCTCCGCGTTCTCCCACAAGACGCGGGCCTCGCCCCGGATCACGTGCCACCACAACGCGAAGTTGACGCCGGAGATGACAAGGAAGGGGATCACGACCCATTGGACGACGGCGCTGAACGCGGCCAAGCTGTCGGCCTGCGGGGAGAACCCCGCCACGGAGATGGACGTGAACCCATGCGCGATCGCGTTGTACAGGTCCATGTTCGGGGCATACCCCGCCAGGTGAAGCCCGTACAGGATGGTCACGTACACGACGGTGAGGCCGAAATAGATCAGCCAGAGGGTGCGTGCGGTTTGCGCGATCTTCGGGGTGAGCTTCTGGAGGTCGGGGCCGGGGGCTTCGTTGCGCATGAGTTGGGCCCCGTTGACGGCCAGCTCGGGCAGGATCGCGATCATGAGCACGATGATGCCCATGCCGCCCAGCCACTGGGTGAGCTGGCGCCACATCAACAGCGCGTGCGAGTGCGTGGCGAAGCTGATGTCCTCGAGCACGGTGGCGCCTGTGGCGGTGACGCCGCTCATGGACTCGAAGAGCGCGTTGGCGGGGAACCGGGTCACGGCTTGGGTCCCGTACCCGGCCAGCAGGTAGGGGATCATGCCGGCCAGGGCCGCGAAGAGCCAGGCCAGCGAGACGAGCAGGAGCGCTTCTTGCGTGCCGAGGTCGGGGTCTTCTTCGAGGCGTTCGAGGCTTGCCCCGGCGAGGAACGTGACGGCGATGGAGATGACGAAGACCCAGATGTCCTCGCCGTACACGAGGGCGACGAGGAGGGGGATCAGCATCGTGAGGGAGAGGTACTTGAGGATCCTCCCGACGAGGCTGAGGCTTGCTCGCCAGTCGATGCGCCACACCATGCGGGGTCTCCTTGCCAGGTCGCGTCAATCGCCTTGTTCTAATCAACACGTCGGTGCGGGTTGGGTTCGCGTCGGGGGTCAGGCGAGGTCGATGAAGTCGCCCACGTAGGGGGTCTCGACGAACACGACGAGGTGGTCGCCGGCTTCGAGCACGGTGGCCCCTCGGGGCGTGACGAGCTCGCGGCCTCGCGTGATGGCTCCGACCACGAAGCGGCCTTCGATCTCGTCGGTGAGCTCTTGGAGCTTGTGCCCGACGAGGGGGCTTTCCGGGCTGAGCTCGATCTCAAGCACCTCGGCTTGGTCGTTCTCGAGGCGGGAGATGTTCTTGGCGGCTTTCCCGTACGTGAAGCGCGTGATCTCTTCCGCGATGACCTGGCGGGGGTTGAGCACGATGTCGGTGCCGATCTGTTCGAACAGGGGCACGTAGTCGCCGCTTTCGACGATGGAGACGACGCGTCCGGCGCCCAAGCGTTTGGCGAGCACGGAGACGAGCATGTTCTTCTCGTCCGAGCCGAGCGCCGAGATGACGAGGTCGGCTTCGTCCACGTGTTGGCGGTTGAGGAACTCGGTGTCCGTTGCGTCGTGCTCGAGCACGGTGGCGTCGGGGAGCTCTTCAGCCAGCCAGCGGGCGCGTTCGTAGTCTTGCTCGATGATGCTGGGCCTGAAGCCTTGTTCGATGAGCAACCGCGCGGCGTGGTACCCGATCTCGCTTCCGCCCACGATCACGATCTCGATGTCGCGCTGGGGGGCGGCTTCGGGGGAGGCGTGCGTGGCGAAGGATTGCACGCTGGCGGGGCTTCCGATGACGACGGCGCGGTCCCCGGCTTGGATCCGGTCGGGCCCGCGGGGCAGCGTGAGGTTGCCGTTCCGGAAGAGCCCGGCGAAGGTGAGCGAGTCGTACTCGTCGGCTTCAGCGACGGTGAGACCCGCCACGGGGCTTTCGGGGTCGATGTCGAGCTCGGCCATCTGGATGAGGCCGCCCGCGAAGGGGTCCACGTCGACGGCTCCAGGGAGGCCGATGACGCGCACGATGTTCTCGGCGGTGAGGAGGTCCGAGCAGAGGATGAAATCCACGCCGAAGGCCCCTCGGGAGCGCTCCCAGGTTTCCAGGTACTCGGCGCTTTTGACGCGCGCGATGGTGAACGGGTCGTCGAGGGCTTTCGCGGTGCCGCAGGCGACGAGGTTGGCTTGGTCGTCGTCGGTGCACGCGATCAGCATCTCGCTGTCGCCGGCGCCGGCGCGCTCCAGCGTGGACAGGGAGGTCCCGTCGCCTTCGATGGTGAGCACGTCGTATTTGTACATGATTTCGTCGGCTCGCCGAGCGTCCCGTTCGACGATGACGACCTCGTGGTCGCCTTCCAGGTTGCTGGCGGTGGTGGTGCCCACCTCGCCTGCCCCGACGATCACAACGCGCATGGCATCGCTCAAGGGCGAGGCCCTCAAGACGGTTACTGTCTTCACCCTGGCGCCCCGACAGGCGGGGGTTGGAGGCTTCCGAAACAGGTATGTTCGAGGGGACGGTGGCGCTTGGGTACGGAGAGACTGCCGTCATGCCTGGAACCCCCCGGTTGGTTCGCACCTCCGGGCGTACGCGCGACCGTTGGACCCGGTGAAGCCCCCGTTTGTCGGCTTGGAGTTGGACCATGAGCGATCACGAGCTTGCCAAGGACCTCGGCCTCGTCTCCGCGTTGTCCATCGGCATCGGCACCATGGTCGGGGCGGGCATCTTCGTCCTTCCCGGCGTGGCGGCGCAGCGGGCGGGCCCGATCGTGGTCGTCTCGTTCATCCTGGGGGGCTTGGTGGCGATGTTGAACGCGCTTTCGGTCTCGGAGCTGGGGACCGCCATGCCGAAGGCGGGCGGCGCGTACTACTTCGTGAACCGGTCCCTGGGCCCGCTTTTCGGGTCCATCTCGGGGCTGGGCGATTGGCTGGGCCTTGCGTTCGCGTCCGCGTTCTACTCGATCGGGTTCGGACAGTACCTGCGCGAGCTCATGGCGCTTCCTTCGGTGTTGTTCTTGACGGACATCCAGGTGGGTGCACTCATCGCGGGCGTGATCTTCGTGGGCGTCAACTACCTGGGGGCCAAGGAGACCGGCGGCGTGCAGTCGTTCATCGTGGCCGTGCTGTTGACCGTGTTGACGCTCTTCGCTGCGGTGGGGTGGTTCACCTTCGATTGGAGTGTCGTGGTCTCCGAGGGCGGGCTCATGCCTCTTGGCGTAGGCCAGGTCCTGCCCGCCACGGGGCTCGTGTTCGTCTCGTTCTTGGGGTACGCGAAGATCGCGACGGTCGCGGAGGAGATGAAGGACCCTGGGCGGAACCTGCCGATCGCGATCGTTGGGAGCGTCGCCATCGTGACGGTCATCTACACGATCCTGGTCACGCTCATGCTGGGCCTGGTCCCGTGGCCCGAGATGGACCTGCAGGCGCCGTTGACGCAGGCCACGGAGGTGGCTTTCCCGGGGGGAGCCATGGGTGTGGCCGCGACCGTGATCACGCTGGGCGCGTTGCTGGCCACGGCCTCGTCCGCGAACGCGTCCATCCTGGCTTCTGCGAGGATCAACTTCGCGATGGGGCGCGATCTGATCGTGACGGACTGGTTGAACAAGATCCACGCGCGCTTCGCCACGCCCTACCGGTCGATCCTGGTCACGGGCGGGATGATCCTGGGTTTCATCGTGCTGCTGGGCCGCGATCTGGCCATCCTGGCCGAGGCGGCCAGCGTGCTTCACCTGATCGTGTTCGCGTTGTTGAACGCGGCGCTGATCGTGTTCCGGGAGACCGATCACCCGGGCTACGATCCGGACTTCCGGGTCCCGCTTTACCCGTTCGTGCCCGCGTTGGGGTTCCTGTTCTCCCTGGGATTGATCGCGTTCATGCAGCCGGCCTCGCAGCTGGTGGCCGTCTTCTTCGTCGCCGGCGCGATCGTTTGGTACGTGGCGTACGCGCGGCACAAGACGCCCATCAGCGGCGCGCTTGGCAACTACATCCTCGAGCGGCCGAACGAGATGCCGGAGATCGCGGTCTCGGCGGCCGAGGCGGCTTCACCGGACGTGGCCAGACCGTACCGCGTGATGGTGCCCATCGCGAACCCGGAGACCACGCCGAACCTGGTCGCGATGGCGAGCACGCTGGCCAAGCAGCGCGACGGCATCGTGCAGATCGTGCACATCGTGGACGTGCCCCCGCAGACGTCGCTGGAGGCGGTCGCCAGCCAGTTGGACCGCGTCTCGGAGGGCTCCACCGAGCTGTTGGAGACGGCGCGGGAGGCGGCCGAGGAGCACGGCGTAGAGGTCGAGATGCACAGGATCCTCTCGCACCGTTCGTTCCGGGAGATCTTCGATGCGGCCGAGCGGTTGAAATCGGACACGGTCGTGATGGGCTGGTCCCCGCGTCGTGCGTGGACGGCGGGCCGCACGGGCGGCGCGTTGCGCGAGCTCACGCGGGATCTGCCGTGTGATTTCCTCGTGTACCGGGACCGTGGCTTCGATGCGTCGCGGGTCTTGTTGCCGACGGCGGGCGGCAGCGACTCGGACCTGGCCGCGGAGGCGGCGAAAGCGTTCCGGGATGTGTACGGGGCCGAGGTCTCGGTCTTGCACGTGGTCTCGGACGCGTCCGAGCACGCGAGGGGGATGAGCTTCTTGGGCGAGTGGGCGCACGAGGCGGGCTTGGGCGATGCCGAGCTGATGGTGGACACGTCTGGGGACGTGGAGGCGAGCATCGAGCGCGCGGCGCAGGATCACTCGTTGGTGTTGATCGGGGCCACGCGGGAGGGGTTGATCTCGCGGCTTGTCAGCGACACGCTCGTGTTCGACGTCGTGGAGACGCTGGAGTGCTCGGTGGTGATGGCCGAGCGGCCCTCGAAGCGGTCCTTGCGGGAGCGGCTGTTCGGGAGCCGGGAGCACAGGGGAGACTAGTCTTCGAACCAGCCGGGTTTCGTGCGCGCGTCTTGGTACACTTGGTTCGCGTGGTCTCGCCCGAAGGTCTTGTGGAACGTCGTCCAGTCTTCGATCTCGGCTGTCACGGGGTCAGGCAGGCCCGCGCCGTACCAGGCGGCAAGGGCTCCGATGAGGTCCGTGTCCGGCATGTAGTAGAAGCGAATCCGGTCGATCTCGTCCGGTCCGAGGGAGGCTGCCCAGTTCGCGACGGCCCTCGTGTCGTCTCCTGGGCAAAGGAGCACGCCTACGATCCAGGAGCCTTCCAGCTGTAGCTTGGAGAGCCCTTGGGGTGTGGCGCCTTGGAAGTCTCGTCCGGGAATCTTTTCCTCCTGGGCTCGGATCCGTGTGCAAAGACCGGAGCTGGCTACGACGATCCCATCGCAGGCATGGAAACGGGGTCGGACGACGTCTGCGAAGTCGGGCGGGGGGTCCCGGGGCGGCACGGCGCGGCATCAAGCGAGGTCTTAAATAATATACTACACAACCTGGTTGTGTACAGTACGTGTGGTACACTCGTGGTACACTAGTGATCCACAGCGCAGCGCGCTCGCGAGGCTAACGATGGTGCAACAAGCAGAGATGGTCGACAAATTCGTCCCGGAGGGTATCGAGCTCCGGCTAGCGTACCAGCTTCTCTCCACCGAGGACGGCATCTCCCGGAAGGCCCTCTACGAACTCTTGGGGCGACCGAAGCGGTACTCGGAGCTGAAGACCGTCCTCCCGAAAGGGAAGTCCGAGAACTCCTTGACGGTCGCGTTGAAAACGCTCCGGCGCAACGGGCTCGTGGACCAGCGCACGGATGCCCGGGAGGAGCCCGTCGTGCACCGGTACGAGGTGACGCCGCTTGGCATCCAGGTGGTGCTCACCATGCAGAGGGTCCAACCGCTGCACGAGCAACTGGGTCTGCTCGACGAAGCCCTCGCGGTGCCCTCGAAGGAGGCAGGGGAGGGATCCCCCGGCCCAAGCGGGCCAGGGAGCGGCCAGAGTGACGTCTGGCACGTTACGCCGCACCCGGCGGGCGGGTGGCGCGTCAAGCGCGAGGGCAGCCGGCAGGCCTCGCGCGTGCTGGAGACCAAGAAGGAGGCCCTCGAGGCTGCGCGCGAGCTCGCGGTCAAGCGCCCCGGGGGCCGCGTGGCGGTGCATAAAAAGGACGGCTCGTTCCAGCGTCAAATCACGCCTAGGACCGCTGTCACGTGACCCATCGGCCGTTAGGGGCTCTTGCGCGGTCGGTCCCCATGAGTTGTACACTTTTATACACGCGGGGCGAGCCGGTTGCATGGCGGTCCCCTCCAGTTCCCCGGTCGGGGGGGGAGGCATGCGGCACCAGCTCGTCTGCGGCCGCTGCGAGAGGATCCTGGAGGAGGTTCACCGGGACAGGGTCCTGGCAGATCAGGCGGCCGACCAGCACGCGATGCGCGAGCACGGGGACGAGGAGGGCACGGTCGTGTTGGCGTTGCCCGTGCACATCCTGGCGGACAAGCCTGATCACGCGGTCGCCATCGCGGTGGAGGCTCAAGCGGACGCCGAGGCCCGCCGCGGCGACGGTTGACGCTCAGCCCTCGGGGGCGGGCTCCCCTGGCACGCGAGCGCTGTTGGATGAGATCCTCCTCGACGACCAGGCGCTCCCCTGAGGGCTTACCCGGTCGAGGTCACGTCCCCGAGGGGGCCTGAGCCCCCCTCGACCACAGGTGCTGGAAAAGCAGCACGTGCGTGCCCACCGGCCCGCCCGCGTCCGTGAACACCGCCACCTCGTCCCCCGCGCCGCTTGCGCCCACGCCCTCGGCCTCCAACCAGAACACGACCTTGTCCTCGTCGACGATGAGGAAGTGCACCGGTTGGTCGACGTCGACCACGCGGACGAGCCCCTCGTCGATCAGCCACGTGGGCACGTTCTCGAGGCCCTTCTCGCCGGTCCCGAACACGCAACGCGCGGTCACGTCCTCCTCCACGCGCTTCTTGGTCGCCGACCAGGTCTCGCGCACGAACGGCAACCCCACGGCCACCGGGGGGGCTTTGTTGCTGGCCACCAAGATGGATGCCTGCGCGTTGCGCACCACGCGCTGCACGACGTCGTAGATCCGGTTGAGGCCCTCGACCTTGGTCCACGTGGTCGGCTCGGGGGCCTCCACGGCCCGGTGCAACCGTCTAAGCGCACCCAGCAGCTCCTCGCGGACCTCCTCGAGGTGCTCTCGGCGCTGCTCGATCTGCTCTTCCCCGATCTCGAACGCATCCTCTGGGAAGACGGGATGGTACACGGTCGGCCGCGTGGGCGTCTTGGAGACGAAGCCTTTGCGGCTTAACCCGTCCAGGATGCGGTAAAGCTTGGACCGGCTCGCCTCGAAGTAGGGCGCGATGTCGCCCACCTTGCTGGGGCCCGCCTGCAGCAGGTAGAGGTACGCCCGGCCTTCTTCGACCGACATGCCAAGAACCTCGAGGGCCTTGGCGATGTCTGCAAGGTTGCTCGGCTCCGGCATGTTGCAGGCCGCGCGGCCATGCTTGGACCTTCCTAAACCGTTCCCCCTTTCTCCCAACCACGCGCAGGGTCCCCCGTGACGCGGTCCAAAACGGCACAATGAGGAAACAAGAACGCCTCCCTCCCGTCGGTTCGAATCGACAGACAACTCCAAGATTCTACCCACAGACAAGGCGGTTCGGTTTGCACCACCGAAACAGCTACATGTACGGGCCTCCAAGGATGGGGCATGGCCGACGAGGATGCGGCCTCGACGCCCCCGGAGACGCTTAGCCTCCTGGACGAAGGCAGCCTCCCCGCGCTCGTGGTCGACCCTCGCCAGGGGAGGGTCCAAGCGGCCAACCGGGCCCTCATCGAAGCGCTCAAGCTCGAGGGCGAAACGATCGAGGGATCGCCCCTTCGCGCCCTCGTTCACCCGGAGGACCACGATCTCGTCGACGCGATGCTCGAAGCCCTCCAGGAAGGAGCCAACCTGGCGCCCACGCGCGTCCTGCTCCAGCATCCCAGCATGGGCGGGGCCCGGGCCAGCCTCTGGGCGCGCGTGCCAAGCCCCGACGAGGCGCTTCGCGGGGCCATCGTGCTGTTGTGTCGACCCTTCGAGCAGGACCCTTTGAACCCCTGGAACCACCGCGGGTTCGGGCGAATCCCGCCTTCCTGGGAGCTTGCGCAAGGATGACGCACGGGGTCCGGCCGGTCACTCGTCCCCGTCCGTAGGCAACCGGACCACGGAGAGCCAGAAGCCCTCCAGCGAGCGGACCGTGTCGATGAACTTGTCGGGGTCGACGGGTTTGGTCAGGTACGCGTTCGCGTGCAGGTTGTAGGAGTCGAGCACGTCCTCTTGGGCTTGCGAGCTGGTGAGCACGATGATGGGGATCGCCCGGAGGTCCTCGTCGTGTTTGACGTTCTTGAGGACCTCTTGCCCGTTCATGCGGGGCAGGTTGAGGTCCAGGAGCACGATGTCGGGCTGGGGGGCATCCTCGTAGTCGCCTTGTTGCAGAAGGAAGTCCAGGGCGTCGAGGCCGTCCGTGACGATGTGCAGCTCGTTGTTGATGCGGCCGTCCTTGAAGGCCTCTTGCGTGAGGCGCACGTCGCCGGGGTTGTCCTCGACGAGCAGCACGTCAGCGGCCTTGGAGCGCTTCGCGTTGCTTGTCATGGTGCTTCCTCCGCGGCGGATAGGGTGAAGCGGAACGTGGTGCCTTCCCCGGGCTCGGATTCGACCCAGATGCGGCCCCCGTGGCGTTCGATGATGCGTTCGCAGATGGCCAGCCCGATGCCGGTGCCGGTGCCTTCCTCGCGCGGGTGGGCTCGTTGGAACACGTCGAAGATGCGGTCTCTTTCGCGCGGCTCGATGCCGATGCCCTCGTCCTCGACGGCGAACGCGACCTCCGAGCCTTCGCGCGTGGCGGAGATGCGCACGCGGGGGGGTTCCTCGCCGCTGTACTTGAGCGCGTTGCTGATGAGGTTCTGGAAGAGCTGGCGGAGCTGGTCGGGGTCGGCCCAGACGCGGGGGAGCTCTTCCACTTGGACGGTGGCTCCGGATTCCTGGATCTGGACCTCCAGGTCGGCGAGGGTGTCCTCGATGATCGTCTCCGCGTGGACGGGTTGGAGGGGTTCGCCTTCCGTGTCGATGCGTGAGTACTGGAGCAGGCCGTTGACCATCTTGCGCATGCGGTCGGCGCCGTCGACGGCGAACTGGATGAACTCGTCTGCCTCGTCGTCGAGTTCGTCCTCGTAGCGGTTCTCGACGAGGCGAAGGTAGCTGGAGACCATGCGAAGGGGTTCTTGGAGGTCGTGCGAGGCGGCGTAGGCGAACTGTTCGAGGCGCTTGTTGGACTCCTCGAGCTGTTGGATGGTGCTCTCGAGTTCTCGTTCGTAGTCCTCGCGCTCGATGGCGTCGGCGAGGATGTTGGCGACGCTTTGCACGAAGGCCACGTCCTCCTGCGTGAAGGACCGGTGCTCGGTGTCGTGCGTGCCGAGTATGCCCCAGGGGGCATCGGGGGGCCCGATGATGGTGCTGATCCCGCTGACGACATCGTGGTGGGTCAAAAGCTCGGGCCCGGAGAAGCGGGTCTCCTCGTCGAGGGCTTCGACGACGACGGGTTCCTCGGAGAGAAGCGTGTACCCGGCTTGCGAGTTCGTGTTCGAGGCGACGGTCGCGTGCCCGACGTAGCCGTCCTTCCATCCGACGCCCTGGCGGAGCAAGAGCTCCTGGTTGGCGGGGTCCAGGTCGAGCACCTTGCAGTAGGCGTTGTCGAGCACGTCCGCGACGCGCTGGGCGGCTTGGTGCATGAGCTCGTCGAGGTCGTCGGTCTCGAGGGCGAGTTTGCCCAGCTCGGCGACGGTGGCTTGTTGGATGGCGCGCTGTTCGAGCCGGTCTCGGGTGCGTTTGCGGTCCGTGATGTCCTTGAGGTAGACGCTTTGGCCGGTCTCGCTGGGGTACACGCTGACCTCCAGCCAGGCGTCGGCGGGCTCGTAGAAGAGCTCGTACTCGACGCGTTCGCCGGTCCTCATGGCGTGCCGGTCGAGCTCGGCGAACTCCGTGTCGGCCAGCTCGGGGAAGGTGTCCCAGATGTTGGCGCCGACGAGCTCGGACCGGGGCCCGTTTGCGAGGTTGGCCAGCTCTTCGTTGACGTAGGTGAACCGCCAGTCGCGATCGATGGCGTAGAAGGCGTCGTCGACGCGGTCGAACATCTCGTCCAGTTCCCTCAGGAGGTCGTCGCGTTGGCGCTCGAGGCGCTGGGCTTGCACCTTGAGCTGCGTGATGTCGGTGGCGGCGACGACCGCGTGGGCGACGTTGCCGTTCTCGTCGAGCACGGGGGCGGCGTTCACGGTGAGCCAGCGCTCCTGGTCGGGGTTGGCTTGGACGCGAAGGTTCGTCCGGGAGGCGGGCTCGCCGGTCTCGATGGCGCGCTGCGCGGGCCTCTGATGGGCCTGGAGCGGGTCTCCTTCCTCGTCGTACACGGTCTTCTCGCCTAGCGTGTACGAGGTCATCTCGTGGGGGTCGAGGCCGAGGATCTCGGCCATGCGGTCGTTGGCTTGCACCGCGGACCCGTCCGGGTCCACGACCATGAGCCCCACGGGGCTGGTGTCGAGGATCTGTTGCACGATGTCGCGCTCGCGCTTGAGGCTCTTTTCGCGCTCGCGTCGGTCCGTCATGTCGCGTGTGACCTTGAGGAAGCCCTCGTGGTTCCCGTGCTCATCCTCGAGCCTCGTGATGGTGACGTTGGCCCAGAAGCGGGTCCCGTCCTTGCGCACGCGCCATCCTTCGTCCTCCACGGAGCCTTGGCCTTCGGCTCGTTTGAGGTTCCTCTCGGGGATGCCCTCGAGGCGGTCCTCGTCCGTGTAGAAGGTGGAGACGTGCTCGCCGAGGATCTCGTCCTCTTCGTAGCCTTTGATGCGGCGGGCGCCTTGGTTCCAGGATGCGATGCGGCCTTGCCGGTCGAGGCGGAAGATGGCGTACTCCTCGACCGCGTCCACGAGCGATGTGAAGGCTCGCTCGCTCTCCTTGAGCGCGCCTTGGCTTCGTTTCTGGTCCGTGATGTCGTAGTAGAGCTCGATGCGGCCGCCCTCGTAGGGGCCGGATTCGATGGGTTTGCTCCAGTGTTCGAGGAAGCGCTCCTTGCGTCCCTGGGCCTGGTCAGGGGGGATGTGCACCTCGAAGCGGTCGATGTACGAGTTGTCCGCGTAGGCGGCCTCGATCCGTCTCTCGAACCGGTCGGGGTCCTCGAAGCGCGTTTTCACGTCGTCGATGAGGGGGCGCTTGTCCTCGCCGATGATGGCGTCGCGGTCTACGCCGAGGTAGCGTTCAACGGTTTCGTCCGCCCAGACGACCTTGAAGGTCGCGTCGAGCACGATCACGGCCACGCGGGCCTCGTCGAGGATGTTCGCCAGGCTTTGGCGTTCCTCGACCGCGGCGCGGCTGGCCCCGAGCTCCCCTGCATCGTCGAGGCCGTGCGCGATGACGAGCGCGCCGTCCGCGTCGCCGTTCTCGGAGAGCGGCTGGACCTCCATGTGACACGGCAGGGGCGTGCCCGTTGCGGTCTTGAGCACGAGGTCGATGCTGGAGCGGTCGTTGGAGTCGTCCGTTCGAGCCTCGCGGCGAAAGCGGGCTAGGTCCGGGTCGTCGAGGAGGATCGAGATGTGGGACCCGACGAGCTCGTCGCGCTCGTACCCGGTGGCGCGCGCCAGGGATTCGTTGAGGGCCACGATGCGGCCGTCCTCGTCGATCTGGGAGAGCCCGTCGTCGACGGCATCGACCAGGCGCTGGTACGGGGGGTCGTCCACGGGGTTCTCTTCCAGAGGCCACGGTTAAAAGGCTGGTCAACGAGCAGTGCGGGTTGCTTGGTCACGGTTGTCCCGCGCAAGCTCTCGCTGTCCCCCGGGTTGTCACTTCTTGCAGGATAGCCTTCTACGGTCGTCTGTGTCGGTCGCCTACACTTTTGCCTGGCACAACAGGCAAGCCTGCACCGCCCGTGCGATGGGGCATGCATGGTGCGTGGCTGTGGACCTCTCTGGAAGCGGTGAGCCTGGTGTTGCTCTCGGCCGTGATCATCTACGTGGAGCTTGTTGTGCTGACGCGCGTGGCGGGGCTTCGCAGCTTCTCGAAGCTTTCGCCGTTCGACTTCGCGATCACGGTCGCGATCGGGTCCGTCGTCGCCACGGTGTTGTTGACGGAGAACCCGCCGCTTTTGCAGGGCATGGTCGGGTTGGCCGCGTTGTACGCGCTGCAGATGGGCGTCGCGGTGGCGCGGCGCAGGTCGTCGTCCGTGAAGGGGTTGGTGGACAACGAACCGCTTTTGATCATGGAGGAGGGCCAGGTGCTGGAGGAGAACCTGGAGAAGGGGCGCATGACGCGGGACGATCTTCGCTCGAAGCTGCGCGAGGCGAACGTGATCCGCTTGGACGAGGTGCGCGCGGTCGTCATGGAGCCCACCGGGGACGTCTCGGTGTTGCACGGGCCGCCCGACGGGCGCGAGCTGGATGAGAGGCTACTGGAGGCGGTGCGGCGGTGAGCGGGTTCCTGGCGGGAATCGCAACCTGAAACCGCGCGGTCCCCGGACGGGCTTCATGATGCGCCGTCGCTCGAGCCCTCGTCGTGAAGATTGTCGTCGGGGGCCCTCCTCATTCCGGCAAGAGCACGTTCACGGCGATCCTTCGTAAGCTCATCCGAGAGATCCTTGGCGCCACCAGCGACCCCGAGCTCTTCCATAGCCTGACCCTGGACCTCGTGGATAACTCAACAGAATGGATGGATGATCGTTCTGGGAGGACTCCGCGTCGAGAGCTTGGTGGTTTTACGCGGGAGAGAGCTGTTGCCAGGCGGGAGGCGTTTGAGCAGTCTGATGCTGCCCTGGCCCTCGCTGACGCTCCTGGAGTGATCGACGACTACACCCGCATCCTGGTCCAGCCAGCCCAGGCTCTCATCGTGGTATCGAAGGACCAGGGCGGGATCGAGGAATGGAGGGACTTTGCGGGGGAGGTGGGGATGGAGATGTATGCTGTCTTCGAGACGTTCCTCCCTCGCGAGGACACGGTTCCTTCCTGGGATCCCAACCGTCGGGTGGGCTCTTTGCGGGGCTTGTCCCGGGAGGCCTACCGGGCTAATGGGGTCCGGGGCATCGAGTATGAGACGGTCAGGGTTTTGAAAGCACTGGCTTACGAGCTTGTCGAGACGGCCCTTACGTGAGAATCTCGCTCTCTACTCGCCTGGTGGCCTCTCCGATCCTAGCGACGTGCTGTTGAAGTTTGCTCAGCGAAAGCGAGAGGGTCGAGCTTCGGTGGACGAACGAGATCGAGATGGGGCTTGTGGCGTCGAGGAACTTAGCCATCTGCTCGGGTTCGGGCGGGTCCGAGGGGGTGAGCACGTTCGAGGTGACCAGGCGTTCCCAGAGGCCTTCCTCGTCGTAGACGTCGATGGAGAGATCGTTCTCCGTGGCCAGATTTCGCAGTCGCTTGTACGTGTCTTCGTCCTCGAGGGGGAGCGCGGGGCCTTCGACGAACACGTTGTTGACGGGCCGGTTCCCGATGACGAGCTTGGATTCCACGCGTACGCGGACCTTGTGGGCGGTCTCGAACTCGAGGGACCAGTCGTCGTTGCCTCGGTCTTCGTCCGCGATCATCTCCCATCCCTCCTCTTCGGCCAGCTGTGTGAGTTCTTCTCGCGAGAAGCGGGGCTGGGGGCGCACGGAGAGTTGCAGCTCGCCGTCGACGATCTCCACGTCCATCTCGACGGGGGTCCCGGGTTCGAGGTGGAAGTTCCGTGCGAGGTCCGCGGGCAGGTACAGGACGGTGCCTCCTCCTCCTTTCGAGAGGCGTCTGTGGAAGCGTTCGAGCGTGTCTCCCTGCGGGGAGGGGGAAGCCTGAGAGCCCATACGCTTCCTATGTGGAGTCCACACTACATATACTTACTCCAGATGTAGTGGGGGTCCTCTTCCTCTTTCACTACAGTAGGAGTCCACCGCGGAACGCCTATACAGCACGGGAGCGTTTCGGGCGCATGGTGGAAACCAGCGCGCGGGAGGACGCCGGGTGGCGCTACGCGGCGGTCGGGGTGGCCCTGGGCTTGATCGCGCTCGCCGTGTTCGCGATGCAGTGGTTGCAGACAGGTTTGTTCGAGCTTGTGATCCTGGGCTTCGTCGCGTTGGTGGCGTTGGCGCCTGCTGCGTGGGTGTTCGGGGATGCTGGCGCGCGGGGGTTGCCGCGCGTGCCGTGGACGGTGGTCGCGCTGTTCTTGCCGGTCCTGGGGTTGGGCTTGTACTTGGTAACGCGCGCGGTCAAAGCGAGCGCGTAGGTGTCGGTTCGTTCTTAGGCCCCAGCTACGTAGGAGGATCTCTCCATGGATCCCATCAAGGTCCGGTCAAGGCTCTCTGGCCCGATGGTCGTCACCCGGGGTCTGGCGCGAGAGCTTGCCCCTTCCTTCGAGGAGAACGCCAATCCCCGCGCGGGGAAGGTGGAGTTGGACTTCGACGGCATCGAGGGGTTCTCTCCCAGCTTCTTCGATGAGATGATCAAAACGATGGAAGAGGTCCTCGGGATGCAACCTGGGGAAACCAGGCTTGTCCTCCGTAATCCTCCGACGGTGATTTCTGAGACGTTCCGGGCGGTGGCTCGAGCGCACGGTCTCTCGTTGACCGGGGACGATGACCGGTGGGTTCTCGCACCGCGCGGTTCAAGCGAGGGCTAACCCCCGCCGGTTGCGCTCGGCGCGATCCGTTGACGTCGAGGTTGCTGGGTCACGGGACCGCAATCAGGGGCTCCCAGGCGTCAGCCGGGTCGCCATTCGTCATGGTGGGTGGGGGCGTTGGAACCGGTCTTTTTTTACCGGAAGTTCCCTGTGTCGGGGTAGGAATCGGGAGGGATTCCTTTGTCTTCTGATGCGCAGCTTGCTGGTAAGGAGCGGTCGTTCGGACGTGGGGTCTTGCTTTCGATCGTCTCGTTGGGCCTGTACCCGTTGTATTGGCACTTCAAGGCCTACAAGGAGGTGACCGAGGAGTTCGATGTGGAGGAGTTCCCGACGGGCTTGTACGTCGCTTCTTTGATCCCGATTGTGAACATCGTGACGCAGATCATGTTCATGAACCGGTTCATCGGGGACGTGAACACGGTCCGGGAAGGACAGGGCCTTGCTCCGGAGCTTTCCATCGGGGAGTTCCTCGGGTGGGCCATCCTGGGCTCGCTGATCGTCGTGGGGCCGTTTGTGGCGTACTACAAGCTCCAGACGACCATCAACGAGGTGTGGGCCGCAGCCGGCACGGGTCGCTCCGAGGGTCCCACCGGCACGACGGGCGCTGAGCCGGAAGCGCAGATGGCGGAAGCGTAACCGCGACCATCCGGATGGAGGTCGCCCGCGGTCGGGCGGCCTCCCGTCTTCGTCTTCCTTCCTCTCCGTTCTGTCTTCCTGGTCTTGAGCCGTAGCGCGGTCCCGGGGACCCGAGCGTGGGCTTCAAGCCCCCCGCCAGCCTCACCTCCTTGTGAGCTCAGGACGGATCACGCTCTACGTCGCCACCAGCCTGGACGGGTACATCGCGGACCCGGACGGGGGCGTCGAGTGGCTGGAAGCCTACGAACCCGGCCCGGTCGACGAGGCGGTGGGCTACGAGGCCTTCTTCTCGAGCGTGGACGCGCTCGTCATGGGCTCTGCCACGTACGAGCAGATCCTCGACTTCGGTGCCTGGCCCTACGAGGACAAACCCGTCTACGTCCTCACCACGCGGGATCTCCCCCTCGCCCACGAGGAGGTTCATCTCGTCCAAGGCGACGTGGACGAGATCGCCATGCGTCTGACGGAGGAGCACGAGCACATCTGGCTGGTCGGCGGGGCCCACGTCGCGCAAGCCTTCCTCGAGGCGGATCGGATCGACGAGCTTCGGCTCACGATAGCGCCGGTCATCCTCGGCGGCGGGATCCCCCTCTTCGGTGAACCAAGCTCTCGGAAGGAACTCGAGTTCGTCCAAGAGACCCACCTGGGGGATGGGCTCGTCGAGATGCGCTACGAGCTTGATTGAGAGGACATCCCCGCGGTGTTGAGCCCCTTATGCTGGCTCGCCGTAGTCTTCCAGGTAGCAGGCGAGACTTACGGAGTTGTTGTCGAGGAGGACCGGGGGTGAGAACCCAGGGAGGATGGCTAGGTTCTCGAGGGTGAGCTGCTTGTCCACGTACGGGTCAAGCTTGGGTTCGCCCTCCTCAAGAACACGCCCTTCCTCGACTTCGTATCCGAGGGCCTTGAGCAGGGCGAGGCGAATCTCCTCGGGGATCTTCTCCCACTTTACGACTTCCATGCGGGTCACCAATCATTCCAGGCAGGACCAAGGTCCTCCTCGGAACTGCACAGTAGCTGCTCTTCTCTGCTTTGAAGCTTCCGTCCCATCTCATGGGCTTGGTTTCTCCACTTAGAGCTGTTGTTGGAGAGAGGGCGTTAGAATTTCCTGGGCTTCCTCGTGGACGGCAGTTATGTTCTCTCCGGGGAGCTCGTCCTCGTCGATATGGAGAAAGATACCGAAGCTCAGGCGCCCTTTTATCGTCAGTAACACCGTATGTCGAAGGTATGGGAGAAGCAACGGGAGACGGGGATCCTTTTCCCACGGCCATCCAGAGCATGAATCTTCAAGATACTAGCCCTCTCGACCTCGCGGACTCCACCCAACACGGACTACGCTACGGGTGCCTGGAGACTCTTCAGGAGACCCTTCAGCTGAGCGCTGAGGAGATCGCCAACGCGGTCGGGATCTCTGGGAGGACCCTTTCGCGCCGGCGGGACGAGGGGACCCTGACCTCAGGGGAATCCGACCGTCTGGTGCGACTTGCGATCCTCTTCGGCGAGGTCGCAGAGCTGTTCGACGGGGACCGCGAAGCCGCACGCGACTGGCTCAAGCGCCCGAACCGGGGCCTGGGCCACCGATCCCCGCTCGACGCCGCCAGCACGTTCATCGGGACCCGAGAGGTGCAAAAGCTCATCGGTCGCATCGAGCACGGGATTTACTCCTGAAGCGTCCCGAACCTAGCGTTTCTCCCACCGCTCGATCTCCTCCTCGACCCACGCCTCCAACCGGTCCACCGCGACGCGCCGTTCCAAATCGATGACCAGCTGCGCCTGCTCGACGCCGTCCAGGTCTTGCACCGTCTCGTGGGCCACGGTCACGTCCGCGATCGTGTCCGCGTGGCCCATGAACGTCGTCCCCGCACCCCCCTCTTCCCCGACCCCGTGCGCGACGGGCACGGCGCCGGGGAGAAGATCCTGCACGCGGGACCGGTCGTCCTCGTCGTGGACGTGGGCGATGACGCTGTAGAGGACAAGCCCGGGCGTCCGTGCTTGCTCGAGCAAGGGGAAAAGCCCGATCAAACCCTCCTCGAAGAGCCGCCGGCGTCGCTTGCTGACCGTGTTCCGCGCCAACCCCGTGTGCTCGACCAGCTCGCTCACGGGCATGCGGGGTTCGCGGACGAGGTGGCGAAGGATCCGCCAGTCCAAGCTCGACAACACCGCATCGGATACGTCCCCCGGCCACGGCGCCAAACCCCCTCTCCGCTCCAAGGAAGACCCGAGCCCGTCTTCGATGTCGCCGCTGGCGTCCTCGTCGGGGCCCTCGTACGCGTGCACCGCCACATCGCCGGAGGAGAGCAGGTTCACCCACACGACCGGGTCCACCTCCAAGACGTCCTCCAGCGCGTCCCGTGCTTTCAGCCCCGTGTGCGTCCAGTAGATGGTGGATGCGCGGTCGAACACCTCCGCGCGGGGAAGGGCCACGAAGCCCTGAAGCGGGCCTTGGTCCCGCATTGTCTCCAACCGGTTCTTCACGGACGTGCCCGACAGCCCCACCCCGCGACCGAGCGCCTGGTACGATGCAAGAGGCTCCCGGAGCATCCCGACCAGGATCTCGAAATCGCGCTCGTCCATCCACGCCCCGACCCGCCTGCACGCTTAAAGATGCGCATCCTCCAACCCGCCCGTTCGCAGCTTGCATAAACCCGCAACGCGCACGGAACCCTGCAGGCCCCCACGGGACCACCACCCTCCGCTCGTGGGCGTCTGCAGGAGCACCACGCATGACACCCACCCCCGCCCAGCGAAGCGACCCGACGCCCACCCGCTCGAAGATCACCCGCATCGGCCTGTGGACCCTCGCCGCCCTCGTGGCCGTCTTCTTCGCCGCCGGAGCGCTCACCAAGGTCACCGGGAGCCCCGAGATGCTCGACGCCTTCCAAGCCTGGGGCTACCCCGCCTGGTTCGCCTACCTCGTCGGCGCCACCGAGCTCCTCGGCGCCACCCTCCTCATGATCCCCCACCGGAACGTGAAAGGGGCCTCGCTCCGCTTCCACGGCGCCTTGCTGCTCACCGTGATCCTGCTTGGCGCCATCGGCACGCACATCGTGCACGCCGAGTACCTGGAAGCCCTTGTCCCCCTCGCGCTGCTCGTGCCCGTCCTCAGCCTCGCCGCAACCGCCAAACCCCGACGCCCCCTCACGGAGGCCTAGGACAGCATGCCCATCATCCTCGGGACCACGCACGCGATCCACCGCACCACGCTCGACCCCGACACCCCCCTCGAACAGGTGCTCGACTCCGGCGACGCCCTCAACGTGCACACCTACCACGACGGCACGTATGCCGCCACGCGCAGCGGCCTGTACCGGTCCACCGACGCCGGCAGGTCCTGGACGAACCTCGACGTGCCCCGACGAGAGGTCTTCTCCACCGCCGCCAGCCCCACCGGCGAGAGGCTCTACGCCGGCACGCACCCCGCCCACCTCTACGCCACGAACGACCGCGGCGAAACCTGGCACGAGCTCGACGCCCTCCAACACCAACCCTCCCGGGACACCTGGCACACCCCCCGCCACCGCGACGCCGCGCACGTCCGAACCCTCGCCACGCACCCCGATGCGCCCCACCGCCTCGTCGCCGGCATCGAGGTCGGCGGCATCCACGTCAGCGACG
>CAZOQA010000016.1:0-46284 GCA_964581775.1 uncultured Thermoplasmatales archaeon | reverse complement strand
ACGACCCCCCCCAAAACGCTACGTCCACCACGAGACCCAGAAGACTTGTACCAGCTCCCACCGCAACCCCCGTCAAGATCCTCCGCATCACGCGTCGCCTCCCCCCACCAACCTCTCCAACGGGGGACGCGCCGCCCGCTCCGGGCCACTGCGGAGCAACGACGACACCTCCCGACCCCGAACCCGATCCACAGCGAAAACGCCCACGCTGATCACGACACCCACGGCCGTCACCCCCACCTGTGAACCGAACACCAGCCCCATCCTCGGAACCAACGCGTGGCCAAACCCAACAAGGAAGCCGAGCTGAGCACCTAGCCACGCCAAGGCAAGCCCCACCCCGACGCCCACGAGGGAGGCCACGAACCCCACGACCGCGAACTCCCGCAACGCCATCAACCGGACATCGCCTCGCCCTGCGCCCACGCTCGCCAGGGTCCCCACGATGCTCGCCCGCTCCTCGACATCCCGGAAGACAGCAACGGCGACGACCAAGCCAGCGTGTGCGACGGTTGCCAACGTGAAGATCGTGAGGGCGGCGTTCAGGTTCCCGAACGTATCCCCCAGGAACGCTTGGGTAGCCGTCTGGCCCGTCTGAGCGGTCGATCTTCCCTCGTTCCTTCTAGCCTCGAGCAGCTCCGAGACGGTTCTCTGGTCGGGAGGAGGATCCACTTGGTCTGCGTTGCCTGGGTCTCTGGCGGTGACGGTGAGCTGGTGAGCGGAGGGACCGATCGTATGTTCGCCAGAGGGGAGTTCAAGGGTCAACGTGGCTCGCGCGCGCTGACCGCTGGGGATCTCGACACTGTTCGTTTCTTCGAAGGAGTCGTTCACCGGCACCTGTACTGGGCCGTCGTGGTGGTTTCCTCCTAGGTTCTCGACGGTCAGGGTGCCTGTCCACGTGCCGTTGGCGGGGGCTGTCGAGGGGCCGTCGAGGCTTAGTATGGTGGGGCGGCTGGTGTGCAAATCGCCGCGTTCGACGATGAGGACCCAGGTGGCTCCCCGGCCGTCGGGACCGGTGGCTAGGAGGGTTCGGTTCCCGGGGGTTGTTGCTGGGAGCCGGGCGGTCCCGTCTTGGTCCGTCGTGGCTTGGTCCTCTCCGAGGTGGACGGTGACGCCTTGGGCTGGATCGCCGTCGGTGTCTTGGACGGTGACGGGGAGGCTTTGTTCGGTGAGAACGACGTCAGGTGCATCGAGGGTGTAGGCCGGTTGTCCGCTGGGGAGGGTGCGTTCGGGGTTGACGGCGATGTCCAGGGTTCGGGCGGGGGGGGTTCGGAAGGTCATCTGCGTGGTGTCCGTGGTGCGGCCTTGGAGCGTAGGCCACGCGTCGTCGGCGGGGTCGTCGTTGAGGGTGAGGGTGAGCTGGCGGGTTTGGTTGTGTGGAGCGAAGTTGGCGAGGTCGAGGGTCACGGTGGCCTGCTCGTGTGGGAGCGGGTTGGGGGGGTCGACGTGGATGTCCGTGACTTCGATCCCGGTGGGGAGCCCGGGGGGGGTTTCGGGGGCTCGGTTGTAGCGGATGAGGCTGACGGTGTCGGCTCGTTGGCCGGAGAAGTCGCGCGCGGTGGGGAGGCTTGTGAGGATCTCGTCGTCGAGGAGGGTGCCGGCTTGGTGGATGCCGGTGAGGGTGAAGGTGCTTGTGGAAGCGGTGTAGGGGCTTGGGAGCGTGATCTGGTCTCCGGGTTCGAGTTGGTGCGTGCTTGCGAGGCGGTGCCCGGCGGTGGCTTCTTGTGGTTGCGTGAAGAGGGTTCCCTGCGTGAGCGAGAAGTCGGGCTCCATCGTGGTGAGCTGCTCCCCGTGGACGCCTCGGACGATGGTGGGGGAGCCCTGGTAGAGGGTGGGGGCGAAGATCTCAGGGCTGGACCCGGTGTAGCCGTCGGTGTTGGCGAGGTGGTATCCGGGGAAGGGATCGACCTCGCCTCGGAGGGGGTTGCCGGTGTCGGCGATGACTTGGTCTCCTTCGTGGCCGAACAGTTGGCCGGGCATGTCGGCCATGCCGTAGATGATGCCGAGGCTGGCGGCGAGGACGATGGCGGCGGCGGTGAGGGGGATCGTGATGCGCCAGCTGGTGAGGGTCAGGCGCAGGGGCTTGGGGAGCCAGCGGGGGGGCGAGCGTTGGGTGAGGTCTTGGGCTTCGAGTCGCTTGTTGGCGGTGGCGAGCGGGGGGGCCAGCCCGAGGAGGCCGCCGGCGAGGGTCGCGGCAAGGGCGCCGGCGGTGAAGGTGGGGTCCAGGGAGAGGTCGAGGGCACCTGCTCGGGTGACGAGGAGGACGAGAGTGAGCGTCAAGCCGAGCCCGATCAGGTGCCCGGTGGCGATGAGGAAGGTTCCTCTGGCGGCGACGAGTTTCCGGACGAGCGATGTGCCTCCGTAGGTCTTGAGCGTGGCGAAGCTTTCTCGCTTGGCGCGCAGCTCCATCGTGACGAACCCGCTGGCCAAGAGGCCGACCACGATGGTGCTAGCCCCGACCGTGGCCGCGATGGCGGCGACGAGCTGTTCGGCGCCCTCTTCGTAGAAGCCGAGGCTGGCGGGGGCTTGGTGCGTTTCGTACCCGTCCTGTTGGAGCTCGCGTCGTTGGTCTTGGGTGAGCTGGTCGTAGATGAGCGTGTGGGCTTGGTTGGGGTCGTGCGTGGCGATGTCCGCGAAGGTGTTCGGGTTCAACCCGAGGGCGGTGTTCGGGGCTCCTGGGACGGGGTCGCCGGTTTCGACGGTGAGGTTTTGGCCGTGGACGCGGAGCGTGTCTCCCTGCTCGTACCCGGTGGCGGGGCCGGCCAGGACGTGATCGGGGCTCACCGGCATCGGGTAGGCTCCGGAAGGGGTGTGTGCGGTGTAGAAGCGGTTCGTGTGGTCTTCGAGGGTCACGAGGGCGATCCCGTGCGCGGGGGACCCGGGGGCTTGGTTCAAGGGCGTCGTCTGTCCGTCGGGATGATGGGCGATCCATCGGATCTCGTCGGGGTCGGTGCCGATGGCGTCTTGAGCTTCCTCGAGCCCGGTCACGGTGGCGCCGGCGAAAAGGGCGTACCCGACGCTGACGCCGATGGCGAGCACGGCGAGCACGGCTCGCCGGTCCAGGGCGAGCACGAGGCCGCGTACGAGGCCCACGCGTGGCCACAAGCGGGGGGTAGGCAAGAGTTTGTCGTTGGAGGCCCTGGAGGTCCGGGCTCGTCGGTGAATCGATGGACGTGCCTGGGCGTGCCCCTACTCGACGGCTCCGAACATGGGGGGTGACCTCCGTGTCCTTATGCCTCGGCCGTCTTCGTTCCAGAGCGGAGCATGGGCCGCATCATGTCAAGCACGGCCGTGCTCGCATCCAAGATCTCGATCTCGACGGGCTTCCCGTCCTCAGCGTAATGCGTGATGATGTTCTCCGTCTGCTCTCCGTATTCTGGTGCTCTCTCTCGGAGAACGATCGTGAGGATGTCGGTCTCTCTGTCGTATTCATATTCCATAGCGATCACGGTGGGCGGGATAGACCGTCACGACGACAGCGTGGTTTCCTTCACCTTCGTAGATAACCCGCAACACATAGCCGTTTAGGGCCTTTTGGGCGATGTTCCTGCCGCTGTGGCCTGGAACGACAGGATAGCGCCGGTCCAGGACCCCGACGAGGCCTTTCAGAAGACCCACGCCTGGGCACGAGCGAAAAGGAGCAAGAGGTTTCGTCGTTGGAGGCCGGAAGGCAGCCCCCTCAAGGCCACGACGTCCAACTGGATGAGCTTCATTGCTCGCGCGCTGACGCGGATGGAGGCCACGGTCGATGTAGAGGGCGCGCATCGTGCGGAGCTTTTAGAGAAAAGCTATCCCTGAGGGGTGGGGTTTCGGGGGCTTGCCGGCTTCGTCATGGTGGTCGATCTCGGGCTTGTCTCGTTCGCGTTGGGCGTGGGCGCTGCTACGTTCTTTAGCCCGTGCGCTGTGGGGTTGCTTCCTGGGTACGCGGCGTTCTTCACGGGGACGGAGGGTTCAGGCGCGGAGGATCGGTCCTGGGTGGTCTCGCTTGGAGCGGGGTTCCGGTTCGGGGGGTTGGCTGCGTTGGGCGCGGTCTTGTTGTTCGGCGTCGGCGCGCTGGGCGTGTATGTGTTGAGGACGCGGCTTGGCGTGTTGGATTCCGGGGGCTTGCTGGTGGGGTTCAGTTGGTTGGGCTTGTTGGTGGGCTTCGCGTTTGTGGTGTTGGGCGTGGCGATGTTGGTGGATCGGTATCCGAGGGTCTCGTTGCCGGTGAGGGGGCCTCGGGAGCGTTCGGGGGTCGCGATGGTGGCGTTCGGGGGGTTGTTCGCGGCGGGAAGCATGGGGTGCACGCTGCCGCTTTTCTTGGGCGTATTGGGGGCCGCGTTGGGGCAGGGTCCCTTGGGGAGCGTGTTGGTGTTGAGCGCGTACGGCGTGGGGTTGTCGGGGTTGTTGTTGGCTACGGGCGTGGGTTTGACGGTGGCGAAGGATCAGGTCGAGAGGTGGCTTCGGGGCGTGAAGCCGTACGTGCGTCCAGTCAGCGGCGTGTTGTTGTTGGCGGCGGGCGTGTACGTGGTGGGGTGGTACGTGGTGTACGGGTTCTAATCGTCGGTTTGCATATTCGTGAGTATGTTACGGTGGAGTATGTTGGTGGCGGGAGGGTCACTGCCAGGCTTCCTCGATGCGGGGCCTTGCGCCCCATCCTAGGCCAAGAAGGGCCAGGGAGAGGGACAGGAGCGCGATGTTGAGGTGCGTGATGGGGACGCCGAGGAACACGTTGAGAAGGTACAACGTGGCGGGTTGGACCGTGAAGGCGACGATGACGCTTAGGAAGAGGAACTTGGCCCAATCCAATCCAGGGGCAAGCGCCCACGTCCAGGCTAGGCCTGGAGCCCAGAGCACGAGCGCGCCGAGAGCGACCTGGAGGGGATCCGCCATGCGTGCGGTGCAGTCTGCCAGGTCTTGTTAAGCGGCGTGGTCCGTCTACAATCGGTCGCGGATGTCGACCAGGAGGTTGGTTTGCGATTCTAGGCTGTCTCCGATGTCGTCTAGTTTCCTGTTCGAAGCATCCACGCCTTCTACAACCGTCTCTGCTTGGTCCCTGGTGGTGCTCCCGATGAGGGAGGCCATGCCGGCGAGGGCTCCCATGACGGTCCCGACAATCATGAGAACGTCGCCTGGGGGGCTAAACCAGCCAAGGATCGTCCCGATCAGCCCCACCAGAGCCATCCCGAATCCGAGGACCATGATGGCGTAGAGGACCTTCTGGACGGTCGGCCACGGCAGTCCCATCGTTTCCTTACCATCTTCGTCGCGGTCCGTCATAGGCTTTTCGCGTCAACGAATCGCCTTTTTCTCTTCCTATCTTCGTCTAGTGAGGGGTGAAAGGACCGGGGAATCGCACCCTGACGAGGCGAGGAGATGGACCCGGGGACTGCTCCCCGTTCGTTGCCGCCGCCCGAAAGCCAAACCGATATCACCCCCCAGTCCATCCCGCCAACCGTTGAGGTTCAACGGGCTCGCACTCGGCAAAGCCGCCGGTCTTGCCCTAGCCCTGCTGTTCGTCTTCTCCAGCGCCTTCATCCCACACCTAGACACGTTCGGTGACCGTGAGGGCCTAAGCGACGACGACCCCGGCCTTGTGAACCTGGCCACGGCGATGTGGCAGAAGTTCGTCACGGACGAGCGGGAGGGGTACCCGTACACGGTTCACGTCGACGAGCACGTGCACTGGGTCCAAGCGGCCGCCATGCAGGAGACAGGTAGCGTGTTCGTCAGCTTCCCCTCCGGGGAAGCCGTCGAGCAGGAGGGTTTCTTCTCGCTTCGCGGGGCCGTGCATCACATCGGTCACCAGCTGGTGTTAGCTGAGATCCAGGAGCTGACCGGCATCTCCTGGCAGACCATCCACGAGTACGGGCCGGCCCTGTGGTGGACGTTCGTGGCGTTCGGCGTGTACGCGATGCTTCGCCCGCACCCGGCCGCGATCCCGGCGGCCGCGTTCGTGGGGTTGGTCCCGTCGTCTCCGCGCTTTTTGGGACCCGCGATGCTCGTGCCCATCGCGACCTCGCTGGCGTGGCTGCCGGCCGTGCAAATCATGAGCGAGGAGGGACGAAGGCGGGTGACGTCAGCCGCGTTGTTGTTCTTGCTCGTGCTGTGGGCGTTCTTCGTCCACCTGATCGGGGGGTTCGCCGCCGTGGGGGTGGTCTTGGTGGGGGGCGTGGTGGGTTCAGCTCAACAGCGCGATCGGTCGCTGGCTCTCGTGGGGTTGGGCCTGATCCCGTTGGTGTGGTTGTATCGGAGCTTCGAGTCGGGCGTCCAGCGGGAGATCGATCGGATCGGGGATCTGCCTGTGGATTTCACCGTCTTCGACGGGTTCGGGCTGTGGGCCTTGGGATTGTGGGCGTTGGGGATGCTGCTTCTTGCTTTGTTACCGGTGCGTGAGCGGCGGCACGAGCTTTCCACGTGGGCGGGTGTGAGCGCTGTGGCGCTGGGCTTCATCGTGGTCTCGGTGGTTGCGCTTGCTCCGTGGTTGGGGTATCGGCCGTACGCGACGTACGACCGGTGGCACCCGGTGTTCTTCTTGACGGCGAGCGTGCCAGCGGGGTTCGCGGTCGCGCGGGGGGCGGCGCTGTTCCGGGATACTGTGGAAGGGATGCTTCCCGCGTTCCGGGCCAGGCGGAGCATGGCGGTTGGTTTCGGCCTGGCGGTGGGGATGGTGCTGGCGGGCGGGGCGGCGAGCGCGGGCGTGGGGGCGCAGGTCGATCAGCCGTACTACAAGGTCCTCGACGACGGGGATTGGGATCGGATCTCGTGGGTGGAGCAGAACGGTCTCGGGGACGAGAACGATGTGTTCTTGATGCACCCGTGGAAGGCGCCGGTGTTGTCCGCGATGACGGGTATGACGCCGCATGCGTACTTGCAGCCGGGGAGCCCGCCGGTGAACGGGGAGGATTACGACTCGTTCGCGCGTACAGGCGGCGCGATGGAGCTTTTCATCCTAAACGACATCACGCTCGTCGTCGCAGAGGAGAAACCGCCCTTCGAGGAGTTCGCGACCCAGCGGGAGGGCGTGCACACGATGGACGAGCAGATCACGCGCGAGATCCTGGAGATCCGCCGGTCCCAGGAGGCTTAGTGTCCTCCTAGGGCGCGGTCGGCCTCGGGCCGCGTCATCACCCAGATGGCGTAGACGCCGAAGGCGGTGCCGATGGGGAAGTTGAGCAGGTTGAGCGCGGCCACGATGTAGGTCCAGATCTTGGCCCAGCTTTGCCGTTGGAGCAGGCCGATCCCGGCCAGGATTCCCGGGATGGCGAGTGCGATGAAGAACAGGCCGATGATGAACCCGGCGGCCCCGATGAGGGCCCCCAGGAGGGGAACATCGGAGAAGGCCTCCGTGAAGCCGGCCCCGATCAGGGCCCCGAAGAAGATGAGCGCGCCCACCAGGATGGCGGGGATGGCGAAGATGAGGCTGATCACCGCGATGATCGTGAAGTGCGTCTCGATGTCCGTCGTGGATGCGTTCCCCTGTCCCTCCACCATGACAATCTCTCCGTGTCCGAGCGCGTCGCGAGGGATATTCTTTTCGAGTCTCGTGGCCGTTCGGCCTCGGCCGAACCCGTTCGGGAGGTACAAGGGGTCTCGCTCGAACGGGGGGGACGATGAGAAGAACGTGCCTGCTGTTGGCTTGTTCGCTTGCGATCGTCGGGTTGACCGGTTGCGTCGCGCAGGGCTCCGGAGCCCCGGAAGGCGAGGTCTCCTTCGTGACGCTTGACAAGGGCTCCTCGAGCGGCGTCGAGGAGGAGCGGTTCGTGACGGTCCGCGACGAGGCGTCGCTTGAAGCGTTGTTCGAGGAGCACGCGCCCGAGGAGGACGTGCCGGATGTGGACTTCTCCGAGGAGATGGTGCTGGCCGCGTTCCAGGGGGAAAGCCCGGACGCATGCCACGACATCGAGATCGTGCACGTGGAGGGGAACGACGAGGACGTGATCGCGCACGTCGAGCTGACCCAGGGCGAGGATCAGGTGTGCGCGGAGGTCATGACGAGCCCGTTCCACCTTGTCGTCGCGCCCGCGTACGACGCGGACATCATCTTCGAACAGCTGGATGGCGACGAGGCCTGACCCGGCCGCCCGGGTCGGTCGATCCCCGCAGAAGGGGGAGAAGGTGAACCCTTCCCCCGGTCCGCCTGGGGAACCTGTGTAGGCTCCCGTTCGCGAAGGCGAGTAGGGCCCGGCGCCAGGTCGCACCGGAGACGGTGGAACCCGTGACGGGAACGCAACCTGGTTCGACGCCCCTCGCTGCGATCCGAGCCGCTGGATCGCTCGTGATCGCCATCCTGTTCGCTTCGTTGTTGATCGCATCCGCTCCTGCAGCGGCCGAGCACGCTTGCGAAGCCACCGTGGCCCCCGGCGAGAGCGTCCAGGACGCGCTGGATGCGACCGACGCGGGGGATCGTGTCTGCCTCGAGGGCGGGCAGCACGCGGAAGCGCTCACGGTCTCCACCAGCGAGGTCACGCTGAGGAACCACACTGGCAGCGATCACCCGGTCATCGACGGGGAGAACGCCCGCGAGACCGGCCTCCAGGTACAGGCCCCGAACGTGACCCTCGAGGGGATCAACGTCACCGCTCACACCGGCGACGGGATCCACGTCCACGCGGCCGATGTCACCGTCCGCGAGGTCCTCGCGGGCCAGAACGGGGGCGCCGGCATCGTGGCTGATCATTCCGATGCGCTGCTGCTCGAGGATGTCACGTCCGACGCGAACAACCAGCATGGCGTCTCCGTCTCCCAAAGCCAAGGTGTCAAGCTCTTCGACGTCAAGGCAACGAACAACGGGCAGGATGGGATCCGTCTGGGCTCTACCGGTCCCGTCGGTCAAGCAACCCTCGACGGCGTGGAGGCCTCGCTGAACGCGCTCGCGGGCCTCAAGGCGAACGCGACGGACGAACTGACCGTGACCTCGTCCTCGTTCCAGGACAACGGCGGGCCCGGAGGGCACCTCTCCGACACCGGGGGCGCGACCCTGCAGACCCTCGTCGTCTCCCGAAACGACCACGGCCTCCGGCTGGACAACGCGACGGGGGTGCACGTGAAGGACACCACGACGAAGGACAACGACGCTCACGGGCTCCTCGCCAGCGACGTCCAGGACAGCATCGTGGAGACCAGCCTCTTCGAAGGGAACGGCGAAGACGGGATCCGCATGGACGGCTCCTCCACCAACAACACCCTCACGACCACGGAGACCGCCAGCAACGACGGATGGGGGGTGACCCTGCTGGACGGCGGCAGCCTCACCGCCCAACAGGTTCTCATCGGCGACTCGCCCAAGCCCGACACAGCGGTCTCGTTCAAGGCCCGCAACGTCTCCCTGCAGGGCAACGCGACCACGCCCCCCGACCACGGGGACGCCTACACGATCGAACGAGGGTTCGACGCGACCGAACACGCCCCCGACGCGTACCTGGATATCGAGCTGCACTACCTCGACGGCGACGTCCAAGGCCTCGCGGAGACCACCCTCTCCCTTTGGCGCCTATCCGACGGCACATGGGAGAAGACGAACGCGACCGCGGACCCCCTCACGAACGCTATCCAAGGGAACCTGACCGCCTTCTCCACGTTCGGGGCCCACGCCACCGCGAAACAAGGAACCCTCAACGGGACCCTCGCGAACGCCGAAACCAACGAACCCATCCCCAATGCGACCGTGAACGTGCTCAACCTCGATACCGAAACCGGGGACGCCACCACGTCCAACCAGACCGGCGGATACGAGCTCGCGTTGGACCCCGGAACATACGGGATCGACATCTCCGCCGACGACCACGGGAACACCTGGAAGATCGGGGTCGAGGTCACCTCCAACAACACCACCACGCTCGACTTCGACCTGGCCCCCGTCCACGCCCTCACCGTCAACGTGACCACCGAAGACGGAGCCCCCATCGAGAGCGCGAACGTGGAAGCCTTCGACGACGGCCTCAACCACTACGACACCAACCAAACCAACGCGACCGGAACCTCCCTTCTCAACGTGCCCACCTCCACGTACACCGTCACGGCCGACGCGGACGGCTACGCCCCCCGCCACGAGCGCAGCGTCGACGTGGACGCGAACACCTCCCCCACCGTCTCCATCAGCCTCGCCAAGCCCGCGTTCATCAACGGGACCGTCACGGACGACCAAGGCGACCCCGTCCAAGGCGCGATGGTGCTCGCCGACGACGGGGAGCGCTTCGCCTTCGACCAGACCAACGCCACCGGCCATTACGGCCTCGAGATGGCCGAGGGGACCTACCGCGTCCTCGCCTTCCACGACCCCGACCCCTCCGACCCAAGCTCGACGCAATCCTTCGCCCGAGCCGACCAAGACTTCGACCTCTCCACGGGCGAGAACGCAACGGCCGACCTTGAACTCTCCAGCCCCAGCGTGGAAGACTCCACGATCCGCATCCTCGAAGGCCCCGGCGACGCCTCGAACCTCACCGTGGGCGTCAACATGATCCAGGGTCTCCTGGGCATCCAGCCCTACGATCCATCCGACCCCGAGGCGACGCCCGGCATGCCCTACGATCTGACCAAGATCGGGGCCGACGCCTCCACGCTCTTCGAGATCAACATGACCCTCACCGGGTACGAACCCTCCTCGCTGATGTGGGCCGGCGCGAACACGACCTGGAGCACCGAAACGAACGCCACAGACCCGAACGCGACCGACGTCCGCATCGAGGTCTCCCCCGTACACCTGGCCGGGATCGAAGAACCCGGCATCCCCGTGGGCCCCATGATGAATCAAAACCCCGAAACCGTCGACTGGCCCACCAGCACGGACGACCAAGCCGAAGAATCCCTCGACTGGGAGAACACCGTGTACCTGGGTCTCTTCGACTTGTCGACGCTCCCCAGCGAGCAGGCGAACCTGCTCGGGAACATGACCGTGACCACCAACGCGCAAGCCTTCACGGTCCCACAGGTGCAAGAGGGCGAGCTGGAGATCTGGGTGGGCGGCCCCTCCAGGACCTCCGACGGGTCCGACCACGACGGATTCTACACAGCCTTCATCCCAGATGCCCAACTGGACGACTGGGGCGTCTCGGACCCCGCTCAAGAGCTCGAGGTCCTCTACAAGGGAGCCAACGAGGCCTTCGACGTCAACGCGACCGAAGACGGCGCGTGGATCACCCTGGACATCGAATACTCGGCCGGGTCCCTGTCCGTGAAAGCCGCCGCCGCTCCGACAACCAACGAGGATGACGACGACGAGAACGGCGGCGGAGGGGGTGGAGGAAGCACCAGCGACGACGGTTCAGACCCGACCAGCGTCGCCTCCGGTGAGAAGCTGACCACGCGGACCGATGCCTCGTTCACCGCGGAACCCGGCGCCCTCGTCACCGTCGACGAGGACCTCCCCGCGATCGCCAAGGAGATCAGCCTCGAGTTCGACGCCTCCTGCAGCGCATGCAAGGTGACCGCAGCATCCAGCCCCACGCGACCCAGCCAAATCTCGCCCCTCGACGCCGGTTTCGACGAGAGCACCTACCTCACGCTCGAGATCCAAGACGCCGAGGACACCGTCCAGGACGCCCTCACCGAGGCAGAGATCGCGTTCACGGTCCCCCAGGAGGACCTAGCCGCCGCCGACCCAGACCAGGTGGTCCTCCTCCGCTACGACGACGGGTGGGACCCGTTGGATACGCACCTTGACAGCGACGATCTGCAAGCCGACCCGCTGCCGTTCAAAGCAAGCACTCCCGGGTTCAGCACGTTCGCCGTGGCCACCGACACGGACGAACCCACCGTCGAAGACGAGCACCCAACCGAGAACGTGACGACGACCACCCCAGAGATCTCCGCCCACATCGGCGACAACCGGGGCGTGGACGAGGAGACCCTCGAGCTGGTCCTCGACGGGGAAGAAGTCCCAAGCGGGGACGAAGCGCGCCTCGTAGAAGGGAACGAGGTGACGTTCACGCCGGAGCAGCCCCTTCGGGAGGGCTTGCACAACGTGACGCTACGCATGCAGGATGCAAGCGGACTCGACACCTCCCGCTCGTGGAGCTTCATCGTTGCGCCTTCCTGCCCAGCCTCTCCCGACGTCGAAAAGACACAGCCCCAGGATGGAGAGACCGGCCTGGAACCGGGCACACCCGTCGTGGTCTCCCTTGGGTTCGAGACCGCCACGTGCCAGGTAAGCAGCTGGCGTGTCTCCGTGGACGGGTCGGTGGTGACCTCGACGCTCGAGGAGGATGCGTTGCACGCATCGCTGCCAGAGACGCTGGGGGCGAACCAGACGGTCCCGCTCAGCACAAGCTTCACCACGGCCAACGGGGCCGAGGGCAGCCACTCGTGGCTTGTGACCACGGCCCCAGGCGAAGAGCAGGCGGACCATGGCGAGCCTGCGGAAGAGGCTCCAGGTCCCGGCTTGGTCGTTCTCTTGGTCGCGATCGTGGCCATCGCGGGGTTGCGCGGGAAAGGATCCTGAGAGGTCTCCCCGCCGCGGGCCTCTGGCCGCTTCCTGGGCCCTTGCTCAGGGGTTTGACCGACAGGCCCTGAGTGCGGGAGCCCTGGGGCCTGGCTGCTAGGCTTCCTGGGAGGGCGTGTGGATCGTGTCGACCCATTCCTCCAGCCGCATGCCCCCCCGGATATCCTCCTTCATGCCTTCGGGGCCTTGGAAGATGAGCTGGACGGGGTCCTCGTCCCCGCCGAAGCGGATCTCAAACGTGCCCATCGGGCAGCAGCGTCGCTCCTCAAGCCCGAACGCGGTGACAAGCTCAAGCGTTTCCTGGTCGCCGGGGAACGTGAAGCAGTACCCGTCCTCGGTCTCCTCGATGCGGGTCACGCGTTGCATCATCTCGATGGCGCCCTCGACCCGCTGCTCGAGGTCTTCTTCGTCTAGGCCGCAGTACTCGGGGATCCGTTCGTCCGTAGGTTGAGCCGTGTCCGTGGCCATCCTGGATGGACCTAGGCGGCTGGGGTTCAAGTAGATGGTAGTGAGCGAAGGTGTACTCAGGGCAGTGGGCTAGGCGTACCCGTCGATGCCGCCTCCGCCCAGCCTGGGTCCGACGAGGTGGTCCAGGTCGGGGTCCTTGGCGAGGTCTTGCAACTCGAGGCTTTCTACGAGGCGGTCGGCGAGTTCGCGGTCTTTTCTGGCCAGGCGGCCTAGCGCGTGTTTGGCTCGTTCGGTGTGGTCGGTCTGGCTTGCGGCGACGAGTTCGAGCTCGATCATGTCCTTGTTGACCCGATTGATGTGGTCCACGGCTCGGTCGAGCGTCTCCAGGGCTTCCTCGGGGCGTTCGTCGAGGATCTGGAGGTGGGCCTTGAGTTGCCAGTAGGTCGCGAAGGTGGGCTCGAGGGCGATGAGGTCGTCGTAGATGCTCTCAGCCTCCTGCCATTCTTCCTCGTCGGCGTACTGGTCTGCGGCTTTGTGCCAGCGTTTCTCGACGGCGGTGCGCAGCTCGAGCGGCAGTTTCGCTGCGAGGGTGGCTTTGGGGACGAGAAGGTACGTGGCGATCCCGGCGAGGAGGAGAAGCCCGAGCGTGGAGAGGGCGATGGTGCCGAGTAGGCCGAGGAGGAGAAGGGGCGTCGCTTGGAGCGTGGTGGTCGCCATCGCCTTCCACCTGGTGCCCTGACCGGAGTGGGAGGGCTTAAACGCATCGCCGGTCTGCGAGAGCCGGGAGTGCGCGCACGGAATCTCGTCCTGTCGGGCCTTGCAGCTTGCGCATTTGAGCTGGATGGAGAGAAGGCCCAACCTTTTCTCTGAGAACACAGCTCAAGCCCCTGAGATGTGGGTTAAGATGACTTCCTGGTCGCGGTCAACGTCTAGGATGAGACAACCCATTGCGATAGGAGCCGTTGTGCCGTGACTGGTCGGATCCAGGTTGTTTACGTCGCAGGTTGGAGTCGGAGTGGCAGCACCCTGCTCGACCGACTGCTCGGGGAGGCTGATGGGGTTGCTTCGCTTGGGGAGGTGCGACACCTTTGGACGCGAGGCATCGTGGAGAACCAATTGTGCGGCTGCGGGGAGCCGATCCCGGACTGCAGGTTCTGGCAGAAGGTCCTCGACGAAGCGTTCGGCGGGGATCTTCCCGTTAGGCCTGAGAAGGTCCCCGGCCTCGTGCGGACCTTGAACCACCGCATGGGGCCCTCGATGGTCCGTAGGTCGACGCGGTGGAGCAAGGATCGCACACAGGCCTGGGAGTCTCTTGAGAGAGTGCTGGGGCCGCTGTACCGGGCTGCCGCGAAGGTCTCAGGAGCGCAGGTGCTCGTGGACTCGTCCAAGCTCTCCACCTACGGTGCCATCCTCCAAATGCTGGAGGGGGTGGATACGTCGGTGGTCCACCTGGTAAGAGATTCGCGCGCGGTCGCGCACTCTCTGCAGCGAAAGCGCAAGCGTCCCGAGATCCGGGATCAAGAGGCCTACATGCCCCGCCTGGGGGCCGGACGAGCGGCGACCTACTGGAGCTGGTACAACGTTCTCAGCGGGATGCTTGCGCACGACGCGCCCCGGTCCCTGCGCCTCCGGTATGAGGACCTCGCCAGGGCCCCTAGGTTGGCTTTGGAGAGGGTTTTCGAGGCCCTGGAGCTTGAGCCGGAGGGGAGATCGTTCTTGAAGGACGACGTGGCGGAGCTTTCCATGGCTCACACGGCCGCGGGGAACCCCATGCGTTTCGAGACCGGCAGGGTGCCGATCCGCGTGGACGATGCGTGGATCCAGGTCATGGATCGGCGAGACCGATGGCTCGTGACCGCGATGACCTGGCCCCTTCTCCTCCGGTGGGGGTACCCGGTGGCAGGCTCCATCCAAGCCTGAGCCCGTCTGTCGGGAAGAGGCAAGGCTCTCGAAACGGTCTTACCCCGTGCCCCCCCTCGTGGGAGCGCGGAGGCCCGGGACCATGAGGATCCTTCTGCTTCGGACGTGGCCAACGAACATCGGCAACGGCTTCATCTACAAGGGGGCTCGGGCCTGGATCGAACGGGCGTTACCAGATGCGGAGATCCTTGAGGTTAGCGGGTTCCCGTTCTGGGCCCATGCCCAAAACGAGTTCGGGGTCGTGGCAGGCCTCCCGAACGTCCTGTCACGGCTGGGAAAGGACATGCTGGGACAGAAAGATGGGACCTCCCAGCCGTTTTCGCTCCAAGATCACCTAGATGTCGACGTGGCCATCCTGCCCGGGTGCCTTCTCCACCGTGGTGCCATCGAACCACTCGAGGCCCCGATCCGTGCTCTGGAGAAGAGGGGGATACCTGTGCTTTTGCTCGGCGCGGCGGGCATGGACTACAGCGTGGAGTCCGTCGAGGAGGTGCAAGCCTGCCTCGATCGGGCCGGCCCCACGGGCATGATCACGAGGGACCGCAGCGCTTTGGAGGCGTACCGGTCTGTCCTTCCGCTCGTTGTGGACGGTATCGATTGCGCGTTCTTCGTGGACGAATGGTACAGCCCTCCGTCGACCACCTCACAGTTCACCGCGGTGACCATCGATCATGGAGAGGAGCCTCCACTAGGAGAGCTCCCAGAGCCCGTGGTCCGACCCCACCACGAGCCCTTCGGTTCCTCGATCCCGTACTATGGCCCCATCCGGAGGGTCATGGACGCGTTGTCGAGGCCGAGCGCTTTCGATGTGGAATGCGCGTTCGTTTCCGACCGCATCGAGGATTATCTCACCATCTACGCGAACAGCCGAGAGGTGTACTCGGACCGCATCCACGCCTGTGTCCCCGCTCTCGTGTACGGAAACAAAGCCCGGCTGTACTTGGAAAGCGATCGCGTCGCGTTGATGGACCGTGCGGGCGTTCCCGGGATCACGGAGAGGCTTGTGGAACTCCCGGACAAGCAGCACGATCGCTTGAAAGACGAGGCCGCACTCTTGCTAAAGGAGACGATCAGGGACGCGGTCTCCCGCGCAGAGGAACGATAGCGGGTTCGTACCTTCCGCATCCCAGGGAAGCCCGGGGGCGACTGGGAGGTTATCGGGTCTGGACCGAGTCGAAGTCGTACCCGTCGGCGAGCTTCCCCAGTCGGTTCAGCATCTCTTGCTCCTCGTTCAGGTTCTGCTGGAGCAGCTGCTCAGCTTGCTGGAGGCCTAGACGGTTGGCAAGCAGGGAGAGGTTGTTGTACGCGGAGATCTCGTAGTGCTCGGTCTTCTCGGCCGCGCTCACGTTGATGAGGTTGAGAAGCTCCGGACTGGGGTCCATGCTCGTGATCTCTTCGCGTTCACGGATCAGGCCCTGGATGCCCTCGCATTCCTCCTCTTCGGGCGTTTGGCCAATCTCTTCGAACACTTGCTCGAGGCGGTTGATCTGCTCTTCGGTCTCATTCTGGTGTTGTCGGAAGGTGTCCACGATGTTCTCGTCTTGCGTCTCGTCGACGAGCTCCTGGAGGGTTTCGTGGATCTCTTTCTCGGCGGAGTAGATGTCTTGCAGCTCGTGCGCGAACATGTCTTCGAGGCTGTCCAAGCTCATGGTGGTTCCCGGGGGATGCATCCGCTGGTCGCCGGGTGTCTCTGCCGGTAACCGAACATGTGGGCCCGGGATGGAGGCTACCGTGTGGACGTGACCTCGGTAAGGGTCTCGTTGATGCGCTTGGCGGTCCGCCGTGCGGGGCCCTGAAGTTTCCTGGGGATGAGGTTTAGCGCGATGTAAAGGGCGGTTCGGGGGTTCAGGTCGCGCCTGGCAGACGCGAGCAGGTGCTGGAGCGCGGTTTTCCTCCTGCCAAGCTTCGTGGCATTTATCCCGATCAGTTGATCCCGGTTAGCGCGTGCCTGATTATCCTTCTCGAGCTCCTTCCTGTACTTCCGAATGATCCCTTCATGCCCCCGATACCGGAGGAGGGGGTTCTGGCTGATTCGGTCGTCATGGCCGCGGTACGTGATCGCCAGCGGTTCGGAGATGACATCAATCTGGTACTTCCTTGCGATCCGGAGCCACATGTCCAGATCCTGGAGGCTGCGCAGGTCTGGGTCGAAAAGGCCCACCGTCTCGAAACATTCCGCCCGGACTAGGGGCGTCGGGCTTGGGATCACGTTGCTTCTCAGAAGCGTCTGGAAGATCTGGCCTTCCGCCTTGGGTTCCTGGACATCGACGAGGCGTCCTCCTTCCATGATCTCACGGCCTGTGTAGATGAGGCCATAGCTATCATCGAGCGATTCGAACCGTTCGAGCTGCCGGTCGAGCTTGGATCGTTTCCAAGCGTCGTCATCGTCGAGGAACGCGACGTACGTCCCCGAGGATGCCTGGATGCCCGTGTTCCTGGCCACGGAGCTTCCCCTGTTCTCTCGATGCTGGATGCAGCGGACGCGGGTGTCCTCGGGGAGAAGCTCCATGACGGCGGTCTCAGGGTCGTCATTGACGACAATCAGTTCCCAGTCCTCGAAGCTCTGTAAGCAGACGCTGTCTACGGCGCGGGGGAGCTTATCCCTTCGCCGGTAGGTGGGGATTACGACGGAGACGACGGGGGTCCCAACTTCCGCCGTGCCGACAGATCTCTCCCGAGAGACCATCTCCACTCACGCAAAGAAAGACGTCTGTATCTTTAATTGACGGGATGGCTCGCGCGTCTGAGTCTTTGCCCCGTCCGTCTGTGGCTCGCACGGACCTTCACGGGCCCCAGCGGTCGCCCACCGGGCCCGGAACCCACCCGGACGAGGCTCGCCGAGCACTACCAGCCCAAGAACAAGCAGCTTTAGAAGCTGCTCGACCAGAGGCTCGACGGGTGGACCCAGCCCTGAGGTCCCTTCAGGACCGGCCTTGGCCAGTACGTTGATAAGAGTCATCTTCTGATGGCCGATAGTGCCTTGCCTGCCCTCGGATAGGATACTTGATCCATCTCCGCACCCCTGCCACGGCGAAGTCCCCCAAGGCGAGGACTGGTCCAGGGGGACACGATGAGAGAGGATGTCAAGCGGCTGCTTGGGCTTTTGACGCCAAAGGAACGCAGCCGGCTCCTCGCGGTCGTGTTCGTCATGCTCGTCGCGGCGGCCCTCCAAGCCGCCGGCGTGAGCTCCCTTTACCCCTTCTTGTCCTTGATCACGGACCCGGCCGCGCTCGAGTCGGGCATGCTTTCCATCGCGTACGCCTGGACCGGGGCCCCCGGGTACGCACAGTTCCTCGCCTACCTTGGCTTGGGCGTGCTCGGGTTGATCATCGTCTCCAACGCGGCCTTATCCCTGGCCCACTGGCTCCGCTTGCGGTACGCCTGGCGCATCAGCCATACTCTATCCTTGCGCCTGATGCGGCAATACCTGGCCCGGGATTACGCGTTCTTCCTGGACCACCACAGCTCCGAGCTCAACCGCCACATCCTCAACGAGGCTCAGCAGATCACGGACAACATCCTGGGCCCGGGGCTCAAGATGATCAACAGCGCAGCGATCGCGCTCGCCATGGTGGCCGTTCTGATCGTCGTGAACCCGGTCGCCACAGGCCTCGTGCTCGCGGTTACGGGCGGCGGGTACGTCGTCGCCTACATGTTCCTGCGTGGACGGATGCAAGCTGCTGGGAGATCCTACCGGGAGGCAAACCAGGGTCGCTTCGAGATCAGCGACGAGGCGTTCTCCGGCATCAAGGAGATCAAGCTACGGGGACGCGAGGGGTTCTTCCTGGACCGGTTCAAGCCCGTCTCCGAGACACGAGCGCTCTCCCTGGCCGCCAGGAAAGCCTACGGGCTTCTCCCCAAATACGTGATCGAGGCATGCGCGATGGGGGGCCTCGTTGCCCTGCTCGTCTTCTTCCTGTTCACGGGGCAAGAGGTCGCCACCCTGGTCCCCACCATGGGCGTGTTCGTGTTCGCAGGGTACAGAATGATGCCGGCCTTCCGCGACCTGTTGAACACGGCCAGCGGGTTCAGGTTCCACGAGGATATCCTGGCCGATATCGAGTCCACGCTCGAGCGGGACATCGAGACGGGCTCCAGCCACGAGGGAGAGCCTCCCGCGCAGCTCTCGCTTGACGAAGAGATCCGCATGGACGGCGTCACGTACGCCTACCCCAACGCGAGAGAACCCGCCGTCCAAGACATCGACCTGACCATCCCCAAAGGGTCCTCGATCGCGATCGTGGGCCAAACGGGAGCGGGGAAGACCACGATCATCGATCTGTTGCTGGGGCTCTTGGAGCCCCAGGAAGGCTCGTTGACCGTGGACGGCGTCCCTGTACACCCCGACAACGTCCGGCGATGGCAGCAAAGCGTGGGGTACGTCCCCCAAGAGATCCACCTGGCTGATGTCTCGGTTGCCGAGAACATCGCGTTCGGGGTGCCCGAGGATCAGATCGACCACGAACAGGTGCATCGGGCTGCTGGGATCGCCCAGATCCAGGATGCCGTAGAGAACAGCCTCCCGGATGGCTACCAGACGGTCGTGGGCGAGGCCGGGGTCCGGTTGAGCGGGGGCCAGCGGCAACGCATCGGGATCGCGCGGGCCCTCTACCACGACCCTCCGGTGCTCGTGTTCGACGAGGCCACCAGCGACATCGACGGGGCCACGGAGGCTCGCATCACGGAGGCCATCCAGACGCTCGAGAAGGACAAGACGTTGATCACGGTCGCGCACCGGTTCAACACGATCCGAACGTGCGATGTGATCTACCTCCTCGACGACGGCCGGATCGTGGCGCAAGGCGACTACGAGGAGCTGGCAGACGAGCACGAGCGGTTCCAGGCGATGGCGCGCGGCGAGACGCTTTGAGATTGAGCCGGTAGCCGTCTCGTCAGGGCTCGGTGAGTTGCGTCCAGATGCCCGCCAGCAGGCCCTTCAGGCGGGCCCGGTCCACGGGATCTCCCAGGGCCCGGATCGCGGCCTTGGCGACTTGGTTGATCACGGAGAGGGCAAGCCACGGGTGGGCGCTGCGGGCGTGTCGGGTGAGGACGTACCCGCCGGCCCGGGCCCGCGCTTGGACCGTGTCGGGGTCGTCGGTGCTTTCTCGCTCGATGGGGTGGTACACGATGATGCGGGAGTCGTAGCGTGCCTTCAACCCTGCAGCGAGGGCGCGGTACACGAGGTCGGACTCTTCCGCTGCGGGGAGCTGGGTGCCGGCCCCGAGGCGGGGATCGAAGCGAAGGGACGCCTCTTCGAGGGCTTCTCGTCGCGCGAACAGGCCCACGGATCGGACGGTCCGTCCGACGTTCTTCGCGTCGATGGGTTGGGGTTCGTCGGGGGCGCTCGGGAGGGGGGTCCCGGGCTCCCCGTAGGGGCCAGCGAGGAGGTCGAGCTGGGGGTCCGCGCGGAACCGGTTTTGCACGCGCTCAAGGAGGTGCTCCGGGTACCAGCAGTCGTCGTCCGGGAAGGCAACGATGTCTCCCGTGGCTTCCTCGAGGCCGACGTTGCGGGCTCTCGAGAGGCCGGGTTCCGAGCGTTCGTAGCGGACCTGGCCCCAGGCTGCGTGATCCTCGAGCCTCTTCTTCGCGGAGGCATCGCGGGATTGGTCGACGAGGATCAGCTCCCAGCTTTCGACCGTGCTCTCGTCCAGGGAGGTCGCAAGGCGTGTGAGTTCGGGACGGGACCCTAGCGTCCCGGTGATGAGGCTGAACTCCATGGTGGTTCCGCGAGGGGGGCTCTTGGCCCCCAAGCTGGGGGTGTTCTAAAAGGCCTGAGGGTCCAGATCGGCCTCCGGGCACAAGCTTTTCGCGGGGAAGGGGCCTGGGCCGTCGGGTATGACCCATGACCAGCGTCCCCTGAGACGGGCAACCTCCAGCGGGGGGAGGGTCGTGGCGCGGTGCTGCCAGGGGGGTCGAGGCGCGTGAGCGAGGGGCAAGGGGACGATGCGCCCGTGGTCTCGGTGCTTTGCACCGTGAGGAACGCCAAGCGGACGCTTCCGGGCGTGATCGAGAGCATCGAGGAGCAGACGTTCGAGGACTGGGAACTGGTGCTCGTGGACGACGGATCCACCGATGGCACGACCAGCATCGTGCGGGAGGCCAGCCAGAAGGATGCCCGGGTACGGTCGATTCTCCTCGACGACGGCGGCCGGGGCGTGGCCCTCAACGAGGGCCTTCGCCAAGCCCGGGGCCGGTTCGTCGCGATCAACGACGCGGACGATCCCTCCCATCCGGACAGGTTGAGGGTCCAGGTACCGCTCCTGGATGAGAACCCTCACATGGCCGTGCTCGCCTCCAAGACCCAAAGCATCGGTCCCGACCAGGACCCCGAGTGGACGCTTCAGGGACCGGCGAACCCGACGGAGGCTGCTGTCGAGGACGTAACCGACCGTTGCCGCTTTTTCAACCCCATCGTCCACAGCACGTGCTTGGTCAGGAGATCCGCACTCATGGACATCGGGGGTTACGACGAGGACCGGTCGGGCATGTTCGACTATGACGCGTGGGTGCGCATGGCCGCTGGGGGCTGGAGGATCGGCAGGGTGGACCTCGTGTTGGCCTCCAAGCGTATCCACGAGGGCCAGAAGTTCCGTCGCGCCGGAGGCTTGACCGAGCGGGCCCGGTACGTGCGGGAGGCGTTGGCGGTCCAGCATCGGGCTATCCAGGCGTTGGGCGGGGGCCTGAGTCCCTACCTTGCTCTCGGGGGCCGCGCGGTCTGGTCGATGCTACCTGTCAGGATCCGCATCCCCCTGGGCAGGCGAGCAAGGGAGTGGATCGGGACGTGAGCGAGGACGAGCCACACGGTGTCGACCGCCCGGTGATCATCCTGGGGCCCCCCCGCTCAGGCACCACGCTTCTGTTCTCCTCCTTGGCCATGCACCCGGACCTTTGGCACCTTCCAGGCGAGTCGAACCACCTGCTTGAGGGCCCCTTCCACCCGTCGAACCTCGACCGATCCTCGAACCGGCTCACCGAGCAGGATCTTGACGAGCAGACGCGAGCTTGGCTCATCGAGGAGTTCCATCGCCGTTGCTTGAACCTTCGACGGGTCCCAGTGGACGCCGAGGTGGTGTTGGGCGTGAACACGGTTCTGGGTCGCGCCGTGCGGAAGGCCGCGATGCCGCTTCTGCGAGCGATCAGCGCTCGTGGGAAACCCGAGCGGGTGCGCCTTCTCGAGAAAAGCCCGCGGAACACGATGCGCATCCCGTTCCTGGAGGCTCTCTTCCCGGACGCGTTGTACCTTCTGAACTTCCGGGGACCGACGCGGACGCTTGACTCCCTCGTCGCGGGATGGCACGCCGAGGACCGGTTGGGCCCCATCCGGCGCGACCGGTACGCCTTCCCTGGGTACCCCGATCCCCGAGAGCTTGGGATCCGTGGGTACGATGGGGACCGCTGGAAGTTCGAACTGGTCCCGGGGTGGGAAGACCTCGAGGACGCGAGCCTGGGCGAGGTGTGTGCGTTGCAGTACTACCAGTGCTGCCGCTACCTCTTGGACGACATCGAGGCTGTCGAGACCGAGAGGGTTCATCGCCTTCGGCACGAGGACTTGGTCCAACGCCCACAGGCCACCCTGGCACCGGTGCTAGAGTGGGCCGGACTCGAGAAGGATGCGTCCGTGTTGAGCTTCCCCTCCAAGGCGCCGCGGTTGAACAGCCCCGACCGGGACGTGCCGCGCAGCCAGCTGAGGTACCCGGAGGAGGTCGAGCGCGGGCTTGCCTTCCTGAAGGAGAAGCCAGACATCGTCCCCGAGATGGGGTACGAACCGATCTCCCGCTCGTAGAATCCCCACTTGCTCGCTGGCACCATCCGCATGCGTTATGGCCATGGGCTCCATGGGCCCCCTCAGGCGCCTTCCACGTTGACCATGTCCGGCGACACCGAGCCCCCTGTTCGTGACCGTCTTCCCTCGCCCAACCCGCGACAGACGGTCCTATTGTTGACCGCGGTCGGCCTAGCGGCTCTCTTCGTGGCCCCCGTCTCGTTCCTCCTCGTCTGGGGGGGCCTCTACGCGCTCTCGGTTCTGTGGCTCTTCTTCGGCCGTCGGCCCGAGCACGGTGGCAACGCGCTCCAGTGGGCCGTTCAGATGGAACCGGCCCCTGCGGATGTTCTCTTCCTGGGCGCCGGCGCGAAGGCGCTTTGGTCCGGCAAGGTTCGGTCCCGGTTCACCCTCGCTGGGGGGCTTCTCGTCGCGTTCGTGGCCCTGAATGTTCTCCAGCTTACGATCGTGCAGGATCTCACGTACGGGCTCTGGTTCACGGGGGCCACAGGGTACACGATCGGGTTGGCTCTCTTGTTCGCGACCGTTCTTGAGGAGGGATTGTGGCCTAGCATCCGGCGGTTCTACGTGGTTGGCGTGGTGGTGGCAAGCGCGATCATCGTGGTTCTGTTCGTCCTCCGGATGGCCGGGGTGGCTGGCGAGCTCTCGCCGCTTTACCGAGGCACGCGCGTGCAGGGCTTCTTCAAGGATCCTAACGTGGCCGGGCCTTTCGTCGTGACGGGGGCTCTGCTTGGCCTTTCCCGCGTCATGGTGGGGGATGAATGGGTGCGGAGTGTAAGCGGGGCCCTGTTGGCGGGGGCGCTCGCTGCGACCTTGTTCACGTTTTCAAGGGGCGCCGTGTTGAACCTGGCGGCGGGCGTCGTCGTGTTGCTTGGCGTTGCCGCGTGGCAGGGCCGGACTCGTCGTGCCTTGACCATCGGGGCGGGGGCCGCGTTGGTGGCGCTGGCCGTGTTGATCCCCGTGGCTTGGTGGACGGGGCAGCTTGGCCGTTTGCAGGGGTTGACGGTCTACGATCAGCTGGGTCGCTTCTCGGCCTGGAAGGCAGGGGTGGCGATGATCCTGGACAACCCCTTGGGGGTGGGCCCGGGCCAGTTCAACGTGCTCTCGCCCGAGTACCAGTTGGCGATGGGGACGCCCGAGACTCGCGTGGTGCCAGGCGCTCATAACACGTACATCCGCGTCTTCGCCGAGAACGGGATCTTCGGGTTCGCGTTGTTCATGATGGCGGTCGCGATCGTGCTCAAGTTCGGGATCCAGCTAGCCCGGGTCGCATCGAGACAGGGAATCCAGGGGCACTTGGTGGAGGCGAGCTGGTTGTTGGCAGCGCTGGTGGGCGTCCTGGTGGAGAGCCTGGTCGTGGACACGCTTCACTGGCGGCACCTGTGGATCGTGGCGGGGTTCGTGATGGGGCTTCATCACATGCGGGTGAGGACGGGGGCGGGGTCCAGGCAGACCGGGTAGCTTCTTGTGGCCGGCGCGTGTGGGCGGGCTGGAGCGTTGGCCATGCGCGTGCTCTTCGCGGTCACGGCTCACTCGTACGGGGGAGCGCCGCGTCACGTGGCGCAGTTGATGCGGCGGTTGTCTCAGAGGGGGTGGGATCTGGGCGTGGTGTGCGGTCCTGCTGCGGGGCTTCTGGAGGCCGCGCGCGACGCGGGGGCCACGGTGTTCGAGAACCGTCACTTCGTGCAGCAGCCGTCCCCGTGGAGGGATGCTCGAGCGACGGTGTCCGTGGTGCGCGCGGTTCGGCGGTTCTCTCCCGACGTGTTGCATGGTCACAGCACGAAAGCGGGGCTTGCGGCTCGCTTGGCCGGCGTGACGTCGTCGCCTGGTGCGGTCGTGTTCACGGCGCATGGATGGGGGTTCGCGGGGGAGGATCCTGGAGCGGCTCGCCGGGCGGTGGGCTTGCTCGAGAAGGGGGCCGCCCGCGTGACGGATCGCATCATCTGCGTCTCCGAGCACGATCGGGGGTTGGCGTTGGATCGGGGCATCGCGGACGAGGCGTGCTTGCGCGTGGTGCACAACGGGGTGGACGTGGAGTCGTTCCGGGCGGGGGCGAGGCCGGGGGCTCGGGAGGCGTTAGGCATCGATGAGCAGGCCCCCGTGGTCTTGTCCGTGGGTCGCTTGGTGCCTCAGAAGGACCCGTTCGTGTTGCTGGATGCGATCGAGCGGGTCCCGGAGGCACAGCTTGTCTTCGTGGGCGCGGGCCCGTTGGAGGATCAGCTTCGTGCTCGCGCCCACGAGGCGGGGTTGGCGGGGCGTGTTCATTTGCCGGGATACTTGGGGGAGGGGGATCCCAGCGTGGCGTCCGTGATGGCGCAGGCGGACGTGTTCGCGCTGTCCTCGCGGTGGGAGGGGCTCCCGTACACGGTGATCGAGGCCATGGCGATGGGGTTGCCGACCGTGGCCACGGACGTGGGGGGGTTGAGTGAGCTGGTCGTGGAAGGGGAAACAGGGTATCTTGTCCCACCGGGCGATCCGCGGGCCTTGGGTGAGCGCTTGAGGGCTCTCATGGAGAACCCTGGAGACCGTCAGGAGATGGGACAAACGGCGCGCGCACGGGCCGAGCGGGCGTTCTCGGAGGAGCGGATGGTCGAGCAGACGGTCAAGGTGTACGAGGAGGCGTTGGCGGCGACGAGGTCATAGAGCCTGGGAGGGGGCCTGGAGGAGGTCTTGGACGCCGGTTCGGATGTCCACGGTGGCATCGAGCCCAAGCGCGCGCATGCGCGTCGTGTCGGCGATGCTTCGCGGGATGTCCCCGGGTCTGGGGTCCCCGTGCTGGGGGTCCTTCTCGAGCCCGGCGGCCTCGAGGAACGTCTCTGCGAGGTCCTGGATGGTGGTTTCGGTGCCGGTCCCGAGGTGAAGGATCCCGTCCTCTGGCGCGTCCACGGTCCCGGTGGCGAGCTGGGTCAGCCATCGGGCGATGTCGGTGGCGTGCACGAAGTCGCGGCTTTGCGTCCCGTCCCCGTGCACGATGGGGGGTTCCCCTTGGCGCACGCGGTTGGCGAAGGCTGCCATCACGCCGCTGTAGGGGTCCTCGGTGTCTTGTCGGGGCGAGTACACGTTGAAGGGGCGCACGTTCGTGAGGGGAAGATCGTGCAGGTTCCGGTAGAGCAGCGCGTAGCGTTCGGCGGCGAGCTTGCTGGCGCCGTACGGGCTGGTCGGCTGCGTGGGGTGCTCCTCGTCGAGGGGCACATACTGGGGGGTCCCGAGCACGGCGGCGCTGGAGACGTTCACGAACCGTTCGGGGGGTGTCTTGTTGGCGGCTTCGAGCAGTTGGAGGGTGCCAAGCACGTTGTGCCGGGCGTCCTCGAGCGGGTCCTCGATGCTTCCGGGGACGGAGACGTGGGCGGCCAGGTGGATGACGGCTTGGCAGTCCTCGAGGAGGCTCTGGCAGGTGGAGGCCTCGCGCACGTCCCCCACGCGGTCCGTGTGGGGGCCGGGTTCGAGGTCCACGCCGAGGGTCTCGTGCCCGGCGTCCCGGGCGTGTTCGACGACGTAGGATCCGATCTGCCCGCTGGATCCCGTGATCAGCAGCCGCACGCGTGGGCAACAGCGGGGCTTCGGTTTAGCGCTTATCCCCCTAACAGGATCGCTCCGAGGACCGCGACCGCGCCCAGGAGGGTTTGCATGATCAGCAGGATGCTGACCAGTTCCGTCTCTTTCAGCCCGTCCATCGTTTTCAGGGAGAACTGGGCCAAACCCACGGGGGTGTCCCGTTCGCTGACGAGGCGCCCGTCTTCTTGAAGGGCTCCGCCCCATCCCTCGTCGGGGAAGTACAGCCGAGCCTTCAGGAAGAACTCAAGGACGTGCGGGAGGAACAAGAAGGCTCCCCAGAACTCGATCTTGCCCAGGATGGCCGCGGAGGCGAGCACGGCGCCCACCGTGAGCGTCATCGAGTCCCCCGGGAGGACATCCGCGGGGTAGCTGTTGAAGTACAAGAAGCCTCCAAGCGCGCCGATGAGCGGGAACAGGAGCACGAGCCCGGCCCTGGACCCTTTCAGCCAGGAGAGCACGACCATGGTGGAGGCCATCACGATGCCCAGGCTCGCGCCCAGCCCGTTGAACCCCTCGAGCATGTTGAACCCGTTGCTGGCGCATGCGACGCCCACGGGAACCAGCAACAACGAGTAGGCTAGGTCGAACTCGACGCGGCCGACGAGGGGGAACACGATGGCCGTGTCCGTCACGAACAACGCCAAGGGCGCAGCGAACGCGAACGGGATCAAGGCCTTGAACCGCTGGCGCAAGTCCAGAAGGTCGTCGAGCACGCCCGTGATCAGGGCCCCGGCGGCCACGACGAGGCTTGCCAGCAGAAGCCGCTGTTGCCCGATGGGAAGATCCCCGAGCCCGAGCACGGCGAACGCGCCCACGTTGAAGGCCAGGAACACGACCAGGCCCCCCATCTCCGGGATCTCGGGACGCTCCCGCTTGTGCCGATCCGTGCCCGTGATGCCAGCTCCCCGCAGCTTGGGGAGCGTCTTGGGCATCGCGACGAGGGCCGTGGCAAGCGAGATCACGATCCCCAATGCCAACGCCACGCGGAAGGGGAGCTGAAGGCCAAGCAGGTCCGCCAGCGTCATGGTCTGCCCCCCGGGACCGGCAGCTTCCCGTTAAACCTGTCGCCCCGCGCGTTGGCGGTCTTGCCGAAGCTCGTAGATGGCCTGGGCCTTGTCAGGCTCCATGCCCCAGACGCCCTCTGCTAAGGGGATGAACTCGTCGATGGGCGGCTTGCGCTCGCTGACGACGAGCGTGATCTCGTTGAGCACGAAGAACTCGAGGGTCCCCCCTGTTTCCGTGAACCGGTCGTAGTCCTCCCCGTTCACCGGGGGTTGCCCTGGGTTCAGCCACGCGTGGGGCTGCTTGCCCGTGACGGCCGTCATCACGGGGGCCTTCCATGGGTGCATCAGGAACACTTCGTACCGCTCGTCAGCGACCTCGTCCGCGGCCTGGATCCTCTCCCAGTCCTCGTCGTTGATGACGCGGTAGTACCGCTCGTCCAAGTGGTACCCGGTCGCTTGGGAGATCAACGCGAGCGCGAGCACCGTGGCCAGTACCGGACCGACGGCGAGAGCAAGGCGCTTTGGGGGGCGGATGTTGGAGAGGTCGCGTGCTCGGTTGCGGACCCAGCTCGCGGCGTCCGTGACGAGGTCAGCGCCGAGGGTGAGCGCGTACGCGGTGGGGACGCTGGCTGCGAGGAGGAAAAGCGGGTGCCAGCGGGAGTACGTCGCGTACCGGTCCAGCCCGAGCAACTGGCCGCCGACGATGAGGGCCAGGGCGCCCACGCTGAACACGGCCAGCGTCCGCATCTGGGGCGAGCGGCGCTCGGCGCCCTGCAAGACGAGGGCGGCGACGCCAGCGCCCCACACGAACAAGGTGTAGACGCCGAAGTGGTCGAAGATGGTGAAATCGAGGGGGAGCGTTTGCTCTGCCGCGATCTCGCGCTGGATGCTGGTGGCGAAGGAGCGGTACAGCCACGCCAGGGGGATCATCACGATGAGCAGGAGCTTGATCAGGTCGCCGGCCTCCTCGCGGGGGCTCATCAGGGCGGCGGCGAGGAGCAGGCCGAGGACAGCGAACCCGCCTAACAGGTGGATGAAAAACGCCCAGGCGACGACGGCGAGCAAGAGAAGGGTGGCAGCGGCCCGTTTGCGTGCGGGTTCGGCCAGGATGAGGGTCACCGGGATCCAGGCCAACACGAACCCGATGGGGACCAGGAACCCTGGCCCAAGGAAGCGGACCGTGGTGGGGACCAGGCCGACGAACGCGGCAGAGGGAATGGCCGCAGGGTGCGGTCGCACGAGCGCCCAGACGGCCAGCGCGGTGAACGTCAGCCAGAGGGCTGGAAGGTAGGTGAACAGGGTCGCAAAGGAGATGCCAGTGAGCTCTTGGGCTTCGGCCAGGAACAGGTGGAAGCCTTTCTCATGGACGGATCCGCGAAGCGACGTGAACCCTTCTCCGCTCCGGTCTTCCCCCGTGTAAGGGTGGGGCGGCTGGGCATCGTCGTGGCGTTGCATGTTGGAGGCGTGGACCCAGTGCACGTGCTCGTCGACGTGCATGGGGAACCCGTAGACGTCCCGTTCGCCGGTGGCCGCTTCCCAGCTTGCTTCGGCCAAGCGGGGCAGGGAGGGAGGCGCCTGGCGGGTTTCGACGTCGTTGAACGTGACCAGGTGGGGGATGAAGGCCGACGTGAACACGAAGGCGAGGGCAAGGGCAAGCCCGATGCCTTTCGCCATGGCCGTCCACCGTCTTCGGGCCACGCGCGCCAAGAGGCGCTCCCGGCCTTAACCGGTTTGGTCGCGCTGCGGGAGCGCTCGTTGGACGTGGGAGGGAAAAGGCGTTAGAGGGTGCACGTATAGGTCCTCGAGATGGTGTCGTGGGTTCAAGCGGTGGTGGGTGCTGCCGTGTTGTGGTTCCCGGGGCTGGCGTGGTCTTGGGCGTTGTTGCCGGGGTTGGGGTGGGTGAGGAAGCTGGTCGTGAGCGTGGTGGTCGCGGTCACGGTGCAGCCGGGGTTGATGTTCTTCCTGAACGTGTTCTTGGGCGTGCCCGTGACGGCGGTGAACGTCACGCTTCTGTCGCTTGGTCTTGGTTCCCTTGGTTTGGCTGCGGTGCTTCGCTCGTGGATGAGGGGGGCGTGGACCGAGCCGGCCTCTCATCGCTGAGGGTGCCATCGGCGAGGTAGAGCACGCGGTCTGCTGCGCTCGTGACGAGGGGGTCGTGGGAGGCGACGAGGACGGCCGTGTCGAGCCTGTTGGCGACGTCCTGGAGGGCGTCGAGCGCGTTGCGGGCGTTGTCTTCGTCGAGGTTCGCGGTGGGTTCGTCGGCGAGCACGACGTCGGGTTCGTTGGCAAGGGCGCGCGCGATGGCCGCGCGTTGGGTTTCTCCTCCGGAGAGCGTGGAGGGGAAGGCCTCGACTTGGTCTCCGATGCCGAAGAAGGAGAGAAGCTCGCGGGATCGCGTGGGGGCGTCTTCGCGGTCGGCGAGCTTCATGGGCAGTTGCACGTTCTCTTCCACGGTGAGCTCGGGGATGAGGTGGAAGCGTTGGAAGACGACGCCGATGCCTTCCAGGCGCGTGCGGGTGCGCGTTTGTTCGTCGAGAGAAGAGAGGTCGGTCCCGGAGACGACGACGCGGCCCGTTGTGGGGGGTTCGAGGCCTGAGACGATGTTGAGAAGCGTCGTTTTGCCGCTTCCGGAGCGGCCCATGACGAGGACGACCTCCCCCGCGTCGACGTGCAGGGAGACCCCGTCGAGCACGTTCCGGATGCGGTCGTAGGTTTTCGTCACGTCGTCGACGACGATGGGTCGCACACGCCACGCGAGGTCGCCTTTCACGTAAAACCTTCTCGCTGGGCCCTCCCGTCGGAAGACGCGGGCCTCCCGTCGTGATGCCTCAGGGCAGGGGGTGCATCTCGTCGAGGAGGATCGAGAGTGTGGATCCGGGGGTCTCCCCGGTCAGGACGGGGGCCAGGAGGATCATCAGAAGGGACCCTAGCGAGAAGGCCAGGGTTCCCCAGTCGCCCCAGGACCAGGGCCACGCCCAGCTTTTCTGTTCGGAGTCCCGAAGGAGGCTTCGAGCGATCGGGCCCGAGGCCTCTTCCTGAGGCTCGGGGTCGGTCTCTTTGCTGGCCACGATGCCGCCCATCACGAGGAACGCGTCGTCCAGGGAGAGCAGGATGGCGCGGAGGGTCCGTTGGACGGCCGCGATGCGCGTGCCGGAGCGTGCGGCGGCTTGCGCGCCGACGGCTGCGCGGCTTGCCGCGCCCAGGCCCAGCATGCCCAGGGCGTAGGGCAGGTACAGGGTCAGGGCCAGCGCGAACGTGATCAAGCCGACGTCCAGCTTGAGCTCCCAGAGGACCTCGCCGATCATCCGTCTGGGGGACTCGTGCAAGCGGGATTGTTTGAACCATTCGAACCCGAAGTGGATCATGACGACGACGAACAGCCAGAAGAGGCTGAAGAGCGCCAGCACGACCGCGAGGGTCACGTACGAGGCGATGAACAGCATGCTGTCGTCGTGGTGGATCACCCACCTGGCCACGGGGCCCATGCTCGCTGCTTGTTCGGAGGGAAGCGAGTCTCCCGCTAGTGCCTCCCCAGGCATGGCGGGGGACCGTGTTCGCCCCTTAAGGGTCCACCGCTGGCTCGAAGCGCGGCTGGAGGGTGGAAGAGAGGGGACTGGGAGGAACCCAGCCCCCGGGGGGTCCACGGGCGGGCGCGGTCAGGGCTCTTGGCGCTGGTACCACCAGAGGCCTGCCACGGCTCCGATGGCGACGAGCCCGATCGTCATCCATGCCCAGGCCGAAAGCTCGGGCGCACCGCCGGGGCCGGCCGTCGCGGGCGGGTCGCCCTGGAGGTCGTACGTCCAGGAGCGGGTGGCCGTGTTCTCGGCGGTGTCTTGGACCGTGACCTCGATGTCCACGGTCGTGCCCTCGGGGACCGATTCGGGCAGCTCCGCGCGCACGACGCCATCGTCGTACGTTGCGTCGACCTCGTCCCCGTTGACGAGCACCGTCACGGTCTCGATCACGCAGGTGCCCTCTTCGAGGGTCGCCTCGATGGTCTCGTTCACGTCCACGTCGCTGGCACCGTCGGAGGGCGTCACTTGCAGGATCGAGGGGCCCTCGGGGCAGACGGTGGGTTGGACATCGAACGTCCAGTCTGAGCTGGTTGCATGGCCGGAGAGGCTTTCGATGCTGACCTCGACCGTGTTCTCCCCGGGCGGCAGATCGTCGTTGTGGACGTACGTGAACCCGTCTTCGGTCACGTCCAGCTCGCCCGTGGTCTCGTCGCGCTCTTCCCCGTTGAGGGTCAGCTCGATGGAGCCCGTGTCGATGCCTCGGTCGTCGAAGAAGGAGGCTTCGATGACGGGCCGAACCTGCTCGATAGTGCCCGTGGGGCTTTCGTCGCTGATCGTGGGCGGGGATTGGTGCACGGCGATGGCGAACACGGAGAAGCTGCCCACGTTGGAGGTGCAGGTGCCTCCGCTGCAGGATGTGTCCGTGTACTCCCAGTCACCGGTGTCGTGCAGGAGCACGACCTCGTTCTCGTCGGTGCCTTCGGGCTGTTCGAACTCGATGGTGGCATCCGCGACGATGCCTTCCACGGGTTCTCCGTCGGGGCCGACGACGTCTGCGGAGAGGTAGCTGAGGATGTTGGCCCCCTCGGGAGCGCCCGCGGTGCCGGAGGGCGGGCTGTCGCTCATGGTGACCTGCACGCTGCACCCGGTACACTGGTCGCTCATCGTGACCGTGACCGAGTCGGTGCCTTCGGGCAGGCCTTCCGTGACGGTGACCTGGGAGCCTTGTTGACCGTCGAACCGCTCGTTGTTCTCGGCGTTGATCGTTTGACCCGTGGGCGGATTCCCGCCTCCTCCACCGCCCCCGCCGCTGCTGGCTTGGGGCGTGAACTGGATGTAGGGCGTCGAGAACTCGTTCTCTTGCGTCTTGAACGTCACGATGGTCTCGACGATCTGGTCGAACGCGATGTCCAGGTCATCGTCGCCCGCGACGAAGAAGTGCTCGTCCTTCGGCTCGCTGGAGACGTTCTCAAGCACCTCCTCATCGGCTCCCGAGCCGAACGCGATCGAGAAGATCTCGATGTCGTCTCCCTTGGCTAAGTCAGCCGCGTTGACCGCGCGGGACTTGTCGGATACCCCGTCTGAGAGGAGGATCATCATGTGTTTGGCGTCCTCTCGACCGTTGTTGAGGAAGTCCTGGTGGCTCGCAGTGATCCCGTCGTCGATGTCGGTTCCGCCCCCGGACGTCAACGCCTCGATCGCGCTCTTCGTGTCCTCGTGGTTGAACGTTAGCGACTGTCGTAGGACGGCGGAGCTGTCGAAGGAGACGAGGCCCGATTGGTCGGAGCCCCCGAGCCGGTCCACGAGGTTGGTCGCGTTCACCTTGGCGGCATCGATCGGCTGGCCACCCATGCTCCCGGACTCGTCCAGGACGAGGCTCACATCGACCTGCCCGCTCGAAGAGGTTTCCGTCTCGCCGATGATCTCGGATTCGGTTTCAGCGATGACCGTGAGGTAATGGATCTCTCCGGTGTCGAGCCGGTCCCCGACCACGTCGATCTCGAAGATGAGGTTGACCTTGCCGTTGTCGTACCCGTACCCGTAACCTTCGCCGAACTCGACCTCTTCCTGGGTCCCGATGTTGTACCCGTATCCGTATCCGCTTCCTTCCGCGTCGAAGAGCGGGGAGTGAGTGTCGTACCCGTACCCGGTGGTGGTCGCTGTCCGGTCTCCGCGCGTGAAGTATTGGGACTCGGGTAGCTCGTGGTCCGTCGGGATCTCGTACCCGTCGGCCGTCGCTTCCAGGCCCGTCGAGAAGGCGCCGACGCTCTCGATGCGCGTGATGACATCGGGCGTGCCTGCGAGCAGGTTCAGTTCGGCGCCTTCGCAGCCCGCGTTGACCTGCATGGGGCACCAAACGTCGGAGACGTACCGGGGGGCCTCCTTGTTCGCCTGGTCGTTGGTCTCTTCCTCGATGACGGCGCGGACGTTCTCGATGGGGATGCGTTCGCCTGCATCGATCTCGAACGTCGCGTAGTAAGTCGTGACGCCCTCTGCCTCCGCCGGACCCTCGAGGGTCCCCTCGATACCTCCGGCCTGCTGGAACAGGCCGAAGAGAAGGACGCCCACAAGAGCGAGTACCCCGAAGAAGGTGAAGAGCTTGAACAGCGGTTTGGAACCTGACATGTTCCCCTCGTCCATTCGTCCAGATGCCACGTCCTACTTAAGCGTCTGGGTGCCCAGCCCCCTTAGAGAAGGCTCCATTGGAGCACGACCAAACCTGGGGGGAGGGCGAGCAGGAGAAAGGGGGGAAGCTCGTGCCCGACCGAAGCCCGGTTCGAAGCGACCGCCGCCAGGGTGACCGCGGGGACCGCGGCGAGCAGGCACGTCATCAGGAGACCCGAGGGCGACGAGGAGGCTGTCGACCCGATCAGGCCAGCCAGGACGATGCATCCTGCGGCCCAGGCTCCTTGTTGCTCGGGGACGCGCGACGACATCAGCGTCTCGAGACCCCAAAGGCCCAGGGCCCCCATCCAGACCAGGCCGAAAAGCCCCAGACCAAACCCGAGAGCCTCGAACGGGTCCCCCGAGCCAAGCTCGGCCGTGACCACGTTGTAGGTCAGCGCGATGCCCAGCACGGCGCCCGGGGCAACGAGCCCGAAAGAGCGGATCCGGTGGAGCTGGGTCCGGGTCGGGGAGGCGGGCCGCAGCCGGGCCAGGAGCCCTCCAGCCACGGCGGCCAGCACGCTCACGAGGGGATCCCCGGTCGCGACCCCCGTCACGAGCAGGCCCCCCACGGAGGCTATGGCCAGGGGCGCCCAGGGGTGCTCGGTCCTGGCGACGAGGACAACGCTGAGCAGAAGCGCTACGGCGAGGCCCTCGGGGGGTAAGGCGTGCACCGGTCTCCAGATCGCCATGGTGAGGGCGGCCATGAGGGCCGTGAGGGGGCCCTCCAGGAGGTGGAGGCTGACGAGCGCGGCCGCGAGGATCAGGGCGCCGACGAGGAGGCTTTCCAGGATCCCCGCAGGTCCCCACCAGGCAAGGGCTGCTCCTGAAAGCGTGATCGCTGCGAGCGCGCCGCGCCAGCGGGGGCTCTGGGGGATCGGCAGGGTCAGGGTGGTTCCCCCACGAACGCGGATAAGCCGGGTCGGCGGGTCCTGGAGGGACCCTGGATCATGAGGTGTCTGGAGCTTCGGTTTTGGAGGTGTTCGATGGTGAGCATGGCGGCGAGGAGCGTCGTGGCCACGGCGGCGAGGATCAGGGCCAGCGCGAAGGCGAGCCCGAGCCGGGGGGAGAGCGTGTGCCCGAACCCGTTCAGCATGCCGGCTTGGCCAAGAAGCCACATGCCGCCTAGGCCAAGGAGCACGCCGGGCACGGCGGCGGCGGTTCCGACCGTCGCGTATTCGCGTGCGACGATGCGGCGCAGCGTGGTGCGGCTGGATCCAATCGCGGTGACGGTTCCGAGGCGGTTGGCGCGTTCTTCGATCTCGCGGTAGACGGCCACGAACGTGATCAGGCCGGCGTGGAGGATCGTGATGAGGGTGATGAGGTTGAGGGCGGCTCCGATGTTCTCGAAGGTGTCCTCGAGGAAGCTTTGGGTGGGGTCGGCGTCTTGCGTGCTGGTTTGTTGGGTCTCTTCGCGTCGTTGTTCGAGGAGGGCCTCGAAGGTCCCTTGCTCGGGGGGCGGGGGCTCGTCGGGGTCTTGGCCGTCGCCGGGTGGTTGCGGGGGGGCTTGTTGGGCTTGGACGGTCAGGCTTGCGTGGTGGGGTCCGATGCGGTGGGAGCCTTCGTCGAGGTCGAGGGTGATGGTGATGTGGTCGCGGTCTCCGGGCGCGAGGTGCGTGGTGTTGAGGTGGCGTTGTTCGTCGTTGACGCGCAGGGGCAGGGGTCCTTGGAAGGGGGCGCCTCCGGCGTTCTCGACGTCGACGATGCCGTTCCAGGTGCCGGGTTCCACGTTGGTGGGGCCGGAGACGGTGTGGATGACGAGGCGGGGGCGGTGGAGGTCGGCGGGGTCGACGACCTGGATGGAGGCGCCTGCTCGGCCCTGTTCGCCTTGGGCGATGAGGGATCGGTTGCCGAGCGTGCGTGGCGTGAGCGTGGCGTGGCCTTGGTCGTCTGTGCGGGCGGTGGCGTCGTCGAGGGTGACGTTCACGGCTGGTGCGGGGTCGCCCTCGGGCGTGGTGACGGTGACGGTGAGGGTCTTGTTGATGGAGGCGACGTCTGGGGCGTCTAGGCGGTAGCCGGGGTCTTCGGTGCGGGCGTCGAGCTGGGGGTTGACGGTGAGCGTGAGGCTTTGTTGCGGGGGCGCGCGGAAGGCGAGCGTGGTGGTTTCGGTGGCGTGGCCGGGCAGGCGGACCCAGTCGGAGGCGGCGTGTTGCCCGTTGGCTTGGAGGGTGAGCTGGCGGGTGTCGGTTCCGGGCGCGAAGTTGGCCAGGTCGAGGTGGACGGTGGCTTGCTCGTGGGGGACGGGGTTGGGGGGGTCCAGGGTGAGGCCGGTGACTTCGATGCCGGTGGGGAGGGTGCGGGGTTCTTGGTTGGGGGTGGTTTCGTAGCGGATCATGTTGACGGCGTCGGGGGGGAGGCCGGTGAGGCTGCGGGCGGTTTCGAGGGGGAGGAGGATCTCGTCGTTGAGGAGGCCGTCGAGGGAGGCGGTGCCGACGATGGTGACGCGGGCGATGCCTGCGTGGTATGGGGAGGGGAGGTGCAGGGTGTCGCCGATGGTTCGGTCGAGGGTGCGGGCTGCTTGTTGTCCGAGCACGGCCTCGTTGGGGGATTGGAAGGTTCGTCCTTGCTGGATGGTGGCGTCGTTGATGCGTTCGACGTGCTCCCAGGAGACGCCTCGGGCCATGAGGGGTTCGTCGTCGACGAGGGTGGGGGCGAAGATCTCGGGGCTAGAGGCTTGGTACCCGTCTACGTCGCCGAGGTGGTGGCCGAGGAACGCGGGGACCTCCCCGCGCAGGGGGTTCACGCTCGTGTCGGCGACGACCTGCGAGTCCCCGCCTTCGAAGAGTTGCTCGGGCACGTCGGCGACGCCGTAGACCATGCCGAGGCTGGCGGCGAGAACGATGGCGGACGCGACGAGGGGGACGGTGGTGGACCAGGAGGTGAAGATGAACCGGAGGGCTCGCGGGCGGTCCTCGTCCACGGCGGGGTCGGCAAGCTCGTCCGCGGTGAGGCGCTGGGGGGCCTTGAGGACCGGGGAGGCAAGCCCCAGGAGGCCGCCGCCGAACGTGGCGGCGAGTGCGAGGAGGGCGAAGGTCCAGGAGAAGCCCAGGGTGAGCGAGCCGACGTTGCTGAGCAGGCTCAGCAGGCCGATCGTTGCGGCCGTGCCGACGAGGTGCCCGGTGGTGAGCAGGAAGGCTCCGCGAGCGGTGACGGTGCGTTGGACGAGGGTGGGGCCGGCCATGGACTGGAGCGTGGCGTAGCTGGGTTGGCGCGCGCGCAGCTCCATGTTGATGAAGCCGGCCGTGATCAGGCCCACGACGAGGGCGGAGGCGACGACGGTGAGGTGCACGGCGGAGACGACTTGTTGGCTGCCTGCTTCGTAGAACCCGAACCCGGAGGGGGCTTCGTGCACGGAGAGCCCGGCTTGCTGCAGGTCCTGCTTGAGCGCGTCGTTGGCGTCCTCGTAGGCGACGATGTGCGCGGGGAGGGGCGTTTCGGCTCCGAGCGCTTCGAGGGTCTCGGGGGGCGCGCCGATCCAGGAGGGAAGCGCGCCGGGCGCGATCCAGACCCCGTCCCCGGGGGTCACGACGGTGTAGGGGTCTCCGTGAAGCTCGAGGCGTTGTCCGTCCTCGAGGCCGGTGGCGGGTCCGGCGAGAACCTCGTCGTGCTCGATCTCGAGCGGGGCTCCGGAGTGGACGGCGTAGAGGGTCCAAGCCTCGTGTTCGTGGGTGGCGAGGGCGCGGTCGGGGGGACGGGGGAGATCGTCCAGGTCGAGGGAATCTTCCTCGGGGTGCACGGCGACGAGGGAGGCGTCCTCGAGCACGGGCATGGTCTCTTGCGCATCGCTTAGGCCTGTGACGGCGGATCCGGCGACCAGGCTGTAGCTGACGGAGATGGCGATGGCGAGGACGGCGACGGTGGCCCTCGTGTCCATGGAGAGCACGAGCCGCCGCATGATGGCCATAGGGCGGCCAAGCAGCGCGTTTGGAATATACCTTGTCCCAGGTCACGCAAGCGGGTTCCTCTCTCTTGGGTCCCCTCACTCCTCGTCGAGGTTCCGCACCGGGTCACGACCAAGCGTCGTCAGGCGCAGCCAGGTCAGGGTCGAGTGCTCGGGGGAGGGCGCCGGGCGGTGTCGGGTTCAGGAACGGGGGATGACTCGGTCTTCGTCGATCACGGTGGCCGCGTAGTCGAGAGCCTCCGCGATGTCATCCTCGGTGAGTTCTGGGTACTCGTCGAGGATCTGGTCGCGCTCCAGGCCGCCGGCGATCATCCCGAGGAGGTTCCGCAGCTGCTCGACGAGCTAGGTGAACTCCCTGTCCTGCCGAACGACGACTCAGTGGTTGTAATCCTCGAAGCGCAAGACCGGGACCGGGCTGAAGAAATCCTGGGTGACTCCTGAAGAAAACGGTGCGTGAGGGATTAGCTCTGGTTGAAGTGTCCATTCCTAAGGACGCGGATATAAGCGGCGTCCTTTCCCTGATCCGCTACCGCATGACGCTGAAGGGTGTCCTCCTCCTCGTCCATGTCCATCCGTCTCAGAGCGGCGATGATCGCGTTCTCGGAACCTGTCAGTCCCTTCTCCCGCTGGAGCCACCGGGCCAGTTTCGCATGGCTAATGACATCTCGAGTACGGCCCAGGTGGAGGTTGGGATCCCGGCGTACGTGATAGCGGACATGACGCGCCACAGATGACATAAACTTCTCCGGTTCAAGCCTGGTGCAATTATATTGACATTCCGGGGGTGAGGCTGATGGGAGAAAAAGGGGTGAGGACGGGGGGCAACCGACCCCCCAACCCGTTCCTCCCCACCCAAGCAAGATAAACGCTGGCGCACCCCACCAGTCCTCCATCCCCCATCAGCCCGGTCGAGCAACCTGGACCCGGTCCCGGTGGGGAGATCGAGACCTTCTCCCCGCTCCCCACGCGCACCCCAAGGATCCGAACGCGCGAGCGCTTCCCGACTAGACGAGACCGCTCGTCACGGTGCAGGACGGCTCCAAGCACCAGGGATCGTAGGCCGCGCTCGAGGCCACGCTGTCCCCCGTCAACCCGGTCGCCGCGAACGGGTTCGCGCCGGTCGAGGGCCCCAACGGGCTGCCCCACCAGTTCTCCCGAGCATCCACCTCGCCGTCGAGCGCATCCTCGACGAGGCCCTCCTCGTTGCCCGCGATCTCGCTGTGATGGATCTCCAGCGTCGGGTTCACGCCCTCCACGCTTACGCCCCTGGGCCCATCCGTGAACGAGCTGTTGTCCACGAAGGCCTCCACCGGGTCCCCCGCCGAGCGCACCGTCAACGCGGCGCCCCCCGCCCCGCTCGGATGGACCAACGCCTCGTTCGTGACGCTCAAGCCGGACGCCTCCAACGAGACGGGCGCCCGCCAACCGTTCATGCCATCCTGGTTGCTCACGTACAACGCGCTCCCCAGACCCTCCTGGTTCGTCTCATCCAGCAACGCGATGCTCATCTCGCGCAGCTCCACGCTCGAGGGCCCCGGCGGGATCCCCTGGCTCCGATCGAAGCTGACCTCCACCGCGCTCGTGAAACCCAGACCGGCCGCGGACGCATCGTCCACGATGCGCTCCACGTCCAACCCCTCCACGACCACGCCGTCCGCGGCGACGACGAGCGCGCCCCCCTTGTTGCCGCCCGCCGTGGCCGAGTCCACGCTCAACAGGCTCCCCTCCTCGCCTTGAAGGGTCACACTCAAGGTGCGGACCCGGACCAGCTCCTCGTACGTCCCATCGCACACCTGGATCGTATCCCCCGGGGCAGCAGCGTCCTCGGCAGCTTGGATGCTCGCGTACGCAGCGCCCGGGCACTCGGCCCCATCGTCGTCCACGACGAGGGTGCTTTGCCCGGCCGCGATGGGCACCAGCGCCATGCTCAGCGCCAGGACCACCACCAACCCGGGCGGTGTAGGGGTCTTCATGTCAAGCCTCCTACCCTCCGGCACGAGGTTCAACCAGAAAACCGTTCGTACGGTACGACAACCAGTTACACCCGCTACGGCCCGGCGACCCTCCCTCAACCAGTGGCCGTGTCGCGTGAGAACCAGCCGTCGACCAGCTCGCGGACACGCTCCCGCTGCTCGTCGGTCAACGTCTCGTCCTCCTCCAGGGCCGACATCACGTGCTCACGCTCCCACGCCGTGATCATGCCGTCGTCGAGCATGTCCCTCAATGCCAACACGAGGCCGTGGGGGAGGAACTGGAACCGCTCGTCAAGCAGCCCGACACGGACCTGCCGGCTCAGCTCGTCGATGCGGGCCTCCAGGATCTGGGCTTGCCCCTCCTCGAGCTTCCCGTCGAGCAGCAAGCCTTGGACGTGGGTGCGTCGCTCGGCCAGGGCCGCCTCGCACGCCCGGGGCTTGCCCTCGTTGGCCTCGTAGGTCCTCTCGATGGTGGCCAGCTCCTCCTCCAAGCGGCCGCGCTTGCGTCGGCGGCGGGCCACGGCGATCACGCCACCGCTCAAGGCGACGGCGATGCCCAGGAGGCCGAACGTCAGATCCTGGTTCTCGCGCTGGAACGCGGTCTCGACCAGGTTGGGCTCCGGTGGCGGGTCCTGGCCGACGTGGAAGGTGACCTCGGTTCGCGCCGTCTGCCCGGCCTCGTTGCTGGCCCGGAAGACCGCGGTGTGGTCGCCTTGGGACCCGTAGGCATGCTCGAAGACCGGGGAGGCCTGCCAGGGGCTGGTCCGGCCGTCCCCCCAGGCCACCGAGAACTCGGTCTGGTTGCCCAACACGCCGGGCTGGGTGCCCGAGAGGTCCACCCGGACCGGCGCCTCGACCGCCGGGTACAGGTCCGAGGCCTCGGCCCGGGGCTGGATGCTGGCCGGGGTGGTTCCGATGACGGTCAGCTGGCCCTGGCCGTCGGCGTCGGCCTGGCCCGTGTTGGTGAGGACGGCCAGCACTCCCTCACCAACGGCGTGGCCCATGCGATGACGGGTATCCTGGCTGTGCGGCACCGAGCGTTGCCAGACGAGCTCGCCGTCCTCGGGCGAGAACGCGCGGTACTGGCGGACCGTATCGCTGGCCAGGTTGTGACCGAGCACGGCCCCCTCGGTGACCAACAAGCCCGTCGAGCCCTTCCAATCACCGTTGGGGAGCTCGGTCCCCCAGTCGAAGGTGTTGACCGCCAGGTCCAGCTTGAGCAACCGATCGACGGAGGCCAGGAAGAGATCCTCACCCCGCAGGGCCATATCGAACCCCCCCACGCCGGACCAGGCACCATCCCGCTGGGGAAGGTTCTTCGTGAAGATGGTGGCCCCCGTGGTCGGGTCCAGGGCTTCCAAGTGGCCACCGGTGTTGACGTAGGACGCTTCGCTCGTGGCCAGGATGGAGGGGGCCCCGGCCTTCGCGTCCGCCCCTGTGGCGCCGGTCAGGGAGACGCTCTGATCGATCTCCACTTGCCATACCTTCTGCCAGCGGTCGTCCCCGGTCTCACGGTCAACCGCCCAGAGCCGGGCTTGGGCTTGTTCGTCCTGGCTGTTGGCGGGGCTCTCGCCGGTCATCAGGAGCGCCGTCCCACCAGCGACGGCGAGGTAGCGGGCTGCACTGCTCGGATCGGGATCAAGATCCCCCGGCCCGCCGGGCACGCCCGGGTCCGGAGCCGTCCACACCCAACGCTCCTCACCGGTGGCCGGGTCCAACGCGGCCACGAACGTCCGGGTCCCCGGGGACGCGTCGTCCGCGCCCACCCCCTCGAAGGTGAACGAGGCCGCATCATCGATCGGGCCCTGGGTGCAGGCCAGGTGGTAGGTCCCCTCGTGGACCGCCCCGGGGATGCACACGTAGCTCTCGCCCAAGCCTGGCTCCTGGCTCAGGACATCCGGGTACTCCCAGGTCCAGATCGGTCCCTCGCCCTCCAGGGTGTAGGCTGCCGCTTGCTCGCCCTCGGCGACCAACAGGTGCTGGCCGTCGCTGGCCAGCGAGGAGGAACGCGTGGTCAGGTTGCTGATCTGATGAGGCGTGGCGGTTGCCAGGTCCACGCGGTAGAGGGCGCTGGGCTCGGTCTGATCCTCACCACCGACCAGGGCGTAGACCGATCCGCCGATGACCAGGGGAGGCGCGCCGCTCTGGCTGGACCCGTTGAGCTCTATGGTGAATGCCTCCTCCAGGACGGCTGGCCCGGGATCAGTTGTCGCACCGGTCCGAGCGGCGTCGAAGCCCTGCTGGAGGTAGGGCACGGCCGTGCTGACCGGGACCATCAGGATCAGCACGATGGCCACGGCTAAGAGTAGGGCTCGAAGGTGTGCCTGGCTCCCTACCTCCCCTGGCACGGATGGAACAGCCCAGCCGTGCACCATAAAAGCTAGCACCTTGAAGGCCGCTAGGGCGGACGGAGATCCCCATCGTCTGTTCTTCTGAGGGCGTAACGCATCCTCCCAAGAATGCGGAAGAGATCACGGATCCGTTCTCGCCTCGCCACGGACGACCGAGCAGTGGCTCGGTTAGGACCTGAACCTCGATTCTCTAAATCCAAATTCTCTGAATCATCATTCACTTGGGTCAAGAACCCCAAGCGCGTGTTAGCGTCACGGAGACCGCCTCTCTCGACCGGATGGGGACGCCGGAGAAAGCTTACGACGCAGGATGAACACACTGTTTACTTGGAAGTGTCGGCGTTGACAATGTTCTGATCGCTTGGAGGCCTATTGTAATGGGGATGACCGAGGACGCGGGAGAGGAGCCGGAGCAAGAAAAGGGCGCCGAAAGCTCCCAGAGGGCTTTTTCCGGCCAGAACGCATGACGACAACCGCGGACCGATCCTGCGGGAGCAGGCCAAAAAGACCCTCCGGGAACACGGGCCCCGCCTGGGAAGAAGCCAAGGACGACGCCTAGCCGGGATTCCCGATCCATTCTATCATCTTCGAGGGGGTCAAGCCCGGGTCCTATCGAGCGAGGCTAGGACGAGAGCCGGTCGGCGCTTGCTTCAGGGTTTTTCACATGGTCGTTTGGAGGCCCAGTCCTAGGATAAGCGTGTAGGTTATGCCTCCACGAGTTCGACTTGGAGGGGGTCCGTGGTGGGTTGGTAGTTGAGGTATTCGAGCCCGATCACGTGCCCGTTCTGGTCTTTGATGATAACGATCTCGTCCCCCGTTTCTTCGCTGGCGTGTTCCTTCTCGGGGTCGTCGAACCAGATCGTGAGGGTGCGACCGTTCGGGTCGTGGAAAATCTTCAAGGCATCCATCTTCGTTCTCCTTCTTGGATCCGGTCGGTTCTGTACGTGGTAACGATGAAGCCTCCTCCGTTCAAATGCTTGACGACGACGCACACGTGGTAGGGAGTCTCGGGTTCGCGTCGGTAATAAAGGTAGACGTTCGGGTCGGTCTTGCTCTGGCGGACTTCTTGTGGGTGCTTTAACGCGTCTTTGACGAGGTCCTTTTTCCCTCGCATGACTGGTTGTTTGGTCCGCGTGATGTGCGCCCGATAAGCCCGCGTCGTTCGCACGGATGCCTACAGGGGTCGGCTCGCATCCCCGATGATCTCGAGGAGATGCTGGGGGGATACCTGGAGGCGGAGAACTTGGACCGGGGCGTGGCCGTCCGGAAGTTGCTCACCGAGGGGCTAGAGCGTTGGAAGCGTGGAAAGGTTCTTAGGCCTTCTCGGAGGGGACCTCTCGTTTCTGGAATCTGTGGAGATGGCTGGCATGGATGCCTGAGAGTTCCAAGCCCCTCTTGGAGCGCGAGAAGATCCGATGGGTGAGCGAGGCGGGGATCGAGAAGGATCTCGGCTGACGCTCGTCGTGTAGGCCCCGCCCCGGATCTACGTCGCCGATGTCAGCCGCCTTTGCCTCAGTGGAGGAAGCGTCTGGTTCTAGCCCGTGGAGGGAGTATGGGTTATCACCTTCGGAGGATCTCTTCCTTACCGGTGATGACGATTCGGTCTTTCTTCTCGATCTCCTTGATGACGTTCTCCACTTCGTCTCGGGTGAGGATTTCTTTCTTCCAGAGGGCACGGAGGACCACGTCCAGCCACAGGCATGGGATGCTTCGACGCGTGCAGTAGTTGATGATACGCCGTTCGTTCGTGGCCAAGGCGATGCCGCGTTGTTCGGACATGGCAAGGCTATCTCTTTCCCCTCGTCCGAAGCTGTCGGGTAGATGAGAGGCTTTCTTCGCTTCTTCAGGGACGTTCGGGGAGACCTCCATTCGCCCGAGAAGCTCCTGGAGGCCCTCCACTTCGTCGATTTTGGCGAATGTGGAGAGGATGTTCGTGTCGACCAGCACCATCGTCTAGTTTGTTTCTTGGAGGTCATCCATATGTTGGTCCAGTTCGTCAGCTTGTCCACCCGGCGTTCGGATCGGGATACCTCGGTCGGCCAGGATCTCCTTGAGCTCAAAGACGTTCACACCGGCGAGTTCAGCAGCTTTGCTTAGGGTCACCTCTTCATCCTCGTAGAGTTGGATTGCGGCGGCCTGTCGAAGGTGGCCTTTCGTTTCAAACAGGATACGGAGCGCGTCGCGGACCACCTCCGAGCGGTTCGAATAGTAGCCCGCCTCGACGACGGCCCGGATGTTGTCTTCATAGACCTGAGGGATACTGTAGGCGCTGGGCATCATCTCTCCAACTGATAATATATGATAGTTTTTGATATACATGGCTTTTGGTACGTGAGTTGTTCCGGAGGTTAGCCGGAGAGAGGAGCGTTGAAGGTGTTTTTCCGAGACTCGCGCGTTTTGCGGTGCGATGTTCGGACCTTTGGGAGGCTAGGAGAGGGTTCCTCATCGAGACTGTGAGAGAGCTTGACCTGATCTTCCACGCTCCCCTTTGACTCGTTTTCCTCCCGAATCTTCTCAGGTAATCGGCCAGTCATACTCCTTAGGCAACTCACTGGAGGAGGGAAGCCCATCCCTTCCTCGCTATCTCCTCTCTTGATCGCCCTTTATTAGCGTTCCCCATAATTTCCTAGAATATCACCCCGAGACAGCCTAATTCGTTTCTTCTGTTTCCTTTGCATCAAGAGGATCATGTCCATCCGAGAAGGCAGACCCAAGACAAAGCGAGGTCTTCCGAGGTCTCCCCCAACCCGTGATTGTCCTTCAACGAGCGCGCGGCCAGAGCCGACAGAAGAGTTAGAACGGGATGTAGCTCCCGCTGGTCGCGTGCGTGGTCAACCAAGACCTCGCCTCATCGCCCACGCGGGGTGGGCTCGGGTCAGTCTTGGCTGGGGCTGGTTGCATTTACCGTGAAGAGGGAACCGGTGAAGGGGAAGGGGGAACCGCTAGGCGCCAGTGTGCCCATTGGGCAGGAGAGCGTGGCTTCGTCGTGGTCGGGGAGGCTCGTGAAGGCGTTCTCGATTTGGCATGATTCCGGGGAGGGAACCAGTACGCGTGAGGTTGCCTGTTGGTCGTCCTGGAGAAGGAGTTAACGATCTGAGGTGGCCCCTGGGCCGGTTCCGTGGTCTCAGTTGCGTGGACAAGGCATGCGGAGGAGCGGCTTGAGCAATGGGCGCGCTCCCATGAGGTCACCAGAGAGGAGGTTGAGCGGCTGGTGAAAGATCCACCTCAAGTTGCTCCCGGCCGTGGAGCGTCTTGTGTGGCACAGGAGCTCCGAGGAGACGGTCTCTTGCGTGTCGTTTTCGTGGAGGAGGCCGAAGAGCGAAGGGTTTTGACGCTGTACTGGACTAGTCAAACCGAACGGTACTGGAAAGGTGATTAAGTGCGGGTAAGCTACGATGCCGCCTCGGATATCCTGTTCGTCGGGTTCGGCCAAGGACCTCCCGTGGATGCCGTCGAGCATGATGGCGGGGTCGTGGTCAGCTACGGGGAGGATGGGGAACCGATTAGCGTCGAGTTCCTGAACGCTTCCGAGCGGGGGCTTCTCCAGCCTGGCCAGCTGGATTTGCACGTTGACACGAGCCAGGTGCCAGCATAGCTCGCCGCGCATCTTGACGAGAGGTGGGGCGGTCCCGAATGCTTAGGTGGCAGCTGCCTTACGTCGAGGGTTGAGCCCCCCAAGGGGTGATCCCAGCGGAGGCACGTCGGTTTAGACCAGCTCTGCGGCTGCTCGCTCCGAGGGTAACGAGTGCTGCTCTTCTCGCCCTATCTCGCGCCGCATTCACGCCTATAGAGGCCCGTCCTCTGCCAGGGCCTGTTCGGGGGTGAATCGTTGGATGTCTCCTTCGTCGAAGTCGTCGTCGAAGCTCACGATGGGGACCTCGAGCCTGTTTGCTACGCAGTATTGATAGGCGTCGTCGAAGTCTAGGCCGAATTTCTCCGTGAGGTTCGGAATCTCGGGCATTTCTTCAGAGGGGGCGATGGCGCGGTGGACGTTCCCTTGTATGAGGATGTCGTCGACGAACTCCTGGAAGGCGAGGGAGGCTCCTCTGTGGACTAGGATAAGGCCGATCGATGAGAGGGAAAATTCTGAGATGGCTAGGTCCTGGTCCGGGGTCTCCTTACAGGAACCGTTCAGCCTGGTCGGACCGATCTTGCTTAAGTAGGACTTCTAGCCAGATGTTCGTGTCGACGAGCCACACGCGGGCGCTAACCTCCTTTCCCTCGCCAGAGATCGAGAGCCTCATCCTCTAACTGTTCGGAGGTAACCTCGTCCTTGAGATCTCTGAGGGCCCCGGCCCAGGAAAGAGAGAGGCGACGATCTTCTTTCCCCTTCTCTTGTTCCAGGAGGAACTGGGCGAAGTCTTTCACTTCGGCCCTTCGGTCGGGGGGAAGTTGGTCGATGAGCTCCTCCAGCGGCTTGTCCTTGCCAGAGATGGCCTTCGAATCACTTGTAAGGCGTCTCCTCCATAAGGTTATGCTGTCTAGAAGTCAGGGAGTTTTCCTTCAGACAGCTGCTCTACGTGAGCTCACAGCCCGCTGGCGGGAGTGTTGGTCAGCCACGACCTCGCCTCGTCGCCCTTGGGCGTTGGTGGGGTGGAGGGCTCTGTATGGACAAGGCCTGCGGAGAAGAAGCTTGAGCTGGAGAAACCTTAAGAAGGTAGATGAACACACTGTTTACTATGTCTACAGTGTCGGCTCGCGTTCCTGACGACCTCGAGGAGATGCTCGGGGAGTACCTGGAGGAGGAGAACTTGGACCGGAGCGTGGCCGTCCGGAAGTTCCTCTCAGAAGG
>CAZOQA010000015.1:0-47621 GCA_964581775.1 uncultured Thermoplasmatales archaeon | reverse complement strand
GGGGGCCTCCTCGACGAGCTTCTGGTGCCGGCGCTGGATCGAGCACTCGCGCTCGAACAGGTGGATCGCCTCCCCGTCGGGGCCGCCCAGGATCTGCACCTCCACGTGGCGCGGGTCCTCGACGTACCGTTCCAGGAACATGGACCCGTCCCCGAACGCGTTCTCGGCTTGCTGGCTGGCCGACTCGAAGGCCTCCTGCATGCCCTCGGGCTCCTCGACCACGCGCATGCCCATCCCGCCCCCGCCAGCGGCGGCCTTGAGCATCACGGGGTACCCGACCTCGTCCGCGAGGCTTCGGGCCTCGTCCGCGCTGGCCAGCGCGGAGTCGCTGCCGGGGGACACGGGCACGTCCACGTCGAGGGCCATCTCGCGCGCGATGACCTTGTCCCCCAACCGTCGCATCGAGTCGGGGCTGGGTCCCACCCACGTGAAGCCGGCCTGTTGCACGCTCTCGGCGAAGTCGGGGTTCTCGCTGAGGAACCCGTACCCCGGGTGGATCGCGTCCGCGCCGGAGACCTCGGCCGCTTCCAGGATCGCGTCCTGGTCCAGGTAGGATCTCGAGGGGGGCGAGGGGCCCAACCGGAGGGCCTGGTCGGCTTCCTCGACGAAGCGCGCCTGGGCGTCCGCGTCCGAGTACACGGCCACGGTCCGGGTCCCCATCTCTCTGCAGGCCCGTTGCACGCGGCGCGCGATCTCTCCCCGGTTCGCGATGAGGACCGTCTCGAACATGGGCACGCCTCGAACCCCCACGCCCTGTTTAAGGCTTCCTTCCGCGGGGGGCTTAGGCCTCCGGTTCGGGCCCCCGGAACTCCAGGCGGGCGAACCACGCCGCTCCCGCGGCCACCGCCACGAGCACGATGCCCGCCAGGACGATCAGGCTGTTGGTCAGGCTGGCGGGGTCGCCCGAGACGAGGCCCGCCTCGAACGCGGCATCCAGGGTCCCCCGTTGGGCCACGAGCGAGCGCACCCAGTACGCGACGGTCGCGTACCGGAAGAAGAACGCGGACGTGGCCACCACGACCTCCCAGGCGACCAGGTAGACGAGGCCCACGAGCGCGGCGCGGTCCACGATCACGCCCAAGAGGGTGAAAAGGCTCGCGTAGGCCGCGCTGGCGGGCACGGTGGCTTGCACGCCCACCCACCACGCGTCCACGCCCTGGCTCCCGAAGAGGACAAGCGGCAGCGAGAGGGCCACGAGCGAGGCCCCCAGCGTGATGACCCACGCGGCCAGCACGCGGGCCGCCAGGACCGCCTCTCGCCTCACGGGGCGCGTGACAAGGTGCACGATGGCGCCCGAATGCACGTCGTCGCGCAGGGCGCCCACGCTGGCCACGAGCGCGATCAGGGGGACCACGAGGGCCACGCCCACGGAGACGGTGACCTCCTCGTAGATGGCGGGGTCCTGGCCCCATCGCGCGGCGGCGGCCGCCAGGGCCAGCGGGACGAGCGCTGCCAGGAGCAGGCCCGCCGCGCGTCGCCCGGAGAGGCTCGTCTTGAGGCTGTGCCGGGTCAAGGCTGCAAAGCGCGCCACGGTCAGGACCCCCCTGAGCCCTGGGTGAGGTACTCGAAGACGGCCTGCAGGTTGTCGTCGGGGCTGGTGAGGGCCTCCACGGTGTACCCGTCCTCCAGGAGGAGGGTTTGCACGTGCGTGTAGAACCGGTCCGGGTCCCGCGTCTCCGCGACGACCTCCCCGGCCTCGTCGTCCACGCGCACGCGCACCACGTCCTCGCGCGCGATCAAGGACCCGGCCAAGCGGCGCGGGTCGTCCACGAGCAAGCGCACCTGGTGCGGGTGGCGGTCCATCAGGGACCGGATCTCGTGCACGTCCCCTTGGGCGACCACGTGCCCGTTCACGAGGACGAGGATGGTGCGGGTCAGGGTCTCGACCTCGTGCAGCACGTGGCTGGAGAACACGACGTCCGTCCCCGAGGACGGAAGGCGTTTCAGAAGCTCCATCATGCTCCTGCGCCCGACCGGGTCCAGGCCCGTGAACGGCTCGTCCAGGAGCAAAAGCTCCGGCTCGTGGACCAGGCCCATCGCCAGCTTGAGCCGTTGGCGCATGCCCCGCGAGTAGCCGGCCACCTCGCGCTGGATGTCCTCCGCGTCAAGGGCGACCTCCTCGAGCACGGCGTCCACGCGGTCCACGTCCACGGCCCCGTGAAGCTCCGCGGCCAGCTGCACGTGCTCTCTGCCCGAGAGCGATCCCCACAGGGCTTGCGTCTCGGGCACGAACCCGATGCGCTCGCGAAGCCCCGGGTTCCTCCAGGGCTCCTGTCCGAGCACGGTCAAGGACCCCTTGCTGGGTCGAAGCTGGCCCGTGACGAGGTGAAGAAGCGTCGTCTTCCCCGCGCCGTTGGGGCCAAGAAGCCCCGTCAAGCCCTCCGGCACGGTCAGCGAGACATCGTTGAGGGCGATCACGTCCCCGTACCACTTGCTCAACGCGTCCGCCTGGATCACCGGCATCAGCCCGCCACCTCCGGGGTCCAGAGGACGTACGCAAGCGCGCCCACGGACGCCGCGGCCCAGGCAAGCGTGACCAACCACGCGGTCCCCGTGAACGATCCCGCCTCGGTGGCTCCCACCACGTGCTCCTGGACCCGGTTGAACGCGCCGAGCACGTCCAGCATCTCCAGGCGCGCGCGGTCCGTGACCTCGGCGAGGATGCCCGCGGCCGCCGCGGACAAAAGCCCCAACCCGACCCACGCGCCCGCCGCCAGCGCGGTCGAGCGAAGAAGCCCCGAAAGGGCCACCGCGACGAGCGCGGCGGCCAAGCTCACGATGACGCTAGCGGCTAGGATCTGCAGGCCCAGCATGTACGGGCCGTCTGGGTAGAGATCGGTGGGCACGAACGCCAACCCCAGCACCCACACGATGAGAGCGGGGACGGCCGTCACGGTCAGCCCCAGCACGAACGAGGGCGCCACCTTCCCGATGGCGTACCCGGTGCGCGTGATGGGCTTGCTGAAGTAGAACGCGAACGCGCCCGCGTTGATGTCCCGCGAGAGCGCGCCGCTGGCCACGATCGCCAACAGGATCAACAGCACCCAGCGGGCCTGGTAGGCCAACGTGTCGGCCACGAAGCCCGCCGTGAACAAGGACGGGCCCTGACCCGGCATCGGGGTCGCTTGCCCCGCGTTGTACAGCATCAGGCCCCGGATGCCCACGTGCACGAGCGTGGCCGCCCACAAGGCCCACACCCACGTGGACGAGGCCCCCCGGGAAAGGCCCTCCTCCACGATGGCGCCCGCGCGGCGCCATGCCGGCTCCCGGTCGCCCTCCCAGGGCTCGTAGGCCTGCTCGTACACGGGGCTCACGCGGCTCCCTCCTCGAGCGTCGTCACGAGCGCATCCTCCAAGCTCGCCCGAGCCGGCTCCAGCTGGCGAACCTGCACCCCCGACTGCTCCGCCGCCTCGAGCACGGTGCGAGCCTGGCCCGCCGACACCAACAACGGCCCCTCGGGGGTCTGCTCCGCGCTTGCACCCAACCCCTCAAGCGCCTCTTCGAACCCCTCGACGCTGCCCCTCACCCGCACCCGGTACACGCCGCTTCGTCGCGCCTTGAGCACCTCCAAGCGCTCGTTCTCCACCACGCGGCCCTGATCCAGCACGAGCGCGCCCTCGCACACGGCCTCGACCTCCGGCAGCACGTGGCTTGCCAGGACCACGCTTATGCCCTGGAGCGATGCCAACCGATCGATCAGGCCCAGCATCTCCTCGCGCCCCTCCGGGTCCAACCCGTTCGTCGGCTCATCCAAGAACAACACGCCCGGGTCGTGCACGAGCGCCTGCGCCAGCTTGGCCCGCTGCCGCATCCCCTGCGAGTACCCGGAAACGCCCCGGTAGCGCTCCTCGTCCAGCCCCACGAAGTTCAACACGGCGTGCGCCCGCTGCTTGGCATCCTCCACCGGCAACCCGTTCAGCCGAGCCGCGTACGCGACAAGCTCCACGCCCGAGAGCCCCGGCGCGAACGCATCCCCCTCTGGGACGAACCCCACCGCCTCCCGGATCCGGGCCGCCTCCCGGCCCGGGTCGCGTCCCAGCACCGAGACCGACCCCCGCGTGGGCGCCGTCAACCCAAGAAGGATGCGAAGAAGCGTCGTCTTCCCCGCCCCGTTCGGGCCCAAAAGGCCCCACGCGCCGCTTGGGATCTCGAACGAGACACCCCGAAGCGCGTCCACGTTCCCGTACGACTTCGTCAACGCGTCCGCAGAGACGACCGGCGAATCCACGAACCCCCCACGAAACCGACCCCTGAAAAACCACGCGTCTCTCGACGCATCCCCACGCCTACGCGCGGCCCGGGCGCCGCATCGCCACCCACAACGAAAGCGCCAACAACACCCCCAACGCGACCGGCACCCACAACAGATCCGGCACCGGAAGCTGAACCCACGCCGCCCCGCGCAACAACCCGTACAAGACCGTCATCGCGCCCCCCACCGACACGCTGGCCGTCACGAGCACGACGAACACGGACCGCGAGCGCGAGGCCACCGCCGAGCCCGGACCCACCCGCACCCCCGCCTCCTTGAGCGTCGAGGACAAGTGCTGGCGCCCGCTGGCCACCACCTCGACCGTCGCGACCGCCACCAGCAACCCGCCCCACACCCAAACGCTCAACGGGGCCGCCACAGGATCAGCCCGCCCGCCCGTCAAAAGCGCCGCCCAGGGGACCTCGGCGTACGGGAACGCGAACCAGGCGACCGTGGAGACCACCAGCATCGCGAAGGCGCCGCCCGATTCCCGGGACACCACGAAGCTTCCCAGCGCCAGCGCGAACAGCAAAAGCCCCATCGCCCACAGCGAGGCCACGATGGGGTCCCCGACGGTGTCCACGAGCCGCGCCGGGAGCGCTTGCCCGGTCTGTTGCATCGTGCTCGCGACCCAGGCATGGTCCGCGGCCAGGGACCGGCCCAGGCCCATCGAAAGGCTCGCGTAGGCTCCCGCGAGCAACCCCCTGCGCCAGGCCCCGGTCCTGGCGGGCGCGGTCCCGGGGCCGGGGTCGTCGTCAGGCATGGCGGTTCACCCGTTCGAAGAGCAAGCGTTCCAGGGGGGCGCGCTGGGGGTTCCAACCGATCACGGTGGCTCCCAGCTCGCGCAGGCGTTCGTGGCGGGGCTGGGCCAGGTGCTCGAGCAGGCGGGAGGTGTGCTCTTCGGCAGGGCCGCCGGGGACAAGGGGGTAGGGTTGGGGCTCGAGCACGACGAGGGGGCGCTTGTTGTCCGGGTCGAGGCTGCGGATCTTGCGAAGCGCCTTCTCGAGCTGGCGCGTGTCGATCTCGGTGCGCGTGACGAACACGACCATGGGGGCGACCTCGAGAAGCCAGGGGCGGCAGGCCATCACGGCTCGAAGGGGGCCCTCCTGGGCGTCCCCGGGGGAGAGCTTGGCCAGTCTGCGCTGGAGCTTCTCGTACTGGGAGGCGCCCACGTCCGGGAAAAGGAGGTCTTCGTGGTCCGCGTTGTACGCGTAGAAGCCGACCTTGTACCCGCGGTCGATGTAGGAGAGCGCCAGCCCGCTGGTGGCCGTGACGCCCATCTCGAACCCGTTCTCGACGGTGGTGCCCACGGCCATGTGTCGGCCTGCGTCCAGCATGAACCACACCGCTTTGCGGCCTTCCACCTCGTACTCGTTCACGAGGGGTGTCTCCGTGGCGGGGCCCAGCCGGGCGGTGGCTTTCCAGTTCACGGACCGGGGGGGGTCCCCGTAGCGGTACTCGCGTAGCTCGCGGAAGTCCGTGGTCTTCAGCCCGGCGCGGGCCTTGTCCCCTTCCGGGGCCAGCGTGGAGGCGGTGCCGCGGAGCGAGCGCAACCGGCGAAGGGGAATCACGCCCGGGTTCACCTCCAGGCGCGTCCCGTCTGCGTGGACGGTCATGGGGGACGAGCGCAGCCCGGAGGCGTGAACGGGCGCGGCCGCGAGGGGGCCCACCGTGAAGCGGCCGCGTCGCGTGACGCGGGCTTTCAAGGAGATCTCCACGGGCTCGTCGGGGCGCGCTTCGACGAGGGCCCGGTTGTCCCCGTCCACGAGGTCGAACGCTTCCGGGAGCTCGAGGTGCACCGCGAGGAGCCCGGTGGGGCCTTGCGTGTGGACGCGGGCGGTGATCTCGACGGTGTCCCCGGCGCGGGCTCGCGCGGGGGCTTCTAGGCGGGCTTGGTGGACGCGGGGCACGGTCTCGGTGAGGGCGAGCACGAGCGCGGTCAGGGGGATCGCGGCGAGGCCCAGAAGGAGCGGGTTCGCGCTTGCCAGGCCCATGGTGAGAAGGGCAAGCGCGGTGAGCACGAGCGCGTGCCCGGGCCGGGTGAGCATCCCGTGCGAGCGGGTGGAGGGGTCAAGCATCGGTCCGGGCGTACGCGGTGGGCGGTTGCGTCGTATCGAGCGCGTCCTGGATCACGTCCGCGGCGTTTCGCCCTTCGAGCACGTGGTCCATGTCGAGGATGATGCGGTGGGCGAGGGTGTCCTCGGCGAGGTCCTTGACGTCGTCGGGGGTGACGTAGTCGCGGCCTCGGATCAGGGCCAACGCGCGGCCCACGCGCAAGAGGGCCAGATCCCCGCGGGGGCTGGGTCCGACCTCGACGGCGTCGTGGCCTCGCGCGGTTCGGACGACGGTGCCGATGTAGTCCAGGATGGCCTCGTGCACGAACACGCGGCGCTCGACGAGGCCTTGGAGCTTCTTGAAGGCCTCGCGGGACATGACGGGGTCCACGTCCCCGGAGGGGTCGTTCTTGTTCCACGCGAGGCGTCGTTGCATGATCTCTCGCTCGTGGTCCAGGGACTCGGGGTACCCCATGCTCAACCGCACCAGGAACCGGTCCATCTGCGCCTCCGGCAAGGGGTAGGTTCCCTCCTGCTCGATGGGGTTCTGCGTGGCGAGCACGAAGAAGGGCGATGGGATGCGTTTGGTCTGCCCCTCGAGCGTGACCTGGCGTTCCTCCATGGCCTCGAGCAGGGCGCTTTGCGTCTTGGGGGGCGCCCGGTTGATCTCGTCCGCCAATAGCACGTTCGTGAACACGGGGCCCAGGTTCAACCGGAACTCGCCCGTCTTGGGGTTGTACACGTTCGTGCCCACGATGTCCGCGGGCAGGATGTCCGGCGTGAACTGGATGCGGCTGAACTCGCTCCCGACCGCGCGCGCGAACACCTTCACCAACAGCGTCTTGCCCAAGCCCGGGTAGTCCTCGAAGAGCACGTGCCCGTTCGCCATGGCCGCAGCCAACAGCTTCTCCACCACGTCCTCGTGACCCACGAACACCTCGCTGACCGCCCGCTTGACCTCGTTGCACTTCCTCGCGATCTTGTTCACGACGCGTCCCCTCCCCGGTTCGCATCCAACAGATCCAACAGGGCCCCGTTCGCCTGGACCCTCCTCTCGTACTGCTCACGGGCCCTGCGCCGGCCCCGGTGTAGACCGTACCACGTGCTCAACGCCTCCACGACCACGTACGCCACCAACGTCACGTACCCGATCGTGACCAACCTGAACGGCGTCGCGAACGGGACAGACAACCCCGCGAGCACGTCCTCCAAGAACCCATGGAACGGGAACAGCACGCCCCCCAGAACCAGCAACGGCAGAAAAGCCCCCCGCAACCGATCCAACCGCGTCACCAGCTCACGCCGGACCCGCTCCCACGGCGCCGGGTCCGCATCCCGCTTCACCGCCAACGCCACGCTTGCCCCCCCCATCACGACGCCGAACCCCGCCAACCCCCACCACGGGCCCGCGAACCGCGTCGCCATCTGGAGAGCACCCACCACGACCACGGCCGCCCCCGCCACCCCCACGACCAACCCCAGCCACCGAGCCCCCGCATCATGATCGCGCAACTGAACCAGCCCCAACCACATCCCCAGCATCAACACCACCGGCCCGAACAACGGAAGCCCCAGCGCATCCAGAACCGTCCCCACCAGCCACCCGCTCCCCAACGTCACGATCAACCCCGCCACCATCGACCCCACCACCGGCTCCCCCCCCGGACGCCGCAAACCCGCCGCCTCCCGCGCCCGGTCCAAGGCCCCCTGCCGGGCCGACTCGGGCACCTCGCGCGCCTCGAAGGCCTGCTCGAGCACGGTCTCGTACGAGCGCGTCCACACCCCCTCTTCGACGTATCGCGTCACCGGCTCATGCACGCGCTCGTACCGCTCATCCACCAACGGGTCGGCCCGATGCTCGTGCGGCGAGATCCGTCCCTCGACGGGGTCCCCCACGCCCACAAGGCGCCGCCCGGCGTCCACGAGCACCGCGAACAAGGCCACGCCCAGGCCAAAGCGGGCCGCGACCAGGCTGCGCGGAGCCAGCGCGTCCCGGAGCAGGAAGAACGCTGCGACCAGGAGCGTCCCGACGGCGGCGCGCATCAGGAGCGCCCGGCGCAGATCGGGGTCAAAAGGCCGGCGTGCCATCGACGCGGCAAGCCTCCTTGGCCTTCATGAATCGCTCGTAGTCGTCTCGCGTGACGCCGCGGGGGGAGTAGTTGCTTCGTTGGAAGATCCGCGCCACGGTGCGCGCGGGGTCTTCGGCGGGCAGGGACCGGGCTAGCTCGCCAGGCGTCATGGATGCGTCGGCGAGGCCGGCTTGCACGGCTTGCTGGTGGAGGTCCACGTACTCTCGGTCGATCTCTTCTTCGTAGTCGACGACGCGGAGCTCGAGCAGGGTCTCGACCGGCTTGTGGCCATCGTGGCGGACCGTGTAGGAGTAGGTGCCTTGTCTGTGGGGGGGGAGTCGGATCCGGGAGGTGCCGTGGGCGCTGGTCGTCACGGTTTTGGTGCCTTTGGGGCCTTGCAGGGTGAGGGTCCGGTCGGGGAGGGGGGTGCCGTTCTCGTCCCGGAGGCCGATCTCGAGCGTGACGGGTTCCTCGGGGTGCCAGACGGGGGGCCAGGCATCTTCCTGGGGGTCAAGTTGCATGCGTAGCTGGGGGCCGGCGTCGGGATCGGCCGGCTTGGTGGGGGTGGAGGCTCGGCGCCGGTGGAGGGCCCAGGCGGCGCCGGCGAGGGGCAGGCCGCCGAGCAGGGTCCACCAGGGGAAGGGTGAGGGGGTGACGGGGACGGTGGTTTCGGCGGTCGTGGTGGCCGTGTCCGCGGTGCGTTCGGCGCGGATCGTGATGGTGGCGTCGCCTTGGGCGTTGGAGGGCCGGTCGAGGGTGAGCGTGGCGTGCCCGGTGGGGTCGGTGAGGGCGGTGGCGGTCCCCTGGAAGGCTCCGGTGGCTTCGGCTCGGACGGGGACTTGGCCGAGGGGGGCTTCGTCGTCGTGGACGCTGGCTTTGAGGCGGATGGGGGCGCCGTCGGTGCCGGGTTCGAGGATGGTGACGTCCAGGGAGGGGGCTTTGAGGATGGTCAGGGGGACCGTCGTGCTGGCGTCGTAGCGGGGCAGGTGGAGGGTGGCTTGGTGCCCGCCGGGGGCGATGCCGGGGGGGGCTTTGAGGTGGAAGGTGGCGGTCCCGTTGGCGTCGGTGCGGGTGTTGGCGTTGAGGCCGGGCCCGTCGAGGCGGACGGGTTCGTGGGGGAGCGGGGCGCCGGCGGTGAGGGTGAGGGTGGTGTTGTGGGGGGTTCCTTGGACGGCGGTGAGGGCGCCGTCGGTGTCGAGGGGGTGCGTGTCGAGGGTGAGGTTGGTCGTGTTGGGTCCGTGCGTGTCGGTGCCGGGCGTGTGGAGGGTGAGCGGGATCTCTGTGGCGTCGAGGGGGATGGCGAGCGTGGCGTGCCCGGTCTTGTCTGTGGTGGCGGTCTGGGGCTCCATGTGGGGGGATCGGGCGTGGAGGGGAAGCCGGGGGGCGGGCTCGTCGTCGGGTGTGGTCGCTTCGAGGGTCAGGGGGAGGGTCCCGTTGCGGGGGAGCGGGCTGGGCGCTTGCGCGTGGAGGACGGTGGGGGCTTGCACGGTCACGAGGAGGGTGCGTTGGGCGCGGGTGGCGTCGGTGTGCAGCGTGAGGGTGTGGTTCCCGAGCGGGGCGTCGGCGGGGATGGGCAGCGGGAGGGTGAAGCGGCCGTCTTCGTCGGTGGTGGCGTCGTGGGTTTCGTTGAAGAGTTGAGCGGTGATGGCGAGGGTGCGGGGGGCGCCGTCGTGGAGGACGCGGCCTTCGACCGTGGCGGTGTCGCCTCGTTCGGTTTGGATGCGCGCGGGGGTTTCGATGCGTTCGTGGATGGCTTCGATGGGCGTCGTGGTGGTGGAGCGTTCGAGGTGGTCGGTGCCGAGGAAGGTGGCTTCGAGGGTCCAGTCTCCGCGCGAGGGGAGCCCGTCGTCGGCGATGACGAGGGCGCGCCCGTCGTGGTCGGTGCGTGCGAAGGTGGAGAAGTCGGTGCCGGGGACCTCGAGGAGGATGGATTGGTCGGGCACGGGTGCGTCGTGGGTGTCGGTGAGGGTGGCTTGGAGGAGCAGGGGAAGCTTGAGGCCTTCCGTGTCGGGGGCATCGAGGTGGAGCTGGGTGCCGGCGATGAGGGGAAGGTGGGTTTCGTCGCTCCCAGGGCCTAGCGCGGGGTCGTGATCGGGTTGGGGGAGGGTGCGGGCGGTGAGGTGGTAGGGTTTCGCGGGGGCGTCCTCGGGGATGCGGAGCGTGGCGTCGAAGGACCCATCGGGCCCGGTTCGGACGGGGTCTTCGTGCAACGCGTACCCCTCCGCGGGGTCGGTGTCGTTGATGGAGATGCGCACGGGCAGGTGCGGGAGGGGGGTCCCGTCGGGGAGGGTGGCGAGGCCGGAGGCTTGGAAGGGGGCGCCTTTGCGAAGCGCGTCGGGCGTCTCGGTGAGGGTCACGTTGGGAGCGGTGAGGGAGTGGGTGGGGGGGTCGAGGGTGGGGGGATCAGGGGCTTGTTGGAGGTCGTTGAGGGTGGATGCGTCGAGGGCGCCGCCGGGGGGCCCGTCGATGCGGGTGCCGGGGGGAAGACGGATCCGGTCCTCGGGGCTGAGGGGTTCGGGGTCGAGGTGGTCGGGGGGGGTCACGGTGGTGCCGGTTTGGAGGGGGAGGGTCGTGTCGGAGGTGACGGGGATGGGAGCGATGATCAGGCGGGCCCCGGAGGCCAGGGAGTGGCTGTCCCCGGGCGCGGGGGCGGGCTTGGGGGGGTCGGTGATCTCGAGCACGGCTCCTGGGGGGGCCTCGAGGACGCGTTGGCCGACGTCGATCTGGCAGCCTCGGGTGCATTCGAGGCCTTGCTCGTGGGCGGTGGCTCCGTTGGGGAACAGGGCGTCCGCGTGGGTGGGAAGGGGCAGGGGGTCGGGCTCGATGCGGTCGCCTTGGGAGAGGTGCAACTGGCCGGGTTGGGGGAGCGCGATGGGATCGTCGTCGAGGGGGGCCTGGGGGAGGGTTGCGGGCGCGGGGTCAAGCAGCGTGAACGCGGTCAGGGGAAGGCCTTGGTCGGGCGCGTCGGGGGGGGAGATGTCGAGCTCGGGCTGGGGGGGCTCGGCTTCGAGCACGGCGTCGTGCACCTCCCCGATGAGGGCCGTGGAGACCCCGAGGACGCCGCCGACGATGACGAGGGCGGCTGCCAGCTCCGCGAAGCGCCAGGCCACGCGTACAGGTTCCCGTGGATGGGCATAAACCTTGACCCGTCCCGGGGGTCGAGGGACGGGCTTCCAGCGCGTCTACCGCGGGTGCTCGCGGGGCGGCGCACCCCGATGGGTTTTTATGCGGCAGGGGGGAATCGTACGCTGTGTTCCGGTTCAGGCTGTATCGGTTCGAGAACGACGTGCTGCTTGCGGTCTCGGACGAGGAGCTGATCGGTCGCTCCGTGTCCCGGGGGGAGGTCGAGGTGCACATCTCGGAGCAGTTCTACGGGACCGAGACGGCCGACCAGGGGGAGCTGCGGTCGCTGCTTTCCCGGTGCACGGTGGCGAACCTGATGGGGGAGCGCTGCGTCGAGCTGGCGCAGGTCCTAGGGTTGGTCACGGAGGAGAACGTGGTGCACCTCGAGGATGTGCCGCACGCGCAGTTGGCCGTGATGGAGGCGAACGGATGACCTCGGCCAGCAGCGGGTCGGAGGCCGCGTTCTGCATCTCGTGCGGGGATCCCCATCCCGTCGCGGACGGCACGTGCATCGAGTGCCTGCGCGAGGAGATCACGGTCGTGAAGGCCCCTCGCGGGGCCGTGCCGCTTGAGCGGTGCGTGCACTGCGATGCGGTGCCGGTGCGCGAGCACTGGGACCAGCCCACATCGCTTCTCGAGGCGATCGAGCAGGCGGCGATCGGGTCCGTGTTGATCCCGGAAGCGCTCGAGGACCCCGAGATCTCCGTGTCCGTGCGCGAAGAGGACGCGAACAACTACGTCGTCGACGTGGAGGTGACCGGGACCTACAAGGAGGTCGCCGTCACGGGGAACGAACCGGTGAGGGTGCGCCTGGAGAACGTCTCGTGCGATGCGTGCTCGCGCCGACACGGCGGGTACTACGAGGCGATCGTGCAGGTGCGCGAGGAGGGGGACGCGGAGGTCTCGGCCGAGCAAGCCGGGGAGATCGCGGTCATGATCGAGGAGGAGGTCCGGCGCGTGGGCGGCTTGTCCGGCAGCCAGTCCTACCTGTTGAAAGCGGAAGCGCGCCACGGCGGGTACGATTACTTCTTCGGCGCCAAGCCCGTCGCGAAGAACATCGCACGGCGCATCGCGGACCGGTACGACGGGTCGCTGACGCACTCGACCACGCTGACGGGCGAGGAGGACGGGCAGCCGGTGCACCGGTTGACGATCGCGGTTCGCCTGCCTCGCGTCACCACGGGCACCGTGCTCGGGTACGAGGGCGAGGTCGTGCGCGTGTACGGGCGACAAGGCAACCGCGTGTTGGGCCGGACCGTGCCCGAGGGGGACGGTCGCACCATCGAGGAGCGGCATCTGGACCGGGCCCGCGTGCTCGAGCCTCGCCGTGCGGACGTGGTGTACGCCCAAGCGGGCGAGGGCCAGATCTTGACGCCGGACTCGATGCAGAGCGTGCAGGTCCGGTTGCCCGAGGGCGTCTCCAGCGGGGACAAGGTGCGCGTGGTCCGCTACGAGGACCGATGGGTCGTGATGGGGTCCGCGGACGCGGACGCGCCGGTGGCCTAGCTTACGCGATGCCCTCGTCGGCAGGTTCGAGATCCTCGAACAGGTCCACGAGCGCCTCCACCGCCAACCGATGCAGCACGCGCCCCATCTCTTCGCTTGCGCTGCTGGGATCCCCGATGTACCCGTCCGGCATCTCCTCTTCGGGCGAGGCCGTGAGCACGAACCCCTCCTCCTTGGGCAGATGCCTCGACGGGCGCCCGTCCACGAGATCGCCCCGCAGCTCGAGCATGCGCGCGGTCTCCATGGTCCCCGCGTGACCGTCCGCCTCCGGCACCGTGACCCCGTCCACGGTCTCGCCCGCCCGCGAGAACAGGACCTCCCACTCGCTCAGCAACGCCACCGTCAGCCCAGGCTCTCGATCGATCACGTCGCGAGCGGCCTGCTTGAGGGCCCGCATGTGCCCGCTGCCCGCGTGCCCGGACACGATGGCCACGGACGCGACGCCGTGGCGGGCAAGCTCCTCGAGGATCTCCGTGGCCAGGCTCCGCAACGTGTCGAAGCTGATCGAGATGCTGCCCGGGAACGGCCGCGTCGAGTAACAGTTCCCGTAGTTGACCGTGGGGAGCACGATGGCCCCCGACCGGGCCGCGGCCTCGTGCGTGACGGCCTCGACCTGGAACGTGTCCGTGCCCAGGGGAAGGTGGGGGCCGTGCTCTTCGAGGATCCCCACGGGGAGCACGAACGTGCGTTGCGGCGCCAGGCGCTGGTAGGCGTCCTTGGTCAGCTCGGCAGCGAGCGTGGGCGTGGCCTCGGGGGAGCGGTCGGGGTTCGGCGGCATCGTGGACAGCCAACGTGGCCAGGCTTAAGAAGGTGGAGTGGTTATTTTGGGGCGATGGCGAAGAAGCACCGGCACAACCAGGGCGGCGGCAAACAGCCGCGGGAGAAACGGTTCGATGAATCCCGGGACGAGCTGTTCGAGTACGACGCCCGCAAGGTGCTCAGGGAAGCCCCGCTCGACGAGGATCACTACAAAGCGTTCCTGCAACAGATCATGACGCGAGGGTCCCGCCAAGGCATCGACGAAGCCAAAGCGTTTGTGCGCGAGAAGGCCGAAGAGGAGGGCATGCTCACCGACGATGCAGCCGAGGACCTGCAGGACCTTCTCGACAGGTACAGCAAGTACCGCTGACGCGCATCAACCCGGCTCGTCCGACCCGTCGTCGTCCCCTTCCTCCTCCGTTGGATCCTTGCCCTCCTCCAGGACGCGGTGCCGCTCCCGCATGGCCTCCTCGACGACCCACGCCTCGGCCTCCGGCGGCCTCGCCGTCGGATCGAACCCCGAGGGGAAATCCGGGCGCTCCTCGTCCAGGCTGCGCTCCAACCGCGCCATCGTGCGCTGGACCCTCGAGCGCCAGCGACCGATCGCTCGAAGCGCCTGAGGCCCGTGCTCGGGCCCGAAGAACACGAGCAGGGCCAAGAAGACCAAGGTGACCTCCCACGTGCCGAGGCCAAGGACCATGCATGCCCCGGTAGTCGCGCTCCGTCCTTGAGGGTTCGGGTCCCTCCTCCCGGCGCCTCGCGTACGCTTAAGTACCGGACGCGGGGTGGTTTCGATGATGCCCTCCAGCGCCTGGCCTCGCTGCCCCAACTGCGGGGCAGAGGACGTCACCGTCCTCCACGAGGCCACGCCCCACGCGGCCACCACGGACGCCACGCTCCTGTGCCAAGCCTGCGAGCACGTGTTCAAGGACACCCTTCACAAGAAGCACGAGATCACCGTGGACGCCGTCATCAGCGACGACGACGAAAGCCAACCTTCCACGCTTACCGTTCCCCTGCATGAGCCCCTCCACGTCGGGGACGAGGTGTACGGGGACGACCACCGGCTGCTGGTGACCGGCCTCGAGGACGAGGACGGCCGCCGCGTCGAGAGCGTGGACCCCAGCGACGCCGGCACCGTGTGGTGCAAGGTCTTCGACACCGTGACCGTGGACATCGCCGTGAACCAAGGCCACAAGACCTGGACCGGCGAGATCACGGTGAAGCCCGAGGACACGTTCTACGTCGGGGACCGGTTGATGATCAGAGACCGAGAGGTTGCCGTGCACGCCATCAAGACGAACGAGGACATCCACCACGAAGGGCAAAAGAACGCCCGCGACGTGGTCCGCCTGTACGCGAAGGCCGTCACCGGGGACCCCATCACGTACCGCGAGGTCCACCGGACCGAGATCCACCGGTCGCGGAAAGCCCCTGACCTCGACAAGGAGGACGCCTGATGACCGGAACCGTGCTCGACGGCAAGAAAACCGCTGAAAGCGTGCGCTCGAGCGTTCGACGAGCCGTGAATCGGCTCCAAGAGAAGGGGCTGCGCCCCCGGCTGGACGCCGTGCTCGTCGGCGAGGACCCAGCCAGCAAGGTGTACGTCGAGAAAAAGCAGGAAGACTGCGAAGAGGTCGGCATCGAAAGCCACCTTCACACGTTCCCCGGGGACGCGGACGAGAGCGAGCTCCTGTCCCTTCTGGACCGCCTGAACGCGGACGACGCCAGCGATGGCATCCTCGTGCAGCTCCCGCTCCCCGACCACATCGACACCCCCCGCGTGATCGAGGCCGTCGACCCCGCCAAGGACGCCGACGGGTTCCACCCCATCAACCTGGGCCGCCTCGTCGCGGACCGAGGCCGCATCGCGCCAGCCACGCCCACCGGCATCCTGCACCTGCTCGACGCGTACGACGTGGACCTGGAAGGGGAAGACGCCGTGATCGTGGGCCGCTCCACGATCGTGGGCAAACCCATGGCCGCCCTGCTTTTGCAACGGGGCGTGGACGCGACCGTGACCGTGTGCCACTCCCGGACCCGAAACCTCGCCGAGCACACGCGCCGCGCGGACGTGCTCGTCGCCGCCGTGGGCCGGCCGGATCTCATCACGGCAGACATGGTGCAACAGGGCGCCACCGTGATCGACGTGGGCATCAACCGCGACGAGGATGGGGCCCTCACCGGAGACGTCGCGTACGAGCCCGTGCTCGAGAAGGCCGGCGCCGTCACGCCCGTGCCCGGCGGGGTCGGGCCCCTGACGCGAGCGATGCTCCTGGTCAACGTCACGCGGGCCGCATGCCTTCGCCACGGCCGAGCCATGCCGGGCCCCTTGACCGAGGTCGTCCCGGGGAGCCTGTCCTGATTATTCCTGGCTCCATCCCCCGCTCACCGTCGCCCAATCCGGGTTCGGCTTGAACAGGTCCCCCCCGTGCTCCGGCACGGCCCGCTTCTCGAAGGGTTCGTTGTCGATCTGCAGCGCCACGATGCGCAAATCAGTGGTCGGGCAGGCCGAGTTCGCGGGCGATGACCATGCGCTGGATCTCGCTGGTGCCCTCCCCGATCTCGCAAAGCTTCACGTCTCGATAGTAACGCTGGACGGGGTAGTCGGTGGTGTACCCGTTGCCGCCGAGGACCTGGATGGCCTCTCGGCAGGCGTCCATGGCGCGCTCGCTGGCGAAGAGCTTGGCCATGCTGGCCTGGCGCTTGTGGTCTTTGCCCTTCTCTTTGAGATCCGCGGCGCGCCAGATGAGCATGCGGGCGGCCTCCAGCTCCGTGGCCATGTCGGCGATCTTGTGCTGGATGGCTTGGAAGCTGCCGATGGGTTGGCCGAACTGTTCTCGCTCCTTCGCGTACTCGAGAGCCGCGTCCAGGGCGCCTTGGCCCAGGCCCAGGGCCATGGCCCCGATCGCGATGCGGCCGCTGTCGAGGGTTTTCAGGGCCCCGATGAAGCCCTTGCCTCGGTCCCCGAGGAGGTTCTCCTCTGGAACCCTGCAGCCGTCGAAGATCAGTTCGCTGGTCTCGCTTCCGTGCAGGCCGAGCTTGTCCTCGAGCACGCCCGGCGTGAACCCGTCAAAGCTGGGTTCGACGATGAACGCGCTGATGCCTTTGACCTTCTCGCCGGGATCGGTGCGCGCCATCACGGTGATGGTGTCCGCGCTGTGACCGTTCGTGGCGAAGACCTTCTGACCGTTGAGCACCCACTGCCCGTTGTCCTTCTCGGCGGTGGTGGACAACCCGGCGGCGTCCGAGCCGGATCGGGGCTCGGTGAGGGCCCAGCACCCGATGTTCTCGCCGCGGGCAAGGGGGGGCACGTACGTTTGTCGTTGCTCTTGCGAGCCTTCTGAGTTGATGTGGCTGGTGCCGAGGCCGTTGTGCGCGGCCAGCGTGATCCCGAGCGACCCGCTGGCGCGGCTGATCTCTTCGATGGCGATGGCGTACGAGACGAAGTCCGCGCCGGCGCCGTCCAAGCTGGGATCCACCGTCATGCCCGTCAGCCCGAGCTCGGCGCAGCGCTCCCAAAGGCCCAGCTCGTCCGAGAAGACGCCTTGTTCCTCGATCTCGTCGGCTCGGGGGGCGACCTCGTTTTGCGCGAACTCGCGCACGGTCCGGCGGATCGCCTCTTGGTCCCCGGTGAGCTGGAAATCCACCATCGGGACGTGCAGCGGTCTACGGCTCGTAAACCTTCGCGTCCCCACGAGGCGGGACCCCGACTGGCGCGCGGCCGAGGTTCCCGGGAGCGGCCCGCGGGAGGCCTCCGCATGGTGGGGCAAGCATTTATACACCGACTCGCATCGGCGGCTCCCTGGGATTCGGATGCAGCAAATTGAAACCTGCTCATCGTGCGGTATTCGCCTGATCGAACGCGGCAGCGCAGAGTTCCCCTGCCCCGACTGTGGCCAGGCGTGGGTTGGACGCTGCCCCGAGTGCCGCGACCAGGGCGTCGGGTACGATTGCCCGGAGTGCAGCTTCACAGGACCGTGATACCGATGGGCGATGTCATCGCAGTCTTCAAGGTCATGCCGGAGAACCCCGAGACCGACCTGGACGGGATCCTCGACGAGATTCGCACCCTCGTCCCCGAGGGCGTGGCCGTCGAATCCACGGACACGGAACCCGTCGCGTTCGGCCTGGAGGCCCTGATGGTCACCATCAGCATGCCGGACTCCGAGGAGATCAGCGCGGACGACATGGAGACGAGCTTCGCGAAGGTGGAGGGCGTCGAGTCGGTCACCGTCAGCGACGTCGGCCGCGTGTAAGCTCTCGCTTGCATCGCGGCAGAATCCCCGCGACGAGCTCCGATACCTTTTCTTACCCCCTGCCTGTTCGTGGGAAGGGGAAAGTTTCCATGGGCTATCTGAGCAAGCGTTACGCCGTGATGGTGGGTCTGCTGATGTTCACCGTCATGCTCTCTGGGTGTGCGGCGGTCGACGACGATGGAGAAGAGCTTCGCATAGGCAGCATCCTGCCTCTGACCGGGGACCTGGATGCGTACGGGCCCTCGGCCCAGAACGCGGTGAACCTCGCCGTGGACCACGTCAACGCGAACGGAGGCGTGCTCGACGAGGACGTCACCCACGTCGAGGCCAACAGCGAAAGCGACGAAGAGGCCGCCCCCGGCGCCGCGTCCGAGCTGATCGACGTCGAGGGCGTGCACGGGATCGTGGGAGCGATGGGGTCCGGCGTCTCGTTGTCCTTCATCGAGCAGGCCGTCACCGCGGAAGTTCCCATGATCAGCCCCGCTAACACGGCGCCCGAGTTCACCGAGATGAGCGAGAACAGCGAGACCGACGGCTGGTACTTCCGGACGGTCCCCACGGACGCCGTGCAGGCCGCCGTGATGGCGGACCAGGTCAGCGATGCTGGCCACCTGACCGCCTCGATCATCGCGATCAACAACGACTACGGCGTCGGGTTCGGGGACGCGTTCGAGGAGAACTTCGACGGGGAGGTCCTCTCGTACGTGCGCTACGACCCCGACGGGACCGACTTCAGCAGCGACGTCGAGGAGGCCACGACGCCGCCCCCCGAAGCGATGGTGTTCGTCGGGTACCCCGACACGGGCGAACAGATCATGCGCAACGCGTACGAGAACGGTCACGCCGGCGACGATAGCAACATCCAGTGGTACTTCAGCGAGGGCGTCATGGATCAGAGCTTCATCGACGGCCTCCACGAGGACGCCGACGAGCCGTTCATGAACGGGTACCAGGGCACCAACCCGCAATCCATGACGGCGGACCAGTTCCTCGAGGACTACCAGGACGAGTTCGACGGGGAACCCGCCTTGTTCGCGGACCGGACCTACGACGCGGCCATGCTGCTGATGCTCGGCGCCCAGTCCTGCGAATGCACCAGCGGAGAGGATTACAAGGAAGCGATCCGCGAGGTACAGAACCCGCCCGGCGAAGAGGTCGAGTACGACGTGCAGCAAGCCCTCGAGCTCCTTCGCGACGGCGAGGACATCGAATGGACCGGCGCCGCGGGCCCGCTCGAGTTCGACGAGAACAACGACGTGCTCGTGCCCTTCCAGATCTGGGAGGTCATCGACGGGCAGATCGAGGTCATCGAATCCGACGTGCAACCCGAGTAAACGCCCCTCCCCGGGAGGCACCCGCCTCCCCTCTTCCATTTCTTTTCTTTCTGCTCTCGAACCCCGCCCAGCGGAGCTACCCGCCCAAGTACAAGCGGCCCACTTGAGGGTCCTCCAGAAGCTCCCGCCCGGTCCCCTCGAACCGGTTCTCCCCCTGATCGAGCACGTACCCCCGATCGCTGACGTTCAACCCCCGCTTGGCGTTCTGCTCCACCAACAGGATCGAGGTGCCCGTGCTCGCGATGCGCTCCACGTTCTCGAACACGTCGTCCACCAGGTTGGGAGCAAGCCCCGCGCTCGGTTCGTCCAGCAACAGGAGCTCCGGGTCCAGCATCAACGCGCGGCCCATGGCGACCATCTGGCGCTGCCCGCCGCTCATCGTGCCCACGCGCTGCCCGCGGCGCTCCTCGAGCACAGGGAACAGCTCGAACACGCTCTCCATGGCCTCCCCGGTGCCCTCCTCGCGCAGCCACGCGCCCAGCTCCAGGTTCTCCTGGACCGACATGGACGCGAACACGTTCTCGCGCTGCGGCACGTAACAGATGCCCGTCTGCGCCGTCCTTTCCGGGGGCAGGCTCGTGATGTCCTCGCCCTGGAACCGGATCGTCCCTTCTCGCGGGACAAGCAGCCCGAAGATGGCCTTGATGAGGGTGCTCTTCCCGGCGCCGTTGGGGCCGATCAGGCACACCGTCTCGTCGCGTGCAACGTGCAGGTCCACCCCGTGGAGGATGTCCACGCCCGGCGTGTACCCGGCCACCACGTCCTCGGCTGCCAAAAGCGCCTCGTCCACGTCACCCGCCCCCCAGGTAAGCGTCCACGACCTCCGGGTGCTCCTGGATCTCCTCCGGCGTGCCCGAGGCGAGCTTTCGGCCCTCGGCCATCACGACGACGCGCTCGCAGTTGTTCATCACGGTCTCCATGTCGTGCTCGATGAGCAAGATCGTAAGCCCCCGCTCTTCGCGGATCGTGTGCAACCGGTCGATCAGCTTGTTGGCAAGCGTCGGGTTCACGCCCGCCATCGGCTCGTCCAACAACAGCATCTTCGGGTCCAGCATGAGCGCGCGCGCCAGCTCCAAGAGCTTGCGCTGGCCCCCGCTCAAGGCGCCCGCGTACTCCTGCTCGAGGTGGTCCAGGTCGAAGAACTCCAACAGGTCGCGAGCCTCCTCCAAGATCGTCTCCTCCTGTCGAGCGATCACGGGTCCCCCCGCGAACGGGATGTAGGGGGCCCACATGCGCTCGCCCCGTTGCCCGTCGGGGGCCAGCATCAGGTTCTCGAGCACCGTCATGCGGTCCAGGGTGCGCGTGAGCTGGAAGGTCCTCACAAGGCCCCGTCGGGCGATCCGGTACGCGGCCTGCCCCGTGATCTCCTCCCCGTCGAACACGATCCGACCCTCGTCCGGGTCCAGGTACCCGGCCAGCACGTTGAAGAACGTCGTCTTCCCGGCCCCGTTGGGACCGATCAGGCCCACCAGCTCGCCCGGGTCCACCTGGATGTCCATCCCGTCCACGGCCCTGAGGCCATCGAAGCTCTTGACGACATCGTGAGCCTGCAGCAAGGGACCCGGGGAGGAAGGACCGTCAGTCTCCAAGCACCATCTCCTCCCGTTTCCCAAGGACGCCCTCCGGCTTGAACATCATGAACAGGATCAAAAGCAGCCCGATCAAGGCCACGCGGAACGCCTCGGCTTGCGCGCCCGAGGCCAGGCCCAGCGCGGACTCCAGGTTCAAAAAGCGGGTCGCATCGAAGAACGCCCACAACAAGAACGCTCCCAGGATCGTGCCCTTGTTGCTCCCGATGCCCCCGATGACGACGATAATCCACGCGTAGAACGTGAACAACGGGAGGAACGTGTTCGGGCTGATGTAGGACCGGTGCCAGGCCAAGAACGAGCCCGCCAACGCCGCGATCGCGCTGCCCAACGCCAACGCCTGCAGCTTGTACGAGAACACGTTCTTCCCCAGCGCGCTTGCCACCTCCTCGTCCTCCCGGATCGCCTTGAGCACGCGCCCGTACGGCGCGTTCACGAGGATCTCGTAGAGCACGTACACGAGCGCCAGCACGCCCACCAGCGCCAACAGCAAGAACAGGTTGTGTGGGTCCCGGATGCCCAGAGCGTCCGCCAACACGCCCAGCCACTCCCACTCCCGGACCTGACCCCTGAACGGGATCGGGTACCGGCCCACACCCTGCGGTCCCTCCGTCAACCACTGCTCGTTCAACCAGAACCTCCGCAGGATCTCCGCAGCCCCGATCGTCACGATGGCCAAGTAATCCGCACGAAGCCTCAACGTGGGCAACCCCAAAAGCAACCCGAACAACGCCGCCCCCAACATGCCCACCAACACGGTGGCCGCGACCACGTACACGGCCGCCCACTCCGAAGACAACGGGTACCCCACGCCCAAGACGACGCCCAAGGCCGCCACCAAGCCCGCGACCCCGCTCACGGCCACGGCCACGCGATGCTGACGACGCGGCCCCCACGAGACGCGTCCCTCGAGGAACGCATCCACCAGCACCGTCAAGACCACGCCAACCAACAAGAACACCAACAAGGCCGCCCCCACGAACACCACCAACCCCCAGCCGCCCGGCTCGCTCAACGCGTCCGCGCGCGGGACCCAATGCCGAGACAGCAACACGGTCGTGTACGCCCCGATGCCCATGAACGCGACGTGACCGAAGTTGATGATGCCCGTGAACCCGAACTGGAGGTTCAACCCCAGCGCGAACAACGCGAACGCGAGCAGGTTGATCGTCCTCAGCGTCATGAAGTTCATGCTGAACCCGCTGATCACGGCCAACAAGCCCACCAACCCCACCACGACGACGGCGAACACGAGCCCGTCCCGACGCCCCTCGGGCACGCGCGAGCTCGTCGTCGCGAACCGGTACACCGCGCCCAACAGCACGATGTACGCCGGCGCGTCCACGCGGAACTCCCCCCGCCCCGCAGCGCTCAACCACGTGAACAACCCCGCCAACACGACCACGCCCACCATGAAGGCGCCATGCCGGTCCCACGCGCGCGCCACGTTCATCGCGTCGCCTGCCCCCCGAAGATGCCCTCCGGTCTGAACAAGAGCACGAGGATCATCAACCCGAACCCGACGGCGACGCGATAAGCGCTCGGCACGCCGAAGAACACGCTCACCTCCATGCCGATCCCGATCACGAACCCCCCCGCCATCGCCCCGTACGGGCTCCCGATGCCTCCCAAGATGACAGCCGCGAAGATCGGCAACAGCAAGAACCAACCCAGGCTCGGATGAACCGTGCGGATCGTCCCCAACAAGACGCCCGCCAACGCAGCCAACGCTCCCGCGATCAGCCACACGTACAAGATGACGCGGTCCACATCGATGCCTGTGACGCGGGCAAGGTCCACGTTATCCGCCAAGGCCCGCATCGCCTTCCCGATGCTCGTGTAGCGAAGCAACATGTGCACGAGGAGGATCGTGACGAGCGTCACGCCCAACACGATGGCCCGGTTCGGCGTGATTGTGATGCCCGTCCCGAAAAGCTCCACGGCCCGGTGCAACGTGCCCGGGTACGTGCGCGTGCTCGTGCCCCAAATCATGCGCACCCCGTTGCGAAGGACCAACGCGAGCCCGATGCTGATGATGATCAGCGTAAGCAACCCCGCCCCCTTGCCCCTCATCGGCTTCCAGATGATGAGGTCCAGCACCATGGACAAAATCGCGACCGCCGACAACGCTACGACCACGCCCAGCAAGAACTCAGACCCCGCCGCCAACGAGACCAGCAACCCGCCCACCGCGAGGGCGGCCAAGAACCCACGCGCCCCCATGATCGAAGATCGGACCCACAGGACGCCCATCGAGGAGAGGCCAGCCCCCACCGCCAGCGCGATCGGGAGCACCGCATCGCCCGCGAACCCGATCCACGCCCACGCTCCATGCATCACGACGGCCGCGCTTGCGCCCGCCGCCACCACGCCCGCTAGGCCCCACGCCTGCGCGGTCGTGACATCCTGACGGATCGCAGCCCAAAGGCCCGCCAGGAGGACACCGAGGGCGCTCAGCGCGACCAGCCACGCGGACGGGAGGTCCAGGCGCACGCCGGCGATCATCGTGACCAGCACAAGTGCCAGGTAGGCCATGCCGGCCTGCTCGCTCCTGGATGCTCCCCTTGAGGTCCCCATCCATGAGACCCGTTGGCTGGCCCACGGGCGGCCCCATCGGTCGAACCCGGCAAGCAGGATCAAGACCGCGGCCAAGCCACCCGCCCAGAAGAGCGTCGCCTCGAGGCTGATCAGGGCCGTGAAGAACAAGCCCAGGTAGGCACCCACCGTGACGAGGTCCCCGTGGGCGAAGTTCGCCAAGTCGAGGATCCCATACACGAGCGTCAGGCCCACGGCCGTCAACGCGAGCACGGACCCGACCACGAGGCCGTTCACGAGGAAGCGACCGAACCGGTCGAACCCGCCCCCGATGAGGAGGGCCGATGGATCCATGAGGGTCAGTGGCGCCTCGAGCATGGCAGTCCTTTCCTACCCCGCAGGCGAGACCCGAAACAGCGGACCTGCCTTTTTATTCCTCCCGTCTGGTTCCGCCTCGTGGACGCGCTCAAGCTCACAGAGACGCTTCTGGAGGACGAGGACGCGGGCCGGGCCTTGGAGGTGTGCGAGCAGGTTCTCCGCGATGCTGGGTGCACGGTCGAGCTGCGCGGGGACGAGGGGGCGCTGGTCGCAAGGCGGGGCCAGGGAGGCGTGGCGTTCAGCGGTCATGTGGATGTGGTCCCGGCGGGGGAGGCGTGGACGCGGGATCCGTTCGGGGGTTCGGTGGAGGGGGAGCGGTTGTTCGGGCGGGGGGCGTCGGATATGCGGGGGCCTGTCGCGTGCATGTTGTGCGCGGTGGAGGCCACGGAGGGTCCGGTTCAGGTGGTGTTGACGACGGATGAGGAGACGACGATGGCGGGCGTGCGGTCTTTGGTGGATCAGGGGGTGCTTGCTTCGGCGCCGTTGGTGGTGGTGGGAGAGCCGACGGGGCTTTCGGTGGCGACGGCGAGCAAGGGCGTGTTGTGGGTGCGCGTGGTGGCGAGCGGGGATCGGGGGCATGCGTCGACGCCGAGGGGGGAGCGGGGGCCCTCGGGCCCGGAGCGGTTGGTGGAGGTGTTGGCGTCGTTGCCGGAGGAGCCGATCCGGTTGGAGTACCCGGGGTTGGGCGGGGCGACGGCGGCGTTGACGGGCGTGGGGAGCGAGGGGACGCCGTTCAACGTGTTGGCGGGTAAGGCGTGGGCGCGTGTGGATTGTCGGTTCCCGCCTCCGGGGACGCCGGAGGATGTGGAGGCGTCGCTTCGCAGCAAGCTTGGGTTGCCTCGGGAGGGGGTCTCGTTGGAGGTGGCCAAGCGGGAGCCTGCGTTCTTGGGCGCGAAGCAGGCGGCGGAGGAGATCGTGGAGGTGTTGGAGTCAGCGGGGGTGGGCTCGGGCGTGTCCACGGTCTCGTATGCGAGCGAGGCGGGGCATTGGCAGCGCGTGGCCCCGACGGTGCTTTTGGGGCCGGGGTCGATCGATCGGGCTCATGGGCCGGACGAGTTCGTGACGCGGCGGGAGCTGGAGGAGGGGATGGTCGCGTACGAGGCGTTGGTGCGGGAGCAGGGTCGGTTCAGCGGATCTGTTTGACGATGCGGGCTCCGGCCATGGCTGCGAGGGTGAGGCTGCCTGCCAGCGCGATGCCGGCGGCGTTTCGCGTGGCTTCGGGGTCTTGGTCGAGGGCGTCGATGTCGAGGGGGGCGCCGGCGTCGAGGGTCTCGTCGGGGGGGTGGTTGAGGATGGGGAGGGTGAGCCCGGTGGGGTAGGCTTCGCCGGTGTGGAGGTTGATGCCGGGTTGGGTGAGGGTTTCGGCGTCGTCGACTTGGTGGATGCTGAAGGTGGCTTCGAGGCCGCCTTGTCGGGGGAGGACGTGTTGGTCGTGGTCGAGGGTGAGCGTGTAGGGGGTCACGGGTTCGTCGATGGGTTCGTTCGCGGTGAGGAGGGTGCGGGTTTGCTGGTCGGTGCTGACGGAGTCTCCATCCAGGGTTAGCGTGGCGTGCACGGTGACCTCGGGGGCGAGGCCAGCGGAGGGGTTCACGGGGGCGTCTCCGTCGTTGGGTCCGGCGTCGAGGTGGTCGGCGCTGAGGTACACGGTGAGTTCGAGGGGTTGGCGGGGGTCCAGGTCGAGGTCGCCGGCGGGGCCTTGCGTCCCGTCGGGGTTCACGAGCGTGTAGGTGAAGGTGGGCACGGTGTCGAGGGTGGAGGATCCGGGGGTCAGGGGCCCGTCGGCGAGGTCGGGTTGCCCGTAGGGGAACAGGGGGGTCAGGGGGATGGGCTCTTGCATGGCCGTGTCCACGTCGCCGGGCCAGTGGGCGTACAGATCCAGGGTCGTGGCTTCGGGGGGCGCATCGGCGAGGGCGACGCTTGGGACCATCAGCGTGGCCGCGAGGATCAGCCAGGGCAGCCGCATCGCTTCTTGGCGCCCGCAGGGGCTTAAAAGCGTTCGGGCAAGCCTCTCGACCGGGCCCCCGCGATTCTTAAACGAGACGCGCGTAGGGGTCCCGCGTGGACCCGCGCTTGGTGGCGCTTGGCGCCGGTGCCTTGGTCGCGATCGCGGCGCTTGTCTGGGCGGTTCATCGCGTCTCCGAGCAGGCTCGCGAGCTGCACGGGCGGGAGATGAGTCTGCTTGATCATTTGCGAGAGCTCCGGTACCGGATCCTGGCCAGCGTGGGGGCCATCGGCGCGTGCTCGGTGGCGCTTTTCTCGTTCGGGTACGCCTGGGTGGCCGTGGCGGGGTTCAACGTGCCGGTGCCGGTGCCCACGGTCGAGCACGGGTTCGCTGCGATCGGCGTGAACCTGTTGTTGGATCTGGCCGTGCCGGCGTTCGTGGACGTGTACGCGCTGGATCCCACGGAGGCCATCATGGCCTTGTTGAAGGCGTCCATGATCGGGGCGATCGTTTTGGCTTCGCCCGTGGTGGCGTACCAGGTCTCGGCGTTCGTGGCGCCTGCGCTGCATGCGGCCGAGCGGCGCGTCGTGGCTCGCCTGGCGCCGGTGGCATTGGGGCTTTACCTGGTGGGCGTGGCGTTCGCGGTGTTCGTGATGGTGCCCGTCACGCTGGGGTTGCTGTACGGGTACGCGGAACCGTTGGGGGCGCAGGCGATCGCGCAACCGCAGGACATCTTGACGTTCCTGTTGTTCACGGCGTTGTTGTTCGGGGTGGCCTTCCAGACGCCGCTCGTGATGGGGGGGTTGGCGTGGGCGGGGTGGATGAGCCCGAGCACGATGGGTCGGCACTGGCGGGGCATCGTGGTGTCGGTGCTCGTGATGGGGGCTTTGTTGACGGATCCCAACCCCGTCACGCAGCTGTTGGTGAGCGTGCCCCTGGTCGTTTTGTACGGGCTGGGCCTGGCCGTGGCCAAGCTCGCGTGGCGCTCGCCCGACGAGGCCGATACGGCAAGCTTCTCGTAGGGGGTGCCCGTCAAGGGGGCTCGATGCGCGCCATCTCGTGGATGCTCGTGGCAAGCCTGGCCGCCCTCGTGGGCGTGGCCGGCCTCGCGGCAGCTTCGCCGTCGATCACGGTCGTGGATGCGCCCGAGGTCACCGTGGCGAACCCCAGCGAGACCATGACGCAGGACAACTTCAACCCGGACTACACCTTCTCGGCGGAGGTCCGGGTCGTCAACGACGGAGACGAGAGCCAGATCCACTTGGAGGCCTGGATCGTCGAGGATCCTTCCATCGAGGCGTGCGACGAGGACAACGAGGCGTACCCGGTCACGTTCGTGCGAAAGACCCGGACCTTGGACCCGGGCGAGGAGGCCCGCTTTGGCGGATCCGCGTCCGTGGGGGACGGGGACGATGCGTACTGGCCGATGGCCGTTTCGGAGGCTTACGGGAACGCGGAGACCGGGGAGGAGGCACGCTTCGGGGGCGAGGAGTACACCGTGTGCGCGTTGGTGCGCGTAAGCGGGGATGATCCCTCCTGCGATCGGGCGGTGGACCGGTCCTGCGTGGTCGCGCAGGCCCCCTTCCGCGTGTTCGTCCGCGAGGAGAACCAGCCCCCCGAGGTCACCACGTTCTCCATCAGCAACGAGGCCCCCCGGCCCGGTCAACAGGTGCTCCTCGAGGCGGATGCCACGGACGCGGACGACCAACCCCGAGAGGATGACCTCTCCTTCACGTGGCAGCTTGGCGCCCAACAAGCAACCGGTCAAACGGTTCGCCACGCGTTCCCGCAAGGCACGCACACGGTCACGCTCGAGGTCACCGACGGGTTCGACACGGTCACGGAGACCATGGAGGTGACCGTCGGGGAGGACGGCGACGCGGGGCCCCTCGACGAGGCCCCGCTTGGGCCCTTGCTGGGGGTCCTTGCCCTCGGGGCGGCTGCCGCGCTAGGCCGGGCCCGCTGACGCCGGCGCGGGCACCTGCTGGGTCAAACAGTGACACGACCCGTACCCCACGATGACGTCCCGCGCGGGCACCAGGGCCGCCCGACGGTTCGGGAACGCCTCCTGGATCACGGACCGAGCCACATCATCACGGGGGGACCCGAACGCCGGCACGAGCACAGCCTCGTTGCCCACGTAGAAGTTCGCATAGCTCGCCGGCAACGGAGCCCCCTCCCACACGACCGGCTCCGCGAAGGGGAGAACGCTCACCTCGCGAAGACGCCCCTCGTCCACGAACCCCTGCAAACGAGCCAGGTTCCCGGCCAACGCCTCGTGATCCGGATGCCCCTGCGGGGGCGGGTCCACCGCCAACACGCGGCCCGGGCCCGCGAACCGCGCCACCGTGTCCACGTGCCCATCCGTGTCGTCGCCCCGCAAGCCCCCCTCCAGCCAGAGCACATCCTCCACGCCCAGCAGAAGCTCGAACACGTGCTCCAGGAACGCAGCCGAGCGCCGTCCCCGGTTCGGGTTCAACAGGCTCTGCTCCGTGGCCATCAAACGCCCGCGACCGTCCACGTCGATCGCGCCGCCCTCCATGACCAGACCCACCCGGACCGCCTCGATGCCCGAGCGCGCCGCCAAGCGCTCGGCCAGCGCATCGTCCGCCTCAAGCGCCTCGTACTTGCCGCCCCACGCATCGAAGCGCCAATCGATCCCCAACCGGTCCCCCCGAGGGTCCGTCAGGACGGTCGGGCCCGTATCCCGGACCCAGCTGTCCTCGTACTCGACCGGGTGCACCCGCACCAGGCCCATGCTCGGCGCGGGTCCCACCTCGTCGCGGACCACGCGGGTTTCGAGGCCCCGCTTGGCCAACCGGTCACGGACCGCGCCGGCCTTCCCGGGGGGCGCGGCCAGCTCGACGCGCTCGCCGTCCACGAGGGCCTCGATCATCGCCTCGAAGCAGCGCTCGGCTTGCTCGAGCCCGGCCACCCACGTGCGAGGGTCCTTGGGCCAGGCCAACCAGGTGGCCTCGTGGAAAGCCCACTCGGGGGGCATCGCGAACCCGTCACGCGTCCCGGCTGGCATCGATCATCCTCTTGGTGATGTCCCCGTACGCGTCGGGGCGACGGTCGCGCAAGAACGGCCACGCGTTTCGGGTCTCCTCGATCCGGTCCAGCTCGAGGGTCTCCACGAGCACGTGCTCCTCGTTGAAGGGCGCCTGGGCCTGCACGCGCCCGAACGGGTCGGCCACGAACGAGCGCCCCCAGAACGTGAGAGCGCCCTCGCGGCCCACGCGGTTGGCGGCCGCCACGAACACGCCGTTGGCCAGCGCGTGGGCGCGCTGGGCCAGCTGCCAGGCTTCCAACTGTTGCTCGTGCACGTCCTCGTCGGCGTCCGCGTGCCCGATGCACGTCGGGTACAGCAACACGTCGGCGTCCTGGAGCGCGGTCAACCGTGCGCCCTCGGGGAACCACTGGTCCCAGCAGATCAACACGCCGATGCGACCGGCCGCCGTGTCGAACACCCGGAACCCGTCCTCCTCTGCGTCTCCTGGCGTGAAGTAGTACTTCTCGTAGAAGTTCGGATCGTGCGGGATGTGCATCTTCCGGTACGTTCCCAGAAGGGACCCGTCCGCGTCGATGACGGCCGCGGAGTTGTGGTGGATGCCCGGGGCTCGCTTCTCGAACAGGGGCGCCACGAGCACGACGCCAAGGTCCTCGGCGAGGGCCTGCAACCGGTCCGTGGTCTCGCCCGGGATCGGTTCGGCCAGCTCGAACCGGTCCGGGTCCTGGACCTGCGGGATGTACGAGGTGCGGAACATCTCCTGCAAGCACACGATCTCAGCTCCCTGCTCGGCAGCGTCCTGGATCAACCGTTCGTGGTGCTCGAGGTTCTTCTCGGGGTCGCCCTTGTCCCGGGCTTGCGTTAGGGCCAGGCGGACCTCGTCGTCAGCGCCCATCACGTCCTCATGGCCTCCCGTGGTTGATGAGGCTTCGGTTCCCAGCGCACCCGTCATGCCGCGCCGCTGGGTGGTTCGACCCCAAGGCGGGTAAGGGAACAACGCGGTTCCCCCTCGTGTCCCGAATCGTGCTCACGGGGGACGTGATGCTTGGCCGCAACGTGGCCCAAGCGCTCGACGAGGAGGGCCCGCGGCACGTGTGGGGAAACGCGCTGGAGCTCTTCGAACAAGCGGAGGCCACGTTCGCGAACCTGGAGTGCGTGATCGCCACGCAAGGAGACCCCGAGCCCGGCCGCACGTTCCACTTCCGGGCTCCCCCCGAGGCTACGCAGGCCCTCGAGCTCGCGAATGTGCGCGTGGCCACGCTCGCGAACAACCACGCCCTCGACTTCCAAGGGCCCGCCTTGACCGAGACGCTTGACCGCTTGTCGCGGGCAGGCATCGAGTCCACGGGGGCCGGGCAGGGTCCCCAGGCCGCGTGGGAGCCGGTGCGCACGACCGTGGACGGGACGAGCGTGGGCGTCGTCGCGACCACGGACAACGTGGCCTCCTGGGACGCCCAGCGGCGACAGCCCGGGGTCGCGTACGCCCCCGCAGACCCGGACAAAGGAGCCTTCCAACGGTTGGCCCGGGAGGTCTCCGCGCTCGCCAGGGAGGCCTCGATCGTCATCGTGAGCGCCCACTGGGGGCCCAACATGGTCACCGAGCCCTCCCCGACGCGACGGGACGCGGCCCACGCGCTCCTGAACGCCGGCGCCGACATCGTGTGGGGGCACAGCGCGCACGTCTTCCAAGGGGTCGAGCGCACCGCGCAGGGCCTGATCCTCCACGATGCGGGCGACACCGTCGACGATTACCGCATCGACCCGCGCAAAAGGAACGACGTCGGGTTCGTGTTCCAGGTGAGGCTCACAGGGCGCCGGGTCGGACGCGTTCGCCTGGACCCGATCCGCATCGACCCGAAGGCCTGCCAAGTGAAGCGGGCCGACGCGAGCGCCGCCGGATGGGCTCGCGACCGGATGCGCGAGCTGTGCGCCACGTTCGGCACGCACCTGGAAGAGACCGACGAGGGCGGGCTCGAGGTGCCCGTGCCGGACCCGGGTCCCACCGGGGCTTAGCTGTACATCATGACCTGGTCTTCGCCCCGCATGGAGCGCTGTTGCTCCTCGATGGCGGCACGCAGCTCCTTCTCGTACTCTTTGGCTTGCTTCATCAGGGGCTCGGCCTCCATCTTGATGCCGGGCACGAGGACGTCGGCCACCTCCACGAGCCTCGCGGCGGCCTCGGCGTCCGGGAGGTCCTCCTGGACGGCCGTGAACAGGCACAAGACGGGCGTCTGCGACCGGTTGCCCTCGGTCAGGAGCGCTGCGCTGAACCCGCTGATGGACCCGTCGGGGAACGCCTCCGCGTCGACCGCGTCATGGTCGATCGACGAGATCAAGTTGGGCACAGCGAACACGTGATCCACCTCGGCCTTGGAGGGCGCACCTTCGAGCGTGAGCACGGGGTCGGCCCCGATGTCGTCAGCGTAGGCGAGGATCTCGCGCACGATCTCGTCCGTGTGCTCTGCGGGAGGCGCTGCGTCCGATCGGATCACGACGAGCTGGTCGCATCCCCCATCGATGCCGCAGCGCGTCGTGGACGCGAAGATCTGGACGGGGGAGACGGCGCGACCGTCCCGCACGCTCGCCACGGGGGGAAGGTGCGGGGAGTCCATGGTAGCAACCATCTCCATGTCGAGCTTGGGGACCAGGTAGCTGGCCACGATGGCGCCAACGAGGCCCTGGCTGGGGAACCCCACCAGGACCATGGGCGAGTCGAAGTCCCACTCCCGAGCGGCCGTGATCGTCATGCGGGCCCGAAACGGGAGGCTGGGGAAAAACATGTCGTTGAAGCATCCTGGCTCCCGATGGAGGCCTCGAGGGGGGCCAGGCGTCCTCCAAGGCATCAACGGCAACGTTGAAATACGGAGTGCTCGTCAAGGAGGGCCGTGGTCCTGTCTTCTGCCCTCCTGGACGTGCTTGCAGGGCCCCCGGCGTTCGCTGTAGCCGAGCTTGTGGAGCGCGTCTTGCCCGATGTCCCGGGCAACGTGCTCTTGGGCATGGCGTTCGTCGGCATGGCGCTTCTTGGGATCGGGGCGTTCTGGAGGGACCGGCGCACGCACTGGGTGCGGATCGCGGGGTGGCTCTTGTTCGGGTTCTATTGGCCCTTCAAGGCCGTCCACTGGTTCCAAGCCCAGGACCCGTTCAACGCGTGGTTCGGGCTTGCAGCTCCCTTGTTGACGGGGTTCATCGCGTTCCAGGAGTACAAAAGCTGGAAGTGGAACGAGCGGCCCGTCGCGCTTCGGTGGTTGACCGGAGCAACGTTCGTCGCGGCGTCCTCGTACTTCGTGTTGTTCGAGATCACGCCTGTTCAGGAGACCATTATCTACTGGACGGGCGTGGAGAGCGCGTGGTTGACGGACACGATCTTCGGCACCAGCAGCGTGGCCCACCAGCCGGCCCAAGCGGGGACGGACGGGTTCCGCCCCACGCACCTTTGCCTCTCGGAGGGCTACCACGAACCGGTCCCAAGCTCCTTCTGCGAGGGCGTGGCCGCGGACGGGTACCCGTACTACGCGGTCACGATCATCTTCGCCTGCACCGCGCTTCAATCCGTGATGATCTTCGTGGGCGCCATCGGGTTCACGAGAGCCGACCCGGTGCGCAAGCTCAAGGCGTTGGCCATCAGCGTGCCCACCATCTACTTTTTGAACCTGTTCCGCAACGCGGGCATCGTGTACGGGTACCGCGTGCAGGGGTGGACCATGTTCGGGCTGGGCTCGTTCGAGTTCATGCACAGCTACGTGGCCAAGACGGGCGCCGTGGTCGCCCTGGTGTTCATCGCGCTGGCCGTGTTCCGTGTGCTGCCCGAGTTGCATGAGAACATCCTGGACGTCTTGAACCTGCCCCGGCGCGAGAAGGCGCCCGAGCCGGGCGAGGAACCGGAGGCCTCCCCCGGCGGGTCGTGACGATGGGGCTGGCGAGAGGATGGGCCTGGTTCGTTGCCCCCCTCGTAGGCGTCTCGCTGGTGCTGGTCTTGGCCTCTTGGGCGCATGTCGGCTTCGCGATCGGGGGGCTCGCGGCGGCCGCGTTGGCGCTCCTCGTGGCGGGGTTCTTCCGCGATCCGGACCGCGAGGTGGGGGCCGGCGTCGTGGCCCCCGCGGACGGGCGCATCCAGCACGCGGACCCGGACCGCATCGTAACGTTCCTGAACGTGCACGATGTGCACGTGGTCCGTGCCCCGTATGCCGGACGCATCGAGCGCGTGGAGCGCTTCGAGGGCGGACACCGTCCCGCGTTCCTGGAAGGGTCGAAGAAGAACGCAGGCGTGCGTGTGGAGCTCCGCACCCCGGAGGGACTTGAGGAGGTCCGCTTGGTGGCAGGGCTGGTGGCTCGCCGGGCCGTGGCCTGGGTCGAGGAGGGCGACCGCGTGGAGAAGGGGGACCGCATCGGAATGATCCGGTTCGCCTCCCGCGTGGACGCGACGCTTCCCCCAGACGCGGAGCCGACCGTGACGGTGGGCGACCGCGTCAAGGCGGGAGCCTCCACCGTCGCGAAGCCCCGTCGCGAGGAGGCGAAGGCGTGACGGGGAACCAGGGCCGTGCTCGCTGGATCGCGGACCTTCTCACCCTCGCGAACGGCTTGTTCGGGTTCGCGGCCATCCTCCCTTGGCTGATCGAGCTGGGACCGTTCAGGGACGTGCCCAACGCGTACGTGTCCGCAGCGTACATCGGGCTGGGCGTGGCCGCGGACGGGCTAGACGGGATCGCGGCGCGCCGCTGGGGGTCCACGGGGCTCGGGGATGCCCTGGATAGCATGAGCGATATCCTCTCGTTCAGCGTGGCCCCCGCCGTGTTCCTCGTGATGACGGTCTCGCCCGCCCCGGGCACCCTTTTGGCCGTCGCGACCGCGGTCACCGCCGTCGTCTTCATCGTGGCCGGCATGCTGCGCTTGGCCCGCCACCAGACCAACGAGGAGGCTGGTGTCGCCTTCTCGGGTCTGCCCACGCCCTGGAGCGGCGCGACGCTCGTCGCGTTGCTCCTTCTCGGCGTCCCGGGGTGGCCCGTGCTGGGCATCACGGTCGTGCTTGCGGGGCTGAACCTCAGCCACGTCCCCTACCCGAAGACGCGCGGGCCGTACACGAAGGCCACCGTCGTGCTCGCCGTCGTCACGTTGCTCGTGATCGCGTGGATCCTCGTCGGGGGCGCGCAGGCCGAGCTTGCCTTCTGGGTGGCCAGCATCGTGGCGGTGGGCCTTGTCCTCCTGGCGCCCCTGTTCGCCCGGTGACCAGGGGGGATGAATCAACGCCCTTAAGGCAAGGACCTACATTCCACGGGTTGCTACGACCCGTCCCGTCGGGACGCTGGAGATTCGTTCGCGATGCCTCATGCTGCCAAGATCGGCATCACCGGCATGCCCTCCGTGGGGAAGACCCAGACGGTCCTCAAGATTATCGAGAAGCTGGAGGCCAAGGAGGTCATCGTCGGTGGCATGGTCACCGAAGCCATCGAGGAAGGCGGTCAGCGCAAGGGCTTCCACATCCAGGACTGGTTGACCAAGGAGGAGGACACGCTCGCGCACGTGGACTTCGACACGGAGTTCCGCGTGGGCAAGTACGGCGTGGACCTCGAGGTCCTGGAAGAGATCGGCGTCTCCGCGATCCAGCGCGGGATCGAGGACGCGGAGGTCGTCGTCGTGGACGAGGTCGGCAAGATGGAGATGGAGTCCGAGAACTTCTGCAAAGGCGTCAAGGACGCTCTCAACTCGGACAAGGCCATGATCATGACGCTGCACAAGAAGTCCCGCAACCCGCTTTTGCAGGACATCCGGCGGCGTGACGACATCCGCATCCTCGAGGTCACGCCCATCAACCGCAACCTGCTCCCGTACAAGATCGAGAAGCTGCTCGAGGGCCACGTGCTCTAGAGCACGACGGAACCGGAACCTTTTGAGGGGAGCCCATCGTGGGCACCCCCGATGCATGCCGGCGTGGACGAGGCAGGACGCGGACCCGTGCTGGGTCCGCTCGTCGTCGCCTGCGTGGCAGGCCCGCCCGACAAGGTGCCCCCCGGCGCGGACGACTCCAAAGCCCTCGACCCCGAGACCCGACGCCGGTTGAACCACGCCATCACCCAAACGCCGGCTCTCACGGTCGAGACGCGCGTGTTCACGGCTCAAGACATCAACAAGCACCACCGCGAAGGCGGGACGCTCGACGAGCTCGAGACGCAAGCCTTCGCCGCGCTTTTGGCCAAAACGCGCGCCACGCGCGCGACCGTGGACACGGTCGGCCCCGACCCCCGCGCCTTCCAAGCCCGCCTGGCCCAGCGCCTCGACGGGTGCACCGTCACGGCCAAGGCGCGCGCCGACGAGACCGAGCCCCTCGTGCAGGCGGCCAGCATCGTGGCCAAGCACGAGCGAGACGCGCGCATCCAAGCCCTCGAGGAGACGATCGGGGAACCCATCGGGTCCGGGTACCCCTCCGATCCCACCACACGCGGGTTCCTGGAAGCCTGGCGCCAAGACAGCCCCCACCCGCCCACGTTCGCGCGCGAAGCCTGGGCCACGCTCCACGAGATGGGGTTCGGATCCCGCACCCTCACCGAGTTCACCGGAGGATCACGCTGATGACGGACGCCACCGACGATCCGCAACGCGAACGCGTCGCCGAGTACCTCGACCGCCTCGAGCGAGGCTTCCACCGCAAATGGGACAACGACCCCGACTTCCGCGAAGGCCTCGAGGGCAAGGACCGCGACATCCTGCTCGAGTTCACCGACGTGGGCTCCTGGACCATGACCGTGCGCGACGGGAAGCTCGAAAGCATCGACGAGGGCTCCCTCGAGGACGCGGACGTGCGCTTGACCGCTCAAAGCCAGGACTTCCTGGACGTCATCGACGGGGACCTGTCCCCCCTGAAAGCCTACATGACCAACCGCATCGACGTGAGCGCGGGCCTTCGCGACATCCTGCTCGTCAAAAGCTTCCTGGGCTGACCCAACCCGCACAGGCCCCCGAAACCAGCCGCCCCAACCGTTCTAACGCTTGTTGACCACACGGTGGACCCCGACACGCACGTTCGAAAAGAGTTATATCAACCTCTTCTCGTGATTGCGCATACCGGGACGCCCCCGGTGATCAGGAGCACGTCCCGTGTACGTCATCCTGGGCTGCGGTTCTGTCGGTTTCAAAGTCGCCAGCACGCTTCAGGCCCGCGGCGAAGAAGTCTTCGTCGTGGACTCCAGCGAGACCCGCGTCGAGAACCTCCGCGATGGGAACCTCAACGCGGCCGTCGGAGACCTGCGCAACCTGGACCCCTTCGAGGACCAGCTGGGTCGCGCCGAAGCCGTGCTCGTGCTCTCCAGCGACGTCAACGCCAACCAGAACGGCGTCGAGTACCTTCGCAAGCACTTCCCCGAAGCGCGCATCATCGCCCGCGCCACCGATCCCCCCTCCCGGGACGCACTCAAGAACGCCGGCGCCGACGAGGTCGTGCTCCCGCAAGAGGTGCTCGCCCGCAGCGTCGAACGCCGCCTGCGGGACGTGGAGATGGAAGCCCGCGTGCGCTCGCTCAAACGCCTGCTCCTCGACGCACGCTCCCTGGCGATCTTCCTGCAAAGCAACCCCGACCCCGACGCCATCAGCAGCGCCATGGCGCTCGAGTTCATCGCCAAAAGCCTCAACCCCGACATCGAGGTCCGCAAGATCACCAAAGGCGAGGTCGGGCGCCCCGAGAACCAAGCCATGATGAACCTGCTCGCCGTCGAACTCGAACAGGTCGAGGACACCGAGGACGCCCGCGACGTCGTCTCCGACGTGGACCTGATCGGGCTCGTCGACGTCAGCGTCGCCGGCAAGAACAACCCCCTCCCCGAGGACGTGGTCCCCAACATCGTCTTCGACCACCACCCCACGGACGAGGAACGCATCCAAGGCGACTTCACGGACGTGCGCCCCAGCGTGGGATCCACCGCGACCCTCCTGACCGGGTACCTGCGCGAGCTCGGCGTCACCCCCGACAGCGACGTCGCCACGGCGCTCATGTACGGCATCCGCACCGACACGAAGGTCCTCACCGGCGACGTCGCCAACGAGGACCTCGAAGCGGTCCGCTACCTAGGCACGCTGATGGACAGCGACGTGCTGCAACGCATCGAGACGCCGCCGATGAGCAGCGACCAGGTCACCGTGCTCGGCCGCGCCATCGACGGCATGAACAAGCGCGGAAGCCTCGTCGTCTCCTTCCTCGGCGTCGTCCCCCAAAGCGACTACTTGTCCTACATCTCGGACTTCCTCTTGGACATCGAGGGCGTCGACACCGTCGTCGTGTACGGCGTCGTGGAAGGCACCATCCACGTCAGCGCCCGCTCGCGCGATGTGCGCGTGCACCTGGGCAACACGATGGAGGACCTGTTCGGCCCCAACCAGGGCGGCGGGCACGCCCACATGGCCGGCGCGCAGATCCCCGTGGACGTGTTCGTGGAGATCCAGAACCGACAAGAGTTCCTCGAAAGCGTGCAAACCGCGCTGGGGCAGAAGTTCCTGCGCGCGTTCGGGCACAGCGTCCGCGAGGACCGCGAATCCACGAGCGCGGAAGCCTGACGAGCGGGTCAGGCGACCATCGCGACCTGCTCTTCTTCTTCCTTCTCCTCTTCCTTCTCCGCGTCCTTGCTTGAGTCGTGACGCTCGATCCGGATGCCGTTGCCCGTCATGAGATCACGCCGTAGGCTTCGGAAGGCCTGCCCCTTGAACCCTGGCCCGTGGCCGATGGTTCGAACCGCCCACCCGGTCCCACACGAGTTAAATACGTGACCAGGCTTCGGCAGGGCGCAGGACAAGCGGGGATTGCCTAGCCTGGTAAGGCGCAGGATTGCTAATCCTGTGGGCACTGCCCTCGCGGGTTCGAATCCCGCTCCCCGCGTACGCGGCCCCCGCCCCGTTGAGTGGGGGAGCAGATGGCGACTCACGGATCTTAAGCCGGAGAAGGCCAGCAAGAGGTGGACGTTCAAACCTCTCATCCACAAGCTTGACATCGGCCCATCAAGCTCGCTGCTCTCCGCGGGAGGGCAATGGACGTTCCAAGCCTCGGCGGGCAAGCTCTCTGGCTTGGCTTGCCTTTGATTATCCTCGCCTCTGGGCTTGGAGCCTACACGTTTTTGGATCATGGAGGGCCGTGCGAGGGCCTCACACTCCTGCCCGCCTCGGGCGGTGACGCCTACGAGTACGCAGCGACCGGGTCCGTGCTCTTGACCTCGAACAAGATCATCATCGCCGATTGGAACGTCGTGGAAGGACTCGACGAACAAGGCAAAGTTACGCTAGATGAAGGGAGCAGGGTGGCCATCACCGTAGGTCCAGAGCCCGAACCGGCCCTCTCGATTTCAGGGGAACATCGTCCCTCGTATCAGGTTTCCTACGTAGCCTCGGACCCCACGCGTGGAAGCGGATTGCACGTGGCCGACGAGTGGCTAGACGAGGAAAACGGGGAGACGAACGACGCCCGGATGCCCTCTGCCGACGAGAGAAGCGACAGGGTTCTCCATCACCGCCACTTCACGAGGACCGGTTGGGCCGGGCTCATGCACGCGCCAGATCTCTGGAATCGAAGCCTTGCAGAAGGCGATAGCTGGAGCATCTCTTACCCGGAGGGTTATCCGAACACGCAGGCTCAAAGCTCCCAAGCATCTGTGAGCTTTACCGTCGAGAGCGTGTGGGAATCTGAGCAAGGGTGTCAGGCGAGCGTCCAAGCCGACCACTCGTTCGCCGAAGCGAGCCTCACCCTTGCGGAGGAGGTGCCAGTTCCCACGGAATACGAAGTAAAGGTTGGCGACGACGGGTTCGAGATGGCTCTCCTCGAATGGGAGCGCGGAGATGGTTCAAGCCTGGCCCCCATCAACCGGGCCGAGCATCCTCGCTCCGGGTTGGCCCCGCTCGCCCCCCTCGAAAACGAATTCCTGGCCGATGCAGAAGGGATCTTCTCCACCGACTGGCCCGCTGCCATCGCCGCGATTGAAGGGGACCCAGAGGCCCAGGAGTGGCTCGACGATCATCCAAACGCCGCGGTTACGGAGGTCGATCTCATCCAAGGGGATCCCCTCTCTGACATCGAGAACCGCTGGACGGTCACTTGGTGGCCTGGTCCAGAGGGAGGTGCAAGCATGGAGAATCGCGTGACAACCCGATCCGACGCGGTCTCAGAGGTCCTCGACGATCGTATCTCTGTCAAGACATCCTACGTCGAGAAAGCCCCTCGTCCTGAAATCAACGAGACCGTGACCCTCCCCTCGCTCGCCGATCTCCATGAAGAGACCTACGGTGTACCCCTCGAGACATTCCGATGCAAGTTCTCCTCCCCACCGGGAGGCAGCAAGTGCGTCATGGCTCCCCATGACGATATCGGCAAACCTCGGGTAGGGGGACTCCCAGGTGCCGGCGTCTACTTTTCTGGGTTCGTGGTCGATCTTCGGGACGGACGCGTGCTCCAAGAGACCTCGATGGCTGAGCGCCTGACCGATCGTCCGGCCCCGTCGGGGTAGAGATCAACTTCCTTGGAAGGAAACCTCTCCCACGGCGATCCCCTCACCGTTGAAGGATACCTTCCACTCCCCGTGTGCCGGGCTGTCGTCATATCTCGACTCGATCTGGCCACATCTTTCCCCCTCGGTCCCTTCCTCCAAATCTTCGTTGAACGTGTTGTTCAGGAAGGGCTCCCCGTCAGGACCTTCGACCTCGATCACGAGTTCCGTGTCCGAACTGCAGATCCCAGGAGCGGACGCCACCGGAGGCCAGTACTGGAACTCAGCCGTGAGCGTCATCTCAGAGGCTTCCTTCGGAACATCCACGCTGACCATCCCCGCGGAACCACGGTCTCGAACGTAATCATACAGGACCGTATGGCTCCAGGACAAGTCCGATTGACCCTCTGAGGTCTCGTTCCCGTTCTCTTGATCGTCTGCTCCGTCGTCCTCTGGGTCTTGGCCAGGCTCTTGATCCTCTTGCAAGCCGTCTCCCGGCACCTCCTCTCCAGACAAGCCCAAGCATCCCGACGTTCCCAGAAGGAGCCCAACCAGCGTCAGTATGAGGAGGGCACGCCTCATCGCCCTGGGGATGAAGGGATGACCGGGATAAGCCTTGGCGTAAGCCGCTCTAGGGATCCTCGCCCAAGCATGCCGAGCGCCTGGTGAACCCGAACGTCTTTTCTTGCCGGTCCGCCTGGCACGCGCGTGGAACGCGAGACGGTCCGACCCACGCAGTTCCTCTACTGGTTCCAAGTCGCGTACGGGATCGCGCTGGGCGCCCTGGGGCTGTTCCTGATCCAGCGCTTCACAGGTCCCTCCCCGTTCGGGTTGCCCGACGTGCTCGCGCTGGCCAGCCTGGCCGGGTTGAGCCTCGTGTTCGTGATCTACCTCCAGAACCTGCACCACCGCGACCTGGAACCCGACTATTCCGAGACCTGCTACGCGTGCAGGATGCCCGTGAACCGCTACAGCGAGTTCTGCGAGCACTGCGGCGCGGACCTGATCGAGCGCCACCGCTACGGCGCCTGCCCCGAGTGCCAGCTGGAGATCTTCGAAGGCACCGAGTACTGCCCCGGGTGCGGCACGGACCTGCGCAACCGAACCCTGCACGAGATCTGACGGCCTCGGGGTTCATGTAGGACGCTCCCGGTGCCCTTAGCGTGGTCGAGGCCGAGCTGATCCTCACCGGAGCCCCCGTGCTCACGCAAGACCCCCGCACGCCCGAGACCGACGCCGTAGCCTTCCGCCACGGCCGCGTGCTCGACGCGGGAAGCCACGCCGAGATTCAAGCCCTCGAAGGGCCGGGAACCCGCGTTTTGGAGCTTGCAAGCGACCGCGTCGTGATCCCCGGGTTCGTCGACGCGCACACGCACGCCGCCCGCTTAGGCGAGATGCATTGGCGGCAAGACCTAGGAAACGCCGACTCGAAGAGCGAGGCCCTGCAGGTCCTGGAAGCCATCGCCGAGCGCACCCCCGAGGACGGGTGGGTCATCGGCTGGAACTGGGACGAATCCACCTGGCCCAGCAAGGAACCCCTCACGCGCGAGGACCTCGACGAGGCCTCCACGACGCGCAAGATCATGGCGCGCCGCGTATGCGGGCACCAAGCCGCGGTGAACACGCCCGCGCTGGAAGCCCTCGACCTGGACGAGGCTCCCGGCGTCGTGACTGACAACGGAGCCCCCACGGGCACGCTCACCGAGGACGCCGCCGAGACCGCCTGGGAAGCCTGCGCGCCCGCGTTCGAGACCAGCGTCAAAGGGCTTCGCCAAGAGACCCAGCGCTTGGCCCGGTTGGGCATCACGACCGTCGCGGACACCGCCGGCCCGCGCGATATCAACCTGTTGACCCGCGGGGCCCGCGAGGGGTTCTTCCACCAACGCTCCCACCTGTACGTTCGAGAACGCCTCCTCGAGCACATGGAGACCCTCTCCCTGGGCCCCCTGCTGGGACCCCGATGTTCGCTGCTCGGCGTGAAAACGTACACGGACGGGTCCATCGGGGCCCGCACCGCGGCCACGAGCGAGCCCTACGAGGACGAGGACACGCGCGGAGAGCTGCTCCGCGACGCCAAACACATCGAAGCCCTCGCCGCGCGCCTGCGAACCCTGGGCCTGCAGCTTAAGGCCCACGCGATCGGGGACCGCGCCATCCAAGCCGTCCTCGACGGGATCAAAGCCGCAGGCCTCACCGCCACGGATAGACCCCGCATCGAGCACGCCGAGCTTCTCACCCCCGCCCACATCGAGCACGCCGAACAATCCGGCGCCGTGTTCGTGATGCAGCCCAACTTCGTGGCCAACTGGCAAACACCGGGCGGTCTCTACGAGCAAGCCCTCGGCCCCGAGAGAGCCCGCTCGATGAACCCGCTTCGAAGCGTCCACGACAGCGAAGCCGTGCTCGCGTTCGGGTCCGACGGGATGCCCTACGGACCCCTCTACGGCCTCGAAGCCGCCACCGATCACCCGAACAAGGCGCAACGGTTGACCGAAGAACAAGCGCTTGAAGCGTACACGCGGGGCGCTGCGTACGCGCTGGGCCGCGAGGACGAGCTTGGATGCTTGACGCCGGGCGCTCTGGCCGATGCGGTCGTCCTCAGCCGGGACCCGCGCGAGGTCGGGTTCGATGCCGTGGACGTCCAGGCCACGATCCGAGGCGGAGAGGTCCTCTACGAGGCACCCGCGCGGGCCTAAGGCACAGGCAGGCCAGGCACCACGCCGCCGTCGTCGGTGCTCATCTCGTGCTGGTGCAACCATTCCCGCGCGTCCTCGGCTTGCGGGATCCCGTACCCGTACCGGGCGTGGTGACCTTGGAACCCGGGCTTGTCCGCGGTGAGGGTGAGCGCTTGCTTGATGTGCTCGATCGTGTCCCGGTCGCCCTGCTTGAGGTCTGGGTGATCCTCCAACAGCAGCGCCACGATGCCGCCCACGATGGGCGTGGCTTGGCTTGTCCCGCTTAGCACGCAGTACTCGCTGACCTGGTCTCCGCACAACCGGTCCGGCCAGGCTCCCACGAGGCTTACGCCGGGCGCGGCAAGCTCGGGCTTCTTGTTCGGGTCCTCGCGAGGCTGAAGCCCCAGGGGGCCCTCGCGGTCCCCGCCTGTGCACGAGAACGGGGCCAATTGGCCCTCCTCGTCCACGGCGCCCACCGCGATCACCAGCGGCACGGTGGCGGGGCTGGACACCTCGCAGTCCTCGCCCGAGGTGCCGTCCTGAGCGTTCCCGGCCGCGGCCACGACCACGATGCCCTGGTCCAGGGCTCGGTTGACCTCGTCCTCGACGGCGTCCCCGATGGGCAAAAGGCTCGGTTGTTGACCCAGGGAGAGCACGATCACGTCCACGCCCTCGTCGATCATCCAGGAGATCGCGTCCGCCACGTCGCCCCCGCTGCCCTCCCCGTCCCCCTTGATGGCTTTCGCGTGCACCAGCTCGGCTCCAGGCGCGATGCCCCGGATGTTCGGACCCGAGAAGCCGCCCGTGTCCCCCGCGACGGCCAACCCGCTCACGTGCGTGCCATGCCCCCCGTCGTCGTACGCGTCCGAGCGAGCGTTGACGAAATCCCGCCACGGGATCCCTTGCCCTTCGAAGGCCTCGTGCTCCGGGTGCACGCCCGTGTCCACGACGCCCACCGTGACGCCCTGCCCCGTCAGGTTCACCTCCCGCGAAGCATCAGCCTGCACCATCTCGTGCGCCCACCCGTTGGCCAGATCGCCTCCGAACCCTCCCGGCACGAGCTGAGCGCACCCCGCCGTCGCCATGGCGAAGGCGACCAGAAGGACCGAAGCCACACGCCGCGCCATCAACCCCCCTCATCCCCCGGCCCCCCATAAGAGGTCTCTGCTCGCCCCCCCAGGCCCCCAGCAAGCCCCGACCGAGCCCGTGGCAACGCTTAGAAGGGCGTGCCCTCGTGAAGGGCCCCGATGACGACGATCGTGCTGGCCCACGACGGGTTCCTCGAAGGCGAGGCCAAGACCGCCGAGGCCCTGGTCCGCTACGCTCAAGACCCCGTCGCTCGCGTCATCGACCGCACCGCCCCCGAGGAGGGTACGCAGCACGAGCTCCTCGGATCCCCCGACCCCGTGCGGGTGGTCCCCACCGTCGAGCAAGCCCTCGACGCGGACCCCGACCGGCTCGTGATCGGGGTCGCGCCCGTGGGCGGTCAACTCCCCGAGGCCTGGCGCACAGACCTGACCAAGGCCCTTCAAGCCGGCGTGGACGTCGTCTCCGGCCTGCACGACCGATTGGCCCACGACGACGCCCTCGCGGACGCAGCCGCCTCCTCCGGGGCCCGGATCCAGGACGTGCGCGTGCCCCCCAGCACGAAACCCATCTACTCCAGCCAAATCCTCGACCTCGACGCCACCATCGTGCTCACCGTGGGCACCGACTGCTCCAGCGGCAAGATGACCACCACCGTCGAGCTGACGCAAGAGCTTCGCGACCGCGGACACGCCGTCGGCTTCGCCGCCACCGGCCAAACAGGCCTCCTCCTGGATCCCGACAGCGGCGTCCCCATCGACGCGGTCCCCAGCGACTTCACCGCCGGTCACGCCGAACGCATCGTGCTCGAGGCTCAACAAGCCCGAGACGCGGACATCGTGCTCGTGGAAGGCCAAGGCGCCCTCTCCCACCCCGCGTACGCGGCCGTCTCCCTGGGCCTCCTCCACGGAGCCTCCCCGCACGCATGCATCCTCTGCCACGACGCCGCCCGCACCCACAAGACCGCACGCTTCCACGACGGACGACGGTTCCCCGTGCTGGACCCGGCCGAGGAATGGAGCCTCATCACGCACACCGCGCGAGCCATCCGCCCCGTCGAGCTAGCCGGCACCAGCCTCATGAACGGGCCCCTCCCCGACAAGACGCACGAAGCCCTGCCCGATGCCCCCGCCGTGGACGTGCTCAAGCACGGCCCCGGACGGCTGGCCGACGCCGTGGAGGCGCTGGCGTGATCGAGCACGTCGACGCGGTCCCGCTGGATTTGCCGCTTTGCCGCGCCTTCCGCATCGCGCGCGGCAGCACCGAGACCGCGCGCTCGCTGATCCTCCGCGTGCGCACCGACGAGCACACCGCCTGGGGGTGCGCGCATGCCAGCCCCGACGTCACCGGGGAGACCCTCAAGCAAGCCCGCGCCGCCCTCGACGCGCTCGAACCCAACGACCTGGACGCACGCGACGTACCCGGCACGCTCGACCGCTTGGACGCCGGGCCCGCCGCGAGGGCCGCTGTGGACCTGGCCCTGCACGATTTAGCCGGCAAGCGCGCCGGCACGCCCGCGCACCGCCTTGTGGGCCTCCCGGATGGCGAGATCGCCTCCGCTGCGACCGTCACCGTGGCCAGCGTGGACGAGGCCGTGGACCAGGCCCGCGCTTGGACCGGGAGAGGCTACCTGTTGCTCAAGGTCAAGATTGACGAAGGAAGCCCCGTGCTCGAGCTCGTGGACGCGCTCAACGAGGCGTTGCCGGAGACGGTGCGCGAGCCCCTTCCCACGCCCGGCTTGTTGATCGATGCGAACGAGGCGCTCACCCTCGACGAGGCCCTCGAGCTGGCCCCCCATCTTGCCGAGCGGAACGTGCGGCTGCTCGAGCAACCGCTCCCGCGAGGCCACGAGGACGAGCTGGCCCAGCTGGCCGAGCAAAGCCCCGTGCCCGTGGTCGCGGACGAGTCGGTGCAAAGCCCCGAGGATGTCCAACGGTTCGCACGGTCGGGGGCTCCCGTCGGCGTCAACGTGAAAGTCCAGAAGGTGGGGGGGCTGCTCGCAGCGACCCGATGCCTGAAGCAGGCCCGCGAGGCCGGGTTGACCACGATGGTCGGGTGCAACCTGGAGACTGGGCTCGGCATCGCGGCCGGCGCGTGCCTCTCGGGCACCGTCGACCACGCGGACCTGGATGGGAACCTCTTCCTCGAGCAGGATCCCTTCCCCTTGCCCCGGCCCCTGCCCGGCCACGCGGGCACGCCCGAGGGCCCGGGTCTCGGGGTAAGCCCCGATCCTCGCTTCCCCGCGCTCAAGGCGTAACGCGGGACGAAAAAGCCTATCCGTCGGTAAAGGAACCCTGAACCGTGCGTCGCGTTCTCGTGCTCCTCGTGTCCGTCGCCATGGTCGCGCCAGCGCTCCCCGCGCCCGGGAGCGCGCACGGTGACGAGGCCGCGAAGGTCGACCCGAGCCTCGAGGAGGCCCAGGGCGAGGTGCCCACGATCGTCAGCTTCCGGGGCCCCGCTCCCGCAGGCGTGGTGGATCGGCTCGCGGCTGAAGGCACGATCCACACCGTCTATTCGATCATCGACGCCGCGCACGTGACGGTGCCTGTGGACCGCCTGGACGCCGTCGCGGGGATCGAGCAGGTCACCCGCGTCGATCGAGACCACGCGCTCGAGCTGCACCTGGATACATCCAAACCCGTCGTCGGCGTGACCCCTCAGCTCTGGAGCGATGGGTACGACGGGGACGGGACCACGATCGCGGTCGTGGACACCGGCATCGACAGCACGCACCCCGGCGTCGGCGACCGCGTCGAGCGCGGCGTCACCTTCTCCGGCACCGGCGGAGGCCCGGTCGAGTCGGACGCATCCGTCGACACGGACGGGCACGGCACGCACGTGGGCGCCATCACGGGCGGCAACGGCGCCACCTCTCAACTGCTCGACCCGGACGACGAGCAGTACGCAGGCATGAGCCCCCAGGTGGGCCTGGTCTCCCTGGACATCTCCCAGTCCTTCACGACGAGCACCGCGATCCGGGCCTTCGAGTGGGTGCACAACAACCACGAGGAGTACGACATCAGCGTCGTCCAGAACAGCTGGGGGCGCGTCGAGACCGGTCAAGCCTACGACCCCCGCGACCCGGCCGTCCGCGCCTCGAACGCGCTCGTCGCAGACGACGACCTGGTCGTCGTGTTCAGCGCCGGCAACAACGGACCCGGGGACGCCTCGCTCTCCATGGAAGCCCAGAACCCGAACGTGATCACCGTCGGCGCCACCGACGACAGCGGGACCCCCGCGCAATTCTCCAGCCGAGGCCCCGTGATCCACCAGAACGGCACGCACGCAGCCTGGACGAAACCCGACGTCGCGGCGCCCGGGGTCCAGATCACCTCCGCCGCCTCGCAACAAGGCAACCCGACCAGCGGGCTCTACCGCGCCCTCTCCGGGACCAGCCAAGCCTCCCCGCACGTGGGCGGCATCGCGGCCATGATGCGAGCCGAGGCCCCCGACTTGACGGCCCCGCAGGTCCACGCGATCCTCGAGCGCACCGCCCAAGACCTAGGCCCGGAGGGCCCCGATGCAGACACAGGACACGGCATGGTTCACGCCCCCTCGGCGCTCGAGCAGACCCTTGGCATCGCGAACGGGACCCTGTCCACGAACACGGAGACGTTCTCCCAGACCGGGACCCTGATCACGGGCACGCAGATCGAAGGCCTCCTCGAGGACGAAGGCGCCAGCACGCACAGGGCCTCCGGAAGCATCCCCGTGAAGGAAGAGGCCTTGGGCCTCGAGCTCTCGTTCACGTGGTCGAGCGCGCAAGCGGGGCTTCCCACGCCGCAGCTGCGCGTGAGCTTGGAGGATCCCAGCGGGCGCCAGATGCTGGTCCCGGCCGAGGATCAGGCCGCCGAGCGGACCGTCTCCTCCCCCGCGGAGGGCACTTGGTCGTGGCAGGCCGAGCCCGCAAGCGGGACCGAGGCCGGCGCCGCCGCGTACGAGATGAACGCGACCGTCACGTACGAGGACCCGGACCCGCTGCGCGAGACGGCCGGGGTCGAGGGAGGGTTCTTCCAGGACGACTGGCGGCGCGCGGTCGGGCAGGTCTTCACGGACGCGCGCAGCACGTTCGGTACGGCCCCCCTCCTCGCGACGCTTGCCCTGATCAGCTTCGCCGTGACCCTCATGGCCGCGTCCGCGATCCGGCGATAGGTCGCGTGAGCCCCTCTCGCACCCCGGAAAAGGATTATGTACAGGAACTTGGTTGCCGCGCCGAGTCCCGATGGCTGACCCGGGAAGCAAAGGTTCGAACCCCCCTCGCTCCGTCTCCGGCCTGACCGCGCTGGAGAAGGTCAAAGATGCCGAGGCCGAGGTCCGCCAGAGGAAACAACGAGCCGAAGAAGAGGCTTCCGAGATCCTCTCCGAGGCTCGCGACGAAGCTCGCGAGATCCTCCAAGAGACCCGGGAGGAGGCCGAGAACGAGGCCGAGCGCATCGTGCTCGAAGCCCGCGAGGAAGCCCAACAGGACGCCGACGAGATCCTCGAGGAAGCCGACGTCCAGGCCAAGGAGCTGCGCAACGTGTCCGATACGCGCCTCGACGAGGCCGCGGACGCGGTCCTGGACCGGTTCATCGAAGAGATCGGAGGGGTCTAACTGGC
>CAZOQA010000014.1:0-48373 GCA_964581775.1 uncultured Thermoplasmatales archaeon | reverse complement strand
TCATGACCATGGCGCGGCTGGTGGCGATGGCCGTCGCGTTGAGCGTGTGCGCGGTGGTCTTGTCGCCGCCGTGCTTGCCGGCGCGCACGTTCAACCGGCGGGCTTGGTAGTCGGTGCAGTTGCTGCAGCTTACAACCTCGCGGTACGTATCCTGGCGGGGGCTGTAGGCTTCGATGTCGTACTTCTTGGCGGCGACGGTGCCGATGTCGCCGGTGCAGACGTTCACGACGCGGTAGGGGATCTCGAGCTTCTGGAACAGGTGTTCAGCGTTCGCCAGCAGTTCTTCGTGGATCTCCCAGCTGTCGTCGGGTTGGCTGAACACGAACTGCTCGATCTTGTCGAACTGGTGCATGCGGAACAGGCCTTTCGTGTCGATGCCGTGCGAGCCGATCTCGCGCCGGAAGCAGGAGGAGACGCCGGCGAGGCGAAGCGGCAAGTCGTCCTCGTCGATGATCTCGTCTTTGAACATGGCGCCTAGGGGGTGCTCGCTGGTGGCGATGAGGTAGGCGTCGTGGTCTTCGATCTTGTACATGACGTCCTCGAAGTCGGCCAGGTCCGTGACGCCCTCGTAGGGGGCGCGTCGCATCATCAGCGGCGTCTCGATGAGGGTGTATCCTTGCTCGGTGAGGCGGTCGATGGCGAACCGTTGCAGGGCGCGGTTCAGGCGCACGAGGTCGTCTTTGAGGTACACGAACCCGGCGCCGGAGACCTTGGCTGCGCGTTCGAAGTCGGCCAGGCCTTGCTTCTCGATGAGGTCCCCGTGGGCGAGCAGCTCGTGCTCGGGTCGTTGGGGGGTCCCCCAGGTGCGCGTGGTCTGGTTGTCGTCTTCGTCTTCCCCGTAGGGGACGCTTTCGTGCAGGAGGTTGGGCAGTTTCATGAGCCCGTCGTCGCGCATGGCTTTGGCTTCCTGGACCTCTTGTTCGAGGGCCTCGATGCGTTGGCTGATCTCGGCGGCGCGCTCTTGCTGCTTCGTCGCGTCGTCGCCTTCTCGTTTGAGCTCTCCGATACGTTCGCCAAGCTGATTGCGTTCGTGGCGAAGCTCGTCGAGCTCTTGTCGCCCGTCTCGCCAGGTGCGGTCGGCGTCGTGGACGGTGTCGAGGAGGTCGAGCAGCGTGGGGTCCTTGCGTCGCTCGAGGTTGTCTCGAACCTCGTCGTAGGAGCCCCGGATGCGCCGGATGTCGAGCATCGGGCCGGGGCAACCGGGCACCCGGTCTAAGGGTTTGCGGGTGTGGGTCCCCCGCCTTCGAGGTGTTCGTGGAGGATGCGCTGGAGGGTCGGCCAGTGCTCGTCGGGGACTTCCAGGCGCCATTGGTCTTGGGAGGTTACGAGCGTGATCTCTCGGTCTCCGAGGAGAAGCTCGTCGGTGTCGACGTCGAGCAGTTGGTGCAGGTGGATGCGTGCGTCGGCTTCGCGCGCAGCTTCCTCGGGTGTGAGGTGTTCCAGCGCGTGCTGGGTGACGTGGTTGCTCCATCGGTCGCCCGCGTAGAAGGCGAGGATGACGAGCACGATGTACGTGGTCGTCTCGGGGAGCCCGTCGGGCAGGTAGGGTTGTAGCGTCCAGGCGAGGATCACGCCCGGGATCACGGCCAGCCAGAGGCGAGAGCGGCCGGGGAGTTGGATCAGGCTTAGATCGTTCTCGCGGACCAGCACGGCGTGGGGGCCGCCTTCGAGGATGCGGCCTTTGACCTCGATGGGACCGAGCAAGCGGCCGTCCTCGGGGAGGCTGGCGGGGACCATCGCTCGCGGGTGCACGCGATTGGGGGCCTTTAGCCCCGCGGGTTCGCCGCGCCCTCGTCGAGCAGGCGTCGCTCGGAAAGCTCGGCTTCGAGCTTTTGCTCCATCTCGTGCAGGTGAGCGGGGAACAGGCTGACGACGTCGATGCCGTGCTCATCGTACTGTTCGATCTTCTCGACCATGCGCTCTTCGTAGGCGTCCTGGCTGGCCAGGCCCCAGTACTCGATCACGACGCGGGTCCCGGCCAGGTGGAAATCGGGGGTCAACCCGCCGGCCATCTCGGGCTCGTAGCGGTACGCGATTCCGCGCGCGGCCAGCCAGTTCGCGATGCGCTCTTCTCCCTTGCTTGCCACCCACGTACCATCGCGCGCCTGGAGGCGACGACCCGGTGGAGGCTCGTCTCCAGCGTCGAGGTCCTTGCTGAGACCCCACGCGACCAGGCCGCCCGCGAAGGCCGCGATCGCGCCGAGCATGATCCACCCCGGGTCCATCTCGAAGGGAAGAGGAGACAAGGCCCCTTGGCGGTTGCGCATCCCAAGCGAGCCCGAGCGGCTCTTTCAAGCAGAGGCTTATCAGAGGGGCCGCGCCATGGTTGTCCTGCATGGACGTGCCCGAGGATACGTTGGTCGTCTACAGCGACTACGTCTGCCCGTTCTGCTTCCTGGGCAAAGCCTCGCTCGAGGCCTATCTGGACGCCGCGGACGAGCCCCCGAGCCTGCAGTGGCGACCCTTCGACCTTCGCCTGCACCAACGTGGGGAGGACCGGCGGATCGTCGACCCGGGGGAGGGTGGAAGGTCCGAGGCGTACTACGAGCGGGCTCGGGAGAACGTGGAGCGGTTGCGCAAGACGTACGGCGTCGAGATGGCTACGACGCTTGCCACGGACGTGGACGCCTGGAACGCGCACCAGGCCGCCCAGCACGTGCAACGCGCGCACGATGCGGGCACGTTCCGGCGGTTCCACGAGGCCGTCTTCGACGCCTTGTGGGTGCACGAGCGGGACATCGGCGACGCGGGCGTGCTCGCCGAGATCGCACGCGACGTAGGCATCGACCCGGAGGTCATCCGGGAGGCCCTCCGTGACGCGTCGCTCAAGGAGGATCTGACGGAGGCTTTCCGAGGCGCTCACCGGGAGGGCATCACGGGCGTGCCCACGTTCCTGTTCAACGATCTGCGGTTGGCGGGCGCGATCCCGCCCGAGGACATCCGGAAGCTCGTTCAGAACGGCTGAACCCTCCACGCGTTTTGACCTTGGGTCTGTGTTGTGCCGCGCGGGGGCTCCAAAGGAACTTATTGGAGGCCCTGTTTCCCGTGCGTATGCGTTGGAAGGCGCTTGGGATCATCATCGCGGTCGCGTTCGCGGGCGGATGCATCGCCGGCATGGACCCCGGCCAAGACCCGGCGGAGACCACACCTGCCAGCTCGGAGGAGGAATCCCGGGAGGAGATCGTCGAGGCGTTCGTGTTCCAGGAGCAGATCGAGCAGCCGCAGCTGGGCGGGGACCGGTTGGATGCAGACTGGCCGGCCGAGCTGGGCGAGGGATTGACCGAGCTGACGCTCGAGCTCTCCTGGGGCCAAGAGACCAACTCGCTCGGCGTCGAGGTCGAGACCCCCGAGGGCGTGCACCAGGTCGGGCCCCCGCAGGATCCGATGGCGACGAGCATCCAAGGGGAGGTCCCGAACCCGACGCCGGGCCCCTTCACGTTCCACCTGACCTCCAGCGAGGGCGCGGTCCTGATGGACGAGGCCCGCCTGGAGGTCGAGGCCACGTTCCTGGTTCCCCTGGACGGCGAAGCCCGGATCGAGACCGACGCGACGACGCGCGGCCCGGTGAACGTCGAGGAGACCGGCGAGGGGTACCGCGCATGGGTCACCTACGAAGGCCAGGCCCCCGCCTCCGACTCGATGGAGGTCTCCGTGGACACCGTGAACGGGGAGGTCCATCACGCGGGCGCGTCGGAGGACGCAGAGGGCCTCGTGACGGCCTGGGCCCGGGGCGATACGCCAGAGCAGGCCAAACAGCGCCTCGAGGACATCGACGTGGACCTCCTCGTCCAGGAAGACCGGATCGAGGCCACCGCATCCGCGCCCGACTGGGAAGACCGAGGCGCGGGCGTGGACACCGGCGTGCCCGCCTCGACCACGATCCAGGGGACCTTCTCCACCACGAACGGAGGCATCCTCTTCGACCAAGCCCGCGTGAACGATGCCAGCGCATCCACCACGAACGGGCCCGTAGAAGGCACGATCACGGGCCAAGGGTCCCTCGGGTTCGACACCACGAACGGCGCCATCGACGTCGCGTTCACGCCCACCGCCTCCTCAAGCCTCGACGCGCACACCACGAACGGTGGCGTCGAACTCTCGCTGAACGAGGACGAGGACACCGGGTACCGCATCGACGCCTCCACCACGAACGGGGCCATCTCGGAGAACATGGACGAAGCCTCCCTGAGCGGGTCGGACGAGCAAGCCACACTCGAGACGAACGGGTACGACTCGCGAAGCGTCCAGGTCACCGGGACCGCCGGCACCACGAACGGCAACGTGCACTTCGCAAGCCGCTGATCCGCCGGGCCCGACGCGAGAGGTGCAGGAACGCTTATAAGGCTCCAGGCGGGCTGGGGGCGCGATGAGGAAGGTCGGCTGGCTTATCCTCCTGGCGGCAGCGCTTGCTCTTGCAGGATGCATCGGGGCCGACGACGGCGACGACCTCGACCCCAGCTCGCAAGACCAAGCCCCCGAGACCACGGACCCGCTGCAGGCGCTTGAAGACGGACAGGACGCCGCGAACCTCGACGTGATCGCGCACTGGGATGAACCCAACACGCAGGAGGCCGACCCCGCCGGGGAGCTGTTGTTCGTCTCCCGCGGCGACAGCGTCACGATCCTCAACGTCACCGACCCCGCCGAACCCACCGTGGAAGGCGAGATCCTGGACGTGCCCGCCAGCTTGGACGTGAAGGTCACAGACGACGGCCAGTACGCGTTCGTCGCCGACGACCAAGTCGCCAGCGAGGAACCGCTCGGCGGAACCGGCCCGCTCACCGGGGGCGTGTACGTGTTCGACGTCTCCGACCCGGCGAACCCCGAGCGCGTCGCGTACGAGTCCATCGGGCCCAGCCGAGGTCCCCACATGGTCACCGTCTTCGACGTGCCCGGAGAAGGCGAGCACGTCTTCTCCGCGGCCGGGGACGCCGTCGTGATCCACGCCTTCGACCGAGGCGAGGGAACGCTCGAAGAGGTGGCCCGCTACGAACCCGGGCAGCTCGAGCAGAACCGCGACCCGCACGTGATCGACGCGTACTACAACCTGCGCGGGTGGGTCCACGACATGTTCGTGATGACCGAGCCCGACGGGTCCACGTTCATGTACGTGGCCGCCTGGGACGCGGGCTTGCACATCGTGGACGTCTCCGACCCCAGCCAGCCCGAGAGCCTGGGCACCTGGAGCGACTTCGCGGAAGACGAAGCCGGGAACCTGCACACCGTCACGACGGAATGGATCGGAGACCGACGCATCACGGTCGGCACGCCCGAGGTCGGGTTCGCCGTCGTCGGCGGCACCCTGTACGCCCAAGGCGAAGAGAAGAACACCGTGTACGTGTGGGACACCACCGACCCCGAGAACCCCGAGCTCGTCTCCCGGTGGGTGAACCCCGTCGAGGAGACCACCGGGCGCACCACGACCGCCACGGGAGAGCTACCCAACGAGCGCCACACCAGCCCCCACAACGTGCAGCTCGAAGACGGGCTCGCCTACATCGCCCACTACGACCTAGGCGTGTGGGTCATCGACGTGTCCACGCCCGAGAACCGGACCGACCCGCCCGTGGTCGCGTACTACATGGAAGACGACGTGAACCCCTGGGATGTCGTCCTCAACCAAGGCGTCGTGTACTCCAGCGGCAACACGGGCGTCAGAGCGCTTGACTTCCCGCTTATCCAAGCGGGCCAGGACGGCGTCACAAGCCGGACGTGACGACCGGTCACGCGTCGAGGATCGCGTCCAGGTCCTCGACCAGCTGGTGCGGGTTCTCCCCCTTCTCGATGAAGCCCGCCGCGCCCAGGTCCAAGGCCCGATTCCTCGTGTCCGGGTCCTCGTGCCCGCTCAACACGATCACGTCCACCTCCTCACCCGCCTGCAGGATGCGCTCGAGCGCCTCGAACCCGTCCATGCCGGGCATCGAGAGATCCAACAGCACCACGTCAGGATCCGATCGGCCGACGAGCTCCAGCGCGGCCTCCCCGTCGCCGGCCTCGCCCACGACCGCGTACCCATCATGCTTCTCGAGGACCAAGGTCACAAGGCGTCGAAGCCCCTCGACGTCGTCGACCACGAGGACCCTCAGCGGAGGCATCGGGGATCGTACGAACGTAGGGGGGTGTAACGTTTCAGGTCCATGTCCCGGGACCCAGGTTTAGTCCTGCCGCGAGGTCTTGGGTCCGATGGAGCCCTCGCCCCGGTAGCGGCGTCGGAACGCGATCGATCGCTCATGCAACAGCTCGAGCTCGGCCTCGGAGAGCGTCTCTTCCACGCGTGGGAAGAACTCGCGATCCTCGAAGCGAGCGTGCGCGTGCAAACGCTCTCCAAGCGCTCGCATGGTCTCCTCGATGGGGTCCCCTTCGTCCAAGCTTCTGACCAGCTTCGGGACAGTGTCCCGGAACCAGGCATGATCGTCGAGCATGCGCTGGACGTGATCGTCCTCCATCAACTCCACGTGCCTCTGGTAGAGGGGCAAGATCACGTGCTCCTCCTCGGTGAAGTGATGCGCCACGTCCTCATCCCAGAACGCCAAAAACGCGCGCGCCTGTTCCCTGCGCGTTTGGGCGTCCTCCGCATCGGCGTGCTCGACGAGGTCCTTGGCGTGGACCAGGGCGTGATGGTGGTCCCGTGAGAGGTCCGCGAGCGCGTCGTCCCGCTTCATCGCATCGGGGATACGATCTCCATCTCATCAAGCCCGCGCCCGCCCGAATCCTGCTCTTGCTTCCAGGGTCCCGCGCGACAGGGAAAACCTTTTCTCCCGACTGGGCCCTTCGTGAGGAGGGAGGTACCCTGCTTGGAGGACTGGCGGTTGAGAGGAGCCCTCGGGACTGCTGTGGGCGCGGCCGCGCTCACGATGATCGCGTTTCTGGCACTCGCCGGATCGGCCGCGGGCCTCCTGTATGAGGACAGCACCGACAAGGCAGGCATCACGTTCCAGCTGGCCGGCGAGCTCCACGACCCAGCTGGGAACGATCTGGATTGGCCCGCGTTCCCGGAGATCATGGGATCGGGGGCGTGCTGGGCGGACGTGGACCAGGACGGGTACGAAGATCTCTACCTTATCCAGCAGGCGTACAACGACGAGAACCCGTACGCACAACCGTGGGCAGAGGATCTAGACCCGTCGAACAAGCTGTACAAGAACATGGGCGATGGGTCGTTCAAGGACGTGACGGCGAGCGCGGGCTTGGAGAGCCAAGGCCACGATCAAGGGTGCGCCGTGGCGGACGCGACCGGCGACGGGTACCCGGACGTGGCTCTGGTCGGGTTCGGGCACGTGCGGTTGTTCGAGAACACCGGCGAGGGAACCTTCGAGGAGGTCACGGAAGAGGCGGGCCTGGATGCGGTACAGGGAGCATGCGGGTCGCACACATGCTGGTTCTCGGGCGCGGCCTGGGCCGACTACGATCGCGACGGGCGCTTGGACCTGTTCGCGTACACGTACGTGGACTCGAACATGACTGATTACGAGCGGGGCCCAACCCTCTCGGATGGGCAGCGCAACTTCTTGTTCCAGAACCAGGGGGATGGAACGTTCGAGGAGGTGGCCAAGGAGGCGGGCGTGGAAGGGCGCACGGGGGACTCGTTCGGCAGCAACAGCTTGGGCGCCTTGTTCTTCGACCACGACGAGGACGGGCTTTTGGACCTGTATGTCGCCAACGATCAGACCGCCAACGAGTTCTACGTGAACCAGGGGGATGGCACGTTCGAGGACGAAAGCCAGTCGTCCGGGCTGGACGACGGCCGCGCTGGCATGGGCGTCGCTGCGGGCGACTACGACGGCGACGGACGGCTCGATCTGTACGTCACGCACTACCAGGGCCAGCACAACGCGTTGTTCCGCAACCTGGGCGATGGGACCTTCGAGGACCGATCCGGCCTGGACGGGCTGGAGGACGATCTCTCCTACGTAGGCTGGGGCGCCGCGTTCACGGACCTGGACCGGGACGGACGGTTGGATCTGGTGGCCGCGAACGGGCACACCGAGTGGAGCACGACGACGAACGACCACTACCGCCAACCCACGCTCGTGTTCGAGAACAACCCGATCCAGGACGGATCCCCTGGCGAGGTCGATTGGAACGAGACCGGGGCCGAGATCGGGTTCGGCGAGATTGACGAGCACGTCACGCGCGGGGCCGCGTTCGCGGACCACGACCTGGACGGGGACGTGGACATCGTGCTGGTCAACAACGCCAACGAGACGGCGCAACTGTTGGAGGCCAGCGGGGTCGAAGGGTCGTGGCTTTACGTGGACCTCGAGCAGCCCGGCCCCAACCCGGACGCGATCGGGGCGCGCGTGACCGTTGAGGCGGGCGAGGCCACGATGGTCCGGGAGCTGCGCGCGGGGTCCAGCTACCAGTCGCAGAACACGCAGCTTGTCCCCTTCGGGCTGGGTGAGGACGAGATCGTGGACCGGGTCGAGGTGCGCTGGCCCGATGGCGAGACCACGAGCGTCGAAGACGTACCCGTCGAGCGCGTCATCCGCGTGAACCGGTCCACGGGTACATTCACCACGGATACGCTAAGCCCCATCACGAGGCTCGCGGTGGACGGGGAACCCGTCGAGGAGGAGTGGTTCACGCAGCCAAGCGTGGAGGTCACGTTGGTCTCCGAGGACCGGGCCGTGGGGGAGGCCTCGGGCGTGGCGTGGGTCCAGCACCGCGTTGAGGAGGGCCCCTGGGAACCCTACGAGGGTGAAACGTACTCGTTCGGCGAAGGGGAGCACACCATCATGGTCCAGAGCATGGACGAGGCGGGCAACCGGCAGCCTGCAACCCCGTTGGACGTTCGCGTGGACGCCACACCCCCGTCTCTTGAGCACGTTGTCGACGGCGAGGTGGGAGACAACGGTTGGTACGTGGCCAACGTGACGCTGGAGATCGTGGCCGAGGATGAGACAAGCGGCGTCGACTTCGTGGAGTACCGCGTCGACGGGGGCTCGTGGATCGAGTACAACGGGGTGGCCAGCATCGAGAAGGAAGGCGCCTACGATGTCGAGTTCCGGGCCTTCGACGTTGCCGGGAACGCGGCCGCTGGCTCGGTGCCGGTGAAGCTGGACGCGACCGATCCGGAGCTTCAAGTGGTGCAACCCGTGAACGGGAGCGTGTACGTGGGCGACCGGGAGGTCGAGAACACGCGCGCGGATCCGGCCGTGGTCATCACGGGGCCCGAGGAGGACGCTCGCGTGGGGACGGCGTTCCCCGTGTCCGCGAACGCTCAGGACGCGACCAGCGGGGTCGAGCTCGTGACGTTCCGGGTGAACGAGCTGGCCATCGCGACCGCGAGGGAGGCCCCGTATGCGGGCGTCTGGGAGACGTCTTTGTTCGCGCAGGGCGTGCACTCGTTCCGGGCCGTGGTGGAGGATGCGGCGGGCAACCGGAACGCGTCCGCGGTCACGGTCGTGTTGGGGTCGGCGAGCTCGGGGTCCCTGGAGGCCACGTTGACGCGGGGCCCGGCTGGCCCGGTGCCGTGGATCGATGATGCGAGCCGCGCGCGGGGCGTCGGGGGATGGGTCGACGTGGCGTTCGCGGGGACGCCGCTTTCCTCGCTGGCCATCGGGGAGGCGTCTTGGGCGCGCTAGTCGGTTTGTCGGTGCTTGTAGTCGTTGATGAGGCCGCCTCGTAGAACGACGTCGACCTGGCGGGGGGTGAGGGTGTGCTGGGCGTTGTGCGTGCTGGATCGGGTCTTGTCTTCGACGGTGACCGTATCGCCTTGTTGGAGGTCCTTGCGGAGGTCGGGGAGGGTGATCTGGTCGTCTTGTTGGATCTCGTCGATGGCGTCGTGGGGGAGCTCGAGGGGCACGATGCCGAAGTTGATGAGGTTCTCCCAGTGGATGCGGGCGTAGCTTTCGGCGAGGACGACGCGCAGGCCGAGGTGGTAGGGGGCCAGGGCGGCGTGTTCGCGGCTGGAGCCTTGGCCGTAGTTCTTGCCGGCGACGACGGCGAAGGGGCCGTCGTGGGCGTGGGCTCGGTCGTAGAAGGTTTCGTCGACTTGGTCGAAGACCCATTCGCTGATGCGGGGGATGTTGGAGCGGAAGGGGAGGATGTCGCTGCCTGCGGGCATGATCTCGTCGGTGCTGATGTCGTCCCCGACTTTGATCATGACGGGGGCGGTGAGGTCGCGGGGCATGGCGTCGAACGTGGGCAGGCTTTGCACGTTGGGGCCTTTGGTGAGGGTGGCGTTGGCTTGCTCGTGCTCCGTGGGGGGTTGTTGGAGCATGTCCTCGTTGATGATGATGTCGAGGGGGGGGTCCCATTGGGGGGCTTCGAGGCCGTGGTCGTCTTCGAGGGTTCGGGGGTCGGTGATCTCGCCCATCATGGCGCTGGCGGTGGCGGTCTCGGGGCTGGTGAGGAAGACGCTGTCTTCGCGCGTGCCGCTTCGTCCGGGGAAGTTTCGGGGGACGGTGCGTAGGCTGTTGCGTCCGCTTGCGGGGGCTTGACCCATGCCGATGCAGCCGTTGCAGCCGGCTTGGTGGACGCGGGCGCCGGCTTGGATGAGCTTGGTGAGGTACCCCATCGTGGTGAGGTTCTCGAGGATCTGGCGGCTGGTGGGGTTGACGTCGAAGCTGATGGCGTCGGGGATCTTGTACCCGCTGACCATCATGGCGGGCACGGCGAAGTCGCGAAGGCCGGGGTTGGCGCTGGAGCCGATGTAGGCTTGGTAGAGATCGTCGCCTTGGAGATCGGCGACGGGTTGCACGTTGCCGGGGCTGGAGGGGAGCGCGATGAGGGGTTCGATCTGGCTGAGGTCGATGCGTTCGGTGACGTGGTACTCGGCGTCGTCGGCGGCGTGGATGGGGCGGTGGTCGTCCCCGCGGCCCTGGCGTTCGAGGAACGCTTCGGTGTGGTCGTCGCTGGGGAACACGGTGGTGGTGGCGCCGAGCTCGGTGCCCATGTTGGCGATGACGTGCCGGTCCATGGCGGAGAGCGTCTCGAGCCCCAGGCCGTGGTATTCGAGGATGCGGCCGACGCCGCCGTCGACGTCGTGGCGGCGGAGCATCTCAAGGATCACGTCCTTGGCGCTGCACCAGGGGGGTAGTTCGCCGGTGAGTTCGATGCCCCAGATCTCGGGCATCTTGACGTGGTAGGGTTCCCCGGCCATGGCCATCGCGACGTCCAGGCCGCCGGCTCCGATGGCGAGCATGCCCAGCGCGCCGGCTGCGGGCGTGTGGCTGTCGCTTCCGAGCATGGTCTTGCCGGGGATGCCGAAGCGTTCCTGGTGGACGGGGTGGCTTACGCCGTTGCCGGGGCGCGAGTACCACAGGCCCCATTTGCGGCTGGCGCTTTCGAGGAAGAGGTGGTCGTCGGGGTTCTTGTGGTCGGCTTGGATGAGGTTGTGGTCGACGTATTGGGCGCTGAGTTCGGTGTCGATCTCGTCGATGCCCATGGCTTCTAGCTCGAGCATGACCATGGTCCCGGTCGCGTCTTGGGTTAGGGTTTGGTCGATCTTGAGGGCGATCTCCTCCCCGGGCTCCATCCTGCCTTCGACCAGGTGGGTGTCGATGAGTTGCTCCGCGACGGTTCCGGGCATGGCTGAGCGTGGTTTCGGGTTCTAGGGTTAAGAGGTCTACGTAGGGCTCACTTCGACGGGTGGCGGGAAGCTTCGGGTCCCGCTGGAAGGGTTGGGCTGCGGTACGAACCGTTCCGTCGCGAGGAAGATCCCTAACGGTCCTCTCCTGGCTCATCGAGAACGATCCGGTCCTCGGGGTCGGGGGGTTCCACGCGTTTCTCGATGCCGGACAGATCCAGCTCGTCCTCCTGGCTTCGCGGGTCCTCCTCTTGACTCGGAAGGGGGTCGTGTCTGAGGCGATAGGTCTGCCCGGTCACGTGACTGGGGGACGTAGCGAGGTGGGTCATCGCGTCGGCGATCCCGTCGAGGGCATCGTCGATCATCGGGTGCTGGGCGTCGGGGGGTGGGAGGTTCCCGGGGTGCACAAGGTTGACCTGGATCGGGTCGAGAGCGTTCGCGGCGGTGGGCACGAGCGCGTCGAGCGCGTTGGCCGCGGCGTTCGTGGGGGCGCCCAGCGGGCCTTGTTGCAGGTTCGTGGGGGGCGCTGTGAGCAGGATGCTGCCGTCGTTGGGCATGCGGCGGCTGGCTTCGGTGAGCAGGGACCAGGGGCCTTTCAGGTCGGCTTGGAGCACGGGTTCCACGTGGCCCATTTCGACGGTTTGAAAGGCTTGCTTGGCGTTTTGCTCGCTGGGGGTTTCGAGCAGGGGTTCGGTGCGGGGGAGCACGATGACCAGGCTAGGGGCGTCGCTGAGCCCTTTGGCGGTGCGGCGGATCAGTTGGCGTGCGACCATGGGATCGCCCACGCGCCCTCCCAGGGTCACGGCGCCCTGGCCTTGGTCCCGTACCGTGTCGGCGGCGTCTTGGGCGGGGTCTTCGTTCTGGTCGAACGCGATGGCCACGTCGTACCCGTCGCGGGCGAGGGGTCCCGCCATGCTGGGGGCAAGCGGGTGCCCGGCGCGGGCGATCAGCGCGGTCGGCGGCATGCAGGGACTCGTAGGGGTTCGCGCTGGAAACGTGTACGGGTCTTGCGCGCGAGCGGGTCCGGGGCTCCGAGATGAGGGGTACATGTTCGCCTCTGGCAACCGTTAGGTTGGCTTGCGGGGCATGCGGCAAGCGATCAGCATGTCACCGGACACCACGGAAGCCGGAGAGGCGTCCCTTGAGGGGACGAAGATCGGCATCATCGGGAACGGGAACGTCGGCTCGGCCCTGACGCAGGGCCTCAAGAACGCAGGTCACGAGCCCCGCGTGGCGGGCCACGACGACCAGGAGGTCCAGGAGGTCAGCGAGTGGGCAGATGCGTTGGTCTTGGCGGTCCCGTTCCAGGCGCTGACGGACGTCGCCAGCACCGCGGGGGATACGTGGGAGGGGAAGACGGTCGTGGACGTGACAAACGTCGTCGAGGACGGGAGCTTGGCGCTGGGTCATACCACGAGCGGGGCCGAGGAGCTGCAGGAGGACGTCCCGGAGGCGAATGTGGTGAAAGCGTTCAACATGGTGTTCGCGGAGAACATGGCCAGCGGGCACGTTGGCACGGAACCGTTGACCTTGTTCGCGGCCGGGGACGACGAGCAGGCCAAGCGAACCGTCCTCAGCATGGGCGAGGTTCTCGGGTTCGATGCCGTCGACGCGGGCCCGCTCGAGAACGCTCGCCTGTTGGAACCTCTTGGGTTCTTGAACATGCAGCTGGGCTACGACCAGGGCATGGGCTCGGACATCGGGTTCAAGCTGATCCACGACTGAGAAACATCGGGCAGACCTACGTCGAGTGGAGCGCCTCGATGGCGCCGGTCAGGCAGGCGAGCACGTCGTCCATGGCGTGCTGGCATGCCCCGGGATCCCCGCTTCCTTGAACGGTCAGGCGGGCCTCGTCCAGGCTCAGTGTGGCGTGTTCGCCGGTGGTCTCGGGTTGGAGGGCCGAGGCGAGCGTGTCGGCGTGGGGGGTCTGGAGGGTGAGCTGCCAGTCAACCTTGAACCGGGGCATGGATCTGGTCTCCCACGATCTCGTCGAGGCGGTCGACGAAGGCGTCTTTGTTCTTGGCGGGGATCATGGCGCCGGCCGCGATGGGGTGCCCGCCGCCGTTACCTCCAGCGTGGTTGGCGGCGTCTTTGAGGGCGGTTGCGAGGTCGAGGCCGGCGTCGACGAGGGCTTGCGTGGCGCGGCCGCTGATCTTGATGTTGCCGTTGCTGGTTTTGAGCCCGATGGTGGGTTTGGTCTTGTCGAAGACGTACGTCATGCCGAGCCCGCAGTGGGCGCCGACGAGGTCGGGGTCGACGGCGTCGAAGACTTGGATCGCGTCGCGTTGCGTGGGCGGTTCGCGTTCGAGGGTGAGCAGGCCTTTGAGCAGGTCTTCTTCGTAGGCTTCGACGAGGGTGGCGGCTTCGGTGAAGGCGTCAGCGTCTCCGTGGCCGAGCGCGATGCCCAGCCCGGGGGTGCCTTCGCGGGCGCTGGCGTTGAGCATGGCGGTCAGGCGGCTGGCGGTGACGGTGCGGCCGGCGAGGGTGCCGGTGAAGCGTCGGTTGGCGGCTTTCTCGAGTTCGCGTCCTTCGACGTCGTGTTGGGCGAGGTGGGCGACGATGGCGCTGGTGAGGCGTCGGGTCTCGTCGTCGTTTAACTCGCGGGGCGTGGCGTCGGGGTCGAGGTGGAGCGCTTCGAGGAACGCGTTGGCTTTGCGGGCGCGGCCGCTGATGCCGGCCAGGTAGGGGTCGACGCTGGTGGTGAGGGCGTTCCCGATGGGGCGGGTCAGGTCCAGGGGGGGTGCGCGTGTGACGGTGAGGGTTCCGCGTTCGAGGGCGCGTTCGATGAGGGTCTTGTTGACGGTGGCGAGCTGGGGGACGTCTTGGCGGTCGCCGATCATGCCGGCGAGGGCGAGAAGGGCGCTGTCGGCGTTGTCGTCGTCGAGTTGGAGCGCGGTGAGGTAGGCAAGCGTGCTGGTGCAGCAGTCGCTGGTGCCGTCGTAGCCTTCGAGGTGGGGGTTGACGTGGAGGGCGTGGGGGGCTTGCCCGTTGATGATGTGGTGGTCGAGGATGGTGACGTCGCCGGGGTGGGTGGCGAGCTTGTTGAGGGCGCCGGATCCTTGGTCGAGGAGGACGACGTGGTCGTGGGCGTGCAGGTCTTGGTAGTCGTCGGCGTTCATGCGGTCGAGGGTGAGGTGGAAGGGGACGTTGGCGCGGTCGAGGGCTCGGGTGAGGACGCCGGCGGCGGCGATGCCGTCGGCGTCGTCGTCGCTGATGATGCGCAGGAACTCGGCGCTGGAGAGGCGGTTGGCGGCTTCGGTGCACCGGGCCTCCAGGCTCATGCGGGGTGGGGTAAAGGGCGTGGGCTTAAGAGCGTTCACGTTCGCCGGCGCGGGTTCGCCGGGGACGGCAAGCGTTCCATACACGGAGCGCAATTCACCGAGCGATGACGAAGGAGTCACCCGGCAGGCTGAGGACGGTCAGGATGGACGAGGGCGGAGGGATCGTCATCCAAGAGGAGATTCGCGAGGCTCTTGACCTCGGTCAGGACACAGTTCTGGTCCTCATCCAGAGAGGAGACACGATTACCATCCGGAAGGAACGCGATGTCCTCGCTTGCCTCCTGGAGCTCTCTGGGAGCAGACTCGATAAAGCGTGGGGTGCTGAGGATGAGGTCTGGGACAAGCACTACGAGGGGGATTCCTAAGGGGGAGATAGGATGGCCCGTACGAGACCCGTCAGCGATAGGAGTTAGTCATCTTGCTTCTCCGATCCAAGGGTACATTTTTATAGTCTAAGGAACCCATGGTCTTCGCAGAGGTGCCAGGTTGGCCACCGAAATCAATCACCTCCGCAAGGGGGATGTCGTCGAGATCCCGCTCGAAGAATTCGAGCGCCTCGAAGCCACGCTAGAGCTCTTGCAGGATGAGGAGTTGAAGAAGGGGATTCTCGATGGCATCGAGGATTACCGGGAGGGCCGGTCCAGGGCTTGGTCCGATGTTCGTGACGAGGTTGGTTCCTAGCGGAGGGTGCCCTGAGCCTCCTCCTTATGGCCTACGAAGACGATAACGAGGGCTTCTTCCTCAGGATCATCGTAGAACCAGATTCTGTAGTCCCCGACTCGTTGTTGGAGGATTCTGTGATACGGTGAGCGCAGCCGCTTTTCTATCGCAACGTTCGGACGGATGCCAAGCTCCTGAATCTTCTGCTCGATGTCATCAATCTTCTTGACGACTCGTTCTTGAACGGCCTTGTCGAGGTCTTCAAGCTGCGCCTCAGCTTGTTCCGAGACCTCGATGGAGTACATTGGTTGCCAGAGTTCCGAGGGCTATCTCAAACCTTGCGGTCCGCTTACTGCCCTTCGACGACCATCTTCGCGGTGCGTTCGTCGTAGGCCCATTCGTAGGGGAGCTCGCCTTGTTCTTTGTAGTACTTGGCGAGGCTGCGTATGTGCGCTTCGAGCTGTTGGAGCCCTCGGCGGTTCTCCTTGTCGTTGGGGTGCTCGCGCAGGTGCTCGCGGAGGTTGAGCGCGCGGGCCATGAGGTTGGCGAGGTCCTCGGGGACGGGTGGCAGGAGGTCTTCTTCGTCGAGGATCTCGGTGATCTTCTTGCCGGTGGCGGCTTTCACGTCCGGGACGGCGTGTTGGTCGCGCAGGGTGCTGCCGATCTCGGCGCTGCCTTGGCCTTCGCGGCCGAGCTCGATGACGAGCTCTTCGATCTCGTCTTCGTCGAGCCGGGACCATTCGGGGACCTCTTGCGCGGCTTTGCGTGCGCGGGCCGCTTCGGATTCCTGGGAAGGCATTCTGCCACCTGACGCCGGTCGACAACCCTCCTGGTATTTCAACGCTAGCCCCTTTGCGGGGGCGTGTGGGCAGTCGGGCCCCGCCGACGCGTGGGTGTCCGGGGACGGGGCGTGTTGGTGGCTGGGATTCGTGAAAAAGGCCGTTCTCGGAGCGCGCTTTTATGGGGAATCAGCACGACGGTGTTTAACGCTCGAAGTTACATGCGTGACGCTGGCTGTGCAAGGAGTCGTCATTATGGGGGCGGGGCTCGGGTCCTTTGGCTGAACGCTTAAGAGGGATGTCCTCGGGAGTGGGACCTCGTCGAAGACGCTCGCTGGGACGCGGGTGTCTAAGAGAGGTAGCCAATATGAAGTCAAAACGTACAAACTGGCGTGGCCCGCGCGACGACGAGGGTGTCAGCCCCGTGATCGCGGTTATCCTCATGGTCGCGATCACCGTCGTGCTCGCGGCCACGGTCTACGTATGGGTGAGCGGGTTCGCAGCCGAGGATACAGGACCCGAGAACGCAGCCGCAACAGCCAAGGGCGCAGACCTTGGCGGAGATGGCGATGCAGAATGGGTGCAGGTCACCCTGACCAGCGGAGAGAACGCGCCCTATTCCTTTGACGACGTAGGGTTCTCTGTCACCGCTAACGACGGAACCTCCGTGGACACGATCCATAAGAACGCGACCACCGGAGCAACGCATGAGTTCTCTAGCGGCGACAGCTGGGACGTGGGCGAGAACATGTGGATCGCGTGCCAAGGCGACGGGAACCACCTCCTCACCGTCTCCGTGAGCGGCACCACGATCCTCGATACGAGCGTAAGCTGCGACGCTGCCCAGTCATAGGCCGCCTAGCCTTGCGAAGCCGTCCCTCCTAAGGGGCGGGGGGCATGCCGCCCCCTCCCCCTCTCTCCACATTCTCAGCAGCAGGTGTTTTTGCACATCTCTCGAATTTTTATATAGGGGGACGTGGCGGACAGGGCCCGTATTCGACTCGGCCGATTCCGGCGGGGTCGTGTGAGGGACGCAATATGAGCAAAACAAAGCGACGACAAACTGTGACGGACGACGAGGGTGTCAGCCCCGTTATTGCGGTCATCCTGATGGTCGCGATCACCGTCGTGCTAGCAGCGACAGTGTACGTGTGGGTGAGCGGGTTCGCGACCGAAGACTCCGGACCCGAGCAAGCTGCAGCCACGGCGAAGGGCGTGGACCTCGATGACAACGGGGACGTTGACTGGATCCAAGTCACTTTGACGAGCGGTGAAAATGCCCCCTACAGTGCTGACGACGTGACAAACTCCACTACGGACAACAGTGGTAACACCATTGGTTTCGTCTGTACAGATGCCAGTGATGCAGCCAACTGTGATGGAAGCGCCACGGAGTTCCGCGAGGCGGACGGGGATGAATGGGACGTCGGTGAGAACCTCTGGATTCCCTGTAAAGGGGACGGAACCCACCTCCTCACATTCTCTGTGAGTGGAACAACCATCTTGGATACCTCGGTTAGCTGCGACGAGGATCCGACCGCCTAGGGCTTAGGTCCCTCCTAGCGGTATCGGCGCGGGCCCGAGAGGGCCCGCTCTTTTTCTTATCTTGTTTTTCCAGATTCGTCAGATTATAATCCAGACTACTCTATCCTAACTGAAGAGTGCGGAGTTCTTGCCGGGTGACCCGGCCACCTGATCGTTTCCTCACCCCCGACAACAAACCAAGCTAACCAAGAGGAAGTGTGTCCCCCTGGGGCCGCCTCGGTTGAAGAGAACCAAGGCCATGCTTCCACGCTCTCCTCACCATGCTCGTCACGGGCGCTTGAGTTTCCCGAGGGCCTGTTGCGACTCTTGAATAGGGGAAGACTAGGCTTGTTCTACCTTGTCCTTCCACGCTCGTTCCCAGTCAGGATTGAGCGCCAACAGACGCTCCAGCTTCTCCCGGTCGAGGGTGTCCTGGTTCCGGGCGATGAGTTGCTGGATATCCGCAAGATGCTTGAGGCCCTGACCGTGACGCACGTGTTCGCGGACCTTGAGCACAAGAAGGGTCTCCAAGGGAACGAACCACAAATCGCGGGCCACCTCGCCCCGAAGTTGGCCCCTTACGCGCTCTTCGATGGCTACCTGTTCGAGAGTTTCCCGGGCCGGGTAAAGTTCCACTGTGACGTCGCCTGGGAAGTTCCAGGTCTTCGCGTCGACACGTCGGATTCGGGTGGACAGGTCTTCAGAGATGTCCTCCAGCCGACCCTGCTCCTCCGCTTGGATTGCGAGGTCTACGTCTTCGGTAGCGCGCACGTACCCATGATAGGCACTGGCGAAGCTTCCGGTGACAGCGTAGGGGACCTCGTGCTCTTCGAGAATCTCGACCGCCTGGAGGAGCGCCTCAAGGACTTTGTCCATCAGGCGCCTCCCTCGCTTATGAGAGCGTTGGAGAGGCTGGCTGCTCGAAGCACACGCTCCATCGGGGCGAGAGACCGATCGCGCCGGATTCTCTCGATGGGCTCCCCAAACGCCTCCACGACATCAAGGGGACCCACCCAGCATACACGCTCCGCGCTCCACTCCACGTCCCCCATCGCTTCGAGGTCGTTGAGGGCCTCCAGGATCGCCGTGCGTCGAACCGCCTTGGCCGGATAGAGATCTCGGAGCTCGGGGACGGTCAACCCAAGCCCCAGCCCATGCTTCTGCAGCACGGTGGCGACCTTCTCTCGCGTCCGCGTCGTGATGGCCACGAGGAACAAATCTGTCACAGTTATACTTATGCTTTCCGCCAAGAGACAAGGGCGGAACCCGTTCGGCATGCCTCGTACGTGTTCGGGTCACGACTGCTTGAAGGCCTCGCGCAGACTCTCCATGCTCCATGCCCAGCATCCAATCCGTCTCCACCGAAGACGACTACATCCACGTTCGCTTCAACGATCCCGACCAGTACGACACGATCCGAACGCCCGACTGGGCCAAGGACCCGGCCGAATCCGTCTCCCAAGGCGCCGAGGTGCGCACCGGGAAGAAGCAAGGAAGCGACGACTGGGAGGTCCAGAGCATCCTCATCAAGAAAAGCGTGGGCGAGGACAAGGCCAAAGACCAGGCCCAGAAGATCATGGACAAGCTCGAATCCTGAACCCGATCCCCTCCTTTGCCCCGGCGCGCAGCGGGTCGAGGGGAGGCTGATCACTCGGAGCTAACAGCCCCGGCTACGCGTCGACCGTGTGGAACCCCGTGAAGCCCAGCTGGCCCCCGTACGCTTGCGCGATCAGGAACCCAGCCTGCAGCGTGGGACCCAACCCGGAGGGATCCTCGTAGAAGGCTCGATCGACGAGGTTCCCCCGGGTGTCCATCCAGCCCATGTAGGCGCCCTCCATCGGGTGCGGGGCGAGAAGGCTCACGTCCTCGAGCGGCTCGGGCGGCACGATGTGCGCCTCCGGCGGCACCGGAACCACGGGGCTCGGGACGAGGCTTGCCTGGTTCGTGACGACGATGCCGGTGGGCGCGTACGCGTCCAACGTGTGCGTGGCCCCGGTCCCGGTGATCGTGTGCGCGTGGCTCCCGATGGCCAGGTTCCCGCCTTGGCCGGGGTTCGGGACGATCGACTCGGTCTCGAGGGCCTGCTCGCCGTACGCCTGGAAGGCCTCCTCGTCGCCCGCGTCGGGGCTGATCGTCCAAGCGAACCGGACCTCGTGCCGTTGCTGGTCGGTGGCGTGGAAGTCCTGGATGGAGAGCAAGAACCCGCTCAGCGCCTCCGCGTTGTCCGCGTCGAGACGAGCATCCAAGGGCAGCGTCGCCGTGTACTCGACGGGCCCGGCCGCGGCGCGGAAGGTGAGCACGAGCTGGGCGCCGCTTCGGTCGTCCGTCTCGTAGTGGTACGCGCGCACCTCCGGTGCACCGTCCACGAGCTCGGGCGCGTACGGGATGCCGTCGACCTCGACCAGGGGCAGCCCGAACGAGCCCACGGGCACGCCCCGCACGCACACGTCCTCCGCAATCGTACCGTCCTGGGAGAGATCGAAGCTCACGGCGCCCTCGTCGAGCCCGCCGGCGTGTGCGGGGGCCTGGTGCTGGGTGCCGCATGCTTCGTCGCTCGCATCGAGGCTTGCACCGCCATGGTCTGCTTCCGTGCTGGGCTCGGGCCAGGGCTCGTAGTGGTGCAGGCGAAGCTCTTCGTCTTCGCCGATGGAGAAGGTAAGCGCGGAGGTTTGCGGCAGCGTCTTTTCGAGCCCGGTCGTGGTCTCGAGGGTCCCCTGCAACCCGGGTGGGATCGGGCCAAGGTCGGCTTGGATGGCCCCCTGGCTTGTCTCCAGGTTGTCAGCGGTGTCCTGCGTGAAGGTGGGCCAGGTCATCGCGAAGCCCTGCACCACGAGCTTCCAGGACCCTCCAGGGGCCTCGTCTCCGCTTTCGGGCCACTGGGTGCCTTCGTCCACGGTGACCTGGATCTCGTAGTAGGAGGACCCGTCCGGGTCCGTCGCGAAGCCCGAGTCCACATCGAAGCTCACACCCGGCAGCGCCGTCGGGCGCACCGTGCTGGCCAGCCCGCTGAACCCGTCCGCGAGAGGGATCCGAAGCACGGGGCTGGTGACATCGTCCTCGGCGACGAGGCCGCCGCCGTCGACGCGCAGCACGGCCGAGAACCCGGTCGCGGTCGCGTGTGCGGTCTCCCAGGCCTCGTTCTCGGGGTCCCAGTCCGTGGTCTCCAAGTCGTACGTGAGGCTCTCGGCCGCCTCCCAGGCGAGCTCGCCGCCGGTCGTGACGTCGCGTGGCGGGAAAAGCGGCGTGGGCGTGGTGACGCCGACGAGGCTTTGCATCGATTCGCCATCGTGCACGTAGCTGCCTTCCGGCAGCCCCGCGTAGTACCAGGCGTCGTGCGCGAACCCTGCGCCGGGAGTCACGGTGGACCCGTGCTCGCCGCGCACGGTGGGCGCGGCGCGGAACAGGTACCGGTACGGCGTGTCCTCGTCGGCCCCGTCCAGGTCGGCTGTGTCGAGCTCGGCGGTCTCGCTGACCATGGGGCCCGCGGTGGCTTGAACCTCCTCGGGGCCCGCGTACGTGCTTTCGCCGACGAAGGTGAAGATGCTGGGCCCGACCGGGCTGGGGTCGGTGCGCACGTCGTGGATCTGGCTGTTCAACGATGCGGGCTCTTCGACCGGGCTTGCAACCGTGGGCGCGGCTCCCATCGTTCCCAGGGTGACCGCGATGCCCACGAGGACGGTGAGGATTCTCATGGCTCGCCTCCCGAAAGGCCCCCAGGGAGCCAGGCCAGTTAAAGATTCGTGTAGCACGTCAAGCTGGCCCGTCCGGGCCCCCATAGAGGGTCTCGTCGATCTCTTCGTCCGATGGTTCGCCGCTGGCGCGTCCGAACGAGAGGATCCGTTGCTTTTCCTCCTCAGTAAGCCGTGGGGGTTGATCCTGGTACGCGACGAACGCGAGGTTTTTCTCCCCAAGCGTGATCAGGCGGTCAAGCACTTCCTCGTCCGACACCTCCTCTGCCGTTTGTTGCTCCACCCATGCTTTCAGTTCGACAAGGCGCTTTTTATCCTCCTCTCGGATTGGGACAGCCGGAGACATCAATTCTGGAGTCCTGTGGAAGAGCTTGAGCCTTGTGACATTCTCAGCTCAAACTTTGAGATCCATCGCTCATTGGCCCTCCGCCTGAGGCAACCGGCTCTCCTTGACCGTCTCCCCCGGTCCCACCATCGCGCCCGGGCCCAGCATCACGCCCACGTTCAACGTGGCGTTGATGCCCGTCTTCACGCCATCCCCCAACACGACGCCCAGCTTGCGCCGGCCCGAACCCTTGCGACCCCGCGGCGTCTCCACGAGAACGTTCGCCCCATCATGGCGCAGGTTCGCCACCTGCGTGCCCGCGCCCAGGTTCACATCCGCCCCCAACACGCTGTCCCCCACGTAGCTCAAATGCGGGACCTTCGCGCCCGGGAACAAGACGCTGTTCTTCACCTCGCACCCGTTGCCCACCTTCGCATCCCGCCCCACCGTCGTGCCCGCACGAACGTACGCGTTCGGCCCCACCGTGGCCCCGCGCCGCACCATCACGGGCCCCTCGATCACGCACCCCGCTCGCACCCTTGCGTCCCTTGCGATGTGCACGGGCCCCTCGATCGTGACCGACTCGTGCACCTCCCCGCTGATGCGCGGCTTCATCGCATCCAACGCCGCCCGGTTCGCCCTCAGGATCTCCCACGGCCACCCCAAATCGTGCCACGCCTCGAACGCGTGCACATCGAAACGCTGCCCCTCGTCAAGGCTGGCCTGGATCGCGTCCGTGAGCTCCAATTCGCCACGCGGGCTCTCCTCAAGACGCTCCACGTGCCGAGCAAACCCCGGCGGGAACACGTACACGCCCGCGTTGACCAAGCCCTCGCGCTTCGCGTCCGGTTTCTCCTCGAGTCCCGTCAGCTCGTCACCGCTGACCGACAAGGCCCCGAACTCGCGCACATCTCCTACGCGGCGGGCCCCGATGCCCGCCTGGCCCACCGCGTCCGCCAGGTCCGACAAGGCGCCCTGCTTGAGATACAGGTCCCCGTACGTGACGAGCACCGGTTCGTCCTCGGGCAAGCCCGCAACCTGCAGTGCGTGCCCGGTGCCTCGCTGTTCGCGCTGGACGGTCACGTTGAGGGCCATCTCGTGGCGTTTCGCGGTGCGCCGTGCTGAGGTGACGACGGCGTCGTCGTCGCTGGCGGCGACGAGCGTGACGGTGTCGATGCCGGCCTCGCGGATGCGGTCGAGCATGCGGGCGACGAGGGGTTTGCCGGCGATGGGGATCGCGGGTTTGGGGCGGGTTTCGGTCAGCGGCCACATGCGGGTGCCTTGTCCGGCGGCGAGGAGGATGGCTTGCGTGGGTTCAGGCATGGGCTTCGACCTCGCGCACGGCGTCGTCGACGATGCCGCCGACGAGCGTCATGAGGCGTTCGGCTTCGGCTTCGATGTGGGCTTCGGCGGTGACGCGGAGCTTGGGTTCTGTGCCGCTGGGGCGCACGAGCGCCCAGCCGTCGTCGGTGTCGAGGCGGACGCCGTCGAGCACGGTGGTCTCGCCGAGCGTGTCGAGCTTGTCTTGGAGGGTGCTCATGACGCGGGGTTTGGCGATGTCGGGGCAGGCGTGGCTTTCGCGCAGCGTGTGGAAGGTCGGCATCTGGTCGATGGTTTCCGCGAGCCCGTCGTTGCGGGCGGCGATGTGGGCGAGCAGGAGCGCGGCGTGGAGCCCGTCGGGGCACAGGGAGAGGTGGGGGAAGACCATGGACCCGCTGGGTTCGCCGCCGAAGTCGCCTTGCTCGGTGGCGAGGGCTTCGCTGATGTACGTGTCGCCGACTTGCGTGGTTTGGATGGTCGTCTCGGGGAGGGCTTCCCAGACGAGGCGGCTTGTGTTCTCGGGGACGGCGATCTTCTCGGCGTGGAGGGACCGGGCGAGGAGCACGATGAGGTGGTCGCCGGTGAGGATGCGGCCTTGTTCGTCGACGGCGGCGATGCGGTCGCCGTCTCCGTCGTGGGCGAGCCCGATGAGGGCGTCGGTGGCTTGGGTGACGCGTGCGAGGTCGTCGAGGTTGGAGGGTTTGGGCTCGCTGGGGCGGGCGGGGAAGGTGCCGTCGGGGTTGGCGTTGAGCGTCATGACGCTGGCGCCGGCGCGTCGCATGAGCTTGGGGGAGAGGTGGCTGGCGGCGCCGTTGCCGGGGTCGATGAGGATGCGGGGTTGGCCTGGGAGGGGGCCGTGCGTGTCGAGGAGCGCGTCGAGGTAGGATTCGAGGGGTCTTCGGTCGTGCGTGCGTGTGCCGGCTTGGTCCCAGGATCCGTGATCGGGCGGGTTTTGGAGGCCTTGGAGGATCTGGTCTCTGTCGCGGCCGCGGAGGGCGGATCCGTCGGGTTGCCAGAATTTGAACCCGTTGTCGGGGGCGGGGTTGTGGCTGGCGGTGATCACGATGCCGAGGTCGTGCTCGCGCGTGGCGTAGGCGAGCGCGGGCGTGGGGGCCAGGCCGAGGCTCGTGACGGTGCATCCGCCGTCGAGCAGGCCGGCGGTGAGGGCGTGTTCGAGCGTGGGCCCGGTGGTGCGGGCGTCTCGGGCGATGATCACGTCGTCGGCGAGGTGGCTGGCGGAGCGTCCGATGCGCGTGGCGAGCTCGGGCGTGATGCGGTCGGGGTAGGGTCCGCGGATGCCGCTGGAGCCGAAGCGGACGTCGTCAAAGGCGTCGCTCACGCGCGGGGATTCGCGTCGTGGTATTCGTGGTTTGGGGGTTGTGGCGGCGGTCCGTCAGGGTGGCGTGGCGGGACGGCGGGTCCCGTTTCGGCGGGCGTACGCGATGGGTCGCGGGCGGGGTTCGGTGGCGAGGAGGCGGTCGGGGATCCAGAGGATGTCTTGCCCGTGGGAGCGTCGGTGGTGGAGCAGGTCGTGGGCGATGAGGGCGGTGAGGGCTTCCATGGTGCTTTGGTGGCCGATGGATTCTTCTTCGATCATCAGGCGGGCCAGGCGGGCGGGGTCGACGAGGGCGCCTTCGTAGCGGTCGGCGATGGCGTCGAGCACGGTGCGGGCGTTTCGTCGGACGCGTTCGGGCATGGCGTCCCAGGTGGGGTCATCGTGGGCCAGGGGGGCAAGCTCCATGCGTCGACGGGACGCGGGGGGCGGTGTGGTTGTTATCCGCGTGCGGCGCGGTTGGTTCGCGTGCGTGGCGGGTTGCTTTGGAAGGCTGATATGGGTCGCCTGCATTGGGGGGTTGCGATGTTGTCGTTGCCGACCCCGCGGGATTTGAAGTCGAAGCGGGTCCAGTTAGGGTTGACGCAGGAGAAGCTTGCGCGCGAGGCAGGGGTCAGCCAGTCGTTGGTGGCGCGCGTGGAGCTGGGGGAGGTCGATCCGTCGTACTCGACGCTTCGGAGCTTGGTGGAGGCGTTGAACCGGGTGGAGCGTCGGGAGGTCACGTTGGAGGAGGTGATGAACCGGGGCGTGGTGTCCGTGGCGCCGGAGGATCCGGTCCGAGAGGCGGTGGAGACGATGCGGGAGGAGGGGTTCTCGCAGGTGCCCGTGTTGGAGGAGGGTGCGCCGGTGGGGAGCGTCACGGAGTCGTCGATCGTGAACGCGTTGAGCTTGGAGGGGCGGGAGGAGTTGGGGGATCGGTCGGTGAGGAGCGTGATGGCGGCGCCGTTTCCTGCGTTGGATCCGGGCGAGCCGGTGGAGGTGGCGGTGCGTATGCTGGAGGATCGCGCGGCCGTGTTGGTGATGGATCAGGGGCACGTGCTGGGGCTTGTGACGAAGAACGACTTGTTGGGGACGATTGAGGAGTAAGTGCCTCAGTGCGCAGCGCTTCGCTATCCCTTGCAGCTGTTCCCTTTTGCCTCGCAGGATCCTTTTTCTGCGCTAATCTTCTCGTCGAGCCTCTTATAGTACTCGAGACCGGTGAGTTGGTCGCCGTCGACGCGGATGGTGACACCCTGGGATGGGGACCCGGTGTAAACCTCGTTGATCGCTTCGAGCGGGTCTTCAGCGTAGACTGTGCCCGCGTGGACGGTGACTTCGTAGCCTGTATGCCCTTGGAGGCTCGCGTGGAGGCGGCGGAGATCATCGTATAGGCTCATCATGGCTCTGCATTCGGGATCCATGGGGAGCGACGTGTTCTCAAGGGTCGCTGACGTGATGTACAGGTCGCAGGAGAGTCGGAAGAGCTCCCGTATGGCTTCGTCCGTGGAGGGGGCCATGAGCCCACGTCCGTGACCGGGGAGAAAAACCCTCTCCTTGACACCTCTGAAACTTCTGCCCGACGGTCTTCTCAGGCCTTTACGTTAGATAGGCGTCTCAGGGTCGGGGGCTTCTCGCGTGCTCGAGGTGGGGTCCCGGTGGGTAGCGGCACGGAGTCATCGATCGTGCTCGACCTTTATTGGAGATGTTCCCGGATCCGCTCCACGAACCGTTGCGCTGTTTCGAGTGCATTCCTCGCCTGCTGCTCGGGCATCGGGTCGCCTACGTCGTATTCGCTGTGCTGTCGTTCTTTGAATACGCGGGAGAGGTCCCGTCCCATTGATGGAGCTAAGGGACCATCTTTCACGAGGGTCTCCCCGAATCGGTTAATGAGCCCGGCGTGAGACTTAACATCGATGCCTTGGTCGAGGAGGGCCGCTTCCGCCGCATAGAACATGGCGTAGTAGGAGCGGGATACGCTTGACGCGGTGTCGCCGTCATCGAGGAGAAGGCGGGCGCTACGGAGACGATCGGCCTTCTTGAGGAATTCCTCCGCCGTCATGCGGGGACTCCTTCGCGGCGAACGTTGAGCAAGAGAGGGGACTGACGCGTCTCGTAGTCGGCCTTGGAGACCGGGGCGATGGAGAACAGGACGCCGTGCTCGAGTTCGATGTCATAGATGCCCTCGGAGAGCCGGGCGATCTCTTCGTATGGACGGACATCTCCCTGGAGGACGATCATGATATCAATATCCGACCTCTGGCTAGCCTCACCTCGAGCGTGAGATCCATACAGGAGGACTTGGTCGAGTCGTTCCCCGTACGTCTGGGCGAGGTTCATCTTGAGAGCATCAATCGCTTCCTGGGTCTCCTCGTCCACACTTGTATGGAGGGCCGTTTCGGTCTTTAAGCCATCGCCTTCGCTGAGGTCCTCTGACAGCCGGGGGTCAAAACGCTCTTATCTCGTTCCATCTAGTTTGATGGCGGATGCCTCGTTGAGGATTGCCGAATGAAGATCGTGAGCAAAAGGGATATCACCGTCGGAGAACTCCTTGAAGAGATCCTCGAGACGTTCGGTACTGAAGAGGAGATCGAGGAGCACCTTCAGGAGGTCCCCGAGGACCACGCGGCCGCCGCTGCGCTGGATCGGATTCAGGAATATCGAGAGGACGATCCTTCGAGACGCCTTGCGGATACGCGAACGATCTTCGTTCCAGATTCCTGTCAGACCGAGGTCACGGCCGAACGTCTTGAACTCCTTATTGAACTTGGCAGAGCCGATGGGCAGGTTGCCGATATCCCGTCCCTGAGTCGGCTCCTGGGTCGACAGGAAGAGCATGTAACAGAGGATGTCGAAGCTCTTCGAGAGATTGGGCTTCTATTCCTACAATCCGGACGGGTCACCTGTCCATGGGCCGAGGTCCAATTGCACGCGGGATTAGCATCCGACGGAGCCTGAAGCCAATCCGATCCCGGCTAATCGTGCCAGTGGTGCCCGCCGGCCTCGTACCCCTTAGCCGTTGCCTGGGACCCTTCCATCTCCTCGTGCACGGTCTCGTGGAGGACGTCGTAGGCGCCTTCCCAGTCGTACGCGGCTAAGCGTTCGAGGGCCGCGTCGAACTCGGGCGTATCCTCCAGGTCGAGCTGCTGGGCTTGTTGGATGATGTACCCGGCGCGGTTGCGCTCGAACTGGGCGTTGTCGACGGTGCCGAAGTCGATGATGCGGTCGCTGACTTGGTAGCTCATCGAGCTCCAGATGCTCTCGAACGCGCTGTTGACGTCGGAGGGTTCGTCGTCGGCGCGGATCAGGTGTTGCGGGTGGTGCAGCCCGAGAACGTGCCCGGTCTCGTGGCTGAACAGGCGGTTGACGTAGTCGGGTTCGCGTTGCTCGTCATAGCCGAGCATCTCGTCGAGGGGCCCGTCGTGCTCGTTCTCGAGCCGGTAGGCATCCGTGACGACGCTGAACGTGATGCGCCGGTCCGTGTTCACGTCGTACATGCCGATGCCGCTGAAGGCGCGTCCGGGCTCGCTGGTGGCGTCCGCGAACAGCAACAGGCTCAGGTAGTCCTCGCACTCGTCGCTGGCGTCGACGTAGTTCTCCCAGTTCTCGGAGAGGTACCAGCGCATGGTGTCGAGGAAGACGCCGCTTTCTTGGGCGCCGGCTGCGCGGCGCGTGGTGGCGTCGAGAACGGGGTCGTCCTGGGGGAGCATGAGCGTCTCGAAGTTCACGTTGACGGGGTCGCCGGTGGCGTTCTCGAACACGGCGATCTGCTCGTCCACGTCGACCCACTCCTCGGGGTCTTGACCGCCGGGGACCATGGGGCTTAGCGCGGATTGGTGAACGGCCAGCAGGAAGGTCACGTTGTGGCAGGGTTGCATGGAGACGGGGTAGATGGAGCCTTTGGCCAGGCGGTAGTGCGTGGCATCGAGCACGAGCTCTTCGAGCGTGTCCACGCTGGAGGCGTCCGGTTCGAAGGGGAAGTTGTAGTCGGCGACGTCGTTCCCGCCTCCGGGGCCGACCACGTAGGGGTCGGTTTGGGCGCTTGCGTCGTACGCGAGGATGGGGGTCCGTTCGCCGAAGGCGCGCACGGGTTCAAGGTGCCCGTTGGGGTACGTGAAGCGCCAGGCGTGGTCCCCCGGGAGGCGGTCCTGAGCGTGCAGGATCACGAAGGTGGGCGTGTCCTCGTCGAGCTGGATCCCGTCTTCGGGGAGGATGCGGGCTAGCTCGTCCTCGGCCGCGTTCGCGTCGTACTTGCTGTCGGTGCCGGGGATGCGGTTGTCCCTCACGGTCTCGAAGAACCGGTCGGCGAGCGCGTCGTCGAGGTGCTCGACCTGGTAGGTCGCGTTGGGGGTCACGGGCACGATCATGTCGTCTTGATCGACGGGTTCGGCCGTGCCGGGGGGGAAATCGCGCGGGTAGCTCATCGCGGCGTGGAGGACCTGCTCGTTGTCGAGGCGCTCGTCCAGCGCGGTGGCGGCGTCCTCGTCGAACCCGACGAGCACGACCTGCACGGGCGTGTCGATCTCGAAGCCTTCATCCTCGCGGAGCTCGAGGATCTGGCCGAGCACGTCGTCCACGTCGTCGGTCGATTGAGCTTCGAGGAGCCCGTCCTCGACCCCTATGCAGCCTGCCATCGTCATGGTCAGCATGGCCAGAGCCATGCCGAGCGCCTGCCAAACGCGTCCCATGGGCGGGCAGGTGTGCTGAGGGTTCTTATGCGTTCTGGCCCAACTGATCCCGGTTCGTCGCTCCCGGATGCCGAACCGCCCCTACGAGGTCTCCGAGGCGAACCACAGGTCCCGCGGGAAATCGTCACCGTCGACTTCGATAGCATGCTCTCCGCGGTCTCTCCCTCGGTATGCTTCAAGGATCGCTTCGTCCTTGCTCTTAGCAACAACGGCTGGGTAATGGAGCGTCACCGAATACCGCTTTTGACCTTGGAACCCTGCCGCGAGGAGTTCCAAATCCTCCCCGAGCGCGCTTACCACCGGTAGATATGGCCCCAAAGGAAGACCGCTTTGCTCGAGACTTGTTCCATGGATTTTCAGGTGTCGCGCCAGCATTTCGAGGGTCTCAATCGCTTCATCCGTCTCCATGAAGAAGCTATGCATCCGCATCCCGATAGGATCTCTCGATAGAAGGCTGAAAGTTCCAAGACGCTCCTACCTGGCGGCTGTCATCCGACCTCTTACGTAAGATGAGATCCTCATACGGGGATGTGGAAAGCCGCGAGGAGCGCAGGAGGGAAGCGATCCGTCGCCTCCGGGATGTGCCACCCTCTGAGACGCTCCGCATAGGGTTCTCCTTGATGAAGTTCGCAAGACGGTTGCAGGAGGCGACGGAGGACGAGGGAGATTAGAGTTCTGTCGCGCGCCTTCGTAACCGCAAGCTACATGTGGACCCCCCGGGCTGTCCGCTCATAGACTTGGACGGCAGATATCCGCGTAACGCATATACGGGTGGGGTAGAGAGCACCCCCTACCGAGCGAGGTCCCACGCATGACGTTCGCCCAGAAGCTGCGAGATTGGGATGAGCCCCTGGTCCTCTACGAGGTCATCCCCCCCAACCGGTCCGCCCCCCGGGAAGAGATCGCCGACCAAGCCACGTATCTGGCCAACCTCCTCGCCGACCACCCCATCGACGCCGTCAACATCCCCGAGATCCGCAACGAGGAACGAAACGGCAACCGCGTCGCCGGGTTCATGGAGAAGTACGACCCCCGCCAGTTCGGCAAGATCATCCAAGACGTCTTCCAAGACGAAGCCGAACTCATCGCCAACCACGCCGTCGCCTACGCGCCCCCCGAAGAGCAGGAAGCCTGGATGCAAGCCACGTTCGAGAAGTTCGACATCCCCAACCTCGTGCTCGTCGGCGGAGAATCCAGCAGCATCGACTACCCCGGCCCCAGCGTGCCCGAAGCCGCCCGCATCGCCACCAAGACCGCGGACGCGACCGATGCCTGCCTGGGCGGCATCACCATCCCCACGCGCCGACGCGACGACTACGACGAACCCCAACGCATGATCGACAAGCAACGAAACGGCCTCGAGTTCTTCACCAGCCAAGTCATCTACGAAGGCGACCCCAGCCGCGAACTCATCCGCGACTACGACCAAGCCTGCACCGAGCAAGGCCTCGACCCCGCCCCCATCTTCCTCAGCTTCGCCCCCATCACCGGACGCAAAGACGCCCGCTTCCTAGAATGGCTCGGCGTCCACATCCCCGAACCCGCCAAAGAATGGATCCTCGCCACGCACGCCACCCCCCTCCAACGCAGCACCCGCGTCGCCGAACACGTCCTCGGCGACGTGCTCGACTACGCCGACCGACGCGACCTCGACGTGCCCATCGGCATCAACGTCGAACACATCATGCGCTACAACTTCGACGCCAGCGAGATCCTCCTCGACCACCTCGAAAGCCTGCTCGAACTCCAAGAGATCAAACGCGCCCACACGTGAAACCATGACCACGATCGAACCCCTCGCCCCCGGCCTCCACGCACGAAGCGAACAACTCGTTCAAACCACGCGCGACCACGACCGCGACCGCGTCGACGACGAAACCCTCCACGAGGCCCAAACCCGCGACACCGAGAACCTCCTCGGCGTCCAAACCCACGCAGGCTTCACCACCCTCACGCCCGGGCTCGTCACCTGGCAAGACCCCTTCCGCCCCTTCACGCACATCCTCGAAAACCTCCACCCCGACACCCTGACCCGCTTCCTCGACACCAACACCTTCTACCGCCGCCCCGAGATCCAAGACGACCCCCAGATCGACGCCAACGGCATCCCCACGCTGATCCCACACCACATCCCCACGATCCCCACAGACAACGGGCTGATCACGCTCCCCGCCCCCACCGCCTGGGTCACCGCCGCCCGCGACGACGACGGCGACTACCCCGACCCCCAGCTCGCCCACACCCTCGCCCAAGACCTCTACCCGCCCCTGCTCGACGCCATCCAAGAACAAGGCTACACCACCCTCGCCCTCACCGACCCCTGGATCCAACACCACCCCGACCCCCCCACCCTCGCGAACGCCCACGCCACCCTCCACGAGCACCAAACCACGGACCTCACGCTCCTAGCCCACCTGCCCTTCCAAGACGCAAGCCCCCACCTCGAGGCCATCACACGACAACCCCTCGACGGGACCCTCCTCGATTTGCACCAAACCCCCACGCAAGCCCTCCAAGACACCCCCCACGATCACGCCATCGGCCTCGGCCTCGTCGACGCCCGCTCCAGCCTCATCGAACGCGACGATCTGCTGCTTGGCGCCATCGAGACCGCCACCGACGCCGCCAACACAGACACCTTCTACCTCACCCCCACCGGGTCCCTGCAACACGTCCCCGAACCCATCGCCCGCAAGAAGATCCGCACCCTCGGAACCGCCGCTCAACAAGCCCGAGCCAAGCTCGGAGGCGCATCCCCATGACGATCCCCACCGACCCCCTCGACGACACCACGTTCCTCGTGCACGAGATCGGATCCCTCGCCAAGCCCGAATGGCGCGTGAAAACCAAACGCGACGACCCCATCACGGACCAAGACATCCAAGACGCCGAACGCTGGGCCGACGAACTCGACATCCGCGACGAAGCCAAACCCCTGTTCTCGCTCCTCAACACCAGGACCCAAGGCTTCACCGACGACGAGAAAGGCACCATCACCAGCCAAGCCAGCCTCTTCGCCATCCGGTTGCAAGAACGCGCCGGGCTCGACTGGGTCTACGACGGCGAACAACACAGAAGCGAGATGTACCGCTACCCCGTCACGCACAGCGAAGGCTTCCAGTTCCGCGGATACTGCCGAAGCTTCGACAACAAATACTGGAACAAAGCCGCCGTCACCGGCGAACCCCGCGTCACCGAACCCTACCACACCGACGAGTTCGACACCATCCACCAGCACGCCGACAAACCCGTGAAAGTCCCCATCACGGGCCCCTACACCATCGTCGACTGGAGCTTCGACGAACACTACCTCAGAAAGCACCTCCACGACGCCGACATCCACCCCGGCAGCCCCGAAGCCCAAGACGCCCGCGCCGAGGCCCGCCACGAGTTCGTCGTCGACGTCGCCCGCAAACTGATCCGGCCCAACCTCGAAGCCCTCATCGACGAAGGCGCCAGATGGATCCAGATCGACGAACCCGCCGTCACCACGCACCCCGACGAGGTGCCCCTCTTCGTCGAAGCCTTCAACGAAGCCACCCAAGGCCTCACCGGAGACTGTCGCTTCAGCACGCACATCTGCTTTAGCGATTACACCAACCTCTTCCCGCACGTCCTCGAACTGGACGGATGCAGCGAGTTCGCGCTCGAACTCGCCAACCGCGACAGCTGGGAGAAAGGCACCGACCGAGACACGCGCGAAGGCTACCACATGCTAGACCCCTTCGCCGAGCACGACATCGACGCCGCCGTCGGCCTCGGCGCGGTCGACATCCACACAGACGAGCTCGAACCGCCCGAACTCGTCGCCGACCGGATCCGCTACGCCCTAGACGTCTTCGACGACGACCCCACCAAGGTCTGGCCCTGCACGGACTGCGGGCTGCGCACGCGCTCCTGGGAGATCAGCTACGAGAAGATCAAGCGCCTGGCCGAAGGCGCGCGCATCGTAGAGGGCGAGTACGGGTTCGAATCATAGGCCGATCGGAGCGGTTCGACTTAGGCTATGGAGTCGTATCCGAAGACCTCCAGCCCGGGGATCCTCTCGTAGTCTTTCTTGTCAGCGGTGAGTACAGGCTGACCATAGTGTAAAGCGATAGCCCCTATCAGGAGATCAACAAGCGGCACGGGATCGCCCTCTAAGCGCAGGCGATTGTCCAGTAGCCCGGCTTGCTGGGCGGCCTCGGGGGTAAACTCGAAAACGTGCAGCGAGCCCAGTAGGCTCTCGACAGCGCGCCTCTCCTCCGAGGATTCCTGCGCCTTCCCTACGCCCCGGAACAGTTCAAGATAGGTGAACGGCGTGGTCCCGATCGGCTGCGGGCTCCCTTCAAGCATCTGGACGACCTCGGAGGCCCGTGGATCCCCGCGCAGGTAATCCACGATGGGAGCCGTGTCCAGGAGGACCATCAGGATCCCCTGTTCTGGAGTTCAGAATCCAGGCGGCTGCGGGTCTCCTGCGCAGTGCTAAGAAGCTCGTCCGCGAACTCGTCGCTGATTGCGCCCTTGAATCGCTCGAGGTTCGACCGCCCCGTCAGCCGGAGTACCACGTCAGAGAAGCTCTCTCCTTCCTTTTTCTGTGCTTTCAGGGCCTCATAGGCATCCTCGGCGAGCGAGATGGTCTTCGAACCCATCATGGGCTCTGTGTTAGGCATGCATCTTTATATTTACTCTCCGGGGAGGATGCTCAAACCTGCGCTGATCCAGGCGCCACGCCCACGCTCTCAGGCGGATACACCACCCTCGCCAGGATCACCACGCTGACCATCCCGATGCCCGCCGCCGTCACGAACAACCACCGGAACCCCACAAGATCCGCCAGGATGCCACCCAACAGCGCGCCCGCCAAGCTGCCAAGCCCCACCGCCATGCTATACAACCCGATCAGCTCGCCCTTGTCCCGGATCTGCATGCCCCGGAACAGCGCCGCCGGGCCCGTCGTGTTCACGATCGCCCACGTCACGCCCCCCAACACCAACAACAACGCCGCCGCCGGCAACCCCTCCAAGAACGGGACCACCAACAGCAGGAACGCCAACGAGCGGACCGCGACAGCCCCGATCTGCAGCGGCCGAAACCCCAAGCGGTCCGCCAGGCGGCCGGCAGGCCCGAAAAGGGCCGCGCTGATGGCCGCGCTCAGGATGAACAGCGCGAAGATCATGCTCGTGGACAACCCGATCTCGAACAAGTACAACGGGAACAACACGAACCCCGCCGTGGTCGCCAAGAACGCGATGAAGATCGCAAGCAAGTACCCCCACGCGCGCCGCTCGACCCCCTCCAAACGCGGCCGATGAAGCAGCGCCATGGGGTTGAACATGCGACGCTGCACACTCATCTGGAAGGGCACACGCATGTTCTGGAACACCCGCTCGACCTCGCGACGCGTCAGGTGCGAGGAAGGCTCCTTGATCCAGTAATACCCGAGACCCGAACTGACCGCAGAGAAGACCGCTCCCGCCACGAACAAGGTTCGCGTGGGTTGCACGAACGCGATGACCACGCCCAAGATGAGACCCAGCACGAAGCCCACGCCGCCGATGCCCTGCAGGCGCCCCATACGGGTACCGATGGTCTCCTCGGTGGACTCGTCCGCGATCAACGCGCCCGCGGCGGCCCCGTACGCGGCCGCCATGAACCCGAAGACGCTTCGCCAAGCGAACAGGACCCAGAAGTTGTTCGTGAAGGCCATGCCCATGAGGGAGATCGCGGCGCCGGCGAACCCGATCAAGATGAAGGCCTTGCGCTTGGCGACCTGGTCGCTGGAGCGCCCCCAGACGAACGCGCCGAGCACGGCCATGAGCTGGAAGCTGGCTTCCATGAGCCCGATGCGCGTCGCGGTAGCTCCCGCGAAGGCTGCCGCGTAGACGGGCAAGATGGGGCCTGTGAGGCCTTCCGCCATGCGAACAGGCAAGAACGCGTACGGCCAACCGGAGGCGGAGTCGCCGTGGCCGGGCGCGGCCATCGCGTCGCAACCTCTGAGGAGTGGGAAAAGGGTTCCCAATGGCGGTCACGAACCTTCCTGCGGTGTCGCAACGGGCGGGCCGCGTCAAGCGTCTAGGCGTTCTTGGCAGGCGTCCACGATGCGTTCGGCGAGCTCGATGAACTCTCGGGTCTCCTCTTGGCGGAGGTAGTCGGGGTTGCCGCCTTCTTTCTGGGCGGGCGTGGCCGTCTCGAGGTCGACCTCGACGGGGTCGTAGAGTTCGTCGATGCGGGCGGCTGCTTGTCGCACGGGGTGGTCGTGTGGGATATCGCCGAGCGCGGCGGGGACGAGGGGTTGGACGCTGTCTGTGTCGGGGGTGGCGTTGCCTTCTTCGTGAGCCACGAGCCGGAGCGCGTCTTCTGCTGCTTCTTTGGCTAGCAGCGCGGCCCATTCGTTGAACCGGGCGTCGGCTTCGCTGCGGGCTCGGTCGAGGTTGTCTCGTGCTTGAGCGAGGCTTTCCCGTGTGCTCATCCTGGCGGCTGGATGGGGTGTGGGGGTATCAAGCCGTGGGGACGCGCGTCAGGCGTGGGCGGGGTCTTTGCCTGGGAGCGCGTGGTGCTCGGTTTCGAGCAGTTCGATCAGGCGGTCCACGTCCTGGGTGCGGACGGGTTTCTCGATCACGTCGATGGCGCCTTGGGAGAGAAGGTGGCGGACCTCTTCATGGCTGGGTTCGAGCCCGGTCATGAGCGCGACGTGGGCGTCGGGGTGTTCGCTCATCATGATGGATCCGACTTCGGCTCCGGGGATCCCGGGGAGCATGATGTCGAGGAGGACCACGTCGGGGCGGTTCTCCCGGAAGCGGTCGAGCGCGTCGAAGGCGTCGCCGGTGTCGGTGATTTGGTCGTCGGGGATCCCGGCGGCGTTGAGCATGGCCCGGGTCCGTTTGCGCACGGTGCGGGCGTCGTCTACGATGAGAAAGGAGGACCGCTTGGGATGGGGCACCATGGCCTTGCTCTTGCTCGGGCTCATGGGGTATTTAGGCGTTCGGAGAACGGACGCGTGGGCTCCACCGGGAGGCTTCTGGCGGTGTACGACGGGATGTCAGCGGTGGGAGAGCAGGGTTCATCAGGGAGACGGGGCGTCTTGGAGGTGCATGGATGCCCGTGGTGGGGTCCCGGTCGAGCGGCCGTTGGTGTTGTTCGACCTGGATGGTACGTTGTTGGATGGGCGCACGATCCATCACGTGGCGCGTTCGTTCGGCGTGATCGACGAGGCGCGGTCGTGTTGGAGGAGCGAGGATCGGGGCCCGACGAGCGTGTCGCCGGAGGTCAAGCGGCAGGTGGCGGCGTTGTTCGAAGGGGTGTCTTTGAGCGAGCTGGAGGCGTGCGCGGGGGAGGTGCCGTTCCGGGAGGGGGCGCACGAGGCGGTGGATGAGCTTCGAGCGTTGAACGCGATCGTGGGCGTGGTCACGGGCAGTTACCATGTGGCGGCGGTGCGGGCGCGTCGTGCGTTGATGTTGGATTTCGCGGTGGGCGTGGAGTTGGAGGCGTCTGGGGGCGTGTTGACGGGGGGGTTGGGTGCGTCGGGGTTCGGGGGGCCGTGCGAGGAGTGGATCTGCAAGCGGGCGGTGTTGGAGGCGTTCGCTGATCGGTATGGGGCGTCGGTGTCGGTGGCGGTGGGGGATGGGTTGAACGATCGGTGCATGTTGGAGGCGGCGGATGTGGGCGTTGCGGTGCCTGCGGCGTCGGATGAGGTGCGGGCGTCGGCGGATCGGGTCATCCCGCTTGAGGAGGTGCCGGGCGTGGTGCGGGAGGTTGCGGGCTCGGTGCGGGTGGATGGTTAGAGGGTGTTCTTCTCGAGCGTGGGCTGGTCGCTGGTGGCTTCGTCGAGCTTGTTCATGAGGGGCGTGGCGAGGATGCCGTGCACGATGATGCTTGTGAGCACGACGACACCGGCAAGCGCCCAGACGGCGTCGATGCCGGCGAAGTGTTCCGTGTTGAGGGCGTGGGCGAGGTAGTAGAAGGTGGCGATGCCGCGCACGCCGAAGAACGCGATCGCGCCGCGTCGGGCCCAGCCTTGCGGGGTGCCGTGTCGGCCGGTCATGCCGAGGAGCCCGGCGAGGGGTCTGACGAGGAACACGATGGCGATGCCGGTCAACCACCCGGGGAGGGTGAGGGCGTCGAAAAGACCGCTGGCGATGATGCCGCCGAAGGCGAACATGATGAGGGCCATGAGGACGTGCTCGGCAATCTCGACGGTCTGGTGGAGGTCTTCGTGGTAGCGGTGGGCGCGTTCGTGTTCGCGGATCATGATGGCGGCGACGAACACGGCGATGAACCCGTACGCGCCGGCGTACTCGGTGACGCCGTAGACGATGAGGACGCCGGCGAGGGCTTCGAGCCCGGCGAGGGCTTTGGCGACCTCTCCGCGTTCGACGGTGTGGAAGATGATGTAGGCGAGGGCCCAGCCGAGCGCGATGCCGAGCGCGGTGCCTGCGGCGATCTTGTAGGTGACGTGCACGATGAGCCATTCGGCCAGCCAGGCTTGCGGGGCAAGCGTGCCGACGGCGAGGAGGATGGCGAGGTTGGTGAAGGGGAAGGCGAGCCCGTCGTTGAGGCCGGCTTCGCTGGTGAGGGCGAAACGTACGGGGTCTTCTTCGACGATGCGGACGCGCTGACCGTCTGGAGGGTCTTCGGTGTCGTGTTCGTCGGGGTCTTTCTCGTCGTCGAGGGTTTGCGGGCGCGAGGCTTGGACCTCGCTGGCGAGGACGGGATCGGTGGGTGCGATGCAGGCGCCAAGGAGCACGGCTGAGGGGATCAGCAACCCCCCGGCCCACCATCCGAGCAGCGCGGCTCCGGCGATGGACAGGGGCATCGTGATGCCAAGAAGGCGCCAGGTGGGAAGCCAGCCTTTCAGGCTGGGGGGGCGCTCGATCTTGAGGCCGACGCCCATGAGCGCCACGATGACGCCGAGCTCTGTCAAGCGCTCGGCGAGGAAGCTGTGCTCGACGGGGTCCAAGGGGGGAAGGCCAAGCGGGAGGCGGAACACGATGAGGCCGAAGCCGACGAAGAAGATGGGCAGCGAGATGGGTTTGCGTTTCAGAAAGCGGGGTAGGATGGAGATGCCTAAGAGGACAAGGCCCACGAGGACGAGGACCAGGTCGTAGGTCTCCAGGGCCACGTCCTCGCAGATGCGTGGCGGACAGGAAGCCTTGCTAGGGCGAACATCTCAGCGGGGCGGCCTCTCCCGAGGGGGTCAGAGGCTCTCCTGGATGCGTTCGAGCACGTCGAGTTGTCGGTCCAACACGCCGGTTTGCTTGTCGAGCTGGATCTCGACAGCGTCCAGCTCCCTGATGACGCCCTCCGTGATGGCCTGCTCGACGCCGTCCAGTTTCCTTTCCATGGAGGCAATACCCTCATCCATGGAGGAAACGCTCTGACCCATGGAGGAAACGCTCTCACCCATGGAGGAAACGCTCTCACCCATGGAGACAACGTTCCCGTCCATGGAGGCGAAGCCTTCGCTCAAGGAGATGAGGCTTTCGTCCACGGAGGTGAGCCTCTCGGAGTGGGAGCGGTTCAAGGTGAGAAGTTGCTCCGCTTGGTGTTTCGATGAGGCGTAGGTGCCTGTCGCGATCGCGATCAGGATGCTAACGAGGGTCCCGATCGTCATCCCGAGCTGGCCGAGCAGCCCCCACCATCCGCGGATCTCCCCGATTGCGGAGACGATGGCGACCAAGAGGCCAAGCGCGGCGGTGGTCCAGCCGAGCCGGATGATCGTTTTCGGGTGCGGAGCCCAGGGCGTGTAATCATCGTCGTCACGTTCCATGGTCCAACCCGAGGAAAGGCTTGGGGCATGCTGTTTCAGGGTAGAGAGGCCGCGTCGAATGTATTGCTGCATCATGGTGTCCCCTTCCCGATGGCTCGGTACGTCACGTTGGACCCTTCGAAGGCGTCCTCGTCGAGGCCGCGTCGCCCATCCACGAGCACGGGCGTGGCCATCAGCTGCTCGAACGTCTGCGGGTCCAGCCGGGTGTACTCGGGCCAGGCGGTTTGCACGATGGCGCCGTGCGCGTCCTCGAGGGCTTGCTCAGCCGAGCCCACGACGCGTGCTTCGGGCCGAAGCTCAAGGAACGCGTCCGCAGCGAGGGGGTCGTGGCAGGTGACGAGCGCGCCGCGGGCTTCCAGCTCGTCCAAGAGGGGTGCCGCGCGCGTGTTGCGCACGTCGTCCGTGCCGGGCTTGAAGGAGAGCCCAAGCAGGGCCACGCGCTGACCGTCCAAGTCCCCGATCTCCTCCTCGAGCATGTCCACGGCGCGCAGGGGCTGAGCCTCGTTGGCTTCGAGCACCGCGTCCAACAACCGCGAGGGGCGCTTTTCTTCCCGGGCGAGGTGCGCGATGGCGCGCACGTCCTTGGGGAAGCAAGACCCGCCGAACCCGACGCCGGCGCGGAAGAACTCGCCCGAGATGCGATGGTCGAGCCCGATGGCGTCCGCGATGTCGTTCCAGTCGGCGCCCAACGCGTCGGCGAGGTTGGCCATCTCGTTCGCGAACGTGATCTTGGTCGCCAGGAACGCGTTGTTGGCGTACTTGATGAACTCCGCCGTGGTCGCGTCGGTGCGTACGATGGGTGCCTCAAGCTCTTCGTAGAGCTCCTCCACGATCGGGACCGTGGACGGGTCGTCGCTGCCGATCACGATCTTGTCAGGGGCGCGTGAGTCCTCGAGCGCGCTGCCCTCCCGCAAGAACTCCGGGTTCATGGCCACACGCACGCGCCCTCGCTCCTCCGGGTCCGCGTCCTGGCGGACGGCGGTCGCCACCAACCCCCGCGTGGTGCCCGGCGGGACCGTGCTCTTCGTGACGACCGTGTGCTCTCGGTAGACGCCCTCGAGCGCGGCTCCGATGTCTCGCGCGGCGGCTTCGACCTGGGCCAGATCGGCATCGCCTGCCTCGTCTTGAGGGGTGCCCACGCACAGGAACGAGATCGTGGAGCCCTGAACGGCCGTCTCGGTGTCCGTGGTTGCCCTCAAGCGGCCTTGGCTGACCTGTTCTTTGAGCGCTTCGTCGATCCCGGGCTCGTGGAAGGGCGCCGACCCGGATTCGACGGCTTCCACCTTCTCAGGGTCGATGTCGACGAGCGTGACCTCGTGGCCGCGCTCGGCGAACACGACGCCCGTGCACAGGCCCACGTACCCGGTGCCGAGGATGGAAACGCGCACCATCGGGCCCTGAAGGGAGCCTCCCGCGTATCAAGGCTTGCGTAAGCACCGGCACGGAAGGTTGCTTCAGCATCGCAAGCCTCCCGAACACGCTAGGGTTTAAGGAGAAGCGCGGGCTCAAGAGCCCTACAGGGTGGCGCAGATGGCCCCGGTGTCGGGGCGACGCGTCGCTTGTGCTTTCAAAGGTGACCGCATGGGGGCTACGAGCAAATCATCGGACGCGGACGGCGCACCAAAAGCTCTCCCGGACGCCCACGCCTCCATCGAAGAGACCGCCCACGAAGACGACGACTCAAGCCAGCCCGTCCGGGACCCCTTCGTGTGCCCCGAGCACGGGACCGTGCACCCCGACGACCGGCCCTGGCTCCCCAAGCTGGAGAAAGGGGACCTTGCTCCGCACGCCTACTGCCCCGACTGCGGGCAAGTCCAAGGTCGAGGCGCCAAACGGGGCCTGGACCGCGGCGGTCTCGTCAACCGAATCTCCCGGTTGGAGACGATGCTCGAGCGGGACGGGTACGTCTGCACGCAAGCGCAAAAGCGGCTGATCTTCCAACGCATCGACAAGCAGGACCTCGACGACGCGTACGGGCTCACACGCGGCACGCAGATGCTGCTCGTCACAGAGATCGCAAGCGAGATCCTGGGCGTGCCCCCGACGGTGATCCACGCGTACCTGACCGAGCGCTGACATCCGCTTCCAAGCACCACCTCGTGGGAGGGATCCCAGCCCAGCTCGTCACGCGGTCACATCCGTGGCCGGGGGAAGGTTCTTGTCACGTAGCTCGTAGGGATGGGCGGGAGCTTCACCATGGTCCCGTCGCAAACGAGCGCGTTCCCAGGCCCCTTGACGCGAGAGGACGTCGAAAAGGTCGTCGAGATCGCCCACAAAGCGGGTGAGGCGATCCTGGAGATCTACGAGGACGCCACCGACATCAGCTACTCGCGCAAGGAGGACGATACGCCGCTCACGGAGGCCGACACGGCCTCGCACCGCGTCATCCTGGACGGGCTCGAGGACCTGCCGGTGGGCATCCCCATCCTCAGCGAGGAACAAACCGAAGCCGTGGAACCTCAGACGCGTCAGAACTGGGCGCGCTTCTGGCTGGTCGACCCGCTGGACGGGACCAAGGAGTTCGTCAAGCAGAACGACGAGTTCACGGTGAACATCGCCCTCGTGGAGGAGGACCGACCCGTTCTGGGCATCGTGCACCTCCCCGTGCCGGATCGCACCTTCGTGGCCGTCCCCGGCGAGGATCCCTACGTGCTGGGGGACGGGACCCGGCACGTGCTCGAGGCCGAGCCCCCGCACGACGACGAGCCCGTCAAGGTCGTCGTCTCGCGCTCCCACTTGGACGAGGACACCGAAGCGTACGTCAAAAGCATCCGAGACACCGGCCGCGAGGTCGAGCTCGTCGAGGCAGGTTCCTCGTTGAAGTTCACGCGTATCGCGGAGGGCAAAGCGCACCTTTACCCGCGGTTGGCCCCCACCATGGAGTGGGACACGGCCGCCGCGCAGGCCGTGCTCGAAGCCGCCGGCGGCGTCGTGGTTCGAGCCCAGGACGGCGAACCCACGGAGGCGCCACTGTCCTACAACAAGCAAGAGTTGACGAACCCGACGTTCGTGGCCGCGGCCAACGAGGACCTGCTGCGCCTGTAGCGTGGTCTCGGCGGACCGTTCGGTCCCTTTAATACAGTTAGAGCCACTCATGGAGTCCATGGCATCGTCGGGCCCCCGCTCCGAGCAGCTCCGTCGGTGGAGGCAGCTGGGCGCGTCTGGGCGACTTGAGCTTGGATGCAGCCTGATCTCCGTAGGTTGGCAGATGAGCGACGCCGGGCAGGATGAGGCCGCCGAGAAGGGGTAGGTGCTGGCCTTGGAGCCTTCACCCGACGCTGGAGACGTCCTGTTGGAGGTCGTCGATGCCTTCGAAGCCTCCGGTGTCGAGTTCATGGTCGTGGGAGCGTTCGCTGTGATGGCCCACGGTCGACCGCGCACGACGGCCGACATCGACATCTCCGTGCACCTGCGGTTCGAGAAGCGGGAGCGACTCTGGGATTTGTTAGAGGGCTTGGGCGAGGGTCTTGAGGAGCGCGTGGCGCCGGAATGGGGCAAGCGCGTGGTCGTTACGCACCCCAGCGGGCTGGACATCGAGGTGTTCTTCACCGCTGGACATCCGTTCTATGCTCGAGAGTTCGAGCGGAAGGTCAAGAAGCCGTTCCGGGGGCGCCCGGTCCCTTTCATCAGCCCCGAGGATCTGATCCTCCGCAAGCTCGTGAACACGCGGAAAAGGAGGGGCCCGGATTGGGAGGATGCCGTTTCGGTGGCCCGCGTGATGGGCTCGAAGCTGGACCTGGCGTACCTCCGGGAAAACTGCGCCGTGCATCGGGTCTGTGGCCAGGTGGACCGGTTGGCCCGCACAGCCGACGAGGGTGCCGCGTGACGAACGCGCAGCCCCTGTCGTGTGTCGCCTAGGCTCGAAGAAACTTTAAACGTTCAAGGGTGGCCTATGGTGGCACCGAACAGCGCCGCCTTGCAGGCGGCACTTGGAGAGACCTCGTCATGACGGACCTCGTCGATCCGCACGGAGGAGAGCTCAAGGACCTGGTCGTGGACGAGACCCGCGCCCAGAAGCTCAAAAGCGAATCCACCGAGATGCCCGACTGGGATCTCACAGAGCGCCAGATGTGGGACGTGGAGCTCCTCCTCAACGGAGGCTTTAGTCCCCTAGAGGGGTTCCTCGACCGCGACGACTACAATAAGGTCGTCAAGGAAGCCCGCCTGGCCGACGGGACCGTCTGGCCGATGCCCATCACGCTGGATGTGCCCGACGAGTTCGTCTCCAACAACCTCCTCGACGAAGGCTCCCACGTCGCGCTGCGAAGCCCCGAAGGCCTCGTGATCGCGATCCTCACCGTCAGCGACGTCTGGCGCCCCGACCTGGAATGGGAAGCCGAGAACGTGTTCGGCACCACCAACGACGACCACCCCGCCGTGAACAACCTCTTCCACGACACGCACCCCGTCTACGTCGGCGGCCGCCTGGAAGGCCTCGAGCACCCCACCCACCACACCTTCCAGGAACACCGGTACCGACCCGAAGAGACGCGCCGTTTGTTCGAGAAGCGAGGCTGGTCCCGCGTTGTCGGGTTCCAGACACGCAACCCCATGCACCGCGTGCACTGCACGCTCGCAAGCCGCGCCGCTAAGAAAGCCGAAGCCAACCTCCTCATCCACCCCGTCGTCGGGAAAACCAAACCCGGCGACGTGGACTACTTCACCCGCACCCGCTGCTACAAAGCCGTCCTCAACCGCTTCAACCAACAAACCACCGAGCTGGCGCTTCTCCCCCTGGCCATGCGCATGGCCGGCCCCCGCGAGGCCCTCTGGCACGCGATCATCCGCCAGAACTTCGGATGCTCCCACTTCAGCATCGGGCGCGACCACGCCGGCTGCTCCGACGATGACGGGGAGGACTTCTACGGGCCCTACGAGGCCCAAGAGTTCGTCTCCGAGTTCGAGGGCGAGCTCGACGTGGAGATCCTGCGCTTCGAGGAGCACGTGTACAGCGAACAGAAGGAAGCCTACGTGCCCAAGACCGACGCCGAAGAAGGCGCCACGTTCAAGTACATCAGCGGCACCCAGCTTCGCAGAAAGCTCCGAAGCGGCGACCCGATCCCGGGCTGGTTTAGCTACCCCGAGGTGCTCGAGCAGCTTCGCAAACGCTACCCGCCGCGCGAAGAGCAGGGCTTCACCGTGTTCTTCACGGGGCTGCCCAGCAGTGGGAAAAGCACCATCGCGAACATCGTGAACGCGAAACTGTTGGAGAACGGGTCCCGCCCGGTCACGCTGTTGGATGGGGACATCGTGCGCAAGAACCTGTCCAGCGAGCTCGGGTTCAGCAAGCACGACCGGGACTTGAACATCCGGCGCATCGGGTTCGTGGCGTGCGAGATCACCAAGAACCGCGGCGTGGCCATCTGCGCGAACATCGCGCCCTACGAGACCGCCCGGCGGCGCATCCGGGACCGCATCCAGGACGTGGGCGGGTTCCTGCTCGTGCACGTCTCCACGCCTGTCGAGGTGTGCAAAAAGCGCGACCGGAAGGGCTTGTACGAGAAGGCCGAGAAGGGCATCATCGACAACTTCACCGGCGTCAACGATCCCTACGAGGAGCCCAAGGACCCCGAGGTGCGGTTGGACACGACCGAGATGAGCCCGGAGGAGGCCGCCAACCGCGTGCTCCTTCATCTCCAAGCGGAGGGCTTCATCGAGGAGTTCAAGAACGCCGGGTAACGACCGTCTTGTCATCTCGGGCCGGTGGGAAGATCAGAGGCATCGACCGGTAGGATGAAGCCGTTGCCAAGGGTTCAGGCGCAAGGGATGAGCTGGGGCCAAGGCGCGTTTCGCGTGCCCGTTCTGCCAAGGAGTGTCCGTTTCGCCATCGCGGGCGCGGTTTTGGTCTTGGTGGTGTGGGTGTCTTTGATGCCGGGCGCGGGTGGCGGTTCTGGGTTCGTGGAGAGGCTTCCGTGGGGGGACAAGGTAGGCCATGCGGTGATGTACGCGGGGGTGTCGTTGGCGTTGGCGTACGCGTTGCTTCATTGGGATCTGCCGGTGTGGTGGGAGGCGGGGGGCATCTTCGTGGTCGCGTGCACGTTCGGGTTCTTGGTGGAGGGTGTGCAGGCGTTCGTGCCGTATCGCGTCTTCTCGTGGGGGGATGCGGTGGCGAACGCTGTGGGTGCGAGCGTCGTGTTCGGGTGGTATGCGGTGGTCCCGAGGCTGCCCAGGCGCAGGCTTGGCCGGGCGCGCGGGCGGGGTGGTTAGAAGGGGAGGAGGGGGATGAGCCAGTCGCGCACGACGAGCACGACGGCGAACACGGTGGCGATGCCGAGGGGGAGGGCCAACCGGCGCCGTCGTCGGGTCGTGGTCAAGAGGGCAAGGCAGGCGAGCAGGGCCCAAGCGAGGACCGTCGCGAGGGTCCCGTCGGCGGGGGTGAGGACGACCGTGAGGGAGGCCAGGGCGCCCAGTAGGATGGCCCAGGCGCCTGTTTTCACGCTGTGGAGGATCCAAGCACCTCCAGTTCGAGCGTGACGTCGTCCTCGAGTCCGGGTTCGAGGTCGTGGTAGCGTACGGGCGCGTTCATGGCGTGCGAGCAGAGGGTGGCCGCGAGCGAGCAAACGGGGCAGCCGCCTTGCTCGTGCCAGGGCGCAAGGGAGCCTTTGGTGGCCCGACAGAGCTCTCCCAGGGCGGTGTGCGTGTACCCGATGCGGATCCTCGTGGTCCCGTCGGCGTCTCGTGTCCCGACGGTGACGTCGGTGCCGATGCCGAGTTGGGGGAGGGCTTGGCGCAGGTGTTGCGCGGCTTCGGTGGGCCCGTTGCCCTGCGGGAGGCTCCCGTGTTCGTCTTGCCAGGCTTGCTCGAGGGCCTGCCCGGGGGGGTCCAGGCTAAGCCCGAGCACGCCGGGGGGGCCCCTGTGGATGAGGGTGGTCTCGGTGAGGGGCGGGAGCTCGTCTCGGCTTGCGTCTCGGGCGGGGAGGAAAAGGCGCGTCCGGGTCAGCGAGTCCATGCTCGCCGGGGGGACGTGGAGGCCTCTGCCTTTGATCTCGAGGTGGTCTGCCAGGCGAGCAAGGGACCGGGTGGTGGACGCGGAGGCTTGGTGGGGGAGCTCGGGGGGGATCTCTTGCTCGGCGACGAGAAGGGCCAGCGCGATGCTTGCCGCGACGAGCGGGATGGCGGCTGCGTGTTGGCCCAGCAGGAAGAGCACGGTGCTGCCTGCGAGGAGGGCTCCGGCAGCGATCCACGCTCGGAGTCTGGCGTCCACGAGGCCGCGAAAGCGGGGCAGGGGTTAAAGCTCACGCTCTCCCGCGGGCACGGACGGCCTTGCCCGTTTGCTTTTTACCCGTGGGGGGTTCTTGGCGGGGCTGTGTCGAACCCGAACGAGCCGGCTTCCCGCCCATGCGTCGAGGGGCAGGTTGGGGACGGGGCCTCGTCGACAGGGGCGTTGGCTTGGAGGAGGCGGGGGGGAGCGCTCTTGGTTCTCCTGGGCGCCGTGTTGATGGTGGCGGGTGGGGCCACGGCGACCGGGCACGGGGACCAGGGTCCCTACGCGGGGGCCCAGGAGGATCCGGACGCGGCCGCGTCCTCGTTGCAGGTCGTGTTGGATGCGTACCCGGAGCTTGTTCGCGTCTCCACGGCGGAGGCGGATCGGGATGCGAGCCCTCGGGAGGGGGCTCGGTTGGCCGAGCAGATGCGGGAGCACGCGAGCGCGTTCGAAGAGGAGATCGAGTGGGCCAACCGGGCTTCGAGCGCGCCCCTCTCGGAAGAGGCGATCGGGCTGACCGTGGACGTGGCCGAGCTGGCGGTCTCGTTGCCTCCCGACGTGGCGACCGTGGCGCGCGTGACCGCCTCGTGCCAGGCGTGGCAGGCGAACGCGACGCAGCAGGATCGTGCCCAGTGGGCGTCCACGGCGTGGCCGTCGTTCAACCGCTTGGGCGTGGCCGCGCAAACGCTCACGGAGGCGTCCGAGCAGGCGCCGGAGGGGCTAAGCGGGGAGCCGCTTGGCGTGGCCGCTGAGCGGTTGGAGTCGTGGCGGGTGGAGCGGTTGGAGCCGTCCGCGGAGTGCTTGCCACCGCCGGAGTTCTTCTTCCTGGAGGTGAACCCGTCCACGGCGTGGCCGGGGGCTCGCGTGTTGTTGCAAGCGGGCCTCTCGGAGGCGGACCCTGACACGGTGGTGCACCTTTCAAGCCCGAGCCTGGGCCTCGACCGGCAGGTGCGGATCGGGGACCGGGAGGGCTTCGTGGAACCGTTGCGGATCCCGGCGCAGGCTGCGCTTGGCGAGCACGCGGTCACGGCTTCGCTGGAGGACGGTCGCGAGGCCAACGCGTCGTTGCATCTGGAACCGATCCCGACGCGCTTGAGGTTGGAGCACCCGTCGCGAGTGTCGGTGGGGGAGGCGGGGTCGTTCTCGGCTCGCGTGACAAGCCCGGTCCCGGATGCGGTGGACGAGAGCGCGCTCGAGGTGCGCGTGACGGGGGACGTGGCGGGTCAGCTCGACGGCCGGGCCGGTCAAGGGGCTGCCGTGGTCCCCTTGGACGAGGCCCGGGACGGGTTGACGTTCACGGCTCCCGGTGCGCCCGGGTTGCTCTCGGGCACGGTCGCGTTCGAGGGGACCGAACGGTTGGCGCCGGCGTCCTCGTCATACGCGATCAGCGTCGAGGCGGAAGACGCCGTGGGCGTCGCGGAGCGGGGGTGGAACCCCGTGGTCGTGGGCGGGGGGGACGGTCTTTGGGCGTTCCTCGTGGGCTGGGTCGAGGATGCTCCGTGGTGGGCGTGGGCGCTTCTTGGCGTTGCGGGCTTGGTCGTGGCCAGCGCGTGGCTTGTGAGAAGACAGGGCAAGCCCGTGCGGGGGGAGCCGGACCCGCAGCCGGGACCTCGGCACGCTTCCGGGTCGGCCTTGCAGCGTCTTGGCCCGGGCGGCGCGGGGTTGGTCGTGTTGTTCGCGGCCGCCGTGACGTGGCTAAGAGAGCACGGGGTCGTGCCCGCCAGCTGGACCCCGCGCAGGGTGGGCGATCACTTGGAGGACGAGTGGGGGATCCCCTCTGCACCCGTCGTGGAAGCCTTCGAGCGGCGACGCTACGACCCGGCCGCGCCCAAGGATGACGAGGACGGGAACGCGCTGTGGGCGTTCTGGGACCGCTTCGTGGGGGCGTTCCGGTGAGGCCGGGGTTCGCGGTGCTCATCGCGGGCGCCATGGTCGTCCTCGTGGCCTCCGTGCCCGTGTCCGTGCAGGAGGCTCGGTACGGGGCCTACAACGAGGATTGGAACGGGGCGGGTCACCTGTTCGAGGTGGATCGCTCCAGCGGGATCCCGGTGCTTGAGCACGAGGGCATGCCGGTGGAGGTCTCGCACGGGCCCCTGTCTGGAATGGACGCGTTGGACCCGGACCAAGACGCGTTGCTCATCGTGGGGCCCGAGCGGGGCTTCGACCAGCAAGCCATCGGGGAGATCCGGTCGTTCCTTGAGGAGGGCGGGCGGGTCCTGGTGGCGGACGAGGTGGGCTCGGGCCAGGGCCTCGTTGAGGGCTTGGACGTGGGCGTGGAGATCACGGGGGTCCCCTACGTGACGCCCGTGTACGATC
>CAZOQA010000013.1:0-54088 GCA_964581775.1 uncultured Thermoplasmatales archaeon | reverse complement strand
ACGCGAACCCCTCTCCAACGCCGAGCTCCTGGATGGACTTGCCAAGTTCCGGGGACAAGCGCCCGTGCGAATCATCCCCCCAACACCGAAGATCCGAACCCTCAAGCACGCACACGTGCGCCTGCCCGACGCTCGGGAACACGTCCCCGCCCCCGCCCGCCGTGCCAACAGGAGAGCCGCTCCCGCGGCACTCCGCCTGACCCTCGACGGTCAAGGCGCAAAAATAACCATCCCCAACGCTCACCTGGACCGCGTCACCCACGTCATTATAGGATTCGAAGCCCTCCATTTCGTTGCCGAGCGCTCCCCAACAGACAACCTCCCCACTCTCCTCGTTTTGGCTTCCCTCCACCCGGGAAAGCCGTTCCTGGACCCCTTCAACCTCATCCTCTGTACCCGTGACCACAGCGCACGTGGACGCGTAACCCGCGCCCACGTCCAACGCATCCCCCATTAGGCGATCCTCAGCGTACGACGGCTCCTCATGGGCCGCCTCCCAGCAGTGAACGTCTCCCGACTCCAACAGGGCGCACGTGTGATCATGCCCGACGCTGACCTGCACCGCTCCAGCCGGGAGATCCCGTCCCCCGAAGAGGTCCATCCCAGCATCCCCTCGACAGTGAACGGTACCGTTCTCCAGCAACGCGCAGAAATGCTGCCCGCCCGTGCTGACCTGAACCGCCTTAGCCGCCTGAGCCTCCTCCTCATATCCCCACTGAGGCCAAGAGTTGGACGAACCACCGCCGCATTCGACGCTCCCCTCGGTCCCCTCGTCCGTCAAGACACACGCCCGGAGGAACCTATCCTCCTCATGTGTGCCAACGCTGACACCTACAGCGTCGTCTGTCCAGTCGTAGTCCATCAAGGACTTCCAGTTGCCGAATTCATCATCCCTGCCTGTGTCAGCCCCCCAGCAATGAACCTCCCCCCCGACCTCGACCGCGCACGAGACCTCACGGCCAGAGCCTACGTCCTCCACGTCACCCGGGAACCCCTCCGCCTGGCCCTCGGTGTTATCCCCCCAGCAGAGCACGCCCCGCCCCTCCAGCGCCATCCCGCACGCGTGATCTTTCCCCGCGCTGACCTTCTCGAAGCCCGGCGGCGAGTCGATGCCCGCCGTCCGCTCCGGGAACGGCGACTCCACGACCAACACCACCCGATCCTCCACCTCCGCCAAGCTAAGCACAGGCTCCCTGTCCCCCGTGCTCAACGGGACCCGCACCTCGAACGCATCCCCCTCCAAACACGTCACCGGCGCCGTCACAACGTCCGTATCGACAACGCAAAGGTGCGCCCACGCCTTCCGCGGTTCCCCAATCTCGCCCTCCACCACGCGACGAACGCTCAACGCGAGCGACCCATCCGAGTCCACCACGCTCGTGGCCTCCAGCTCCCCCTCGGGAAGGAACCCCGGCGCACTCGCGACCACATCGAAGCCTAGTGTCGAGCGCTCCATGGCGACTGCCAGGCGTGCCTCCTCGGTAGACCCCGCAACGACGAGACGACCGTCCGCCATCACACCGACCGTGGTCACCTCGTCCAACGGGACCTCGTCATCGTCCTCCACGACGCTCGTACTCGAGACACGGTAAAGCTCACCCTCCTCCCCGATAGCGCGAACGCCCTCCCTCGTCGTCACAAGCCACGACGCGTCGTCAGCTTCCCCCACCTCGTGATCCTCGGTACCGTCGAACACGACCACGCGCTCGCGGTCCGTCAGGAGGAACACGTCTCCCTCCTGGTTGATGGTCGTATCCTGGAGGTCCTTGACGTCCACGGGAGGGGTCCCCGCGCGCTTCCATTGGGTCCCGCAATCACGGTTCGCGTCGAAGTCATCCAAGCAAACCGAACCGAGGGAGCGATCCACGAACACCAGAGCGCTGGGGTCAGGCCCTCCGAGGTGGCCTCTCGTCCGGAGGTCCACGCTCGCTTCGATCACACCGGCTTCCCGGGGGACCAGCTGCCACGAGAAGGCTTGGCGTCCGCTCGGTTCCACCGAGAGGGATTTTTTCGGCCCGTCTTCAAGCCAGTCTGAGCGATCAGCGCCTGACTCCCCATCCTCCAAGCTTAGCCGCACGACCCCTTCCGCTAGCACGTTGCCTGTGTTCTCTAAAGTGAACCCGATCTCTCGAGGTTCGCCAGGTTCCCCTCGAGAGGGGGTAACGCTGACACCCAGGCCCGTATCGGGAGCTTCCTCGACGTTCAACCGTTCCACCCGCTCAAGGGAGAGCTCCTGTTCGAGCGTGTTCTCCTCGGGCATCCCGTCCCCGGACGAGGGGGCCTCCTCGCCTGGAGGAAGCGTCGTCGCCCTTAACGTGACCTCCCCACTACTAGGGTCAGGATCCGGGAAGGAGGTCTCCAAGTCTACGACTTCTCCGGATTGCATCTCGACCGTGCCGAGGTCCACGCTCTCGCAGGTCCCATAGCGGCACTGATCGAGCGTCACCTCGGCTTGGTCTGGAGCTTGGCCTTGGTTGGTCACGGAGACCGTGATGGATCGATGATCAAGGGGTGGAGGGAGGGTGGGAGTGCCGTCGACGGGGGCTTGACCGGCGTCGATGTCGAGCACGCGTAGGTTCTCGTCGTGCGCGGTCCCGTTGACGAAGAGACCGTTGAGTTGGTACCCGGCGTGGTGGGATCCGTCCGGGAACAGGGTGGGTTCCTCGAAGAAGTCGGGGATGCCGAAGGCCGAGGCGGTGCGGGCATGGGCTACGATCCAGACGCGCTCGCCAGCCCATTGGCTTAGATCGAAGGTTCGGGTTTCCCATCCGTCGGAGGCGCCGGTGAAGGCGGGCTCCCCGTCGAACGTGCGGGTCTCGTCCTGGTCGGTCCCGTTGTCGATGGGTTCGATGGGTGCACCCTCGGGGGGGAGACCCTGCAAAGAGGGAGGCTCGGTGAGGACCTCATAGCGAACACCGTCCAGGTTCTGTGCGAGGTTGTACCGGTGTTGGATCTCGAGCGTGACGGCGCCAAGCTCCCTTGCCCACTCCTCGGCGGCCGTCCGAGCGGTCTCGAGGAAGGCTTGACGGATGGGTTCCCAGGCATCCTGGGCGACCTCTCCTAGCGGGCCCTGGAACGTGCAGGTCTCGGTCTCTACAGCGCTCAGGCAGACGTCTAGATCTGTTCCGCTTTGCCTGTTCTCGTCGGTGAAGAGGGGAAGGTAGTGGGGAAGACGGTCGTCCATGTGCTCTTCGGCCTGTTGCGGCAACGTGGCCAGGAAGGGGTCAAGGGCGACGCCGCCAAGGTCGATGGCGGGGGTCACAAGGGAGCTTCGTAGGGCGTGTTCGTAGGGTTCCTCGGGCGTGTCCGTGAGCGCGTACCCGTGGGCGGTGCGAGGGTCGAGGGGTTCGCGGAACCCTGTGTTGTCGGCGTTGGCGCGGGGGCTCCAGTCGCCGAGGCCGCCGATGCGTTCGCCCGTGAAGGGGTCGTTGAGAAAGGGGATCTGGTCGGTGCGTTCTATGGTGGGTCTCTCGTCGTCGAGAGATTGGAATGCGTCGTTGAGGGCGCGGATGCCCTCGTTCCCGGTTTGGATGAGCTCGGTGAGAACGTGGCTCACAGTGTCGTTGTGGGGGACGCCGCAGAGAGTCGGGACCGTCTTGTTCTCTCGTGGAACATCGAGGACATCGCTCGTATCGCTCGTCGTGTTGTCTTCGTCTCGGGTAAGGTCTGGTGGGAGCCGGTCGAGGAGGGCGTCGGGGTCGGTTTCGAGGGTGAGGCAGTCGCCGGGGTGGATCTCTCCGATGTGGATGTCGTCTGGAGGTTCCGGGGCTTCGTCGTGGGTAGCCGCGGGGAGGGTAGGGGCTAGCGGGAACATGCCCGTGACCATCACGATGGCGAGGGTCACGTGGAGGAGGGGCTTCGTGGGTCGGTGGGGGTGGTCTCGGTGGTTCAGCGTTTGCTCCTCCTTTCGAAACGAAGGGCGTTGTGCGAGGGCTGGCTCAGGTCGGGCACGGTGGTCCTCCACGGGTGAGATGAGGCGTCGCTCTGTGGGGGGCCACTTCCTTCGTACCCCGTGTTAGAGGGATGGTACATTATTCTTTCCGTGAGCGTCTATTCACGCAGCCCCCCGGAACCGACCAGCGCTAGGTCAACGCATCCACCCATAGGACGAACGATTCCCGACCACTCGCTTCTCAAGGCCCAGAACGCACGCCCCGAACGAGGAATCAACGTTCCCCACGAAGACGCTGGAAACCGAACCCTCCGTTGATGCGAGAGGGACACACCGACGCTGGCTCAGCAAGTCCAGCGCGTCCGCGCAGTATCCTCTAGGCCCTCGCGGTGAACGGATGGAGGATCGAACCAATCGCCCGCTTCGTTATGTCTCGGGCGGACGCCCATCAGGCTCCCCCTTGGCTATCGGGCCTTAGAGACATAACCCACGGACGATCCGTGCGCTCCGCTAACCCGAGGGAAATAGGAAAAAGGAAAAGCGGAGAGGGAAGAGGCCGGGAGGGCCCTTTCCTAGGTTGGTTGCCGACGAGAGGGGGACCGATCAGGTCGGGATACGTTCATCCGATTGGCTTAGGGACTCGCAGTCGGTGCCCCCGATGAACGGACCCGTACCGTCCAGCGGACCGTTCTCGGATGTGGTCTCCGTGCCGGCCACGTCGTTGTCTTGGCACTCCAGGTCTCGTAGGTCGTAGTAATCTCCGACCTTCGGCGTCAGGTAGACCGCCTGGATGGCCTCGTCGTTCCACTGGCTGGTATCGGTGGGCCGGTCGGCGGCGGCTACCCAGTCGTCACGCTCGCAGCTCCAGAGATCCGCGGGCGCATTGAGATCACTCAAGTCACTTGCCGAGTGGTTGCCAGGATCGGTGGTGTCCCCATCGATTGCGGCGGTACCGTCACCGCCGACGTAGCATGCGTGCTCCCCGTAGATATGAGCGTTCAACTCGCCAGCAGGCACGTCACCATCCGGGGAGAACGGGCTACTCCACAAGCCGTTCACGAGGGTGCTGTCATTCTCTGCGTACAAATCGGCCTGCGAGTTTGGGGCTAGGGCGTTGAAGTCGTCGAGGACCCCATCGGCATGGTCATCTCCACCGCTTACGTCCGCGTAGAACGTGGCCTCGAAGGAGGCAAGCGGACCGGTCGCGTTCAACGTCGTCAACCCGTGGCTGTGGAACCACTGGCTATTCGAGTACCAGTGACCCGCACACTTGTTCACATGCGTGAACAGCGCCGAATCCGTCGGCACACAGAACTGCGTGTCGAGCGGCGACGATGTGCCGCTCACCTCCACGTGATCGTCCTGGAAATACGAGAACGTCGTATCCGCTTCCGTCTTCTCCGGCACGGGCGGCGTATCCTGCAAGACCAACGTGTTCGGGGCCGGTTGACTGGCCTCATAGCAGTCCTCAGAAGACAACGCGAGATCCCCGAGCTCCTGACCGACCGCACTTTGGGAGAGCTCGAACACGACAGGCCCGTACACCTTGTCCACGGTGGGGATCACGGAGGGTCCATCGTCCCCGGACAGGTAGCTTCGCACGTAGTCGTCCTCGTTCGAGCCATCATAGCCTTCAAGCGCGTCGCCGTCCTCAACCGCGGCTTGGGGGTCCGTCACCCAACCAGCCAGACTGACACCGCTGCTGCTATCACACTCGACCGGCTCCGTGACGGTTTGACCTTGCCGGTCCGGATCGTCGCTGCTGTTGTACCGCTCCTTTGCGATGTTCGCAGGCCAATCCACCTGAGCCACGCCAAGGTCCACCGTCTTCACGTTCGGAACCGGCGACTCGCCAGGACCGCCACAATCATTCTGGGGATCGCTGTCAGCGCCGGAGCCAGTCACGACATTGTCAGCATAGCCACTTGCCGTCCCCGCCCCGAGGGTACCGTCCGCGGCATCCTGGTTACACTGCCTGGGTTGGGCTCGGTCATCGGCCGTGTTGCTTTGACCGGCAGGCCACAGCGCGCACGCGTCCGAGTGCCCCGTCGGAGGTGATACGGTAGTGAAACAGTCCGTCCCAGCGGCTGTGCCGGACAGGCTGCCGAACGTGAGGGAGTCCACGTACTGGAAGGCCCCGTTCGAGTCCGCGAACGTGCCCTTGGGCAGCGGGAACAAGAGCCGCGTCTCCGCGGGGTCGTCCCCGGGGAAGCCCCAGTCGTGCCAGACCTTCGCGAAGTGATCCTGCACGGCCTGACTGTGGCCCTGCAGGGAAACATCGACCACCGTGTCGTCCTGGAGGTCTACCTCTTTGGCCTCGGGACCGATGGGCAGGAACTCGGTCACGTGCGTGCCATCATAGTGCGGCCCCAGAGAACAGTTGTTCGTATCTGCTAGATCCTCTAGGTAATGGGTTTGCCCGGTCTCCTCGAGACCGATGAACCCGTCGCCGTTACAATCCTGCCAGTAACCCAGCATCGCGTGGAAGTACGAGATCCCAAAGTTGCGAAGATCCGTGTCCACGGTACCAAGCTCGGTGTCCGCGTACGCGTTCGGGCTCGTCACGAACGGGAACGAGTTCTTGTCGAGGATCGCATCGAAGTAGATCTCCGAGTCACTCGAAGCCGGACCTTGGTGCATGTAGTCGGAATCATAGTCGCCCAAATCCTCGGCGGCGTTTCCCGTGTCCGGTTCCGGTTCCGCGTCCGGGTTCCAGGCGGTCCACTGGGCTCCTGCCGTCGCGACCAAGGGGCTAAGCACCATGGCCACGGCGACAGCGAGCGCCATCCATCGTTTCGTTAGCTTTCTCGTCATGAGTCTTCACCTTTCTACGTCTCGTTGCAGCCTCCTGCGACCCCCCGCACATACAGAGGACACGCAGGCATCGGAAGAATATTCCACCAGGCTATAAAGATTTGGTCGGTTGAGCGCTCCCCTCGCCTTTCCGTGGGGAGACGGACGTTCAGCGCATCTCACGACGAGGCTGGAGGCGGCCCCCCGCAACCATAAGAGCAGTTACAATCACGGATACACTAACCGCTAGAGCGCTTGGAAGCGGGGCCGGGTTCCCCTCGCCGACATCCTCTCGGAGGGCCTTTTGCGCATCCACCACCGCAAGCGCGTACGTCTGCGCCCGAACCACGCTGGACCACCCCGGCGAATCCAGAGAACGACCCTCCACGTGGAACCCGCGCACGCCCTCGAACGCGGCCAACGCAAGCGGCGAACCCCCCGCAGCCCAAGGCCTCAGCTCCCCCCGAGCGAACGCGATCCACCCCTCCGCCAGCTCCGAGACATCCCCCCGCTCCTCGTTCGCCTGCAGCAAGCGCTCGCGCTCCACCGCATCCAACTCCTGCACCGCGTGCACCGTGAACCCCGCCCTCAACAAGGACGACGCGTCAGCGCCCGCGTCCGGCAGGTACTCCTGGATCTGCGCCCCCCCAGGGACGCGCAGGGTCGCGTTCGCGACCCGCTCGACGCGCTCCACGACCGCCCCCTCCTCCGTACCCTCCACGGAGGGGGCCACCGCTGCGATGCTCGCCCCCGCCCGCGCGAACGTTCCAGCAGAGACGACGGGAGCGATCCCCTGATACACGCGATCCTCCCGGAACTCCTGGCCCGAGTACGCGTCGATCGAGGGCAGCATGTGCAGCGCGTTCAACCGGTACTCGGCCCGAGCGATCAACACGCTCGCCCAGATCCCCGTCTCGGCCCCCTCGCGCGTCAGGTTCGCCACGTCGACCTGGCTCACGACGGCCCGCGCCGCCTCAGCCCGCGCCTGGGCCTCCTCGACGAGCTCGGAGCGCGCCTGTTGGACCTCTTCGCTCCCGTCGCGAGCAGAGGCACCCTCCACCTGGACGGCCAAGCGATCCGTCTCGTGCTGGGCCCGGAAGAGCACCAGCGCGTCGATCGCCGACCGCACGAACCCCTCCTCGAGCGACGCTTGCGCATCCTCCAAGTGCTCGGCCGCCTTGGGCGAGTGCGTGCCGTTGGGCAACGTGTCCTCCCGAGCGTCCACGAGCATCTGCTCCACGACGTCGACCACGGGGCCCGGGTACGGTGCCGGTGGAGCCTCGCCGAGCTCCTCCGAGGACGCCTGCCCCGGCACGGAAACGACGACCAAGCCCAGAACGACCAAGGACGCGATCGCTAGGCCTACCAGTCCGCCCCGGTTCACGCGTTCCACCTCCCCGAGCGCTGCAGAGCAACCACGGCCACGACGGTCGCCAGGACCCAGGCGGTCGACGCCGGCACGGACAACCAGCGCTCCCCCTCGTCCTCCTCGTCGGAGGCTTGAGCCGCCGCTTGGCCCAGGACCGTGACCGTCAAGGGCGCGTGAGCCACGGGTTCCTCGTCATGGTGAACCACGAGGTCCGCGATGCTTGCACCCGCGGGCGCGGTCTCGGGCACCTCAAGCGTCACCTCGACGGGGGCCTCGTCGCGGGCGGGCACGTCGACGGTGGAGGGCGAAACGGTGAACCAGCTAGCGGCCTCGCCGGTGGGTTCGATCGTCACGTGGGCCTCCTCGTCACCCATGTTGACCACCGTGGCGGGGAACGTGAGGGCTCCTCCCGGTTCCCCGGGGAGCGTCCCGTCGTCGGCGGGTTCGCCCAGGGTGAGGGCTAGCGGGGTGGACCCTTCGGTTTGAACCGGCTCGATGGGGACGGAGAAGACGCCCTCGCTTGGCGCCACGCGGTCCCCGTTCGGCGTTTGAAGGTGCATGCGGTAGTCGATGGTTCCCGTGGCTCGAACGGGGACGTCCAGCGTGAACGAGACCGCGCCGTCGCGAGCCGTCTCGGTCATGATCCAAGCGTCGTGACCCACGTCCGCGCGAAGCTGGACGCGCACGGGCGAGGTCCCCTCCGCGCTCGCCGTGAGGGTCAACGGTTGGCCCGCGTGGGCCTCGTTGGGGGGCTCGTGGTGGAGGCGAGCGTTCGCCTCGTCGGGGACCTCGTCCACGATCTGGACCGGTTGCTGCGTGGTCGCCAGGGTCTCTTCCCCGCTGAGCACCCTTGCTTCGATCACGTGCTCGCCCGGGGAGAGGTCGCTCAAGTCCACGGAGCCGAACCACTCCCGGGTGCCCTCCGCGCTGGTCCAAGAAGCCTCGTCCACGCGCACGTGGACCTCGTCGATGGCCTGCCCGGGGGCTTCCGCGCTTCCGGTCACGTTCACGGACCCGGCAAGCTCCGCGCCGGCGGAGGGGTACTCGATGGTGACCTCGGGCTCGGGGTAATCGACCACGGCGTCCGGTTCCGAGAGGGAAAGGAACTCGCTGGTGGAAAGGTCCAAGCGGTAAAGGCCCGAGAGCGTGGACACGTAGAGGGTCTCCTCGAAGCGTTCCAGGCCCGTGATCGTGACATCGTCGAGCCCGTCCGATCGGTCCCACGTCTCCACGACGCCCGCCTCGTGATGAATCTTCGCCAAGCCATGGTCCGTGCCCGCGTACACGCCGTTGTCCGCGGGGGCAAGCGAGCGGACCTGGTCGGAGGGCAACCCCTCTTCGCTGGTCCAGTGCCCGGAGACCGTCATGCCCTCCTCGTCGTCCGGCTCGATGAGGACCACGCCCGCGTCCACGGTGCCCGTCCAGATGCGCTCCCCATCCGGGAGGGCCGTGAACGTGCGAGCCGCGGGGTAGTTCCCATCGCAGGCCTGCCCTAGGCAGAAGTCGTGCGACGGGCCCAGGGGCTGCGCGTCGTCCCGCTGCGTGAGGTTGAACAGTTGGAAGGCCTCGACGCTGCACACGGCCAGGTAGTCGTTCCAGCGCTCCGCGCACAAAAGCCCGTGCGAGAGGAGCCCGGATGGGATCTCGTACCGGTACGTCTCGTTGTTCGGGACATCGTGCTCCAGCAGGCCGTTTCCAAGCTCGGGCATCCACAACGTGTCCCCGTCCGGTTCCACGTCGTAGAACAGGTTCCCCGGCTCCTTCGCGTACTGCTCGTCGACCAGGACAAGCCACGTGGACCGATCGTGGGCCAACCCCCACACGGCGCCTTCCGTAGCGAACCAGATCCGCTCCTCGCCCGGTTCGATGCGGTGCACCGGGTCCGTGACCAAGCCCTGCAGCGTGCCGATGTTGCGCCACGTGTTCCGGTCGGGGTCGAAGATGCTGGCCCCGTTGTTCGTGCCGAACCAGACCTCCTCCTCGATGACGGTCCCCTCGCGGAACACGTTCGTGTTCGGACCGTTCAACGAGGTGTGAAGCACCCACTCCCCCGTACCCCCCTCCGGCGGCATCGCCAAGCCCCGGTCCGTGGCCACCGCCACCCCGAAGGGGAACGACTCCATCGACGCGTCCTTGGACAACGCCAGATCCAAGTACTGGCCAGCAAGCGGGATCGACGCGCCCGTCCAGTTGCCCGCCTCGTCCGTGGCCACGAGCGCGCCGTCCTTGGCCGCCCACACGGTCCCGTCCTTCTCGACGACCGCGTGGACCGGTCCCTGCTCGAACGCGCCCGGCCGTTCCTCGTCGGCCTCGTCGCCCTCGAGCGTGTACACGGCAAGCCCATGCTCGAGGGTCGCCACGAACACGCGCTCGCTCGTCGACACCATCTCCCCCGGACGGGACGGCGTCTCGAACAACGTCTCCCAAGCCCCCTCCTCGTCGAGCTCCGCGACGACGTTGGGACGGAACGACACCCAAACCTCCCCGTCCACGAACGTCATGCCCTGAGCAAGAGCCCCTTCCTCGTACGGGTAGTGCTCCCACTGCTCGTCCTCCAGCGACAACGTCGCCAAGCCCGACTCCCGATGCAAAAGGTGCAAGACTCCCTCCTCCTCGTGCACCTCGATCACCGCCGCCTGCTCCGTGCCCGACGGCACGCCCGGCACGTCGATCGGGCTCACCTCGCCCGAGGCCACGTCCACCGCTGCCGCGCCGAACTCCGTGCCAACGTACGCGGTGGACCCGACCTGTTCAACGCTCCACACGAGGTTCGAGGGCATGCCCTCCGTTCGCGTGTACACGCTCCGGTCGCCCTCGCCGGACCACACGGACAACCCGCCGCGCGTCGCGGCCACGTAGCCCTCGTCCTCGAGCAGCTCTGCTTCGTTGACCTCCCCGACGCTGGTGAACAAAAGGTCCTCGTACCCGTGCATCTCGACCGCGCTAGCCGACTGCGCCGCGGCCAGGATCATGACAACGCCTGCGATCAACAGCATCCCTTGGACCAACCGGTACCTCCATGCCATAGTGCACTCATCTTCCAGTCCTCTTGAGAGTAGAAAAGTGTTCCCCCCTAGTCGCCCGTTGCAGAGACCACACCCCAGCCCCTTCAACCCTTACAGAGCCACGTCATCCCACGCCAGCCCACCGGACGACGAGGATCCGAACACACGATTCGGAGAAGATTTATATACTACGAGATGAACGTCTGGTACGGGAGGGGGCAGGTTTCCCCCACACCCCACATCCGCCCAACGGAACGCCCCCTCCCCGCCTTCTCTCCCCCAACTCACCGCGACCCCAAGCCCGAGGCATCGCTCGTCGAAGTCACCGCGCCCCCCAATCCCAGGCCCCCCGACCCCTGCAGCGATCCGCACACCCTGGAAAGGGTTCGCACGTCGCCACGAACAACGACATAGGCCTCACCCTCTCGAAGGATAGAGCTGACTTTGGTCGAATTGGAGAGCTAGGCTACCCACCCTGCAGCTTCCGCTCGTCTACCCCTCAGGCACGAAGCCCCGTACCCTCCCGTGGGATGATGAGCGACGCGTGAAACGACCCGCCACTCCCGCGTCCTCGAGCGGGTTCAACGCCCTGCACGCACGGCACCGTCAAGACCAACCCCCACCCACGAAGGGGCACGCCGCAACCCCCGTGGGCAAGGGCTCAGCCTCCACGCCCGGCCCGTCTCCACGCCGCGCCCGCCAGGCCCACCACGAGCCCGTGCGCGAGCACGCCAACCCCCGGCACGCCCAGCAACGCGCTCCCGACCGCGACCGCGTCCTCCTCGAACAACACGGCCCCCGCCACGTTCGTGGCCTCCACGTCCACGCGCTCGACGGGATCCGTGACGCGGAAGTCCACCGACACCTCGCGAGCCTCGTCCACCGTGGCCTTGTGCGCGGCGCGCTGGCCCTCCTCGCCCACGAGCACGACGACGACCTCCTCGACGGGCTGGTCGAAGCTCAACGAAGCCGTGACCCGATCGCCCGGCTCGGGGCTGGCCGGGTCCAGGCGCGCGCTCGTCAACGTGGGCGGGGAAGCATCCACGGTCACGTTCTGCACCGCGGAGGCTCGCTGACCCGCCTCGTCGACCACGACGAGGTGAAGCTCGTGCTCGCCCTGAGCCCACCCGGTCGTGTTCAACCGGTACGGCGCGGAGACGCGCTCGTCCACGCCCTGCGTGGGCACCTTCGCCTCGACGCGCTCGATCGGGGCCACGCTGGTCAGGTTCAACGGGAGGGGCACGCCCGGCGCGACGCGGTCCTTGTCCAGCGCCAACACGCGCGGGGGCTCGGGCGGGTCCACGTCCAGCGTGAGGGTCCCGCTGGAGGCTTGGTTCCCGGCCAGGTCCGCGAGGGACACGGTGAGCTCGTGCTCGCCGGCCGCGGAGGGCTGCCAGCCGAAGCTCACGTTGCCCTCGTCCACGTCCAGCGGGAGCTCGGTGGGGGCCTCGCTGGGGGGATCGATCGTGACGGTGCCTTCCTGGATGCCGGTGCCATCGTCCCAGTCGACGCGAAGCGTCGCTTGCTCTCCCCAGGCGAGGGGCCCGGTCGCGTTCACGTCCAACACGCGCGGCGGGGCCACGTCGCGCACCTGGACGCGCCAGGCGTCGGTCCAGGTCTCGTCCGTGAGGCTGGGCAGGCTGGCTTCGAGCGTCACGTTGTTCTCGACCGCGCCCGTGGGGCGGGGCACGCTGAACTCGAGCGGGAAGGCGTGCTCTTCGCCGGGGGCCAACGTGGCTTGGTGGCTCGTTTGGATCCAGCCTTCCTCGTCGGTCGCGTCGAGGACGATGTCCGCGTCCACGTTGCCCTCGTTCACCACGGAGAGCCCCAGGGGGCCGGGGCCCAGGTGGAGGCGTTGACCGGGGTCCACGGTGCGTGGGGGCGGGGCTTCGACGCGCAGCGCGGGGGCTTGAACGAACACGTCGCGCGTGGCTTGGCTGGAGGCGTCATCCTCCTCGTCGAACGCGTCGTCGGGGTTCGCGGTGGCGCGCACGATCACGGTGTCCTGCCACCCGGTCGTGTCCCACGTCGTGTTGAACGCGACCTCGTCTCCGGGTTCCAGGGAGGGCACCGTGAACGTGTCCACGGCGGAGAGGCCCTGGTTGCCGTCGACGTCGACCTCGAGGCTCGTCTCGGGCGTGGTCTCCATGCCTTGGCTTTCCACGGTCACGTTCAGGGGGGCCTGGTCGCCCGCGAGCACGGACCCGGGGGCGTGCGTGAGGGTCACGCTCCAATCGGGCCCGCCCACGACGAAGGGCACCTCGGGGCTTTCAGACATCGCCGTGTCCCCGTCCAGGTCGAGCACAACGCTCGCGGCTTGGCCCGTGAGCGCGCCCTCGGGCCCCGTCACGGTCAAGTAGAGCGATCGCTCGTCGCCGGGCGGCAGCTCGTCGACGGAGCGTCGGTCCAGGCTGGCCGACCAGCCCTCCGGCTCGGTCGCGGTCACGGCGAGGCTGCCGTGCTGGTTGCCCTGGTTGGCCACGGGCAGGGGCACCGTGGTGCCCTGGGCGGGGTGCACCGGCACGGCGTCATCGGGCGCGTCCAAGCGAAGGTTGGGGCCCTCGAGCACGGTCACGGTGGGCGTCACGGTCGCGGTGGCGGCCGCGTCGTCGCCCGTGGTGGAAAGCGTCACCTCGAGGGGCACGTCCTCCTGAGGGGGGGCTTGGGGCGGCGGCGTGGCTTCCACGGTGAGCGTGGCCTGGCCGCCGGGGGCAAGCTCCAGCTGGGGCGGGTCCGAGGCGACGGTCCACCCGTCGGGCGCGTTCGCGTCCAGCGTGACCGTGTCGTTCCCGTTGCCCGTGTTCTCCACGGTCACGTCCACGCGGGCGGGCTCGTCCGGCAACGCGGCCCCCGAAGCGTCCTCGAGCGTCGCGTTGACCCCGTGCACGTGCTCGACCGTGACCGTGCTGGCGTGCTGGGCCACGGGCGGCAGCGAGCCCTCGCGCGCCACGGCGAGCGTGACGATCTCGTAGTCGCCCGCCAGCGCGTCGGAGGGGACCGTCACCTCCAACCGGGGCTCCTGGGTCTCTTCGAACGCATCCAGCTCCACCGTCTCCGGGTCCAGCGAAACGTCCCAATCCTCAGGCACGGTGCCCTGATCCGGGGCCCGCTCGAGGTCCACGGTCTCGTTCGTGTTGCCCGTGTTGTTCACGGTCACGACGCCGGCCGGGATCTGCTCGCCCGGGCGCGCCGCGTCAAGCTGGGAGACGTTCAGCGACAACCCCCGCGCCTCGCTCGTCACCAACGACGGCGGCGCAGGCGAGGCCACGCCCAGCTCGCTGTCCTCGTACCCCTCCTGCGACACGTTCAACGCCAACCCCTCCTCCGAGCCCACCGTGACCCCGGCCTCGGCCGTCTCCGGCACGGACACGGTCAACGCGAACGTGGCCGATCGACCCGGCAAGACCTCCGCCGAGGGCGGCGTCACCGAGAACGCCCACGCCTCGAACGTCGGCTCGCTCGGCTCGGTCACGCTTGGCACGTACGTCCCATGCACGTTGCCCTGGTTTCTCACCGTGAACGCGAAATCACGCGTCGAACCCACGTCCACCTCGATCGGGTCCGATCCCCACGAAGCGTCCGCGGTCACGTCCGGAAGCACCACGAACACGTCCACCTGGCCCGCATCGTTGCCCCCGTCTGGGTCCTCCGCGCTCCCCGCGTCCACGACCGCGATCACGCGACCGCTGCCCGCCTGGTCCTCGCTGGGCGTCCAAGCAAGCTCGACCGTCTCCTCCTCGCCCGCGGCCAACACGGTCGCGGACCGATCCTGCGTCGACGACGCCTCCTCGCCCGTCAAGAACGCGCCCTCCGACTCCCAATAGAACGCGACCGAGAACCCCGCCACCGGGTCCGGGCCACGGTTCTCCACGACGGCCGTCACGTTGCCCTCCGCGCCCGCCACGGGCGCCTCGGCCCCGACCTCCGAGACCACCAAGTCCGCCTCGGAAGCCTGACCCAACGCCACGCCCGCCACGGCGACCAACGCCACCACGAGGCCCACCGCGACGAAGCGAGCCCGCCGCGTCACGACGACCCCTCCCGCACACGAGAACGAGCAAGATCCCCCACCGTCAACCCCAGGCCCACCACCAAGACGCCAAGCGCCACGAGCACGCCCGCCAAGCCCTCCGGGCGAGACGCCTCCAAGCTCAACGCGAACGCGGACGGCCCCCACGCGCGAAGCACCCACAACAACCCCAACGCGGCGCCCGCGCCCATGGAGACCACGACGACGAGCTTCGCGAACGCGCGCTCGTACGCCGAACGGTACGCCTCCAACGAAGCCGCATCGTCCAAACGCTCCCGCCACGCGCGCAACCGGTTCGCCGAGGACGCAAGCTCCGCTACCAACACCAACCCCACGCCGCCCACGACCTGGGCGAAGAACCCACGCGACCCGAACGCGTGCACCGGGCCCACCAGAAGCGGTACCAACGCGGCCACGCCCACCCACGCGCGCGGACCCTCACGCCAAACCAACACGGCCACCGCGCCCCCCACCGCGGACGCGACGAGCACCCCCCACACCCAAACCGGTACGAGCACGCCCAACAACGCGCCCGGAGGCGGGTTCGACACCACGCCCGCGCCCACCACGACGGCCAGCGCGGCCGCCACGAGGCTCGTGCGCGTCACGCCGGCACCCCCACGGCGACCCCGCGAGGCTCAGCGATGTCCAACCCGAACCCGCGAAGGCCCTCAAGCGTCCGCTCCCGCGCCGCCAACAAGACCTCCCGCTCCACCGGGGACACCCCCGGCACGGAAGGAACCGGAGGCGCTACGACCGCGACCCCGTACTCCTGCGCGAGCGCGGTCGCCACCGCGCCCAACACGGTCGCATCGTCCAACAAGGACGAGACGACCACGATCACGCTGCCCGGCTCGACGCGAGGCAAAAGCTTCTCGATCGCGTACGAGAGCGGTTGATCCCCGCGTGGTTCCCACGAGGGCAGCGCGTTCATCACTTGCTTGCGCATGCGCTCGGGAGAGGCCGGTTGCACCGTGTGGAAATCGTCTCCATAAAGGACCACGCGCGGCTCGTTGCGATCGTCGAACGCCTGCTCGAGCAACGTGACCGTGGCCCGCGCCGAGCGCACGAACGGCGTCTCGTGCTCGGGGCCCACGTCCGTGATGGCGCGCCCATCCACCAGGAACGTGACCTCCGTGCTCGTGGTGCGCTCGTACTGATCCACCATCCAGTCGCTCGTCCGCGCGGAGGCCTTCCAGTTGATCATGCGGTACGTGTCCCCCGGCACGTACTCGCGAAGCCCGTAGAAGTCGAACCCGTCGCCCGGCTGGTTGACCGGGTACTCGCCCATGAAGCTTTGAAACTCCTCCACCGTGAGCGCGGCGTCCTCCAGGCGGCCGGCGCGGGGAAGCACCGTGAGCGCGTCGAAGGACGACAAGTCCTCCTCCTCGAAGAACAACGCGAACGCGTCCTCGCGACGCGCCTGAAGCGGGCCCACCTCGTACTGGCCCATCAACGGGGCTTCAAGCCTCGCCGAGAGCGCGGTCGACTCCCGAGGCCCCAACGCGACGGGCTTGAACGCTTGCCCGTCGACCACGTCGAGCTGCCGAGGCACATCCTCGCGCACCTCCAAGAACTGCGTGCGGGACCCCTCGTTCTCGACGCGGGACTCCATCGTGACCGAATCCCCCTCCTGGATGCGGTCCATGCCCAGCTCGCGCTCCGCGCTTAACCCCGCGCGGGCCTGGAAAGAGACCCGAGCATACACGAGCGCGGTGCCCAGAGCGAGCGCTAGGCTCATCAAGGCCCACTGGGCCGTGACGACGGACAAGAACACCGCCACGAAGCACGCGCCCAGCACGAACCGAGCCTTCTTGGACCACATCTCGTCCACCTCTACACCTTGGGAACGGGCACCGCTTCGAGGATCTCGTCCACGATGTCCTGCTTGGGGATGTCCTTGATGCTGGCCTCGGGCTCCAGGATCAGGCGGTGGTTGAGCACCTGCGGCACGATGCGCTTGACGTCGTCCGGAGTCACGAAGTCGCGCCCTTCCATGGCCGCGATGGAGCGACCCAGCTTGAACAGGGCCAGCGTGGCGCGGGGGGACCCGCCCGCGCGCACCTTCTCGTGCTCGCGGCTTTCCACGATGATGCCCGTGATGTACTCGATCATCTCCTCGCTCACGTGCAGCTTCTCGGTGCCCTCCTGCATCTTGCGGATCGTTTTCGCGTTGCACACCGCAGAGACCTCGTGATCGTCCTGGCCGCGGCTCATGCGGCGACGGATGATCTCGGCCTCCTCGCTGTGCGAGGGGTACCCCATGCTCATCTTCATCATGAACCGGTCCATCTGCGCTTCCGGCAACGGGTACGTGCCACCCTGCTCGACCGGGTTCTGCGTGGCGAACACGATGAACGGCTTGGGCACCTCGTGCGTGGTCCCCTCCACGCTCACGGTCTTCTCGGCCATCGCCTCCAACAGCGCAGACTGCGTCTTGGGGGAGGCGCGGTTGATCTCGTCCGCGAGCAGGAAGTTCGTGAAGATGGGGCCCGGGCGGAACTCGAACTCCTGTCTTTGCTCGTTGAAGATGTAGATCCCGTTGATGTCCGCCGGCAACAAATCCGGCGTGAACTGCATGCGCCGGAAATCGCACCCGGTCGCGCCCGCCATCGCGTTGGCAAGCACAGACTTGCCAAGGCCCGGCACGTCCTCCAGGAGAACGTGCGCACCCTCCGTGATCATGGACGCGAGCAGCAGCTCGATCTTGTCTTCCTTCCCGACCATGACCTTCGTAACCTCGTCCATGATGCGATCCGTCACGGACGAGATCTTCTGCGTGATGCGGGCGGTCTCGTCGGTGCCCCGGCGCGTCGCGCCGGCGGTCTCTTGCAGTCGTTGGCTTGGCTCGTTGGGGGTCATGCGTGGGTCTCCTCCATTGTCGCTTCTGGTTCTACGTGGGAACGTAACGCTTGGAACGCCTCGCCCCGACGCTCCGGGGCCAGGGGAACCGTGACGCCGAGCTCGTCTCGGGCCAGCGTGGCCAACTCGTCAAGGGGCTCTCGCGCAAACGCGGCCACGTCCTCGCCCGTCGCGCCCGCCAGCACCGTCGCGAACGCGGTGCGCAACCGATGCTCGCTGCCCTCCTCCGGGGCAGGCTTGTCCTCGCCCAGCACGTGCTCGTGCCGCCGCCACGCGTCCCGCTCGGGGGCTCGATGCACCAACGCGACGGCCAACCCGGACAAGGCCAGCGAGGACAACGCGATGGGCACGGGCGACGTGCCCGCCCGCACCAGGACCTCGGTGGCGTGCTTGACCGGCGCCATCCACGCGGGCGGATCGTTGCGCGTGGCGTCGACCACGACCTGGCCGCGAGGCGCCTGCTCCAGCAAGGCCGCCAAGAGCTCCTGGTTCTCGAACCCGTCCGCCTCGAGCATCGCGTTCGTGAAGATGCCCGCGTCCGCGATCACGAGCAGGTTCGCGGCGTCGCCTTGACCGCGCGCCACGACCGGGTGCTCACCGGCGGGGTCGCCCGCGTCCACGCTGTCCGAGTGGTCCACGTCGCGGGAGGCGACCTCGGTTCGCCCGATCACGTCCGCCTGCGTCGTGTTCACGTCCAACAGGACCGGCGAGGACAACAGGACCTGGTGGGACTGGTTGCCCACGCGCACGTTCGCTTCCACGAAGCCCGAGCCCAGGTGCCCGTACGCGGAGTCGGGTTGCAAAACCCGGTCGGGGACCACGCGGATTCCGTGCGGTTCGAGCACGGGCTCCGTGTGCGGCGTCTCCTCCAACAACCACAGGTGCGCATCCCGGTCCAGGTGGGCTTCCAGAGCGTCCACCTCGCCCGGCGTGAGAGGGTTAGGCGTCCCGGGAACGATCACGATGCCCACGTGGCCTGGCTCGCGCAGGGCGGCTTGCGAGGAGAACAGCGTCACGGGCGCGCCGCGGTCCTCCTCGATGGCCTCGGAGAGCCCGCTTAGCCCCGTATGGGCGCCGCTTCGAGGATCCGCGACGGGGTTGGGATCGGCCAGGAGCATGCTGGCCGCGACCACGACCAACAGGGCTCCGCCGAGCAGGCGCAGCTTCACGAGCGCCACCCCCGTGCCTCCTCGAGCTCGGTGAGCAAGCGGCGAAGCAGTTCGGTGGCCTCGCGGCGCTCCTGAGGTCCAGGGACGCGCGAGGAGTAGCGGACCTCCTCGAACAGGGAGATGAACGCGTCGACGGATTCGCGCCGAAGCGGCATGGCCTGGCGTACCGCGTTCAGGTACTCGCGCGCGGTGTGGTCGGGCCGTTCGAGGAACCCGTGCTCTTCGAGGTGCTGGTTGAGCACGCGGTAGGCGCGGATGACGCTGGCCTCGTACTCGTTGCCCGCGACGAGGTCGTCGAGCAGGTCCTCGACGATGTCGTGCATCTCGTCGAGTTGGCGCTGGCGGCGGTGGGCCAGGTAGGCGCCCGCGGCGATCGTGGAGAGCACGACGAGGGCGAGCACGCCGGGGGCCAGGCTCATCGCGGCGGGGAAGGCGACGTTCGCGCTGGAGGCCACGGCGGCCTCCTCGGTGAGGCGGGTGTCGTGGGCGAGCACGACGATCTCGACCTCGTCGCTGGGCGTGTCCTCGGGCACGGTGCCGGAGATGCGGGCTTGGCCGTTCTCGTCGGTGTGCAAGGTGGCGGGGCGGGTGGCTTGTTCGTCCTCGACGCGGACCCAGTGGACGAGCGTCACGTTGGAGAGGGGGCGTTGGGCTTGGTCCGTGACGCGGGCGGTGGCGCGGTAGGGTTCGCCCGCGTCGAGGCTCGTGTCGAGGTCCATGGTCACGGTGGGCGTGGTGGTGACGGTGACAGGGCCTTCCAGGGGTGTGAGCACGTGCAGCCCGGCGGGTTCGAGCATGATGGTCAGGTGGTGCTCGCCGGGCTCGGTCGTGGGGGGCGCGGTGAGGGTGAGCGAGAAGCGGCCGTCCTTGACGGTCGCGTCTTGGAGCGTGGTGTTCCCGAGGCGGGCGACGACGGTGGCGTCGTGGATGGGGGCTCCGGCGGCGTCGTGCACGGTGCCTTCGACGGTGTGGGGCTCGTTGTGGGGGAGCGTGGAGGGGGGGGCGGCGTCCCAGCGCAGGGGCGTGGTGAGGTTGACGGTGGTCTCGTGGCGTGCATCGTCGAGGGTGTGCGTGCCGGGGAAGTGGACGGTGGCGGTGGCGGGGAGGGCGTGGTCGGCGAGGTTGGCGGGGAAGGTCGCGTTGTAGGCGCCGTCGGGGCTGGTTCGCGTGGTGGTTTCGTGGAGGAGGGTGCCCGTTTCGGGGTTGGCAAGCTGGACCGTGACGGGTTGCCCGGGCACGCCGCCGCTGGGCGTGGTGAGGGTGCCGGCCACGTGCGGGTGGGCCATGCGGGCGTGCTCGGTGTGCACGTCGAGGTGCGTGGGGTCTTTCACGGCGAGCGCGGTCGTGGTCGTGGTGGGGAGCACGGTGGGCGTGGCTTCGGGCGCGTAGTCGAGGGTGACCTCGTGGGGGCCTAGCTCGGCGTCGAGCGGCACGGTGAGCGTGGCTTCGAAGCGGCCGTCCTCGTCCGTGACGGGTTGGTGGGTGTCGAACGCGTCGAGGAGGAGCGCTTCGTGCGCGAGGGGATCGTCGTGGGCGTCGGTGAGGTGCCCAGTGAGGGTCACGTCGTCGCCGGGGTGGGTGCTGGCGGGGAGCGGGTCGAGGTGGATGCGGGCTTGGCTTTGCACGGTCGCGGTGAGCTGGTGCGTGGTGGGGGCGTGGTCGTCTGCGGGGTGCGCGGTGAGCGTGGCGGTGTACGTGCCGCGGGGCTGATCGGGGGGGGTCACGATGCGGAAGGCGCCGTCGGGGCTTGCGGCGCTGGTGAGGGGGCCGGCGTCGAGGCCGGTGAGGGTCACGTCTCCGGGGATCCCGGTGCCGGTGGCGTCGTGGAGGTGCCCGGTGAGGTGGGCGCCTTGTCGTTGGGGGATGGTGACGTGGTCGGGCGCGTCGAGGCTTGCGGAGCCGAGGATCTCGATGGTGGCGTGCCCGGTGGCGGGTTGAACGGTGGACGTGCCGAGGTATTGCGCGGTGAGCGTGAGGCTGCCGGGTTGAACGTTGCGGGGCAGGGGCAGGGTCTCTTGGAAGGTCCCGTCTGGACCGGTGGTGGTGTTCGCGGTGGCTTGCCCGGCACGGATCTGGACGGGCGCGTGGGGGAGGGGGTCGCCTTGCTTGGTGAGGGTGCCTTGGAGGGGAAGGGGGTCGCCGGCGGCGGCCGCGGTCACGTCGGGGGTGAGGGTGAGGTTGGTGGGGTCTTGCACGGGGAGGGGGATCGTGGTCTGGGCGGGGTGCAGCGTGTCGGTGCCGTCGAAGCGCACGGTGAGGTTTGTGGGGCCGGGCTCGTCGGCGGGGGGGAGAGTGGCGTCGGCGTCGCCTTCCGCGTCGGTTTGGACGGTGACCTCGGTGGGGGGGTCCGTGGCGTCCCAGGTGAGGGTGACCGGTTGATCGGGGAGGGGCTCGTTGAGGGCGTCGGTGAGCGTCGTGTTCACGGGGCCGGGTTCGCCGGTGCGAAGCCCGGTGGGCGCGTCCGCGGTGAGCGTCGTGGAGGCGTGGAAGGGGGTCTCGGGCTCGTGCAGGGCTTGCTTGGCGTTCGTGGTGTTGTATGTCCAGACGACGAGCTGGTTGTCGGTCCCGTGCGAGGCGTCCCCGGGGTCGACGTCGTCGAGGCGAGCGGTCCAGGAGACGGGCTCGCCGCGGGTGCCCAGGTAGAGGCCTTCGGGGGGGACGTGCGCGTCGTGGTCGGGCGTGAACGTGGTCTCGATCGTGAACGAGCCGTCGGGGCCGGTGAAGGCGACGCCGAGGGCGCGCTCGGGCGTCGCGTCGAGGGCGGAGAGGATCACGGTGACGTGCTCGTGGGAGGCTTGGGGGGGCGCGTTCACGGTGCCGGTCACGGTGACGGGTTCACCCATCACGGGCGGGGAGGGTTCGATGGTGAGGCTCGTGAACTCGAACGGGGGTGCGTCGTGCTCGGGGCATCCGTCTTCGAGGTGTTCGCGGTGGGGAAGCGGGTTCCCGGCGCCTTCGGCCCAGGCTTGGGCCCTCTCGCGCACGGTCAGGTCGTTGCTGGAGGCTTGGATGTACGCGCGGGCTTCGGAGGGGTCTTGGGTCTCGAAGCCCCCGTGCTGGTAGAGGTTGTCCTCGTTCGCGGGGAACGGGTCCTCGCCGTTGTCGTCGTTGAGCCCGTCCCCGTCGAGGTCCTGGCAGAAGGGCGCGTTCGGGGGAAGCCCCCACCACCAGACGCCGTGACGGGTCTCCTCCCACCAGGAGGGCTTCCCGGCGTCGTAGAAGCGCTCGAGCCCGCTTGCATCCTGCGTGGGGTCGGGGCTTCCGTCGGGCACGTAGTAGGCTTGCCACCCGTCCGGGATCCCATCCCCGCTGGAGTCCAGCTGGGTGGGGTCGGATCGGTACAGGGCCTCGCCGAGGTAGCGAACGCCGCTTTCCTCGTCCCGGTGCGCGATGCCGAGCTCGTCGAAGCGCGTCGTGGAGACGGTGGTGCCCTCGCGATCGAGCAGCCCGTCGTGGTCCGAGTCCGGGTTGATGGGGTTCGTCTTGAACGAGCGCGCGGGGCCCTCGTGCGCCCAGCCGCGGATCTCCCCGAGGTCCCCGATGCCGTCCCCGTCCGAGTCGCGCCCGTCCTCGCCCAAGCGTTCGATCGTGAACGGGTCCTTCGGGTCGAAGCCCGCGTTCACGGTCTCCGCATCCGTGAGCCCGTCCCCGCTGGAGTCCTCCACGGTCGGGTCGGGGCCCCCGCGCGGGGAACCCTCCGCGAGCGCGTCCAGCCAGGCCTCGTAGTGCTCGGCGAGGGTCAGGGACTCGCCCGCGAGCACCTCGTCGGCCTCCTCTTCGAGGGGGGACGGGGCCAGGTCCGGGTTCCCGGCGGTGTGCTGGATCAGGGCCTTCCACCAGTCGGGCACGCCATCGCGGCTGGTGTCCTCCAGGTACGGGTTCGCGCCGGTGCCGGCCAGCGCGCCCCACCCTGCTTCGTACTCGCCGCGGATCTCGAGCAACAGGCGCGTCTGGTCGTCCGCGGTTCGAACGCAGGGCGCCTCCTCTCGCGGGTTCTCCGCCACGTGCTCCCACGCGGCCAGGGAGACCTCCTCGAGGGCTTGCTCGACCAGCTCCTCGCGTTGGTCGCACACCTCGGACCCGCCCGTGGCCAGCTCCACGTAGCGCGCGTACGGGACGGGCATGGCGTCCTCGAGCCAGGGGGGCGTGCCGAGGAGGGGTTGCCCGGGCGCGATGCTGACCTGTCCCGAGCGTTCCAGGATGAGGTCGGTCTCCTCGTCCGTGAGCTCTCCCACGAGCGGGTCGCCCGCGCTGACCAGCGTGGGGTAGCGAAGCCCCCAGAAGACCTTCCACCCGTCCGGGACGCCGTCCTCGTCGCTCGACGCTTGCAACGGGTCGGTGCCGGCGCGGCACTCCTCGAGGTTGTTGTGCTCGTACGTGTTCACCTCGCCGGGCGGGGCCAGGTAGCGGGTCTCATCCCCGTCGTGGTTGGCTTCCCCGTCCCTTGTGCCACCGGTCTCGGGGTTGGCGGGGTCCACGGTCCAGCGGTCCTGCTCGTCCAGGAACTCGGCGTTCCGGTGCTCCCAGGCGTCGGGGAGCCCGTCCCCGTCCGTGTCCGGGATCAGGGGATCCGTGGGCGAGCGAGGGTGCTCGCTGGCCAGGTCCGTGAACCGGTACAGGCCGGGGTCGACTTGGGGGCCATCCAACAGGAACACGCTCGTGGGATCCTGGGAGCCTTGCGGGCACGCGTTGGACCCCTCCAGGCTCAGCGCGCTGGAGCTGTCCGGGTCCAACAGGTTGGCCACGCCGTCCCCGTCCCAGTCGCCATCCGGGCCCGCGCGCGCTGCAAGGTCCATGGGAGAGGCGCCCGCGTGGCGGGGGTACTCGCGCGCGGCTTCGACGCTCGTGCTGGGCTCGGCGTGCGGGAAGGGGTACGGGTCTTGCAGGTTCTGGGCGCGCTCGTGCCAGTACCGGGCCTCCTCCCCGTCCGGGAGCAGGCTTCCGGCCGTGTCCACGCTCGTGGGGTCCAGCCCGCCCTCGTTGGGGGCACCGAAGTCGTAGCGCTCCCCGTCGATGGTGAACCCGCACACCTCCTCGAAGTCGTCCAGCCCTGAGAACGCGGAGTCGCGACGGCTCGGGTCCAGGGGCGGGAAGCTGCGTTGCTCGCCGTTGGGGCACACGGTCTCGCCATGGTACTGGTCCCAGTCGTCGAGCCCGTCCCCGCTCGTGTCCGCTTGCGTGGGGTTGGAGGTGACGTGCACCGTCTCGGGCTCCGCGCCGGGGCTGGCCTCGAGCGTGAGCTGCACGTACCAGCCGCGGATCTCGATTGCGTCGGGCAACCCGTCCCCGTCCGTGTCGGGCGTGTCGGGCGCGGTGCCGCCCCACCAGACGCCGTCCTCGGCCTCGCTCCATCCGGGCGGTCGTCCGACCTCGTACTCGTCGCGCACCGTGAGCTCCATCTCGCCCAGGGGCTCCTCGTCGCCGGGCGCTTCGTCCACGAAGCGCACGTCCTCGAAGTCGGTGGCCCGTTGCGTGACCTCGTCGCCCACGCTCGCGTCCAGGGGGTCCAGGCCGTGCTTGACCAGCCACCCGTCGGGGATCCCATCGCCGCTGGTGTCCCAGTCGAACGGGTCCAGGCCTTGCTTAACGATCTCGTCCACGGTGGCTTGCGGGAGAAGCTGGCGGGAGACGCGGAACGTCTCCGCCGTGGTCAAGCCGTCCTTGGAGGCGTCCTCGAAGAGAACGCTCGCGTCCAGGGGGTCCAGGCCCTTGGCCAGAAGCCACCCGTCGGCGACGTCCGCGTCCAGCGTCGAGTAGGCCAGGGGATCCGTGCCGACGTCGGGTTCGTCCGCGTCGGGGATCCCGTCTTGGTCCGTGTCCGCGAGGGCGGGGTTGGTGCCCAGCTCCCAGTTCTGGGCCACGGTGAGCGTGTCCTCGCTGCCGGGCGCGACCTCGTCGAGGTCCGCGTTGAACGGGTCCAGGCCCGCGGCCAGGAACCACGCGTCCGGGATCCCGTTCTGGCTTTTGTCCCACTCGCGGGGCGAGGGCACGTCCTCCTCGTTCCAGAAGGGCTCCTGGTCACCGGGCTCGTACCCGGCGGGTCGGGTGTGCTGGTAGAACTCGAGCACGGTCAACCGGTACCGGTCCGGCCACGCGTCCATGCCTTGGGCAAGCGCGTGGGGCGGGGGCTCGTCCACGGTCTGGTTGTGCACGTTCGGGTCCAGCGGGTCGTACCCGTGGTCGGCCAGGTACCCGTCCGGGATCCCGTCCCCGCTCGTGTCGGGGTTCTCGGGGTCCGTGCCGAACACGTACACCTCCAGGGAGTCGGGCAGCCCGTCCTGGTCCTGGTCCTCCACGCCCAAGGGGGCAGCTTCGCCCGAGGGCAGGGAGAGCTCCTGGATCTCGCGGGTCTGATCGTTGCCGGGGAAGCCCGCGGTCCACGTGAGGCCGAGCGCGACGAGCGCGGCCAGGCCCACGGCCAAGAAGGGCCAGGCGCGGTCCAACCCCCAGGCGCGCCAGCGAGCCTCGAACGTTTCTGGCAGGCCCTTCAGGGTCGCCACCCCCTAGCGATGAAGGCGCCTGCGACGATGGCCAGGGCCGCGAAGGGGGCCGGCAACTGGCTTGCGTCGTCGAGCACGAGCTCGTTGTCGGAGCGGTCCGGGTCGGCCAGGGCCTGGAGGGGGTCTGCGGTGAGGCGTAGCGGTGTCGCGTCGCTGGCGGGCGTGGACAGGCTCACGGTGGCGGCTTCGCCGGGGCTTAACCGTTGCACGGTGGTGGAGTCGAGCTCCTGGTCGCCGGCTTGAAGCGCGACGAGCGCTTCGTACGCGGGCACGCTCCCGTTGTTGACGAGTTGTGTGCGCACGAGCAGGTCCCCCGTCGGCAGCTCTTCCAGGCGGGCTCCTTGCAGGGCGAGGTCCGTTTCTCCGCTGGGAAGCGTGAAGGGTTCGTCCGTGACGGGGGCGCCCTCGGCGGGATGCACGGTGGGCGTGATCGTGGCAGCGTCCGTGGGAGCGGTCTCGGGCGCGTGAAGCGTGAACGTGACGTTGGCGCTCTCGCCGGGGTCCAGGTCCACGGTGGCGGGGGTCGAGTTGGTGGGCCAGTCGCCGGGTGTTTGCAGCGTGGGCTCGCCCGTGAGGGGTTGGTTCCCGGCGGAGGTGAGCACGGTGGGGATCGTGGTGGGTTTCCCGGGCATCACGGGGCGGGGTTCGACGAGCGTGGCCTCCAGGCGGGGCGTGGGGCGCACGTCGAGGGGGAGCGTGAGGTTGCGTTGCGTGCTGCGGGAGAGGTCCACGTGCAGGGTGAGGTTGGTGTCGCCGGGGGTCGTGGTGGGGGGCACGTCCAGTTCGAGGGGGAGCGTGGCCGTCCCGTTCGCGGGCACCTCGATGGGGCCGGGCGTGGTGAAGCCCCAGGCGGGGTTGGTTCCGAGCACGCGCACGGTCTCGTTCGCGTTGCCTCGGTTCTCAAGCGGCAGGTTGATCTCGGCGTGGGGGCCCGCGTCGACGGGGATGGGGTCCGTGGGCGCGGCGAGGTCGTGCACGTGGCGCACGAGCGCGGTGAGCACGCGGCGTTGCTCGGTGGGTTGCTCGCCGGGGCTTCGAGCAGCGCTGACGAGCGCGCTTACGGTGCCGCGTTGCTCGGCGTTCGCTTCCGGGGGCGTGGTGAGGGTCACGTTGAGCTCGGTGCGGTTGTCGGGGAACACGCTGATCTGGGGCACGGGCACGTCCACGGTCCACCCGTCCGGCATGGAGGGCGTCGCGTTCAGCCGGACGGACACGATCGAGTCGCCGTGGTTGGTCACGTTCAGGGGGAACGCGTGCGTTTGGCCGGGGTCCACGAGCGCGACGGGCTCGGGTGCGTCCATGGTCACGTTGAGCTCCGTGGCGATCTGCGCGCGTCCGCGAAGCGTGGCGAACGTGAGCTCGTCGGAGGTGCTGGCCACCTCCAACCCCAAGGGGGTCGAGTGCATGGTCGGGTCCTCGCTGGCTTGCACGCGAAGGACAAGCTGGGCGGTCTCCTCCGCGTCCAGGGTCAACGCGTCCACGGCCTCGCCCTCCTGGCGGGCCTCCACGCTCCAGCCCTCGCTGGAGGACTCCTTGTCGAGCCGGTACGTGTCCTCGACCGTGCCCGTGTTCTTGACGACGACGGGGACAAGCGCCTGCCCGTCCCGGTCCACGAACACGGGCGCATCCCGCAAGTCGCGAGGCCCGCCCTCCGCGTGGAACCACGCGTCCACGTTGTACACGGTGCGCACCAGGAGCACGACCTGCGCGCTGTCCGTCGTGTTCCACCGCTCCCCCTTGGCTTCCAGCGTCAACGACAAGCGCTCGCCGGGACGCACGTCCTCGCTGGCCGCCACCTCGAGCTCCGCGCTGGCGCGCTGCCCAGAAGCCAGCGAGAAGGACCGGCCGCACCCGTCCACGCTCCAGCCCTGGGGCACCTCGCTGCACGAGAGCGTGACCTCTTCCGTGATCTGCGCGCCGCGCGTCCAGTGGCCCACGTTGGCCACGCTAGCATCGAACGAGATGGACTGGCCGGGCCCGATCGTCTCCACGGCTTGCCCGCCCACGGCCTGCTCCATGTCCATCTGCACGAGCGCGCCCCGGAACTGCAGCGAGCCCACGGAGGCGTCCAGGCCCGGCCCGTGCCCGGGCAAAAGCCGGGCGTACCGGTCCAGCGCGTCCGTGGGCACGACCGAGGCGGGCTTGGACACCGTCACGCGGGCACCCTCCAGCGTGGGTTCCGCCTCGAACACGGCGACGCCGTCCGCGTTCAACGTGCGCGTCTCTTCGGTCGGCTCCCCACCCAGGGGGAACGACTCGTACGTGACGCGCGTCCCGTCGAACGCGCCCAACACCGCGACCGAGCCCTCCACTGGCGTGGACAAGGACGCATCCGGCAGGAACGCGCCCGCGCGCTCCCCCGATCCCACGGAGACCCGCACCGGGGAAGCGTCCACGTCGCCCGTGCTCGTGGAGACGACGCGGATCGGGTCCTCCTCTGGGAACGACTCGTTCGTGGCCACGCGCACCCCGTCCGGGAACCCGGACACCTCGCGCGGTGGCGTGCTGCCCACATCCCCGAACGGGACAAGCTGCTGGCTCGACCCCGCGCCCTCCAACACGCGCACGCCCGTGGCTTGCTGACTGGTGACGCGAAGCTCGTTCCCATCCGGCGCAACCACGCGCACGTCCTCGCCCGTCGCGGACCCCGTCGCGGAGGGCGCATCGTGCACGCCCAACACGGGCGGCCCGTACTGCACCACGACCGGCAGCTCCGAGGAGGACACGGACGCGACCGGCACGGGATCCTGGTGCTCGTCCACGGACAGCTCGAACGAGGCGAACGGTTGCCCCGTTCCCAGGCTCGTCGACGTCGTCTCGTCGCCCGTGGTCACGGTGACCTCCGTGGACCCCAGCTCCGCCGTGGAGACCACGATCGTGGGCGCGTACGCGGGAACCAGGAACGAGGACCCCCGGTAGGACCCGCTCGTGGACGGCACGAACGCGCCGCCCCCGAACGAGTCGAACGAGCTGCTGAACCCGCCCCGCTCCCCCACGAGCACGGGCTTGGACGCCTCCACCTTGAAAAACGTCCGAGAGGGTGGCTCGAACGTGGCGCTTTCCCCCTCCTCTAACGAGAACGGGTTCCCCAAGTCCGGCAAGCGCGCCGGTTGCGGTTGCCCGCCCTCGTACGTGAACACCTCCACGCTCGTGGCCTCGTGCCCAGCGACGACGTCCACTTTCGGCGAGACGCCCACGCCGTCCACGGGGGGGAACCCGAACGAGGAGGTCCCCCACCCCCGACTAGGCCACGCGTCCACGGGCGCCGGGCGCTCGTCCGGTTCCCGTTCGCCCTGCTCCTCGCTGGCGAAGTACGCCATGAACGCGCGCGTCTCGCCCGGAGCCAGGGAGCCCTCCAGCTGGAACGCGATGGTCCCCACGGGGTTCCTCGCCGCGTCGAAGCTGCCCTCCGCCTCCACCGAGAAGCGGCCCTCGTAGAACCGGCTCGGGGACGGATCCTGCGACGCGATCGAGCTAAACCCCCGCTCGTACGGGACCACGCGCACGCTGTCCGGGTTCAACGTGAACGACGTCGGGAACTCGGCCGCGCCCAAGCTTTGCGCGTTCCAGCCCGCCTCGATCAACCGCTCGCCCACGTCCACCTCCGCGAACGCGACCGGGTCCTCCAACGCATACCCGTGCGGGTTCGAGACGAGCAAGGGCACGCGGAAGTGGTACCCCACCGTGGGCTCCTGCTCGTCCGAGGGGCCCCACCAGGGAGCATCGCCCGCACCCACGTGACCCTCCGCGGTCGCGCTCGCGCTCGCAAGCACAAGGCCCAGCAAGGTCACGATCCCCACCGCGGCTAGCAAGACGCTCCCGGGTACGCGCCAGGCATCTTCGCCCGAGTGTCGGGGAGTCAGCGATACGGTCGCCTGAGGAAGCGTCTCCCCGATCGACCCCATCACACCCACCGTCTCCTCAGTCCATACGAGCCCATCGCGACGCAAGCCATGGTGAGCGCCGTGAGCACGGCCCACATGCTCGGGATGCCCAGGAACCCGCCGCCGGTCGACCCCACTTCGACGTCGTGCATGGAGGAGACGTGCCGCGTGCCGTCCTCCTCGACGCCGGTGACGACCATCGCGTAGGAGCCTTCCTCGTCCGGCGTCTCCAAGTCCCCGGTCCACACGTTGTCCTCGGCCGCGGTGGAGAGCACCGCGGACGCGATCGTTTTCCCGTCCTGGGTCAGGTTCGCCCACGCGGCCGTGACGGGCGCGTCGAACTGGACGCTCACGCGCGCCAACGCGCCCGCGTCCACGACGGGCACGCCGTCCTCCACGTCCGCGCTTTCGAACGCGGGCGTCCCAATCACGGGGGAGGGGTTGTTCACGAACGCTTCGACCTCGTCCTCAGCGAGGGCTTGCCCGTCGTCCACGACCGCTTTCAGCACGATGGGCCCGTTGGGAAGCCGCGTCGTGTTCACGTCCTCCGGGCCATCCAGCGGGAGGAACTGCAGGCCCGGGATGGCCGCGAACTCGGCCTGGCCCTCGGCCCGGTACAGCCACGAGACTTGCGCTTGGCCCTCTTCGGCGCCGGGGGCTTGAGCGCTCCAGCTCACGGGGACCGTGCCTTCGAGGATGGCGCTGTCTTCGGGCGCGAGGATCTCGATCTCGGGCACCGCGTGCCCGGCCTCGAACGTGATCTCGGGGCTTTCGTCCTTGTTCTGGAAGAGGTCCGTGGCTTGTACGCGGTACGTGACGAGCGTGCCTTCGGGTTGTTCCGGCACGGTTGCTTGCCAGATGCCCTCGCTTGTGGGTTCCAGCTCGAGGGTCTCTTCGTCCCCGTCCACCTCGTACACGAGCATGGCGTCCTCGACGCGGGAGTCGTCCTCGATGCTGGCGGAGACGACCTCGGGCGGTTGGCCTGGCGTGGGGAGCAGGCTGATGGTGGGTGCGGCGGCGTCGAGGAAGACCTCGTGCGTGGTGGCGTCTTGGTTCCCGACGCCGTCCTCGGCGGTGGCGGTGAGCGTGTAGGGCCCGTGGGTTCGTAGCTCGCTTGGGAGGTCCTTGAAGGACCAGGTGATCGCGTCGTCGCCTTCGAGCGTGTGAAGGTGCCCGCTTGGGCCTTGGATGCGCAGGTCGACGTGGCTGGTGCCGGCGCCGAGGTCGTTGGCGTCCAGGCGCATCTGGGAGACGAGCCCGACGAGCGTTTGGCCGTCTTGTTCGAGGTGGGGGTCGGGGTCGAGCGCGGTGTCGGGGGCGTTTTCGTCGACGTGGAAGGTGTGGGTGAGGTTCTCGGCGACGAGCGGGGGGTCGCTGTGGTCGGCGGCGGTGATGGTGACCGTGACGGTGTCGCCGTGGGTGAGGTTCTCGGGCAGGGGCGTTTGCACGTGGTAGCCGTGGTTGGTCTCTTCGAGGGAGACGTCGACGGGGTCGTCGTCGAGCGTGACTTCGATCGTGGACTCGTTGACGCCGTGGCTGTAGTCGACCACGTCCACGCTCACGATCGCGTCGGGGGCGCCCCAGGCGGTGCCGGAGTCGTCGCGCACGTCGGGGCTCCAGTCGAGCGCTTGCGGTTCGCGGTTCTCGACGACCTCGAGGGTCCCGTTCGCGGTGGCAGCGTTCCCGGCGTAGTCTTCGGCGGTGAGCTCGTACGTCCAGGTGCCTTCGTCGGCGGGGGAGGCTTCGAGCGGGGGGTCCAGCTCGTGCACGTTGCGTGTGTCGTTGTAGGTGAGCACGCGCTCGATCGTGCCGGTGGCGGGAAGCTGGACGGTGAGTTGGGGGGGCTTGATTTGCGTGTCGTCCGTGATCGTGGCTTCCCAGGTGACGTTCCCGTTGACCTCTTGCACGTCGTTGGGGATGCTTTCGAAGGCGTCGATCTTGGGGGGTTGGGGGTCGAGGACTTCCAGCGGGGCCATCTCGGTTTGGTTCGTGTCGCCGGCGAAGTTCTCAGCCACGATCGTGGCTTGGTAGATGCCGGCTTGGTCGAGCTCGCCGTTGGTGCCGGCGAGGAAGCTGGCTTCGTAGGTGCCGTTGAGGGTCTCGGCGTCCTCGGCTTCGTCGGGGTCCAGGTCGAGGTCGAGGCGTTCGGTGGTGCCGTCGGGTTTGACGACGTCGAGCGTGACGCGTTCGACGCGCAGTTGGTCTGCGGCGTAGGCTTCGACGGTGGTGGCTTCGCCGGGTTCGAGCGTGGTGGGGTCGGCGGTCTCGTTCTCGAGCGTGGGGGGCCCGTGGGGGCTTGTCAGTTCGAGCACGTGTTCTTCTTCGTGGACGCGGTCGAAGGCGTCGCGCACGGTCGCGTTGGCGTGGAAGGTCCCGATCCAGTCGAGCGTGGCGTTGTCCCAGGCTTCGCGCGTGCTGGGGGGCGCATCTTGGCAGTCGCCGGCGTCGGGCTCGTGGCTTTCGCCTTCGCAGCGCGTGTCCACGTAGTAGCGCGGGCGTTCGTCTTGCACCTCGATGTGGGGGTCTTGTTGGTCTTCGTCGCACTGGTCGCCTTCCGCGGTGCCTTCCTCTTCGTCCGTGGCCGTGTTGTAGAGCGTGCACACGGTGTACACGTGCATGGGGAGCTCTTGCGCGTCGTCCCCGTCGGGGGGCGTGATGTTGAGGGTGCGCCCGTCGGGGTCCCAGGGGTCGTCGCGTCCGGTGTCGTCGTGTTCGACTTCGACGCGTAGCCAGTTGTCGGGTTCGCTGGCGGAGCCTTGGTACGTGGCGTTCCCGTCGGTGAGCGCGTTGTTCCCGTTGAGCAGGAACCGGTGGACGTCGATGGTGGCGGGTTGCGGGGTCAGGTTGATGGTGGCGGCGTCTTCGAGCGTGTCGTTGCGCTCGTACACGTCTTCCGCGTAGAGGGACACGTCGTACTCGCCGAGCTCACCGACGAGTTGGAGCGTGTGGTTGAACTCGATGGTGCCGGCGTGTTCGCGGGTGAGCTCGATCGTGTCCGTGGTCCCGTTGGGTGCGGTGAGGGTGGCTTGCACCGTGTCGGGGCTGTCGTCGTCCACGATCGCGTTGATGGTGATGTGCTCGCCTTCGTAGACGAGGGCGGCGTCTTGGTCGGGGTCGTGGTCGGGCTCGATCCAGACGTCCTGGATCTCGGGCGGGTCCTCGTCTTGGTAGAAGAACGTGGCGCAGTACACGTTGCTGGTGGGTTGGTCGTCCTGGGGGCAGTCGTTGATCTCGACCGTCTCGGCGATCTTGCCGAGCTGTTTCACGTCCGAGGAGGGGTGATTGTACAGGTCGGGATGGTCGAGCGCGATCTTGACGACTTGCAGCCCGCCGGTGCCATCGGTCTCGATCGTGAGCGGGGGCTGCCAGAGGTCCTCCCCGTCTTGGGTCGCCCCGAACGTGGGCACCTGGGAGAAGCTCTGGGTGACCATGCGACCGTCCGAGGCTTGGTCGACGGGCAGCCCGTTGAGGAAGAGGCCCGCTTTCCACGAGCGCTCCCGCAGGTGGTCGTACTCGGAGCCGTCGAGGAACTCGTCACCGGCTTGACGGTACGAGGCTTGCACGTGGATGGGCGTGCCCGGGTCGCACGGTTCCTCCTTGGTGAGCCCGCACGGGACGCCGCCGGTGGCGTCTTTGGGTTCCACGATCGGGTGCTCGAGCGTGAGGTTGAGCCCGTGCACGTCCACTTCGCCCACGGCCGTGTTGTTGCTCGTGTTCGTGTCGGCTTGGATCCACACGTCTTTCTCGAGGCCCACGTCCACGGTCACGTTGTACGTGCCGGCCGTGTACACCGTGTCGAACAGGGTGACGAGCTCGTGGCGCGGGTGCCGGGGCAACGGGTCCTCCAGCCTGATGGGCAGATGCTCGTGTTGGTGATCGTCTCGCTCGCGGTTCGTGGGGTCCAAATAGTGCGGTGTGAACGTGAGCACGTCCGAGCGCGCGTCCGTCTCGTTGAACCCGCCCAAGATGTAGGCACGCGGTAGGCGGGATTCGGTCTCGGGCTCGTCGTCGTCGGGATCCTCCACCTCCCGCTTGGGCGGGTCGTCATCGAAGAACGCGACGGCGCCCGCGCGGTCCTGCGTGTACGCCGCGTCCTCGTCGTCATCGTCGAAGGACAAGCGGAGAAGGTGGGAGACCCCGTCATCATCTTCGTATTCTACCAGGCTGACCTCTGGGTTGCCCTCCTCCGGATTGAACTCGTAGACGCGATCGTTCGAGTACAGCGTGTCCTCGGTGACGACCGTGCCGAACGGGCGCACGTTGTTGGTGAGGTGGATGTCGCCTACGGATGGTACAGATCCAATCCCCTCGTCGTTCGTCGAGAGGAAGGCCCAGTCGTGGATCGAAACATCGCTCTCTTCGAGATCAGCATGATACACGCCGAAATCGTCTGAGATATCGCCCACGATGATCTTAGCCTCGTCCTCCCCGAGGTCCTCGTCAGCTCGCCGTACGACCGAGCCCGCCTCATGGTCCTCCGTCGACGAGAGGCGGATCCACCAGTTCTCCTCGTCGTTGCTGCCGCCATCGTTCGGCTCAAGGCTAATTTCCTCTTCCTCAGACCCATCCTCACGATGACCGATGTAGAGAAGATCACCGGCCTCGGCGACCATACCGGTCTCGCAGACTAGCGAGTCACCTTCGTCTCGGTCATCGTCTTGAACGATGCTCCCGGAGGGGAGCCGGCTCGTCAAACCGTCAAGACGAATATCCCCCGCCTTAACCTTGGGATGGTCACTGGAGACTTCCTTAAGATAGAAGTCCTCACGTTCCACGTTGGTGGGGGATTCTCCACCCGTACGGCAGATTTGAATCTCGTTCGGGGTATCGATGGCGGGTTCGAACTCGCCCCCGAACACGTACGCGACCTCCTTCTCGGGGTCCCAAGTGGCTGTCGCGTTCGCGAGGCCCACGTCGAACCCATCGAGTTCTCCCACCTGGGGGTCAGAGTCAGGGTCAGAGTCAAGGTCAGAGATCTCCAGAATGGTGGTCTCGGCTCCACCATTCCCACTGAACCCGCCGAAGAGGTACGCCGTGTTGTCATCGTCGGCCAAGGCCGCGGCGGCGTAAGCCCGGAGATCTTCAGCCCAATTACCATCATCGTCCTCATGGATGGACCGCGAGTCTGGCTTGAACTCGGCAATCTGGTTCACCGGACCCCCTTCGGGGCACGTCCCTCCGATGACCCAGATCGAGCCAGCGTGGCTGATGACGTTGGACCCGATGCGGGTCCCGTCGTGACCATCTTTACACTCATCGTAGGCTTCCAGCGGCATGTCCCAGTTCGAGGCCAGTTGGTCTGTGACCGGGTCGTACTCGACGACGAACCGCGAGTCAGGGGTGCCTGCCAGATACACGCGCCCGTCGCTCCACGCGGCGTCGGCGTGTTCGAGCCCGTCGATGTTGATGGTGGGGCCGTACGCGATCGCGTCGGCGTGGTCGTGGTCTTCGTGGTAGGGGTTGTAGGTGAGGATGCGGTCGGTGTTGGTGCCGCTGAAGAGGTACGCTCGGTGCCGGTCGGTGTCCCAGGCGGCGGTGGTGTGGCTGGCCTCGCGGGGCACGGGGTGCTCGTGGGGGGGGATGGCGTCGTCTTTGTCCTCGTTCGCGATGCCCCAGTCGGTGTCGACGGTGCCGGTTTGTTGCAGGGTGTCGGTCTCGTTTCGGCGAAGCTCGTACGTGAGTGGGGTCTCGTAGGAGGCGCCGCGCTTGTACGAGCAGGCGGGGAGGTTGGCATTCGTGTTCGCGCTCGCGTACCCGGGCGGAGGAATCCCGAACTTTCCGCTATCCTCCGGGTCGGCAGGTTTCCCCGTTTTCCAGCAGGTTGGAAGCGTGGGGTCGGTGGGAGCGTAGAGGCTTTCGGCTTGCGCGTTCGTGGGGTTGCGTTGGTCGGGTTCTAGGTCGTTGTCGCCGTCGTAGCTGGATCGGCCCCAGAACCAGTCGCCGGCGTTGGGGTCCCAGGTGGAGTAGTTGCCGGCGTTGTCGATGGAGACGGCGGCTTGCACGTCCTCGTAGGTCCAGTACCCGGTCACGAGCGGGTCGTCGCTAAGCGGCGCGATGTCGAGCCCGCGCAGGTCGGGGCGTTGGTCGACGACGATCACGCGCTCGGTCCCGACGAAGGGGCGCCATTGTGATCCGAGCTTGTCTCCCGCAACGTAGTTCAACGGCAGCTCGCCGCCGTCGTCCTCGTCGAAGAAGTCCACCTTCCTGAGGTCGTCGCGGTCGACGAGCACGAAGTCGCGAACCGTGCAGGTGGCGTTGATCTCGCCTAGCCCGTCGCACACGTTCCCTGTTCCCGGGCCGACGCTGTCCGGTTGGACCCAGTTCTTGGACTCGTTCCAGTGCCATCGGTAGACCTCCACGTCGCGCGGGTTGGGCTCGCCTTCGGCTTGCTGGGACTCGTAGACCTCCTCGCACTTGTCGGGCACCCGGTTCTCGATGGTGAACTCCACTTGGACGAGGTCACCGTACGTGACGAAGGGCGTGGACCCGGCCACGAAGCTCTCGTCGCTCGCGCTGGGTGGAAGGTCGAACTGGACGTCCGTGATCCAGAGGGGTTGCTCGACGATGTCGGGGCAGTGCTTGTGCTTGGCCTCGGTGGAGAGCCCCGCGTCGAGGAACCCGATGCCCGCGACGAGGATCAAGCAGAACGCGATGAGGTAGGGGGCTTTGAACCGATCCAGCATATGAAGGTCACCTTCGGGACGTCAACCGGGACGTATGGAGAGCGAACCTCCACTCGTATAAGTTTTCTCACTAGTGTCTGTGTGTTTCTCCAAAGGCTCGAGGACCACCCCACCAACAACACTCCACACCGCCCAATCCCGCCAATCCTCCCCGCTCCACGCAAACCACGAGGACACCCCAACAAGATCCAGACCCAAGCCATCCAAGACAAGGAACCACTACGAACAAACAAACCAAGAAAAAAGGCGGGGCGCGGCCCCCGCGCCTCGCCCCGCCAACCCGAGCGCCCGAGGATCCGACTGTTCCTCGGACACGCTCACGCCGACAGGGAACGATCACGTCCCGCGTTAATCCCCGCCAGGACGCGACCACGACCTCTGTCTGCACGCAGGACGAGGCCAACCGTGGCCGGGACCGGACACGTCTCCAGGCACAACGTCCACGTGACCTCGCCCCCCAGCGAGTCCCAGACCCCAGCCTTGGCTCTGCCCCACAGCGACGTAGAAAAACGTGAAGCGAACCACAACAACCGTTATGAGCTTGCCACTGGTCCTCATCGGTATGGGACCGATGGTTGCCGCAGCTGACCCGGTCGACGACCTCCTCGTCGAACCAGTCCAGACCTGCAGCGGCCCCACAGACGTCGAAGCGGTCGCTGATGGTGGACCTGGCGACTTCGATTCCTTCTGCCTCTGAGGATGTGATCATGGCTACAACCCCGTCATGGACCGCCGGCGTCGCCATCGTGGCCATCGTTCTCGTCCTCGGTGGCGCCACCTGGTACTTCCTCGATGGTCACCAGGAGAGCGTCAGCGAGCAAAGCTCTGGGCCCCCAGAGGCGACCTACACCGTGACGGGGAACCTCTCCCTCTATGGCTTCTCCCCTACACCCGGCGGAGACTACGTCGACGCCTCCACTCTAACCGTACGCATGGGCAACCTGAGCAAGGTGCCCGACGCATCCGGTGCCCTTGTCCAAGCCATCAACATCACCCTACGAACCGACGAGCACACCGCAACCTACTGGACCCACCCAGCTACCGGCGACCTGATCACTGTCACGGCCCCCGACAAACGACAACGCTACGACCTGGGAACAACCTGGAACTGGTCGGTCTCCGGGGCCCCCTCCCCGTTCAAGCCAGGGGAGCCCTGGCCCGAGCGAATTCCCCTCGCCTCCGGAAGCCTTTCCCTGGCGAACTCAATATCCCCACTCGACCCCCTCTCCCCTCAAGTCGACCCCTGGACCCCCCCCCCGCGCCCATCCCCTCGCAGACCGGAACGTGGAACGAGCACCATCCGCCCCCCGGCCAAACGTCGAGCGTGACCCCGATCAACCGGGCCATCGAAGGAGGGCGCGACAACGGTCCATCCCTAGACCGATGGCTGAACGCTCACGACGACTGGCAAGTCGTCTACTCCGTGCTTGCCTCCAACTCCGCTCTGGCGAGCACCGGGCAGGACAACGCCGGTCACTGGACGCTCTACTTCGAGGCGGGCAACGGTGATAAGATCGCCAGGAAGGTCATCGAACGGACCTACGCAGAGCAAGGTGACGTCGCGCTTCGCACCTACGAGGTCCAAGAGTGGGAGAACCTCGATTCGGATCTATGGATTACCCCACAGGCCGGAAGCCTGATGGGGCTCACCGATACATGGCAACAGCTTTACGACCTGGTCCAAGACGAGGAGATCCTGTTCACCGCCTATTGGCAGGTGCGAGAGGGGGGCCTTGTGGAGGAGCCCATCTGGCTTGCTGGGATTTTCTACAAGGGCGAGAAACAAGGCGATACGCGGCTGTTGAAGACCGTCACCGTGGACCTTGAGACCGGACTGTTCCACAGTTATACAGGCCGTGGAGATCCCAGGGACATGCTGGGGCCCTCGTAGCTGGGATATCCTGCAAGTTGGTTTCGTAACTGGGCTTCACCCAGCTTAACCGAAACCCCACCCAAACGCTAGAATAGCGTCTTTACCGGTACACGGCGCCAAAGAGGAACAGCAACCCTCCGTCACCTCGAACCACACAGAGAACCCAAACACCAGCCAGAGAACCCCCTACTGTCCCATCTTCACCCATTCTGACACAAACGTGTCACATGTGCAGAGTCCTTTTACGAACAACTGCGGAACCGACCCCGCCCACGACCTCAGTCCCAGGACAAGTGGAGACCCATCTCCTGTTCCAAGTCCTCCCTGAGCTACGGAGATCGCCTGAATCCCTCAAAACGGGGATCCCGTTCGGGCCCAACAATAGACGGTGGGCGAGACCGCCCGCGGGCCTCATGGACGTCGACAAGAGACCCCGCTCGGGACGCCCCTTGCCTCAATTAGGCTTAGGCCTTGCTCGTCAAGGTCCAGGGAGTTCCACGTCGAACGTCTCGGCGCGAGCTCCCCAACCATCGATCGTGACCGTGTAGTCTCCGCCCGCGATCCGCTCTCCTTCGTCCGCATGATCGCACTCCGCGTCTTCCCGGCACACATCTTTGTGAAGGTCCCACCGGACATCGAACACCGAGTCCACCCACACCGAGTTCGGCGCCACCTCCCACTCGGAACAAGCTGCAGCGTGTGACACGTCCAGCTCAGGCCGCGCGAACACCACCTCCCCATCCGAGGTCCGTTCCACCGTCACCTCGACAGGGACCTCGTCGCCGCATCCCCGGAACTCCGTGGTGGTGTCCTCCCCGTTCACGACGCATCCAGCCATGCGGAGGGTTTGCTCCTCCAGCCCGACGTGGCGATGGGCAACGACCTCGTCCTCCGGAAGCGGGTCCTCCCCGGAACCGTCCTGCTCTACCTGGCAGGCCATCAAGGCGCCGGCATCCGAGTCCCCTGGAGACAGGACTGTGCACCCGGCCAAGCCGGGCATCAACCCAACAGCCAGGAGAAGGTAAACCCACGAGCGCATCGATTCCATGGTACCCTCGTCGAGAAAGGAAAACGTATCGGTCCCCCGAGGACCTCGAAACGGAGCCTTCCAGGTGCCAGTCCCGCATCTCGTCCGCTAACGGGACCAAGAGCACCCGGGCCATGGTGTTCGCTCGAAGCGGGCCCCAGGGCGCGATGGAAAGATACGGGGACCCCCCCCCACGGGCGCCCCCGCAGCTATCCAACGCAGGTCGACCCCGCACACAGGATGTGCACGGTCAAGGTCCGAGAGGTCGTGTCGGTCAAGCCGTGCCCATCCCTGGCTTGAAGCACCACGGTCTTATCCCCCGGCGAGTCGTACTGGTGGCTGGCGGTCTCAGAGGTTCGCCATCCCGTGTCCCAGGTCCCGTCACCGTCGAAGTCCCAGCGGTACTCGAGGAAGCCGAAGGGGGGCGTGAAGTCGTCCGTTGTGCAGCCAGCGTCGAACTGGTACTGCGTATCAAGATCCCCGTTCTGGGGGCTGTAGGTGAAACACGCGTCCGGCGGTTGGTTCTCTTCGACCTCGACGTTGTCAAGGAACCATCCCTCGAAGTCGTTCCCGACGGAGTCGATCGTGTCGAGCTCGAACCGGACGTGGACGAGGTCCCCACTATAGCTTGTGAGGTCGATCTGCTCCCCGCTCCAGGAGAGTTGGTTGCTGTCGCGGCTATCCCACTGGGCGAGAAGATCCCAGGAGGCGCCGTTGTCGGCGCTGGCCTCGACTTGCATCACGTCGAAGGGGCTAGAGAACGATTCGGTCTCCCAGCGGTGATCGAACGACAGGATCGCAGAGGGGACCCCGGATAGGTCCACGCCGAAGGCTGCAACGCCTCGGTTGGCTTCTCCCGTGTCGTAGCTGCACGTGCTCTGCTGGTGATAGCCGAGGTAATTTGGGCTGGAGGGCGGGTTCTCGCAAGCGTCGGAGACGTGCCACAGGCCCGTAAGCGACCAGTGATCGGCGGTCCCATCGTCGAACGTCTCCAGGAAGTCGACGGGAAGAGTGGGGGGACTCACGCCGACATCGTCCAAGAACCATCCCTCGAAATCGTTCCCGACGCTGTCCAAGGTCGTGAACAGGAAGCGGACCTGGACGACTTGGCCCGTGTAGGGGGACAGATCGATGGATTCGGCTCCCCACGACCCTTGGTTGCTATCGGAGCTGTCCCACTGCTCAAGGGTGATCCAGCTGGCTCCTTTATCTGTGCTCACTTGGACGCGCATGATGTCGAAAGGACTGGAGAACGACTCCGTTTCCCAACGGTGTTGGAACTCCATGGACGCCGAGGAGACCGTTTCGAGATCCAAGCTGAACAAGGCGGTTCCCCCGTTGCGCTGGTCACCGGTGTCGTAGCTGCACGTGGAATCCTTGTTGTAGCCCAGGTAGTTCGGTGTGGACGGGGGGCTTGCGCACGCATCGGAGACGTGCCAGAGGCCGCTTAGCATCCAATTGTCGGCGGCTCCGTCGTCGAAGTTGTCCCCGGAGACCGCGGAGAACGTCTTCCGGGGGGAATCGACGAGGCAAGGGTCGCTGCCATCCAGGAGGCACCGAGCATCGACTTCGCCGTGCCCGTACTGTCCGTCCCATCCTGGAAGCCCCACGTCCTGGGCCGTCCTCTGGAGTTGCTGGCGGAGCTGTTGCCAACTGAAGGAGGTCTGGTGGCTCCAGACCAGGGCGGCCGCTCCGGCCACGTGGGGTGCGCTCATGCTCGTGCCCGACAGGGTGCAGTAATGGTTGTCGTGGCCGTTGCAGGTGGACAGGATCGCTTTCCCGGGGCCGGCGATCTCCGCGTGACCGCCCTCAGACGAGAACCAGCATTGTTCCTCGTTGCTTTCGGTGCACGTGACGGCGATGGCGCCGCTGTCGCGGGCTGGGTAGTCCACGCAGCTGCTGCAGGGGCCCGAGTTGCCTGCTGCAGCCACCACGAGCACGTCTTGATCGATGGCGTGCTGGATGGCATCGGAGATGGCTTGGCTGAAGTTTGGGCTGCCCAGGCTTAGGTTGATCACGGTTTGACTTCCCGTGTTGTCGGCGCACCAGGTGATCCCGTCCGCAACATCGGAATTCGTCCCTGAACCGCTCGAGTCTAGGACCTTGACCCCGTATAGTTCGACCTCGGCGACCCCGGCGATCCCTTCGTTGTTGTCGATGGATGCGGCAGCGATGCCCGCTACGTGGGTCCCATGCCCGCTCGCGGAGTCGTCCCAGGGGTCGTTGTCGCTGTTCACGATGTCCACACCCCCCTCCCACTGCGCTTGAAGGTCGTCGTGCGTGTAGCGCACCCCCGTATCGACGACGCACACGGACGCATCCGAGTCGCCCTGGGTCGTATCCCACGCGCTATCCGCCCGGATCTGTTGTGGTCCGTACTGGTCGCTGTAGAGCGGGTCGTTCGGCGTGAACGAGGCTTCCACGTCAGAGGTCTCCTGCCCTCTCTCCGGGTTCGAGTCCTCGTCTTCTCGTTCCGACAGAAGCTCGGAGTCCCCCAACCCGTTCGTGTTGTAGATGAACTGCCGCTCCACGTAGCGAACCTCGCTTTGAGCTTCCGTTCTCCCCTCGTCGAACCGAGGATGGGGGTCCACGGTTGCGGCGTTGATGGCTTCGTGCACGTCTATGACTGTCGCGTTCCGATACGAGGAGCCCGATTCCATGTGGTCGGGCAGCTCGTCGAAACCGATCACGAAGTTCTCGGTGTGCTCCGCCTCGTGGTCGGTTCCGTCCCGAACAGGCTCCGCCGCGGAGGGGGCAGAGGCCCCGACGAAGACCATCGAGACGAGGAAAAGCACCATCGCGCCTGCAAATGACCGCTCAGCCATCATGCCTCGAATCACCGGGGCCACGACTCGCTAGACCTGTCTAAAGCGGTTCTGCCCACATGTGTCAAATGCGAACATGTTCGATGGGCCAGGTGGAGGAAGGCTCCGCCGCGTCAGGTTATCGGTTGGTGGTAGCCGGTTCGGTCTGGCTTCTTGGGCCCCACGCCGGGTTCCATCGATGCCAGAAGACGCATCCCTTTCGCTTGCAACCGTTTGATCCGGTAGTGCGCCCCGGATTTGCTCAACCCGAGCGAGTCCGCCAGCTCCCCCATCGTGCACTCCCTTGGCAGGTCGAAGTAGCCAAGATCCAACCCGAGGCGAAGCGTCTCCCGTTCCAGATCGTTGAGGACCGGGAGACCCAGATGCCAGCGTGACGCTAAACCGCGCATCGCGTCTCCCCGCCATCCTCCTGGGTGCTCGGTTCTGGCTGGAGAGCTTCGAAGGCACCGATACACGCACCTCCCAGCCTCGAACTCCAGGCGGATAAGTTTGACCGCTCCCCCCGCCCCGGCATGGAGCGACTCCAACGTCTCACGGACGGATGAGCAAGCGGGGGACGATCCCCTGCATGTGCAGGGTCCTCGAAGGAAAAGCCCTGCCTGGTTCTCTTCGCTTAAGCGATCCGGTTCTTTGCAGCCTCTCTGTTCAGGGCTCCTCCAGCAAGCACGGTACTTCTCCTGGATCCTCGAGGGACCCTCGACGAGATGCCCCGTGAAAAACGAGGACCCAACAGGATGGATCGAAAGGAACCCGCGAGTGTTGGGATAGGCCTCCGTTATCTCGGACAGCGGATGGTTCACCCGAACCTTCCCCCGTGATTGGATCAACGTCTCCATCGCCACCTGCTCCTATCCCTATCGGGATGTACGGAACCGATTGCTACGTCCTCCCCCTGGCTCCAGGGATCTATCCTTCCCCGTGACATCTTCCCTGTTAACCAAATAGCTACCTAGTAAGAAAAGGTTCTCCAGTTTCAAAAAACCGTCAAGAGCTTCCGACCAACCGACCCCAGCCATCCGACCCACGCCCGAACGCTCTTGAACGTTATACACCCATAAGAGACCGATAAATATCATCTCTTCTGATCGTGGGTCCTGCCCCCACGACAACCGATCGCTCCACCCTCCTGGCACCTAACGAACTAGGGTAGCAGTCTTGTCGGATAGACTTTCTCCCTGTTCTGGTGAACCCCCGATGACTGATAACAGGGCTTTGGGCGCTGCGCTTCTCGCAACCCTCCTGCTGGGCGCGGGGATGCTCGGCGCCGCGACCATGACGAGCGCGCACCAACCGACGACCGACGACTCCACGGAGGTAGGTGCAGAGAACGCCGAGCGGGACGAGTACGGGATCTCAGTGCTGAGGACGTGGGACCAGGCCGAGCTCGTGGTCCTCGTCGTCCCACCCACCCCCTACTACGAGCAAGGCTACGGCCTCTTCCTGAACGATCCGACCCTCTTGCAAGGGACCGTGAACGCCGTTGAGGAGTGGGAGCGCGTGATCGTGGACCACGGAAGGTCCGAGATCTCCGAGAACGTCCGCTTCGACGTTCGGGTCCTCGGCGACGACTGGGTCAACCCCAGCGAGCTGACCGAGGTCGACGTGGTCGCGACGAGCCAAGGCCTGACCCCGATCGGTGGCTTCGCGACGATGGAGGGGGAACCTTGCGTCATGGGGAACCTGCCATCCGCGCGTGACCCGGGGTACACGTACCGGATCGCGCTGCACGAGTTCGGTCACTGCCTGGGCTTGGGTCACCCTTGGGATTTCCAGCCGGATGAGGACGTGATGATACGTTGCCCGAAGCACCAGGTTTTGACACCGAAGATAACGAAACGTGACGCGCTCATTCTCCCAGCGCTCTGAAGGAGGCCAAGGGCGGACGAGGCTGAAGACTGGGTGGAGACCTTCCTCGAGTTGACCGTGGAAGGCGGCCACGCGTGACGGCCCCGGACGCGGGCTTTCGCCCGCGCCGGGTGGGGCCGCCGGGGGCGGTTCTCGTCACTCCTCCGTGTTCACGGGCACGGTGACCTTGTGGGCTTCGTCACCGGCTTGGAGGTAGAGTTCGAGGTGGGTTTGGGCGGTGATGGTGGGCATCACGGGTTGTTGGCATAGGGGCGAGGGGTCGGCGCACACCGTGATGGGGATGGGGCTGGTCAGCGGTGTCCCGGGCACGGTGATGGTGGTGGGTCCGATGGGTTCTGTCTCGCCGATCTGGTCGATGTCGGCGGTCGTGTTGGTGACGAACGCGCTGACGGTCACCGGGGGCGTAAGTTGTTGGCTGGGAATCTCGGGCGTGGTCTCGTTTTGCCCGGGCACGAGGGTGACGGGGCCAAGGCAGACCTCTTGGGCCGTGTTGCACACGGGGGGGGCCGTGACGGGGTCGGTGCTGACGTTTTGGCCGTGGATGTCGAAGGGGCCGATGCACAGGGTGCCGAAAGGGGTGCACTGTTCGGGCACGGTGATGGTGGGCGTGCTCTCGTCTTGGCCGGGGAGGATCGTGGTCTCCTCGTGGCAGGGGTTCTCCTCGCATGTGGGGGGCGTGTTGATGGGGGCTGTCGTGATGTTCTGGGCGGGGATCGTGGGGGTTCGTTGGGCGGGGAGGGTGGTGTTGACGCCCTCGTCGGAGACGTTCAGGGTGGGCGGGTCGATGGGGTCCAGGACGCCGATGGCTGGGGCGGCGGCTTCGTTGCTTTGTGGGCTTTCGCCATGATCGTTGGTGGCGGTGACGACGTAGTGGTATACGCCTGTTGCGAGCCCTCTATCGGTGTATGTGGTGGTGTCAGTGACTTGGTCGAATTGGGTGTAGGGGCCGCCGCTTGTCGTGCTACGGTAGATGTTGTAGTTGATGATAGAGGAGTCCCCCTCGTGTTCGGGTGGGTCCCAGGCGAGGTCGATCTCGCCAGGAGCGATCCCCGTGGTTGCGTCGAGGTTCTGGGGGTGGCTCGGCACGCAGAACGCTTCCATGAGTGCGAATCCTGCGGTCCATTCCCATTCCCCGCTGCCTGAGGAGCCTTCCACGCCGAGTTCGACTGGCGTTTCTCCGTCGAATGTGGCGATATCGAAGGTTCGTTGGGTCCATGCGTGGGTCGAACCGGAGTCGTATACGGTGGTGCCTCCTATTTTGATGATGAGGTTCCTAGCGTTGTGGATGTCTTTTCGGGTGTGGATCTCCAGTTCTTCCCTATCGGTTAGGTCGATGGTGTACGTGATGGCGTCGTACTGTCCTCCTGCGTCTCCTAGGGGGTCGTATTTGAGTCCGGTGGATCCATCCGGAGTGTCTGTGGTGAACTTCACTTCGACGTTATTGTCTAGCGTTGTGGGTGGGGTGGGGGAGCCGGTTTCCCATTCGGTTTCTGTGTCATAGTGGCATGTCGTTTCGGCGGTTGCAACGGGTAGGAGTAGGAGGGCGAGGAGGGTGAGAGTGCCGAGGGCGAGGAGGGTTTTGGTGCTGGGCGTTTTCGTTGGGTTGATGGGTTTCATGGTGATCACGTTGCCATGGGGTGGGGGCACGTTTTCGGTGGGTGTTCGTCGGGGTTCGTGCGTGCTCTTGGCCCGATGGTGGGCGGGAAAGAGATGACTATAGAAGAGTGTTGCCCTAGTGCGGTAGGAATTGGTGATGTAAAAGTTTGACATGTATGTTTCAAAAGTATGGGGGCCGTAGCGGGGCGCCCGCCACCTCTATCAGAGCGCGCCCGGCGGTCTTCCCCGGCCGGGGATCGTTCACGTGGTCACGGTGACGTGACCCCCGAGGCTTCGAGGATGGAGAGAGCGGTTCGCGCCCCCGACGCGAATAGACCGTCAGGGAAAGATACTTACACTACCAGATTGACTACTGGCCCGCCAGGTGGTCAACATGAGGACGTACCTGCTGATAATCATCGCGACCCTCCTGGGCCTTGCCGGGCTCGCCGCCACAGCAAGCGCCCACCACTGGGACGACTGCCACGGCGCCTACCTGACCACCTGCGAAGGTACGCTCGAAGCCAGCCCCACAGCCAACCCGACATGGTGGAGCGGCAGCCTCGCCGACATCTGGTGGGACCAAGCCGACGACCCCATCTGGACCCATCTCGAAGCCTCGCACTTCTCCAAGGCCCCCTACCGGTTAAACGTGACCGCAACCGGGAACATCACCGCGAGCGTCGACGTCTGGAAGGTCCACGACGAGACCCCGCCCGCCGAGAACAAGAAGACGCCCCCCTGCCCGCAAGGCTACGCCAAGAACGTCTTCTACGACGACCTCGACAACGCCGCGAGCCCCTCGCACCTTCACGAAGCCCTGCTCACCATCGAACGCCATCACATCCTCACGGACGACGAGACCCTCTCCCTCGAGATCCCACGCGACGAAGAATGGATCGTGGCCCTCGACGTTCGAGCCACCGACGAACTCCCTCTAGCAGAAGGAGACAACGGCACGCTGGACTACCAGCTCTCCGTCGACCACCACTTCTTCAACGCGCAAACTATCCAAGCTCCCCAAGACGCCGTCGAAACCAGCGAATGGAGCGACGACCTCGAAGACTGCATCACGTACACGCCCGAACCCGACCCCGAAGCCTCCTCACCCAAGCAAGCCGAACCCGTCAGCGGGGAGTGTGAGGTAGGCCGCTTTCACGAGGACATCCTTCTCCCCTCCAGCGATCCCGACCGAGGAGCCATCGAAGAATACCTCGAGTTCCTCCTCTTCGCAGGGAACGACAACGCCGACGAAGGCTCTCTCCCCGGTGCACCCGACGAAGATCTCGACGCCTACATCCACGACGCCGAATGCCACCTGCGCACCGGCGCCTACGAAGTGGCAGCCGGAACCTCCGGCACCACCGACACGACCGTGACCGTCCGCTTCTACGATCACTTCGCCAAGACCCTCCACGAAACCGACTGCGACGACGGGCACCGAGGAGAGATCCCAGACTACACTCGCTACATCGCCATCGCCCCCTGCGAGGGTGCCCCCTCCAACCCCTTTAGCCCCAACACCGCGGAAATCTCCCTCCGAATCTGGTAGCCCCCCGTCTCGCTCTACACCCGCCCCAGACCAACCCAAAGCGTTTTTCTTTCCTAGGTCGGTCGTGACGACATGGCCGAACCGATCCCACGAAGAGCGGGCACCCACGCGCTTGTCGCGCTTGCCCTCTTAGCCGGACCCGCGCTCCTGGCCCCCACGAACCCATCGGTGACGCAAGAGTCCTCCCTTGTCCGAGATGATCCGGGCGTCCCCACCAGCCACCCTCCACTTCCCCTGAACCTGTGCTCGAAGATCACCTCACCGGCGTTGCACCCCTGCGAGGAGGCGCCGACCACGAACTTCGCCAATGACCCTACGGGGCTGGTGAATGGATGGTCGACGATGATCCTGGAGGTCGCCATCTCCGTGGACCAAGAATACGTCCAAGCCCACGGACAAGGATGGGAAGCCGCAGCGAACGCGACGCTAGACGAGGTTCGCGCGCTCTACGAGGACAACCTCGACATCACCATCGAGGTGGTCGATCAACACAGCCACGACGCTACCGTGTTCCCAGGGACAACGACGGATGGCCTCAAAGGGGACCTCTCCAGCCACTACGGGGGCGAGCATGAAGACCTGACGAGAGAAGTAACGTACCACCTGACAGGGAAAACACCCGGGTCCTACCTTGGGAAGGCTGACCAAGCTACAGCACCGGGAGCCTACGCTTGGGGGATCGGGGCCAACCGGGACCCGGTAACGATCGCGGGACCATCTCGGTTCCTAGCCGACCACTACGTCGAGATCGCGGCTCACGAGATCGGCCACACCTTGAGCGCCTCCCACGAGTACGCAAACTGTGGAGAAAGCCTCCCCACATACGACCCCCTCGCCCCCTTCGACACGTGCACCCTCATGTTCCCCGTAGCCGATCACATCGCCCTCGCGTTCTCCTCCATCAACGTGTTGGCGATCCGCGGTCACGCCGAGGACCACGGCCTCTAGCCTCTTCGCTCGTCGTCGCGGGCGATTCTGACGCGCGTAGCCAGAAGCTCGAGTCACACACGAGCGAGCTCAGGCAGAAGGAACGGAGTTGACCGGAGCGTACTCCCGAACCTGCTCGTAGAAATTGGATCCCCACCCGCGAACCGTCCCCTCCTCCAGCAAGGCGACGTTGTGATAAGAACCAGGCTATTAGTGGAAAGGAGTCATCTTGCTTGGCCGAGCGTTCGCGTCTCGGATCGTTTTGATTGCTGATTACCACGGTGGGTCTTTCCTTGCATGGGATCGGCGCTGAAGGAGATCGCGTAGAATAGGGGTTGAATCATCTCCAATAGATGTACTCAGGAGGGGAAAGGGAAGGCCCACCGGGGCGGTCAAGCGGCGAGTGAGTGATGAGGTCGCTCCCGCGACCGGAGAACCGGGATGGGATCCCGATTCCGGTGGGCCGGAGTCAGGAACCCCGCTCGGCGCTTCTCAGAAGCAAGAGGCTTGGGAGGCTTACGGAGGCGAGCAGCCAAGCGGGGCCCGTCGTCCTACACCCAGGGATGCACACCAGTTACTTAGTCTTTCTCACTAGAGTATATTCGAATCCGAAAAATAGCTCCTCAACCCCCAGCACAACGCTGGCAACCCTCTCGATCTCAAGACGACGCAGGAACACCCCACGACGGGTCTCCCGCATCCCGAAGCCCGAGTCTGGATAAGACTAATATACTATCTTGGCGCCTCGTTGAGTGTTAGGAGCACCCGCCACCCATGCGACCCCCGAAACAAAGCCCAGAAATCCCAAGAGACCCTTTAACCGTTCCTCCCCCCAACCCACCGAGCACCCGACGAAAGCCCCCCCAACCCGACGAAGCAAGACCCTCCCCCCCTCGCCGAAGACGCACCCACCTCCCAACCACATTCCCCACCCCCAAACCGCTTCACGATCCCGGTGACTTGCTATGACGCAACAACAGTCCAAACCCCAGGCGCGCGGCCAAGAAGACGCACAACGCCAACTCGACGAGCGACTCAAACGCGTCGAAAAGATTACCACTCGACTCATCGACGAGGTCGCCAAAGTCATCGTCGGGAAGCGACACGTGCTCGAACACGTCACCACCGCGATCCTCACGCAAGGCGCGCACGTGCTCTTCGAGGACATGCCCGGGCTCGGGAAAAGCGTCATGTGCGAAGCCTTCGCCGACGCCGCCGGCGCCGACTTCCGACGCATCCAGTTCACCCCCGACCTCCTCCCCGGCGACATCACCGGGTCCTCCATCTACAACGAAGACAAGGCCGAGTTCACCTTCCAACCCGGCCCCCTGTTCACGAACTTCCTCCTCGCCGACGAGATCAACCGTGCCTCCCCCAAAACCCAGTCCGCCATGCTCGAATCCATGGCCGAGAAACAAGTCAGCGTCGAAGGCACCACCTACGACCTCGACCCCCCCTTCTTCGTGATGGCCACGCAAAACCCCGTCGAGCAAGAAGGAACCTACCCCCTCCCCGAAGCTCAGATGGACCGCTTCGCCATGAAGCTCAGCATGGGCTACCCTAGCCTCGGAGACGAAGTCGAGATCCTCGAACGACGCATCCGTCGACGCACCGACAACCACTCCGTCGACCCCGTCTGCAACCCCAACATCATCAACGCCATGCAAGAGACGACCGAGTACGTGCACACCGGCGACGAGATGCTCCAATACATCTGCGGCATCGTCGACGCCACCCGGAAACACGACGACCTCAAAGCCGGCGCCTCCCCCCGCGGGAGCCTGAACCTGCTCAAGCTCTCCCGCGCATGGGCCGCCATGAACGGACGAAGCTACGTCACGCCCGACGACGTCAAACGCCTCGCCAAGCCCGTGCTCGCCCACCGCCTCATCCTTGAACCCGAAGCCAAGCTCGCCGACATCACCGAACGCGACGCCCTCGACGACGTGCTCGACGACGTTCCCGTCCCCAAGATCTGAACCATGCTCACCAGCAAAGGGATCGCCTGGGCCACCGCCAGCCTCGCCCTCACGCTCGCCGGTGTAGGCTTCCACGCCCCCGCGGTAGCGCTCCTAGGCGCCCTCATGGGCGTCCACACCGCCCTCGCCTGGGCACGGTTCGGACGCCCGAACCTCACAGGAGACCTCAGCCTCGAGCGAAGCCCCGTCACCGAAGGCGAAACGCTCCCCCTCACCGCTACGCTCGAGAACCAAGCTCGCCGCCCCGCCCTCGTCCGATACAAGATCGACCTGCCCGGCGCGTTCCAAGAAGAGGACCCCCCCTCCTCCGGGGCCATGATCCTCTCCCCCCAATCCGAGGAGGAGATCCAAGCCCAAGTCACGCCCGAGCTGCACGGCCCCTACGAGGTTGGCCCCCTAAGCGTCCTGGCTGAGGACCCCGGCGGCCTGGTCGTTCGCGACATCGAGGTCTCCAAGGCCCACCCGCTGATGTGCTTTCCTCGCATCGAGGACGTGCGCGACCAACCCCTGTCCTCCCGCATGGTGACCCCCTACATCGGGCTCCACGAGGTCCAACAACCGGGGGACGGCTTCGAGTTCTACGCTCTTCGCCAGCACGAAGCCGGGGACTCGATCCGCAAGATCAACTGGCGGGCCAGCGCGCGCTCTGGAGAGCTCATCGTGAACCAGCGCGTCAAGGAGTCCTTCGCGAAGGTCCAGATCCTCCTCGACGGGCGGGAGTGGGAGGGCGCGGGCATCCGCGAGCACGCGCCTTGGTACCGGGGCGCTCGAGCGGCCGCGGGGCTGGCGGAAGCGTTCATGGGTGCTCGCGACGAGGTGACCTTCCGCTTGCTCGGGGAGGAGGTTCAGGAAATCAAGCCGAAGGCTCCAACCCGGCAGCGACGACGGATCCTGGAGGCGATCGCAAGCCACTCGCCCTCGGGTCGTCGATCGTTGGCGGACCACATCGAAACGCTTCTTCCTCAGTTGCGTCCTCGTTCCTTGTTCGTGCTCGTCTCGAGCTTGGAGTCCGAGCCGGGCTTGGGGGAGGCCGTCCGGCGGTTGCGGGCGCGGGAGATCCCCGTCTTGGTCGTCTCTCCGGGCTCTCGGTGGCCGGAGGATGCGGCCTTGGACGCGGTTGAGCAGGCGAAGAGGGTTCGCGAGGAGGAGATGGACGCGTGTCGTGGCGCGGGTCGCGTGATCGAGCTTCCTCCGGACCGGTTGCTGTCGGTGACGATCCGGGAGGCGGTGTTGGCGTGACGCGGTCTTCGGTCCTGTCCGCTTTGTTGGGCTTGGGGATCCTGGCGGCGGTGGGTGGTCACGGGGCGAGCGTGGTGGCGTGGTCGTCTGGGCCTCTCTGGTCGGTGGGGCTCGTCTTGGCGGGCGCGGTCGTGTTCTTGGCGGGGGTGTGGAGGTTGCAGCGGCGGGCCGCGGTCGCGGGCGCCGTGCTCGCGGTGGGGGGGTTGGTGGTGGGCGTGGGCTTCCCGGTGGAGGCGGGGGCTCGTCTTGCCGTGTTCGCGTCCGCGGGAGGCTTGTGGGTGGCGTTCGAGGCGGCGGAGACCCGCTTTAGGTTCGCGTCCATGTCGCCGGAGCCGAGCCGGGAGGTAAGGCGGGGCATCGTTCGGGGGTTGTCGAAGCGTTTGGGCGTCGTGGCCGTCGTGGGTGGGTTCGTGGTGTTCTCTCCGTTGTTGCTTGCCCCGTGGCTGCCGCCGTTGGTGGTGGCGAGCGTGGAGACGTTCTCGGCGTGGGGGGTGGCGTTGCAGGGGCTCTTGGTCGTGTTGGCGTTGGTGGCGTACGGGGGCTTGGTTCGGGCGCGGGGAGAGGCGTCCAGCCGTGAGTAGGCTTGATCGAGGAGAGGCGATGCTTGGAGCCCCCCACCCAGTCACCCCCAACAAATATACTAGTGAACCCTTACATTCGTCACCGTGGTCTTGTGCAGCCAGCCGTGATGGAGTCCACGACATGAACACCCGGACCCTCCCGATCGTTTGCCTCGTGCTCGCCCTCGTCCTCGCCTCCACCCCCGCCCTCGGTCACGGGGGGCACGGGACCGCCTCCGGCGAGGAGCTCTCCAGCCTCGACCCGCTGCGCGTCGTCAACGAGACCGTCCTCCCCGGCTCGCTGGGCGCGCACGGGAGCGAGGTCGTCTTCGCCACGCCCGTCGACGAGGAGGAGATCGTGGAGGTCTGGAAGGTGAACACGACCAGCGGCGAACAAGACGTGCTCACCGCCATCCCCCTCCCTGGGGAAGAGCTCTCCATCGACTCGCTCGACTACGACGGACGCTACGTGGCCTGGGCCGACGACCGGGACGGTGAAAGCCTCGACGTGTACGTCGTGAACGTGCAAAACCGCTCCCTTGAAGCTATCACGGACAAGCCCAGCGACCAACGCCAAGTCGCCTTGGATGACGGGGTCCTCGCATGGTCTTCCTGGGGCGACTTCACCGTGACCGCGCTCGACCTGGACACGAGACAAGAATACCCCGTCGGGCAAGGAGCCGGCGTCGGCCCCGCCAGCGCCCCCGACGTGCACCAGGACGTTGTGGTCTGGTCGAAGAGCGTCGAGGGGACCAACTTCGAGATCTTCGCCCGGAACCTCTCCGACGGGAACCTGACGCGCCTCACGTTCGACGAGATGCTGCAAACCACGCCCAAGGCCTGGGGCGAGCTCGTCATCTGGGCCGAAGGCCACTTGCCCAACTCCATGCAGGAAGCGTCGAACCCGGACGCCTCCGAGAAACCCCAAGGCACGCAGATCGCGCTCAAAGACCTTCGAACCAACCGTACGGTTCATCTAACGCCCGGGTTCGGAGCCTTCCAGGACCCGGTCCTCTCCAACGGGTGGGCGGCGTGGACCATCGGGGACCCGGAGGGGTTCGCGCTCTACAACTTCACGGAGAACCACGTCGGCGTGCTCCGCGCCCCCACCGGCGCCAGCCCGGACCTCGTGCTCACCGAGGAGACGGTCGCATTCACGATCCGAGGGACAGATGGCGTCCACGTGTACGCGGACCGTCCCAGCCACATCGTGAAGCTTCCCTCCGAACTCGGGGAAGAGGATTCCATGTGGAGTGGCGCGGTCATGGGTGGCCTGGGCGGGGCCTTGATTTTCTCAGCGGTAGCCATCCGGTACTGGCGACGAGAGGAACCCGCGGAGGACTCCACCTGAGGCACGCAACCGAGTCGAGATCGAGCCGCGGGAGGTAACCGTGGAACGACGCCTCGGCCTCCTGGCCCTTGTCCTTGCGAGCCTCGTCGCGACCGCCGGCGCGTTCTCCTCCGCCGGGACCGGTGACGAGGAACATCCTCCAAAGCCGACGATCCAGAAACGAAGCCTCGTTTGGGACAAGAATAATATACTACGGTTGTGACTTTTTGATACCCTCCGGAGGTACGCCCGTGGTATCAGGCCAAGACTCCAGCCTTCTCCAACGTCTCCGCGACGCGGACACGCTCCAGGGACCCCTGCTCGTGCTCTCTGTGGCCATCATCACCGTCGCAGCCACGGCCGCTCCGGCGTACGTGATGTTCTCAGGCTCCCAAGAATCCCCCACACAAGAAGAATCCACCTCCCCACCGCAAGGTTTGTTGGAACCTTCCAGCCAGGACACGCGCCTGCCCGACTCCGCACTCTTACGCCATCTCGGGCTCCCCGCAACCGGAGAACCGCTCGAAGGACCCACGCTCACTGAAGCCCTCGAAGACGTCGAAGCCACGCCCGACCAGCTTCCTCCGGGCCCCGGCCTCGTACTCGACCTCGCAGCCCAAGACGCAAGACTCGACGCCGGGCCCCTCCCAGGAACGGAAGCCAGCGAAAGCTTGCACAATGCCGCGAACAACCTGGCCACATCAATCGGGGAAGCACCTCTCACAAACGAAGAACAAGCTCATCTCGAACGCGTCCCCGCCAGCCTCGTCGAGCCCCTGACTCAACTCATCGACGCCCTCACCCTCGCTACGCAGCTCCAACAAGAAGCCACGGAAGACCTCTCCCCCGACGAGCGGGGCTACCTCCTCAAGCACGCCCCCAAGCTTGCCACGGGCCAGGCCGATGAAGCCACCCAAGAACGCGTCGAAGAACTCGCCTCCCGCGTCGACCTCGAGAAAAGCGTCGCCGCCTCACGCGTGCTTGTCAACGCCCTCGAAGACGCTCGCGGCCCGCTCGAAGACGCCGCCAGCGCCCTCGAGGAAGAAAAGGTACGCGAACTCAACGCGAAGCACACCGGGGGGGGGGGGGGGGGGGGGGGGGGGGGGGGGGGGGGGGGGGGGGGGGGG
>CAZOQA010000012.1:46844-54268 GCA_964581775.1 uncultured Thermoplasmatales archaeon | reverse complement strand
TTTCGGCGCCGCCGAGCTCTTCGTGCGTGACGTCCTCGTGCGTGACCTCGCGGATCACCTCGGGGCCCGTGATGTACATGTGGCTGGTTTCCTCCACCATCACGGTGAAGTCCGTGATGGCGGGCGAGTAGACCGCCCCGCCCGCGCAGGGGCCCATGATGAGGCTGATCTGGGGCACGACGCCGCTGGCGTGCGTGTTGCGCCAGAAGATCTCCGCGTACCCGCCCAGCGCGTCCACGCCCTCCTGGATGCGGGCCCCGCCGGAGTCGTTCAACCCGATCACGGGGGCTCCGTTCTGCACGGCCAGGTCCATGACCTTGCAGATCTTCTCGGCGTGGGCTTCGCCCAGGGAGCCGCCCATGACGGTGAAGTCTTGCGCGAACACGTACACGAGGCGCCCGTTGATCTCGCCCCACCCGGTCACGACGCCGTCGCCGGGGATCTTCTTGTCCTCCATGCCCAGCTGCGTGACGCGGTGCTCCTTGAACGGGTCGAGCTCCGTGAAGGTGCCCTCGTCGAGGAGGATCTCGAGGCGTTCGCGAGCGGTGAGCTTGCCGGCCTCGTGCTGGCGTTGGATGCGGTCTGGACCGCCGCCCAGCTCGGCTTCTTCGCGGCGCTTGTTGAGCTCCTGGATGCGCTCCTCCATCGACATCGGGCCGCGGGAAAGCCACGGTCATGGATGAACCTGTCGGGCCTCGCCGCGGGGGGCCGTTCGGGTTCACGAGGGTTCAAGGCCCTGGATGTGCCTGACCGCGCGAGCGGTTCTCATGCACGTGGTGATCACGGGCGGGACCGGGTTCATCGGGTCTCATCTTGCGCGAGCGCTCCGGGAACGCGGGGACGGCGTCGCGATCGTGTCCCGGTCGCCGGGCGGCGAGGACACGGTCACGTGGGACCCCAAGCGTCCTGGGTCGCTGTCGCTGCCGGCGTCGACCACGCACGTGGTGCACCTTGCGGGCGCGCCCCTGATCGGGGAGCGCTGGACGGAGGCCTTCAAGAAGGAGATCCGGGAAAGCCGCGTCTTGGGCACGCGAACGCTCGTCGACGCGATCGAAGAGCACGGCGAGATCCAGCACCTGGTCTCGGGGAGCGCGGTCGGGTACTACGGGGACAGGGGCGAGGAGCCCTTGACCGAGGATGCGGACCCGGGGGACGATTTCCTGGCGCGGGCCGTGCAGGATTGGGAGGCCGAGGCTCGCAAGCTGGAGGGCTCGGATGCGATCGAGCATGACCCGGCCCTTCTTCGAAGCGCCGTCGTGTTGCACCCTGAGCACGGCGCGTTGGATCAGATGCTGAACCCGTTCTGGTTCGTGAAGCCCTTCCACTGGGGCCTGGGCGGGCGCGTGGGGAACGGTCGGCAGTTTTTCCCCTGGGTGCATATCGAGGACGAGGTCCGTGCGATCGTGCACCTGCTCGAGGAGGGCGCAAGCGGTCCCTTCAACACGGCCAGCCCCGGCGCGGTGCGCAACGAGGCGTTCACGGAGGCCCTGGGCGAGACGCTCAACCGCCCCACCGTGTTCCCGGTGCCCAAGGTCGCGCTGCGCATGCTGTACGGGGAGGCCGCCTCCATGATGTTCGACAGCCAACGCGTCGTGCCCGAACGGTTGAAGAAGAGCGGGTTCCAGCACCGGTTCGAGCACATCGAGGACGCGCTGGAGGACCTGCTCGTCGACGATGCATCCGGCTCTTAGCTCGGCTCGGGAACCCGCAACGACCCGCTGCGGTGCACCTGGATCTCGCCCTCGAGCGTCTCCACGATCAACGCGCCATCCACGGCGATCTCCTTGGGACGGCACGGTTGATCGTCCAAGAGCATCTCCCGCCCGATGCCCCACGCGTACCGCATGAACGTGTTGCACACGTCCTTGGCCCGCCCCTGCTCGAGAGCCGCCTCCTGCTCCGGCAACCGGTCCAAGATCGCATCCCGTACGCGGCGCACGCTCGCCGAGGACCCGCTGGCCTTCACGCTCGTGGCCTCCTCGACGGGAGGATCGTTCTGGACGTTGATCCCGATGCCCGCCACCCCGCGACCCGGCCGGTCCGGCCCGATGCTCGACTCGACCAGGATGCCCCCGATCTTCTCGTCCTCCACCATCAGATCGTTCGGCCACCGCAACTGAGCCTCCATGCCCACGTCGCGAAGCGCCCTGCAACACGCGCATCCCACCGCCAACGGGACAAGCCCCGCCGTCGGGCCCTCGAACGCGGATGCGAGCACCACGCTCATCCACAACCCGCCCCGCGGCGAGCCCCAGTCCCGCGCCTTGCGCCCTTTCCCTCGAGCCTGCCGGCGCGCCTGCACCACGAGGCCCCCCTCTGCTCCCGCCCGGGCTGCCTCCATGGCGATGTCGTTCGTCGAGCCCACGGACTCGAACACGATGGGTCGATACGGCACAAGCCCCCCCACCAGGAGCCCCATAGAAAACGGTCCCGCCCCAGGCCCCTGAACGCCCCCGGGGGGGCCCCTGGGTCTTCGTCAACCGTCGAACCCCCAACGCGAAGCCTTTTCACCCGTGAGTTCGTAGCTCGGAGTGGTGGGTACCGTGTACTGTCTGCACCGCGACGAAGAGCACCTTGTCGGGTCCGACCCCGTACCCTGCCCCTTCTGCGGGTTCGGGATGGAGAACGAACGCCCCGTCGGGAGCGACCCCCTCGAGACCCTCGACACCGAGGACTCCACGACCGCGCTCCAACACGTGCTCGCGTCCGCGGATGAGACCGAACGAGCCCCCGGAAGCGCGCCCTCCCGGCGCCTGCAAGGCTACTGGTGACGCATCGACCGACGGGTTCATCCCCGCGGACCCGATGCGCCGCACGTGGCCGCGATCCTCGGCGCAGCCCTCACCCGGTTCTCCACGGACCAAGACCCCCAGCGGTTGGTCCACACCGTCACCCAGCGGGCCCTCCACGACGCCCGCATCCACCCAGATGACGTGGACGCGATCGTCGTCGCCAACGCCGCCGCGGAAGGCTTCACCGACATCGGCAACGTGAGCGTCTGGACCGCCACGCACGCCGGCCTGGCCGGGACGCCCACGCTGCGCGTCGACACCGGCCCCTCCAGCGGCTTGGCCGCGCTTTGGACCGCGCAAAGCCTCACCAAGGACCCCGGCATCGAGCACGTGCTCGCGCTCGGCTGGGAGACCATGACCACGCTGCCCACCGACGAAGCCACCCGCGTGCTAGCCCGGCTGATGGCCCCCGACGAGCAAGCCCTGCACCTGTCTCTTCCCGGTCTGGTGGGCCTGTTGGCAAGCGCCTACCTCGACCGTCACGACATCGACCCCCGCGTGCTCGACCACGCCGCCCACAAAGCCCACCGGTTGGCCGCCAACAACCCGCTTGCTCAGTTCCAGGACCCCGTCACGCTCGACCAGATCCAAGCCTCGCCTCGCATCGCGGACCCCCTTCGTCTTCTGCACTGCGCACCGCTCACGGACGGCGCCGCCGCATGCGTGATCGGGCCCGAAGGGCCCGTCGAGATCCAGGCCACCGGTCACGCCACGGATGCGCTGGGCCTTACGCAACGAAGGACCCCGCCGGACCGGTTCCACGCCACGCGCGACGCCGCCCGGCAAGCCTTCGAGCATGCCTCGTTCGGGCCGGAAGAGGTGGACGTGGTCGAGCTGCACGACGCGTTCACGGTGCTCGAACCCGTGAACCTGGAAGACTTGGGCTTCGCAGAGCCCGGGCACGGCCCCCAGCTCGTCCCCACGCCTGAAGAGGACCCGCTCGAGGCTGAGCTCGTGGTCAACCCCTCCGGGGGACTCAAGGCCCGAGGACACCCGGTCGGGGCCACCGGGCTTGCCCAGACCGCGGAGTGCTTCTTCCAGATCCAAGGCCGGGCCGCCAACCAAGCTCCCCGCGTCCAGCGGGCCCTCGTCCACAGCATCGGGGGCTTCGGGAACAACGTGCACGTCGCGCTCCTCGAGGAGGCCTCCTCCTGATGGACGCATCCCGCTGCCCCGAGTGCGCGTTCGCGACCGCGCCCCCCGCCGAACGATGCCCCCGTTGCGGGACCTCCATGAGCGCGCACGAGATCACGGGTCGGGGACGCGTCCTGGCTTGCACGCGTCTGCGGGGTCGCGAGGACTGGATCGTGCTCCTCGAGCTCGACGAAGAGGCTCGCATCCTGGCTCGCACGCGCGAGCGTTTGAGCCTTGGCAGCTCGTGCCGGGTGCGGATCGAAGCGGGGACGGTGAGCATCGTGGAACCCAGCGAGGACGCCTGACGGCTCCGCGCGTCACATGCCCCAGAAGTCCTCGTCCTCCCGCTTGATCTCGGCGATCTCCCGCATGACCTCCTGCTCGTCCAGGGTCAGATCGAAGTCGTCGAGCTTCCGGAAATCGGGCTCGGGGATGTCGATGTAGTAGATGCCGCTCTCCTCCATCTGGCGCCCGATCTGCACGTCGTCGACGGCGATGGCGACCTCTTCACCCTGCTTGGCTTCCGGGACGGGGTTGTCGTCGAGGCGGATCGATTGGATCCGACCCACCACGCGGCCGCCCTCCGTGAGCACGCGGCGGTCCTGCCGGATGCGCCCTTTCAGCACGCGCACGCCCAGGATGGCCGGCTTGCGCATCCGGAAGGAGTGATCGGGGAGGAACTTGAACTTGCCCGGGAACGCGATCTGGGAGCGAGCGTCCTCTTGGCGCTCGGTCTTCATCGCCTCCACGTACGCCTCGTACTCCTCGATCAACCGGTACACGATGCCGCTGGTGATCAGCTCGACGCCCGCCTTGCGAGCGTCCCCCTCGGCCTCCTCGAGCACGTCCACGCCGAACCCGAGGATGACCTGATCCTTGGCCTCGGGAAGCGTCTCCGCGTCGACCACGTCCCGGGCCGTGATGTCGCCCACGCGGGCCATCCGGATCGGGATCTCGGCCTCCTCCAGCTCGAAGGCAAGCGCCTCCAACGAGCCCAGCGTGTCCGCCTTCACGATCACGCCCTCCTCGTCGGAGAGCTGGATGTCCGCGGAGAGCTCGCTGGCGATCTCCTCCCTGAGCGCGTCCACGCGTCCGTCCTCGCCCAATGCGTAAAGCGGGGCGCCCGGCACGACCTCGTCGATGTCGGGAGCGCTGATCTTCAACCCGCTGGCAGCCTGCACCTTGTCCACCGTGTCGAACCGGTCGCTGGGATCGCGGATCTCGTCCAATGGTTTGGGCTTGAGAAGCGCCCGGATGCTCGTGTCGACGGGATCGTTGCGGGTGCCCACGACGATGGAGTCCCCCTCGTGCAGGGTCCCATCGTACAGGATCACGTCCAACGTGCTCCCGAACCCCTTCTCCTCTTTCACCTCGAGCACGGTCGCGCGACCCGGCGCATCCAGCGTCGCCTCCAGCTTGCCCTCCCCCTCCAAGAAGCGCTGAGCCAGACCCGTCATCACGAGCAACAGGTCCGCAAGGCCCTCGCCCGTGAGCGCGCTGATGGGCACGATCGCGACCGTGTTCGTGAAGTCCTGGATGTTATCGTAGCGGTCCGCCTGGAACCCGGCATCGTGCAGATCCCCGATCAACTCGTAGAGAGCATCCTGCAACCGCTGCTGCACCGTCTCGGTCTGCTCCTGCACCGTGAACGGGAACGGCTCATCCTCGTTCGGGTCCCACCCGTGCAACCGGTCGATCTTGTTCGCGGCCACCACGAACGGGGTCTCGTTGCGCTTGAGGATGCTCAACGCCTCCTCCGTTTGAGGCATCAGCCCCTCCTGCACGTCGACCACGACGACGCCGATGTCCGCCAGCGCGCCCCCGCGGGCCCGAAGCGTCGAGAACGCCCGATGCCCCGGCGTGTCGATGAACAAAAGCCCCGGAACCGAGAACTCCCGATCCTCCATCAAGGGACCGCAGATCCGCTCGATCACGTCCAACGGGACCTCTGTGGCCCCGATGTGCTGCGTGATGCCTCCCGCCTCGCCCGCGACCACGCTGGACCCTCGCACGCGGTCCAGGAACGTGGTCTTCCCATGGTCGACGTGACCAAGGACGGAGACGATCGGTTGGCGGGTGACCATCGTCGACCCCCAGCCGCGACTACCATTTAAACATCCGGTTGCCCCACCGCGCTCCAGGACCGACCGCCGGAGGCCACTAGGGTTAAATACGGGCCCGGGCTTCAGGCTCATCCCGCATGGACCTGAAGGTGCGGACCGCTCACGCGGCCCACCCGCCGGTGGTGCACCGCCGGCAAGGTCCACGCGCGGACTGGGGGCATGGTGTAATCAGGGATCATGGTGGGCTCCAGTTATCCTGGGAATGATGACCGATTCGGGTCTGCTGAGAAGGTCAAGATGCTGACTGACTGGAGCGCTGACCCGCGATAGGAGAGACCCGCCGACCTGGGTTCAAAACGGCGCCGGGCACCCCCCGGCGGTGTGAGGATCCCAGTGCCCCCATGCCGGGGGCCTCGCCCCCGGCCACCTTCCCTTCCCCAGCCACGCGCTCGTCCGACCCGTCGCCCGGAACCAGGCACCGTTTTCAACAAGGCCCCCCGTCCACCTGGTGGTGGACCGCGCAGCCTGGATCCTTGCGCTCTTGGCCCCCATCGCCGTGCTCGCTGCGTACCAGGGCATGCTCACGGCTGGCCTGCTCCCGGTGGCCCTGTTCGGGCCCCTGTACGCCATCAGCCGCTGGGTCTGCTCCTCCTCCGGGGAGGCCCGCATCGAGAGCGCAAGGCTGACCGCGGCCTCGACGCTGGGAGCCGCGCTCGCGCTCGTGCCGGCACTGTTCTACCTGCGCCAGGGCCTGACCCCGATCCCGGGACGCTTGGCCGGGATAGGCCTTGGACTGACGGCGTCCGCCTTGGGCGTGCTGGCGGGCCTCTCGACGGCCCCGCCTCCGCGGCCGCTTTCCCGCGACGAGAAGCGGCGATGGACGTTGGTGGAGGCGCTCGATCGGGACAGCGCGAGGGGGTTGGCTTTGTTGTTCGGGGTGGCGTTGGGGGCGGCGGTGGGGGTGGGGCTTTTGCGCGAGGTGGCGCTGTTCGGGGCGGGGGAGGGGGAGGAGACGCTTGCGGAGGCTTTGCTGGGGGAGCTTGCCTTCAACGGGTGGGTCGTCTTGCCGGGGTTGGATGCTGGGTGGGCTTTGGCGGTGCCGTTGAGCTTGGCTCCGTTGGCGCTGGGGTTCTTGGTATCTCCAAGACAGGCGACCCCGTTGGTGGGGGGCGGGTTGTTGGCTGCGTTGGCGGTCCCCCTGGTGGTGTGGTTGGGGTTGCCTGTGGCGACGCCGGCGGGGCGCTGGGTGCCGGTGGACCTTCGTCCGAACCCGGCGTTGGAGGCGGTGCGGGTGTTGGCGCCGGCGGGCGCGGGCCTGTTGATCGGGGCGGGCGCGGTACATGTGGGGGACCGGTTTCGCAGGACGAGGTGGGTGCGGGGGGCGGGGTGGGCGGCGGCGGGGGGGGGGGTGGGGGGGGTGGTGGGGGGCGCGGTG
>CAZOQA010000012.1:0-46834 GCA_964581775.1 uncultured Thermoplasmatales archaeon | reverse complement strand
CCACGTGGTGCTGGCGGTGGCCGTCGTCCCGGCCGCGCGGCGCACGCTGGCCCGGGCCCTCTCCGGGCGGGAGGGGGGCCTCCGGCGGGGCGGCCGGCGGGCGCGCCCGGGGGGGCGCGGGGGCGCCGGGGGGCGGGGGTCGCGGTGTCGTGGAACCCTCCGCGGGCGCCTGTGGGCGTCGCGTTGGGGGTGGGCGCGGTGTTCGGGTTGGTGTTCGGGAACGTGGGGGCGGTGCCGGAGGGGTTGGCCATCGGCGCGTTGGTGGGGATCGTGGTGGGTGGCGCGGTCGTCTCGGAGAAGGCGGCGAGGGTGCTTCTTTTGCCTTCTGAATCGCTTCGGAGCCCGGCTACGTTGATGTACGTGCTGGCGGGGTTGGCGGTGGGGGGCGCGTTGACGTGGGGGGTCTCGCAGGCGGTGGCGGGGGGCCAGGCTCCGTTCCGGGCGCCTCATGCGATCGGGTTGGCGTCCGCGTTGGAGGCATTGTTGACGGGTCGGGGGGACGTGTTGTTGGTGTGGGGGGTGGTGGCGGGCGCGGGCGTCCAGTGGGGGTTGGGCCGGGGCGCGTTGGTGGGCGTGGGCTTCTTGATCGGGCCGGGCGTGGCGTTGTTGCTGTTGGTGGGGAGCGTGTCGAGGGCGGCGTGGGAGAGCGCGTTGTTGGCGAAGGCGCGGGAGGGGTTCGTGATGCGGGGCGAGCTGGGGTATGGGTTGGTGCGGGCGCACGCGCTGGTGGTGGCGGTCCTGGCGGGGGAGGCGTTGGCGGTGGCCGTGGCGTGGTTCGCGGCGTGAAGGGGGGTTAGGTCTTCTCGAACATGACGCCGGGCTTGTACGTGGGCGTGAACGTGACCTCCGTGCCGAGGGGCAGGTCGTCTTCGTTCCCGACGTAGGGGATCCATCCGGTGACGCGTGAGCCGTCTTCGAGCTCGATGATGGCCCACGCGAACGGGGTTTCGTTCATGAACGCTTCGCTTGCCACGTTCTGGATGGTGTAGGAGACCACGGTGCCCGTGTCGGGAAGTTCGACCTCTTGGATGGATCGGCTGGTGCATCGGGGGCATCGTCGCACGGGGGAGACGAAGGTGTGGTCATTCTCGCAGCGGAACCCGACCAGGATCCCGTCTTTTCGCTTCTCTTCGACCTCGTCGATTGTTGCGAGTTCAGGCACCTAGTCCATCCTCCCGAAGATGTGCGCCGTGACGGTGCCACCCGTAGCGCCGACGTTATGGGTGAGCACGCGCTCGGCCCCGTCCACGGACCGTTCTTGCTCGGCTTCGCCTCGGAGCTGCTCCACGGCTTCGTGGATCTGTCCCGAACCGGTGGCTCCGACGGGGTGGCCTTTGGATTTGAGGCCGCCGCTGGCGTTCACGGGCGTCTCCCCGTCGGGTTCGGTTTGGCCCTCGCGGACGAGCGCGGCGGCCTTCCCGGGCTCGGCCAGACCCAGGTCCTCCATCGCGATCAGCTCGGCGATGGTGAAGCAGTCATGCACCTCGAACAGGTCGATCTCCTCAAGCCCCACGCCGGCCTCGTCGAGGGCTCGTTGCCCGGCGTGCTTGGTGGCTTCGATGCTGGTCAGATCGGGGCGTTCGGCGAGGGCCGCGATCGTGCCGCGCTGCGCGCTCGCCTCGACGGCGATGGGCGTATCGCTGATCTCGCGCGCCTTCTCGGGCGTCGTCACGACGATCGCGGCGGCTCCGTCGCTGAAGGGGCACGCGTCGTAGAGCTTCAAGGGCGCGGCGACCTCGTAGCTGTCGAGCACGTCGTCCACGGTGATCTCCTTCTGGAAGTGCGCGGTCGCGTTGTGCACGCCGTTGGCGTGGTTTTTCACGGCGACGCGAGCCATATCCTCTTCCGTGGTCCCGTACTCGCTCATGTGGGCGCGGGCCATGGTGGCGTAGAGGCCGGGGAACGTGGCGCCCACGCCGCCTTCGACGAAGAAGTCGCTCCCGTAGGAGAAGTACGAGGTGGCGGTGAGGGTGTCGATGTGGCTGACCTTCTCGGTGCCGACCACCAGCGCGGTCTCGGCCATGCCGGCGCGCACGTGCGCTAAGGCGTGGCGGAAGGCGACGCTGGCGGAGGCGCAGGCGGACTCGGTCGTGCTGGAGGGCACCCGTGGGGCCCCGATCGCGGTGGCGATCAGGGGTCCGACGTGGCCTTGCTTGTCGGCCATGCCGAACGCGTTCGCCACGAAGAGGGCATCGAGGTCCTCTCCGTCGAGGCCGGAGGTCTCCAGCGCGTCGATGGCGACGTCCACGCCGAGCTCTCGGGCGGTCTTCTCGTGTTCGCCGTACCGCGTGCACGCGGTCTCCGCGATCGCAGCCTCAGGCATCGTCCTGTACGTAACCACGCTTGGGTTAAAAGACGTTGCTCGAGGGGAGCGCCTCAGAGCCCCGGGCGGCGGGCGGCCGCGCCTAGAGGCTGCCCGAGGGAATGGAAGGTGCCATCCCCCTTCGATGCAGGAGGCGAACGGGCGCGTCGAGCCCCATCGACCTCCCCGGACGCAGCGGGTCTCGCCGCGCGGAGGACGGGTCCAGGGTGCTAGAAGGGAGAGTCGAACGAGGGCATATCGATGGCGCCCCCGGTGGAGGCCCCGATTAAGGCGAAGACGAGCAGGGCGGCGAGGACGGCCAGCAGGCGCACCTGGAAGCCGAAGCCATCACCGGGCCCCTCCTCGTCGCCGACGAAGCCGACGGCTGCCAGGAGCGCGCCAGCCGCGGTCAGCCCCCAGAACATGATGTGGCCCTGCCAGGCTAGCGCGTCCGCCATCCAGTCGATGTAGGTGACGAACTGCATGATGCCGACAAGAACCGCGAGCCCCGCGAGCGTCTTAATCAGGGTCTCGGGGGCGAAGAGCGCACCGATCCCAACCGATCCGCCCCTCGCGACGCCGGCATCTGCGGGGCTCCCCTGCTGGATCTGCTCACCGCAATGGCTGCAGGTCTCGCTGTCGTCGGGGATCTCCTCGCCGCACGATGGGCAGAACATGCTCCTCGAACCAGCCGTCATTCTTTAAGCGCTTCGGATTTCCGTCTCCGTTTCCAGAGCTCTTCCTCCGTTGCGTCCCCGAGGATGCCGGTACCGGGGTCTGGATTGGTAGGCGGCCCGCTGACGGGATAGGATCCGCTGATGTTCGCAAAGGGTGAACGTCTGAGAAGGCAGCTTGAGCACCAGTCGAGCCGGGATAGGAGGACCCGTGCCGTGTCACCAGTCGTCCATCCACGCGATGACGTCCAGGCTGTACGTGGGGGACAGGCTCCGGGGTCCCGTCGGGGAGGCGATCTCGAACGTGTCGTGCACGCGCGCGGACTGCTGCACGGGGTCCCCGTTCGTGTCCGTGGTCTCCCAGGTGGCTTGAGCGTAGGCGAGGCGGGCTCCGTAGAGCGAGCCCGTGGGGACCTCGTGGGTCACGATGGCAGGGTCGAGGGTGAGCTCCTGCGCATCGATTTCGTGCTCGTACGTCGTGTGGGCTTCGTTGTGGAGCAGGCTGGAGGGGGTCTCGACGACGGTGGTGACGGTGACTTGGTCGGCTCCCACGTGCTCGTCGAGGAAGCGAAGCAGGGGGGTCGCGTTCACGTCGATGCTCACGGTGTCCCCGGGTCCGGCTTGGTGGGGGGTGGCGTTCACGGTGGAGGCGTGGACGGCGTCGGCGAGCGCGGGGGAGGCTGTCTCGGGCGGCGGGGGATCGCTGGTGTCCGTGAAGGGGGCCACGCCGTACGGGCTCGTACCGTCCAGGTCCACGTTCCTGTGGCGCAGGTCCGTGGTGGCTTCCACGACGTGGTCGGGGCCCACGGAGGGGGCCGGGTAGCCTTGGAGGTCTCGACCGTCGTCATCGGGGGGGTGCTGGGCCCACCAGAGCCCGGGGGAGGGTTGCGTGCTCAACCGGGGGGCCTCGAACCCGGGGTAGTCGACCTGGGGCTGGATGGGGGGGAACGTGGGGCTGGCGGGGACGGCGGTGGCGTCCGTGGTGATGTTGAACTGGAGCTCCAGGAACCCGTACGCGTCCGACGTGTGCCCGGGCTTGGTCCATGCGACGCGGTCGGGCGTCGTGGAGAGCTCGCCGTCCGTGACGGGGCTTTCCGGGTGCACGGGGTCGAAGTCGTCCGGGAAGGAGGCCCCCTGGATCTTGACGGAGCCCTCCTGGAGCTCGAGGGACGCTTCCGGGATCTCGGTGTCGCCCACGGGCGTGGGGACGACCAGGCCCCAGCGGGCCTCGGGCGCGGCCCCGCTGCCGGCGGGCCGCGGCGTGGAGACGAGCACGGTGCGGGCGTCACCGCCTGTGTACGTGTCGGCGGGTTTGTCCTCGACGAGGGCGAGCAGCTGGCTCGAGGAGACCGCCCCCCCAGACAGGCTCGCGTGCACGTGCTTGTACGCGTACCGGTCGTCGGTGCGCGTCAGCCAGGCGTCCAGGGTGGCCTTCTGTCCCGGGTCCAGGTCCTCCTCGAGGCGAGCCGTGACGGTTTGGGTGCCCGTGCGCTCGTCGTCGATGCGGATGGACGCCTCGTCGAAGGGGACCGCGGCGCCTCCGTCCTCGACGGTCCCATCCACGTCTAGGCCCACGGGCAGCTTCACGGTCAGGCTCGTGCCGGCCGGGACGGGTCCCGGTCCCGCGTTGTCGACGGTGAACCCGAGCTTGGAGCGCACGGGGACTCCGTCCCCGTCTAGCTCCTGGTCCTTGGGGCCGTACCCGTCCAGCGGGTCCTGGGTTAGATCGGTCGCGTAACAGGGGGAGAGCCCCTCGCCCCGCTCGCATTCGAGGTGCACGCTGGCCGCGGGGTAGTGGTGGCTCTCGTCGCCCTGCACCAGCGAGGTGTACGCGGTCTCTTCGAAGGGTTTCCCGGTCCCGGCACCGGGGGGCGGGTCCTCGTCGTCGGCGAACCCGGGCGTCCAGGTCAACGTTCCGTTGGCGGACGCCTGGACGAGCAGCCCCGGGTCGCGCAGGAGGTTCGTGTTGAACACGGGCACGACGGCGTGGCCCAGGGTCTGCTCGGTGGGGGCGGCATCGTAGACCCCCAGGTCGGTGGACCCGTGCACGCCCCTCCAGGGGGTCTCGACTGGGAAGGCGATCCCGATGCTTGCCCCGGGGGGCGAGCTTCCTGCGTCCAGGGGCAACCGGTCGACCCCGTTGTGCAGGTACACGTTCGTGCGCCCACCGGGTGGCATGAACGCGTCCATGGCGTCCGCGAGGAGCGTCGGGTCCCCGTTGGCCGCCTCCCAGATCAGGTACGAGAGCATGCTGTGCCCGTGCTCGGGCGCAGGGTGCCACATCTCGTCGAGGGCCTCGAGCGCATCCCAGGTCTTCTGCTCAAGATCGTCGTCCGCGATCGAGGACTCGTACGAGGTCGTCTGGGAGCTCAGGGCGAACCCGATCGCGCCCAGCACGAGCCCCGCCAACACGACCGCCTCAAGCACCTTCGCGGCTGCCCCATCGGGCCCGGGTGCAGCCTGGGGGGGAGCAGGGCCCGCTCCGCTGAATGGTTGACGAGACGCAGACACGCCTTGCCCCGCTCCCCGCCCCCTTCTTAATACATGTTCGCTTAGGTCGCGCCTGGCTGCCCCCTGCCGTGGGCCTCCGAGAGCCGCCCCAGCGCTCCCCGAAGAGTTTAATACGTGACCTCGTATCCAGGCGTCCAGCCTTTCCAGGTTCACCAAGGCGAGTCGCAGTGGGTCGAAGCGCGAATGACAAGACCGGGCCGGGGCCGACGCCTCGAGGAACTCGACACGAACACGGGACCCATGCTCCCCCATACATGGTCTAGACTCAACGCCTCGGCCCCCGCCCGGGCTCGTAGCTCAGCTAGGCAGAGCGTCCGGCTTTTAACCGGACGGTCGAGGGTTCGAATCCCTCCGAGCCCGCTCCGCACGGCGACGCCGGCCCCCACGGGCTCGCAGACCCCCCGGGCCCGGACCCGAGCGCGGAGACCGCCCCCCAGCGCCCCCCCGGTGCTCGACCCGCCACGCGAACCTGGAGATCCGCAGGAGGTGCCCTGATGGCCAAACCGTTCAAATTCGACGTGCTGAAACACGAGTTCGTGCCCCGACACGAGGTGCTCTCCGAGGAGGAGATCGAGGAGGTGCTCGACGAGTACGACATCTCCCTCGAGCAGCTCCCGCGGATCCTGAACACGGATCCCGGCGCCCTCAGCGTGAGAGCCCGCCCGGGGGACGTGCTCAAGATCACGAGGAAAAGCGAGACCGCTGGAGAAGCCGTCGCGTACCGCCTGTGCGTGGAGGCCTAACATGCGTGAACTTGTCGACGCGTTCTTCGACGAGCGAAGCGTAGCCAACCACCACCTCGCCTCCTACAACGACTTCGTCGACAACTGGATCCAGCGCGTCGTCGACAACATCAGCGTCGGCGACGACGAGACGCCGGACGGCATCGTCCAGACCGACGTGGAAGGCTACAAGGTCAAGCTGGGCAAGATCCGCGTGGGTCGACCCCAACGCAAGGAAGCCGACGGATCCACCGACTACCTGACCCCCATGGAGGCACGCCTGCGCGATATGACGTACGACGCGCCCGTGTTCATGGAGTTCATCCCGGTGCTCGAAGGCATCGAGCACGAGCCCGAAGAGGTCAACATCGGGAACCTGCCCATCATGGTGAAAAGCTCCCGGTGCAACCTCATCAAAGACAACCTGGAGGACCTCCAGAACGCCTCCTACACGGACGAGGAGTACCACGACGAGCTGCGGCGCCTGCAGGAGGACCCGCTGGACCCCGGCGGCTACTTCGTCGTCAACGGCAGCGAGCGCGTGCTCATCTCGCTTGAGGATCTGGCCCCCAACCGCGTCATGGTCGAGTTCAAGAAGCGGTACGGGCGCCAGGTCGAGGTCGCCAAGGTCTTCAGCCAACGCGACGGGTACCGGGCCCTGATCAGCGTCGAGAAGAAACGCGACGGGTCCCTGATGGTGGACGTGCCCAACGCCAGCAATCAGATCCCCCTGATCGTGTTCATGCGCGCGCTAGGCCTCGAGACCGACGAGGAGCTCGTCAAGGCCGTCGTCACGCACCCCGACATGATGCCCACCGTCCTCGCGAACATCGAGGACGCCCGCGAAGAGCACGACGTCTCCAGCAAGGACGACGCCATCGAGTTCCTCGGCCGCAAGCTTGCAGGCGGACAAGCCCGCGAGTACCGCCGCCAACGCGCCGAGTCCCTGATGGACCGCACCCTTCTCCCGCACCTGGGAGAAGAACCGCACGAGCGCCTCAAGAAGGCCGTCTTCCTCGGCCGCATGGCCCGCAGCGTGCTCAAGCTCTCCCTGGACCACATCGAAGAGGACGACAAGGACCACTACGCGAACAAGCGCCTCAAGATGGCAGGGAACCTCATGGAGGACCTGTTCCGCGTCGCGTTCACGCAACTGGCCAAGGACATCAAGTACCAGCTCGAACGGGCCCACTCCCGCAACCGCGAGCTCAAGGTCTCCACCGCCGTGCGAAGCGACGTGCTCTCCCAGCGCCTGTTGCACGCGCTGGCCACCGGGAACTGGGTCGGCGGCCGCAGCGGCGTCAGCCAACTGCTCGACCGCACCGCCAACCTGAGCGCGCTCAGCCACGTCCGCCGCGTCGTCTCACCGCTTACCCGCAGCCAACCCCACTTCGACGCGCGCGAGCTGCACCCGACCCAATGGGGACGGCTTTGCCCCAACGAGACCCCGGAAGGACCCAACTGCGGGCTCGTGAAGAACATGGCGCTCGCCACCGAGATCAGCGAAGGCGCCGACACGGAGGACATCCGGCACAGCCTCTACGATCTGGGCGTGCAACCGCTGGAGTTCTCCGAACTCACCGGAGGTGAACAGTAAATGGCCGACATCGAAGGAGCCCGCGTGTTCCTCAACGGGGACATCGTAGGCCTGCACGAGAACCCCGACGAGCTCTTCGAGAAGATCAAGCAACGTCGACGTCAAGGCCTCCTCACCGAGGAGGTCAACGCGCGCATCGACGACGAGACCGGGGACATCTACATCAACGCGGACTCCGGACGCCTCCGACGACCGGCCGTCGTCGTCGAAGACGGCGACCCCCGCATCACGGACCAGCACATCCAGCAGCTGCGAGACGGTGAGATGGACTGGTCGGACCTGCTGCGCGAAGGCATCGTCGAGTACATCGACGCCGACGAGGAAGAGAACCTCTACATCGCGCTCACAGAGGACGACGTCACCGAGGAGCACACGCACATGGAGATCGACCCCATGGTGATCCTCGGCATCAGCGCGAACATCGTGCCCTACCCCGAGCACAACTCCAGCCCGCGCATCACCATGGGCGCCGGGATGGGCAAGCAATCCATCGGCCTGGGCCAAGCCAACTACCGCACGCGGCCCGACACGCGCGGCCACGTGATGTACTACCCGCAAGCCCCCCTCGTCCGGACCCAAGGCTTGGACTACATCAACTTCGACGAGCGCCCCGCCGGCCAGAACTTCATGCTCGCCATCGCACCGTACCAGGGCTACAACATGGAGGACGCGCTCGTGTTCAACCGGGCCAGCGTCGAACGCGCCCTGGCCCGCTCGTCCTTCTTCCGAGCCTACAGCAGCGAGGAACGCCGCTACCCCGGGGGCCAAGAGGACCACTTCGAGATCCCCTCCCCCGACGTGAAAGGCGTGCGCCCCGAGGAAGCCTACGCGAACCTCGGCGAGGACGGCCTGATCGCGCCCGAGCAGGAGGTCGAAAGCGGCGACGTGCTTATCGGGAAGACCAGCCCGCCCCGCTTCCTCGAGGAACCCCAGGACTTCCTGACGCCGCAAAAGCGACGCGAGACCAGCGTCACCGTCCGCCACGGGGAGAAAGGCACCGTGGACAGCGTGATGTTCACCGAGTCCGAGGGAGGAAGCAAGCTCGTCAAGGTCAAGGTACGCGACGAGCGCATCCCCGAACTGGGGGACAAGTTCGCAAGCCGTCACGGCCAGAAGGGCGTCATGGGCCTGTTGGCCGACCCCGCGGATCTGCCCTTCACCCCCGACGGACGCCAACCGGACGTCATCATCAACCCGCACGCGATCCCCTCCCGCATGACCGTCGCGCATGTGCTCGAGATGATCGGCGGCAAGCTTGGAAGCCTGGAAGGCAGAAACGTCGACGGGACGCCCTTCGACGGGGAACCCGAGGACGCCCTGCGCGAGGGCCTGATGGAGAACGGGTTCCACCACAGCGGGCGCGAGGAGATGTACGACGGCATCTCCGGCGAACGCTTCGAGTCGGACATCTTCATGGGCCCCATCTACTACCAGAAGCTGCACCACATGGTCGCCGGGAAGCTGCACGCTCGCTCCCGCGGGCCCGTGCAAATCCTCACCCGCCAGCCCACCGAGGGCCGCGCACGCGACGGCGGGCTACGCTTCGGAGAGATGGAGCGAGACTGCCTGATCGGGCACGGCGCCGCCATGGTCATCAAGGACCGCCTGCTCGACGAATCCGACAAGGTCGAGGTCCTCGTATGCAAGGAATGCGGGCAGGTCGCCTTCGAGGACCGGCGCGGCTTCACCCGCTGCCAGAACTGCGGCGAGGACGCCGAGGTGTACCCCGTCGAGATGAGTTACGCGTTCAAGCTGTTGCTCGACGAGCTCAAATCCCTCTGCCTGGCCCCCCGACTGAACCTGGAGGACCTGATCTAACATGATGGTGCCCAACACGCCCAAGAAAATCGGGAACATCCAGTTCGGGATGCTCTCCCCCCAAGAGATCCGCTCCATGTCGGCCACGAAGATCATCACGGCCGACACGTACGACGACGACGGGTTCCCCATCGAGATGGGGCTGATGGACCCCCGGTTGGGCGTCATCGAGCCCGGGCTCCGCTGCAAGACCTGCGGCAACACGGTCGGGGACTGCCCGGGCCACTTCGGCCACATCGACCTGGCCATGCCCGTCATCCACGTCGGATACAACTGGATGATCCGGAACATCCTGCGCTCCACGTGCCGCAACTGCGGGCGCATGCTCGCCCCGGACACCGAGATCGAGGAGTACAAGGAAGAGCTCAACGAATGGCGCGAGCAGAAGCGCGACGTGTGGGAGCTGATCAAGAAGGGCATCGTCAAGGACACCAAGAAGTCCAGCGGGGACGAGTGCGTCCACTGCGGCGAGGTCCAGCAGAAGGTCACCTTCGACAAGCCCTCCACGTACCGCGAGGAAGGGCACAAACTCACGCCCGTGGACGTGCGCGAGTGGCTCGAGCGCGTGCGAAGCGACGAGGCCGAGCTTCTCGGGTTGAACCCGGACGTGGCCCGGCCCGAGTGGATGGTGCTCACCGTGATGCCCGTGCCGCCGGTCACGATGCGGCCCAGCATCACGCTGGAAAGCGGCGAACGCAGCGAGGACGACCTCACGCACAAGCTCGTGGACGTGCTCCGCATCAACCAGCGCCTGCAAGAGAACCGCGACGCGGGCGCGCCCCAATTGATCGTGGAGGACCTCTGGGAGCTTCTCCAGTACCACATCACGACCGCCATCGACAACGAATCCAGCGGCATCCCGCCCGCGAGGCATCGCAGCGGTCGGCCCCTTAAGACGCTCAGCCAACGGTTGAAAGGCAAGGAGGGTCGGTTCCGGCAGAACCTCAGCGGCAAGCGCGTCAACTTCAGCGCGCGCACCGTGATCAGCCCCGACCCGAACATCAGCATCAACGACGTCGGCGTGCCCGAGTCCGCCGCGCGCGAGCTGACCGTGCCCTTGAACGTGACCCCGTACAACATCGAACTCGCTCGCGAGTTCGTGAGGAAGGGTCCCAACGAGCACCCGGGAGCCAACTACGTGGTCCGCCCCGACGGGCGCCGGCTGAAGGTCACCGAGCTCAACGCCGAGAACCTCGCGTTGCGCCTGGAGCCCGGGTACGAGATCGAGCGGCACCTCGTCGACGGAGACATCGTGCTGTTCAACCGTCAACCGTCCCTGCACCGGATGAGCATCATGGCGCACGAGGTGCGCGTGATGCCCGCGAAGACATTCCGCATCAACCTGGCCGTCTGCCCGCCCTACAACGCGGACTTCGACGGGGACGAGATGAACCTGCACGTGCTGCAAAGCGAGGAGGCCCGCGCCGAGGCCAAGGTGCTCATGCGGGTGCAAGAGCACATCATGTCCCCACGGTTCGGAGGCCCGATCGTGGGCGCGATCCACGACGAGATCAGCGGCGCCTTCATCCTGACCCACAAGGTGAACCTGTTCAGCAAGAAGGAGGCGCTTCGTGTCCTCTCGCGAGCCCGGTTCACGGGCACGCTGCCCGACCCGTACACCGTCGAGGACGGCACGGCCTATTGGACGGGCAAGCAGATCTTCAGCCAGATCCTGCCCGACGGGCTGAACATGCGGTACCGCGCCGAGATCTGTCCCCACACGGACTGCGAGGCCTGGGACCCGGAGACGGGTGAAGGGTGCGAAGAGGACGGGTACGTCGCCATCGAGGACGGTCAGCTTCTTGCCGGCACCATGGACGAGAAGAGCATCGGCGCGTTCGCCGGGGAGATCGTGAACCGCATCATCCGCGAGTACGGGACCGCGGCTGCGCGCGAGTTCATCGACAAGATGACGCGGTTGACCCTGGGCGCGATCATGCGCAACGGGTTCTCCACGGGCATCGACGACGAGGACATCCCGGACGAGGCCAAGCAGGAGATCCGGGAAGGCGTCGAGGACGCCCGCCAGAACGTGCGGGAGATCATCGAGAAGTTCGAGAACGAGGAGCTCGATCAGATCCCCGGCCGCTCGCTCGAGGAGACCATGGAGCTGAAGATCATGCAAGCGCTCGGCCAGGCCCGCGACAAAGCCGGGGAGATCGCGGACGAGCACCTGGGCGTCGAGAACGCGGCCGTCGTGATGGCCCGCAGCGGGGCCCGGGCCAGCATGCTCAACCTGTCCCAGATGGCCGGGTGCGTGGGTCAACAGGCCGTTCAAGGCGAGCGGATCACGCGCGGGTACGAGGAGCGGACGCTGCCTCACTTCCCGAAGGGCGATCTGGGAGCAGACGCGAAGGGCTTCGTCGAGAACAGCTACAAGGACGGGCTGACCCCGACCGAGTACTTCTTCCACAGCATGGGCGGACGCGAGGGGTTGGTCGACACGGCCGTCCGCACCGCGCGCAGCGGGTACATGCAGCGCCGATTGATCAACGCGCTGGAGGATCTGCGCGTGGACTACGACGGCACCGTGCGCAACACGGTGGGCACGATCATCCAGTTCGAGTACGGCGAGGACGGGGTCGACCCGACGAAAAGCCACCGCGGCCGGGCCGTGAACATCGCCGGCATCATGAGCGATGTGCTCGGCGAAACGCAGGAGGAGGACTCCGCCGAGGACCTCGCGGACGAGGCCGCTTTCGACAGCGAGGAAGCCGAGCTCGTGCGCTCCCTGCAGGACGAGATGGACATCAGCGACCCTGAGGACTTCGAGGGAGGTGGCGAGTGATGGCCGAGGACGAGGAGCGGTCCAAGGACGACATCGTGGGCACGTTCAGCGAGCTCCCGGGCATCGGCAAGCTCAAAGCCGAGGCCCTGTACGAGGCCGGGTTCGAGACGCTCGAGGACCTTGAGGAGTCGAGCACGGATGACATCGCGGAGGCCGAGGGCATCGGCCCGAAACTCGCCGAGGCCATCAAGGAGGGCTTGGACGAGATCCAAGCCGTCAAAGCCGTGCCCGACCAGGTCGCCAACTTGATGGACCTACAGGGCATGACGCCCGAGGCCGCCGAGTCCCTTTCCGAGGCCGGGTTCACCAGCAAGGAGGACTTCAAGGAGATCCCCTACCCTCAGCTGGCCAACATCGACAACGTCGGCGAAGCCCTCGCCGAGCGCATCAAGGACCAGGTCATCAACGAGGACGAGGCCCTCAAGGAGTTCCAGCAGTTCGACGGCATCGGCGTCAAGAAGAGCCAGAACATCTGGGAAGCCGGCTACCGGACCATCTACGACCTCCGACGGGCCACGACCGCAGAGTTGGCCCTCATCGAGGGCGTGCACTCCAGCCTGGCCCAAAGCATCAAGCAGGAGGTCGGGGACGAGCCCCTGCGCCCGGCCGACATGGGGATCGAGGTGATCCCCGCCGAGGAGCAGTACCCCGTAAGAGAGTACACCGACACCGAGGAGGAGATCCTCGACATCATGGAGGATCTGGACGACGTGGACCTCCCCGTGAAGGTCGTCGGCGACATCGCCTCACGCTGGGAGGAGGTCAACGGGACCAAGGACGAGCTCAAGGAGATCCTGCGCCGCTGCGAGCGGGATTACGAGTCCAACCTCATGGACCCGACCGAGGCCGCCGGCATCATGGGCGCGCAAAGCATCGGCGAGCCCGGCACGCAGATGACGATGCGGACCTTCCACTTCGCGGGCGTCGCCGAGATCAACGTGACGCTGGGCCTTCCTCGCCTGATCGAGGTCGTCGACGCCCGGCGGACCCCCTCGACGCCCATGATGGAGGTCTACCTGGAGGAGGAGGTCCAGGAGACCGAGGAGGACGTCGAGAAGATCGCAAGCGAGATCGAGACGACGCTGCTCAAGGACATCGCGGATGTGGACATCGACCTGGGCACCGGCACCGTCACGGTGCGCCCCGTGAAGCGGCACCTGGACCGCAAGCACATGGACCGGGAGCTGATCGGGGAAAGCATCCGGGAGAACCTCTCGGACGCGACCGTCGTCGAGGAGGAGGGCGCCTACGAGGTCACGCCCGAGGAATCCTCCTACCGGGAGCTTTTGGAGATCAGCGAGGAGATCCGAGGCCTCAAGATCAAGGGCATCAGCGACATCGAACGCGTCATCATCCGCGAGGACGGGGGCGAGTGGGTCATCTACACGGAGGGCTCCAACCTGGCCGCCGTGATGGCCGTGGACGGCGTCGACACGACGCGCACGACCACGAACAACTTCCGCGAGTTGTACGACGTGCTCGGCATCGAGGCGGCCCGCCGCGGCATCATCCACGAGGCTAACCACACGCTCAAGGAGCAAGGCCTCAACGTGGACCGGCGTCACCTGATGCTGGTCGCGGACGTGATGACCGCGGACGGCACCATCCGGCCGATCGGGCGGCACGGCATCAGCGGTGAGAAACCCAGCGTGCTGGCCCGCGCCGCGTTCGAGATCACGGTCAACCACCTGCTCGAGGCCGCCATCATCGGGGAGAAGGACGAGCTCAAGGGCGTCGCCGAGAACGTGATCGTCGGTCAGCCCGTCAAGCTGGGCACCGGCGCCGTGCAGCTGTCCGCAAGCACGGACGTCTTCCGGGACGTGGACATGCCGGAGGTCGAGATGCCCGAGATCCCCGAGCACCTGATGACGCAGGATGAGAAGCGCGAGGCCGGCCTGTTGGAGGAGGACGAGGAAGGCACGGAAGGCGAGGGCGAGGAGCCCGAGGAGCCTGAGGAGGGCGAGCCCGTGGAAGCCGCGCAAGAGGAGACCGGATGACCCGATCGGATAGGAGGAAGCTGGAATGGTAGACATCTCCCGAGCGTTGAGAACCGCAGCGAAGACCGGAAGCGTCGAGTTGGGCCTCAAGGAGGCCACGGAGGCCGTCACGGGTGACGAGGCCGAAGCCGTGGTCCTCTCTCGGAACCTTCCCGAGGAGGCCCGCGCCGACATCCTGGCCGAGGCCGAGGATCACAAGGTGCCCGTGGTCGAGTTCCAGGGCACCAACGTGGAGCTGGGGCCCGCCCTGGGCGAGCCGTTCGCCGTGGCCACGGCCGCGATCCTGGACCCCGGCGAGAGCGAGATCCTCAAAGCCGCCAAGCGCTGACGCGTGACGATGCCGGAACGGAAGATCGATCTCCGGTCCATGCGCTTGTTGTCCACGTTCGAGGAGCTCTCGGGCGTGGACGTGATCGACCTGGTCGAGTCCAAGGAGGACGAGCGGTTGATCGTGCTGATCCCCGAGGAGCAGGTGGGCAAGGCCGTGGGCAAGGGCGGCTCGCGCTTGCAGGACATCCGGGACAAGATGGGGATGACGATCGACGTGGTCGCGTTCGACGAGGACCCCGAGCAGCTCGTGTTGAACTACTTCCGTCCGCATGATACGCAGGGCGTGGAGATGCAGGAGCGCAAGGACGGGACGCGCGTGGCGCGCGTGAAGGTGCACCCGCGGGACAAGGGCCGCGCCATCGGGAAGGGGGGGCGCAATGTGAAGCTTTGCGGCGAGCTGGTGCGGCGGCACACGGAGATCGATCAGGTCGTCGTGGACGAGGGGTCCGTGGGCGAGGACGCGTAGGCCTGCCTTGGGGGGGTTGGGTCGTGGGCGAGGGGGGTGGCGAGTTCGTGTTCGTGTACGGGACGCTCAGGGAGGGGTTCCGGAACGAGGGCCGGCGGGTGCTGGAGGCGTGGGGGGAGTTCGTGGCTGTGGCGCGGGCTCGGGGGCGGTTGTTCGATGCGGGGGCGTTCCCGGTGATGCGGGTGGATGAGCCGGGCGCGGTCGTGGGGGAGGTGTACGCGTTGTCTGGGCCAGGCGTGGCGTTGGAGCGGTTGGATCGGTTCGAGGGCGCGCGGGGGGACCAGCCGGGACCGTACGAGCGGGTCAAGCGGCCGGTGGAGCTGGTGGGGGAGGCTCGCGTGGTGCAGGCGTGGTTGTACGCGTGGAGGGGGTCGGTGGGGGGGTTCGGGCGGGTAAAGCGGGGGGATTACGTCTCGCACGTGTCGTAGGATGCGCTGGGAGGGGGCGGGTTGTTCTGGGGAACTCGTTGTGGGGGGGTCCTGGCGGTGGGATGCGTGGGGGCCTAGATGACGGCGTCTTCGCGGTATTCCCCGTACACGCGGCGCCAGACCTCGCACATCTCGCCGAGCGTGGCGTAGGCTTTCACGCAGTCGAGGATGTAGGGCATCTCGTTCTTGCCGTCTTTGCAGGCGGCTTCGAACGCGTGCAGGGCGTCCTGGACGCGTTTGTCGTCGCGCTCGTCTTTGACGCGTTCGATGCGGCGGGTTTGGCGCTCTTGCGCGTTCTCGGCGTCGATGTGCAGGATCTCGACCTCGTCCTCGTCGTTCCCTTTCGTGAAGTCGTTGACGCCCACGATGACGCGGTCCCCTTCGTCGACCTCTTGCTGGAAGGTGTGGCTGGCGTTGGCGATCTCTCGCTGGAAGTAGCCTTTCTCGATGGCGGGGAGCACGCCTCCGTGCGAGTCGATCTCGTCGAAGTACGCTCGGGCTTCTTCTTCCATCTCGTCGGTGAGCCATTCCACGTAGTAGCTTCCGCCCAGCGGGTCGATCGTGTTGGCGACGCCGCTTTCGTGCGCGAGGATCTGCTGGGTGCGCAGCGCGACGCGGGCGGCTTGTTCCGTGGGAAGCGCCAGCGCCTCGTCGTAGCTGTTCGTGTGGAGGCTTTGCGTGCCGCCGAGCACGGCCGCGAGGCCTTGGATCGTGGTGCGCACGATGTTGTTGAGGGGTTGTTGCGCGGTGAGCGAGCAGCCGGCGGTTTGCGTGTGGAACTTGAGCTTCCAGGAGCGTTCGTTCTCGGCGCCGAGCTCGTTTCGGGTGAAGTCGGCCCAGATGCGGCGGGCGGCGCGGAACTTGGCGACCTCTTCGAACAGGTCGTTGTGGCTGTTGAAGAAGAAGCTGAACTGGGGCAGAAAGTCGTCCGGGTCGAGGCCGCGCTCGACGGCCCAGCGGGCGTACTCCATGCCGTCGGCGAGCGTGAACGCGAGCTCTTGCGCGGCGGTGCTGCCGGCTTCCCGGATGTGGTATCCGCTGATGCTGATGACGTTCCACTTGGGCGTGTTCTCGACGGCGTACTCGATCGTGTCCGTGACGAGCTTCATGCTCTTCTCGGGGCCCATCACCCATTCCTTCTGCGCGATGAACTCTTTGAGCATGTCGTTCTGGACGGTCCCGCGCAGCTGCTCGAAGGGCACGCCTTGTTTCTCCGCGATGGCTAGGTACATGGCCCACAGCATGGGCGCGGGCGCGTTGATCGTCATGCTCGTGGACACCTTGCCGAGCGGGATGCCATCGAAGAGGGTCTCCATGTCGTGCAGGCTGGAGACGTTCACACCGCACTTGCCGACCTCTCCAAGCGCGTAGTCGCTGTCCGCATCGTACCCGTATAGGGTGGGCATGTCGAAGGCGACGGAGAGCCCGGTTTGGCCGTTGTCGAGCAGGTAGTGGTACCGCTCGTTCGTCTCTTGCGGGGTCCCGAACCCGGCGAACTGGCGCATCGTCCACAACCGCCCCCGGTACATGGTCTCGTAGACGCCGCGCGTGAACGGGTACTCGCCGGGGACGCCCAGTTCCTGGCTGGGGTCCCAATCGTCGAGATCGGTGGGGTCGCGAAGGGGCGGGACGTCCTTGCTGGAGGTGGTCTTGAACAGGCCGTCTCGTTCCCCTTGCGCTTGGTAGGCGTCGCGCCAGGCGTCCCGCGCGTTCTGGATGTCCTCGTTGTCGCTCATGGCATCACCAGGCCGGGAGGGTCGGGCCACGGACGTTGAAGCGGGTCTCGCGTTTAGAGTTTGTGCACGTCTCTCGGCTGCGGGGGACCGGGGCACGCTTAGGCTGTTGTCACGCGCGTGACAAAGGGTCCGTTAACAGGGTGTCCGTCACTTACAGTGACTGGTTGGCTTACCCCGGGGGCTTTAGATGATTGGGTTGAAAGAACTGGTCGGGCTTCTCGCTAGCGCGCTCTTCTTGTTCAGCTCGATCATGGCGCCGGCAGGGGACGACGTGGTGGCGGTCGAGCGGTTGGGCGAGGACGGTCTCGAGGCCATCGCGCAAGCCCCGGTCCCCATCGAGGTGGACGGGTTGACCTTGTACGAGCCCGTCACGAGCGAGGGCTCCAGCATGGCCCCGGTCACGCTGGACGGGAAGGTCGATCGCGTCACGGGCGTGGCGTCCACGCTGGAGCGGCCCGCCATGATCACGTTCGGCGGCGAACGGTTGGAGGTGCCGCCGGGCGCCGTCGTGACGCTCAAGCACATCACGGGGACAGTCACGCTCGACGAAGCGCCGCTGGGAAGCGACGTGAGCGTGCACGGGACGGCCACGGACGTGAGCATCCAGCCCCCCAACGCTCCCCTGGTCACCACGAACGATGCGGACGCGGACCCGCTTCCCGTGGACTCGGTGAGCCTGGACGACCGGATCCTCACCCGGGGCTACGAAGGCGGCGGCAGCTTCGACGAGGTCAAGATCGGGTTGGCCTCGGACGTCGACCGCGTGGCTCGTTTGAGCGTGGGAGCCAACCTGTTCCCCCTGGAAGCGGGGACCACGCTCACGTTGACCGATTACGTCGGCTTCGTCGCCCTCGTGGGCGCCGATGCGCCGCACGACCGGTTGCACCTGGAGGGCTACGGGTCGGTGAGCATCGGGGACGAGAAGATCACGGAGGACGGCCGCGTCTCCGCGACCGTGCCCTTGCCGAGAGGCCCCGGCCTCACGGATGCCCCCGAGGCGTCGTTCTCCTACGACCCCCTCGACCCCGCGTCCGGGGAGGAGATCGACTTCCAGGACGAGTCCACGCACGAGATCGCGATCCGGTCCTGGCACTGGGACTTCGACGACGGGTCCACCGCCGAGGTGCGCAACCCCACGCACGCCTTCGATGCGCCCGGCAGCTACGACGTCGAGCTCAGCGTGGTCGACGTCGAAGGCCAAAAGGACACGCACACCGAGACGATCACGATCCAGAACACGCCGCCCGAGCTATCCATCTCCTGGTCCCCCCTGACGCCAGAGGAGACCGAGACGGTCGCGTTCACAGCGGGCCTTACGGACCGCGAAGGCGACGTGGAGTCCATCGAATGGACCTTCCCAGACGGCACGCAGCTTGCGGGCGAGACCGTCGAGCACGCGTTCCCCGCGCTTGGAGACCACGACGTGACCGTCGTCGCGACCGACGAGGACGGGCTTCGATCCGAGGCCAAGGAGACCGTGCACGTCGAGAACAAACCCCCCAACGCGTCCTTCGAGATCACCCCAGAGACGCCCGTGGCCGGCGAGACCGCCACGCTCACCAGCACCACGGAGACGTTCGGGACCGGCGACGTCGTCGAACACGAATGGGAGATCGACGGCGTGACCGACCCCCTCACGGGCGAGAGCGTGGACGTCGCGTTCCCCGACTTCGGGCTCGTCTCCGTCACGCTCACGGTCACGGACGAGCACGGTGACCAGGGCACGCACGAGCGGATGATCCTCGTGGACCCCCCGCCTCCCGACGTTAAGGTCCAGATGGACCCACCCTTCCCGAACCCGGGCGAGGAGGTCACCTTCACGGCCACCGTGGAAAGCGTCACGCGGGCCAAGACGGCCACGTGGGTGCTGCCCGACGGGGACACCGAGGAGGGCCTCAGCTTCGACCACGTCTTCGAGACGCCCGGTGATCACCTGTTGGAGGTGAACGTGACCGACGACGTGGGGTCCACCGTGACCGTCACGCGCGAGATCACCGTCAACCACCCCCCCGAGGGAGCCCTCAGCGTTCCCGGCGAAGGCACCGTGGAGGAGACCGCCCGCGAGACGGGGGACCCCCTCACCGTCGACGCGGACGTCTGGGACCCCGAAGGGAACCAGACCACCGCGGACTGGAAGGTCCGCAACGCAGACACCGGCGTCGTCCTCGATCTCGAGGACACGGACGCCTGCGAAGCCACCGAGGACCCGCTCACGGTCACCTGCGCCTGGGACGCTCAAGGCATCGTGGACCTGATGCTCGAGATCACGGACGACAACGGGGCCCGCGTCACGCTCGAACTGAAGGTGCTCGTGCTGGCCGAGCCCCCGTCGATCCTGGGCATCACGCCGGACACGGTCGAAGCCGGCGTCGAGGTCGAGCTCGAGGTCCTCCTCGACGACCCGGACAACGCCACCACCAAGATCGAATGGTTCAAGGACACGCTCATCGGCACCGGGAAGACGATCCTGCACCTCTTCGAGGAACCCGGAGACACCGACCTCAACATCCACGTCACCTACGACGACGGCACCACCGAGCGGAACATCACGGGAAGCATGCCCATCACCGTGAACGAAGCGCCCGAAGTCGATATCACCGTCAGCCCCGGGACCACCGTCGAGACCGGTGAAAGCGTCACGTTCGACGCCGACGCGACGGACCCCGACGGGCCCGACGCAGGCCTCACGTACAACTGGACGTTCGGGGACGGCAACCAAGCAGGCAACCAATCCACCGTCACGCACGCCTACCCCGACGACGGGTCCTTCACCACCACCGTGACCGTCACGGATGTCAACGGGGCAAGCACGACCGAGACCGTGTCGATGACCGTGAACGTGCCCCCGCTCAACGCGCAACTCCACGCCTCCCCCCAAGCGCCCAGCGTGGGCCAGCAGGTCGAGTTCACCATGACCTACGACGGGACCCGCACCGTCGACCACGTCGACTGGGACATCGACGGGGACCAGGAAACCACCACGGACCCGTCCATCACGGTCACGTTCGACGAACCCAAACACGTCGACGTGAGCGCCACCCTCGAGACCGAGGACGGCGCCACCGACCAGGACTTCCTGTCCCTTCGCGTGACGGCCGCCTCCGAGCACGAGATCATCCTCGAGCCCGAGCTGCCCGACGGCCAATGCCCCGTCGACGAACCCACCTTCCACTTCAACTTCACCAACCAGTTCACCGGGTACAGCATCCGCCTGGCAGGCGGCGACGACCAGTGGGACATCGGCGGGTGCACCTTTGAGGCCACCCTCCCCGCGAGCACCTGGTCCGTCGGGGACGGGTACCAGATCCAAGGCGTCTGCGGCGGCCAACCGACCATCGAGACCGGGGACTTCTCGCTCGACGGTCTCCTCGAGGACACCTTCGTGCTCGCCAACGCGCCCGTGAGCCTCGCCGACGTGCACATCACGGACCGCGAGAACCCGCCCCTTGTTCTCGACGGGGCCAACGACACGACCACGTACCACGACCCCTTCGAGGCCGTCTTCGCGACCGGACAAGCCTCCTGGTGCCAAGAGACCCCCATGCTGAACTGGCAGCTGGACCTGTCCGCCACGTACCACGGCCCCCGGGACGCCCTGGGAAGCCTGGCGCTCGAGTACTTCGAATGGACCGCGACCACGGACGAGGACGGCTTCTTCCACACCGAGGTCCCGGCCCCCCTGATCGACCTCTCGCCGGGGGACATCCAGGTCACCGAGCCGGGCGGGTCCACGAGCATCGCCTACCTGCCGGGCCAGTACTCCGTTAGCGTGCTCGCGTCCACGTCGAACAGCGCATCCCAGGAGCGCGTCTCCTTCATCGAGGACCCCGAAGGCATCTTCAAAGCGCTCGAGGATGCGGGCCTCGTGATTTAGCGCGGCAGCCGGTCGAGCACGTGCCCGAGCAGGTCCACGAGCGTCTCGCGTGTCCTCCCCTGGGTGTCCAACCGGGGGGCGTATTCGACGATGTCGAGAGCGATCGCCTCGTCCACGGCGGCGTCCAGGAACGACCGGGCCTCGGCCGGCGTGAACCGGTTGGGCCCTGGGGCGGAGACGCCGGGCGCGTGCTCTTGGCTAAGCGCGTCGGTGTCGAACGAGGCGTACCATGCGCCCTGGTTCATGCGTTCGCGGGCTAGGCGCCCGGGGCCTTGCTTCTTGGCTTGGTCGAGGGGGACCCAGCTGACGCCGGCGTCCTTGGCGTACTGGGCTAGCTGGGCCGTGGTGCCTTCGGGGTCGTCCGGGGAGGGCGGTTGGATCCCGAGGGGGGCAAGCCGGGAGGGGGGCACGATGCCTTCGTCGAGCAGGCGGCGGAAGCTGGATCCGCTGGTGTGTCGCGGTTCGTGGGGGCGCATGTCGTAGTGGACGTCGAGGTAGCAGACGCCCAGGCTGGGGTGGGCGCGGGCGGCGCCTCGGACGGAGGCGTACGTGGTGCCGTGGTCGCCGCCGAGGATGATTGGGGTCCTGTCGTCCATGAGGACGTCCTGCACGGCCCGGGAGAGGGCGTCGAGGTCCTCTTCGAGGGTGTCGGGTTGGTTGGTGACGGGCACGGTGCGTACGTTGACGGCCGAAGGCAGGCGGGATTCTTCTTCGAGGGCTTCGAGCAGGGCCTGGGGGCCTTCGCGGGTTCCGTCGCGTCCTCCCACGTTGCGGACGCCTTGGTCGATCGGGGCGAGCACGAGCGAGGGGGGGTGCCGTCCAAGCGTCATCCGTGGGGGGGCAGGGAGTACAAGGGTTTGAGTCTTTGAACGGGGTGGGGGGGTCGTGAAGGTTGTCTCGCTGGATGTGGACGGGACCTTGATCCGGTCCACGGTGTTCCAGGCGGCGGCGGACGGGCTGGGGTTCGGGGAGGAGGTCGGGTTCTTCGACGATCTGTATTTCCGGGGCGTGATCAGCTTGGAGACGACGTTCCGGGCGGAGTACCGTCTGTTCTTGGATCGCGAGGTCGACCGGGTGCAGGCTGCGCTGCGGGGGGGGCCGTGGTTGCCGGACATCGAGGAGGCAGTGGGGGCGCTGAGGGATCGGGGCTTGAGGGTGTGGGCGGTGACGGATCAGCCGGATTGGGCGGTGGAGGTGATCGAGCCATGGGGGGTGGGCTCGGGCGTGGTGTCGAGGACGCGTCGTTGGGGGGATCGGATCGGGCCGGTCCAGAGGCATGCGTTCGAGAAGGAGCGGTTCTTGTTGGAGCGGTTGCGCCGGGAGGGGATCGCGCCGGGGGAGGTGTGCCATGTGGGCAACGGGTCCAACGATGTGCCCGTGTTCGAGCAGGTGGGGTTCTCGGTCGCGTTCGAACCGGAGTCACCGGAGGTGGCGTCTGCCGCGGACGCGGTGGTGGAGGGGGATGGGATGGGGGGCGTGCTGGAGTGGGTGGACGCGTGGCGGGGTTAGGCGCTGCGGAGCTCGTTGAGCTTGTCTGCGATCTGGCGCAGGAGCACCGCTTTGGACCCTCGCACGGGCACGAGCACGCGGCCTTCGCCTTCGTGCCAGCGGGAGGGGTGGTGTTTGGAGGGTTCGAGCGTGGGTTGCAGGCGAAGCTTGGCGCAGGCTTTCGCGATCTCGTCCGCTGTGGGAGCGTCCACGGCTACGTCTTGGGGGACGCGTCGAGTCCCACGGGGTTCGTCGGCGTCGAAGTAGGCGGGGTAGAGGACGTACACCTCGTCCGTGCGGGAGACCACGGCGTCGCCTCCGGGGTCACGCGTCCTCGAGGAGCATCGCGTTCACGGAGCCGTCTTGCCCGGGCCGTGAGGTGACGCGGGCGTCCCCGTCGGCGGTCCGGATGATGGCGCCTTTGGTGATGATGTTCCGTCGAACGTAGTGCGGGTTGGCCTCGTTCTCGACCACGGTCTCGATGTCGCTGCGTGTCGCGTCCCCGGTGGAGGGGTCGATCACGGTCGCGGTCTCTGCCTCGACGAGTCGGACCTTCTGGCTTCCGCCGCGGGTGCGGATCGTGGTTCGCTTGTCGTCCCCGATGGTGGTCGGGTCCGGGTCGCTTCCCAGCTCGGAGCGGCGTTTGCCCCGGTGGGCGGGGTTGCGTCCCCCGCTGGCTTTGCGACCGGCTTGACCGTGCCACTGCGTCATGCTCGTCCCACCGGAGACCCATTATAAAACACCAGCGGCCCCGGAGGGCGTGGGGGAGCTGCCAGAGCGGCTGAGGAAGCTGACGGAGAGGGTGCCACGCCAACATTACTCACGAAACTTATATACCGAGGGAGGTCGGACAATAAGGGTGCGGCTTGAAGCCGCGTGGTGGGAGCCCCCATGGTCGACATCATCACCGTCGAAGACCTTTCGTCCGCGATCGAGGAGACAACGGGCTTGAACTCCTCGGAGGCTGAACGAGATGCGGAGTTCGTGATGGACATCTTCGGGTTCAACGATCGCATCATCGACAACGTCCTCGAGCCGGAGGACCGGCAGCTGTTCTACATGCTCGAGGAGTGGGGCCTTCTCACGACCGAGCGAGAGGAGACCACCCTCTACGACGGACGCGAGTGGCGCACCCACTACTGGATGTTCCGCAAGGACGAGATCCTCGGGTACGCCGAGCGCTTCCGCGAGCGGCTCGAGAAGGTCGAAGAGGACGATACCGTCTACGACGAGCTCCCCGAGGAGCTTTGGGCCTCCCGGGAAGCCTAGGACTCGAACCCTTTATAGGGGGAAGGCGGTTCGCCAACCATGGTCCTGCCCCTTGACGCCCTAGAGAACCACCTTGACGAGCGGATGCGCCTGATCCTCAAGGACGGGCGCAGGCTCGAGGGCGAGTTCGTGGGTTACGACCAGTACATGAACGTGGTCCTCGAAGAGACCGAGGAGACCAGCGACGGGGGGACCCGCCGCCTGGGGACCGTCATCCTGCGTGGGAACAACGTCGTCTCGATGGTATTGGCCGAGTAACCCTCGCACACTCTTCGTAAAACACTAATACTATCACCTCTGTAGGTGTGCGTGTGGAAGGGCCCGGCTGGTGTCCTTAGGTAAGTGCATCCCATCCCCTCCTAGTGAGGCCAGCTCCCTTCCACACTTCTTCTCACCTCCCCTCCCACGCAACCAGGGGACCGTCCCTCCTCCGCGCCCTGGAGCGTTAAGGCTAAACCGGTGAGGGGGGTTCGGCCTGGCCCGCACGTTGCGGAGGTAGCATAGCCTGGCCAACTGCGGCGGACTCAAGACCCGCTCCCATAGGGGTTCGCAGGTTCAAATCCTGCCCTCCGCATCGCCCCCGCGTCCGTTCTCTCGCGAGCCTCCCGGTCACCCGAAAGGCTTACGAACATCGTGCCGGAGTCACCTCCGCCATGACGCTTACGCTTGACCCGGACAGGCTGGTCGACCAGCTCCGCGATCACGGGCTCGCCGGCGCCGGCGGCGCCGGGTTCCCCACGTACGCCAAGTGGGGCCCCACGCGGCTGATGATGAACCACCAGGAAAGCGAACCCGGCTACTACATCGACAAGTGGCTGGGCCGCGAGCACGCCGAAGCGTACGGGGAGCTCTTCGACGCGCTCCTCGACGAGGGCGTCTTCGATCTCATCGTCATCGGGGCCAAGGAGAAGGACCGCGAATGGAGCCAGCGGCTCGAGAAGGTCACCAACGGGTCCGTGTACACCATCGCGGATCTGCCCCTCGACGCGGACGAGGAAAGCGGGATCGTGTTCACGTACACCGCGGACAACTACAACTTCGGCAAGGAGAAGGCTCTCTTGGCCATGGCCACCGGGGAAAGCGTCGGGCAAGACCTCCCCATGGACCACAACTGGATCGTCCACAACACCGAGACCCTGTATTGGGTGTACCGCATGCTCTCCGAGGGCGAGCCCGTCACGCGAAAGTACGTGCACGTGTACGGGGACGCGCCCGAGCACCGGTTCCTGGACGTGCCCCTGGGGACCCCGATGGAGGCCCTGCTCGAAGCCGCCGGCACCTCGCTCGAAGAGATCGAGGAACAGGACAAGGTCCTCGCCGACGGCGGGCCCGGCTGGTGCTTCGAGGTCGAAGACCCCGAAGCCTTCGGCGTGCGAAAGCGCACCAATGCGATCCTCGTGCTCGACCGCGACACCGTGGACGAGGTCCGACAAGGCGGCGTGCAAAGCCGCATCGACGTGCTCCACAACGGCGACTACGACTGGGACGAGGGAGACAAGGAGACCGAACCCACGCGCCTGGACGTCGACCGCGTGCACGTGCCCTTGATCTCCAACCCCGGTTTCGCGGGCCTCGTCGCGCCCAGCATCCCCCAGGTCGACGAAGGGGACACGGTCACGACAGGGGACACGATCGCCACGATCAACGACGAGGGCACCTTCAGCGAGGTGCACCACGCCAGCATCGACGGGACCGTCACCGCGATCCAGCAAGGCGACGAGGACGGGTTCATCCACATCGAAGCCTGACCGGTCCACCGGCCCCCGCCCCGCAGGAGAGCTTGTCCCCATGGCCCCCGCGAGCCTGAGCAAGGGCTTTACACCGAGAGCCCCCTGAACAGGCCCCATGGCGACGCTTGGCACCTGCGGATACTGCAGCAAGCCCGCCGCGGTCACCTGCCGCATGTGCGGGACGCCCATCTGTCAGGACCACGTCGTCGACGACGCGGCCCAGGTGTGCGCATCCTGCGCGCGCGGCAACGTGATGGGTCAAGCCAACAGCTGACCCCCACCGTTTTAATAAGAGAAGACCTTCTCGCGGGCCCATGCCGCCCAGGCCTGCTGCTTCCGCGGACAAGATCAACCGCTTCGAGCGAGCACGCATCATCGGGGCGCGGTCCCTCCAGATCAGCTCTGGTGCCCCGATCTTGGTGCCCGTCGAGCCGGAAGAGGCCCTCGACCCGATCCTGGTCGCGCAGATGGAGTTCCACGAGGACAAGATCCCCATCACGGTCCTCAGGGAAGCCAGCGGCCCCACCCAGGAGACATGACACGTTGGGCGAGATCGTAGCCCTCCAATACCGACGCATCCTCGACAGCCGAGGAAACCCCACCGTCGAGTGCGACGTGTGGACCCCCAACGGGTTCGGCACCGCCGCCGCGCCCTCCGGGGCCAGCACGGGAGCTAACGAGGTCGTCGCCTTCCCCAAAGGCAGCGTCAAGGAAGGCATCCGGCAAGCCCGAAGCCGCGTGCTCCCCGCCCTCGAAGGCCACGATGCCACCCACCAGGAAGCCGTGGACCAGGCCCTCGAGGAGGCCGACGGGACCCCCAGCTTCGAGAACATCGGCGGCAACGTGGCCGTGGCCACGAGCCTCGCCTGCGCCAAGGCCGCCGCCAGCGACCAGGGCCAACCGCTCTACCGTTATCTGGGCGGCGCCATGGCCGACCAGCTCCCCATCCCGTTCGGCAACATCATCGGAGGCGGCGCGCATGCTATCGGGGGCACGGACATCCAGGAGTTCATGGCCGTGCCCGCCTCCAGGAGCCCCAGCGAGGCCGTGTTCGCGCAGGCCCGCCTTCACAAGGAGACCTCCCGCATCCTCAGCGACCGGCTCCCCGACACGCCGCTCGGGAAGGGCGACGAGGGCGCCTGGGTGGCGCCCGTGAGCAACGAGGAGGCCCTGGAGACGCTCGAGGAAGCCTGCCAACTGGTGGGCAAGGACCTGGGCATGGACGTAGGCATCGCCCTGGACGTGGCCGCCAGCGAGCTCTGGGACGGCGACGCGTACGCGTACCGGGAGGGACCCCGGAGCACGGAGGAGCAGCTTGAGCTGCTCGTCTCCCTGGTTGACCGGTTCCCCATCGTGAGCATCGAGGACCCGTTCCACGAGGAGGACTTCCAGGCTCACGCGCGCTTGACGGACCGGGTCGGGGACGATGTGCTCGTCGTGGGCGACGATCTGTTCACCACGAACGAGGACCGTCTACGACGCGGCGTCGACGAGACCGCGGCCAACGCAATCCTTATCAAACCCAACCAGGTTGGGACGCTGACCCGGACCGTGAGAACGGTCCAGCTTGCCCATCGCTCGGGGCTCAAAACGGTGATGAGCCACCGGAGCGGGGAGACCCCCGACGAGACGATCGCGCACCTCGCGGTCGCGCTCGACTGCCACGCCATCAAGACCGGCGCGGTCGGGGGCGAGCGGATCGCCAAGCTCAACGAACTCATCCGGATCGAGGAACGCATCGGAGCGTACTGACGTGCCCGAAGCCACGACGGAAGAACAGGAAGCCGAGGACGAGCCCGAGGACGCCCCCCAGACGCAGGAAGCCGAGGAGTTGCTCGTCCCAGAGGACCAGTACCTCTCTTCCGGCGTCCACATCGGGACGCAACAGAAGAACGCGGCCATGGAGCCGTTCATCTACCGCGTGCGCAACGATGGGCTGTTCGTGCTCGACGTGAAGAGCACGGACGAGCGCATCCGCACCGCGGCCCGGTTCCTGTCCAACTACGAGCCGGAGGACGTCGTGTTCGTCTCGGCGCGCCAGTACGGTCAGAAACCGATCCAGGTGATCGAGGAGCTTCTGGGCGTCGAGTCGATCCCGGGCCGCTTCATGCCGGGCATGATGACGAACCCGGAAACGCGCACGTTCTTCGAGCCTGAGATCATCGTGCTCAACGACCCCGTCGGGGACCAGCAAGCCCTCCGAGAAGCCTTGAACATCGGGATCCCCGTCGTGGCGCTCTGCGATACGAACAACCAGCTCAAGAACGTGGACGTTTGCATCCCCACGAACAACAAGGGGCGCCGCTCGCTGGCTCTCGTGTACTGGCTTCTTTGCCGCGAGATGGCCAAGGAGTGGGGCGTCGCCGAGTCCGACGAGGACTTCGACCTCGAGGTCGACGACTTCGAAGCCTCCCTTTGACCGTTCGGACCCGGAGGCGATCGTGAAAGCCGCGGCTCTCGGCTAGCTCTGTCTCCGGCAGAGGCCAACGTGGCGGGGCCCCCGTGCGGTTAGACCTTGGGGACGGGCGTCGCCTCGACGATCTCCTCGAGGATGTCGCCTGCTGTGACGCCCTTGATGCGCGGTTCCGGCTTCAGGATCAACCGGTGGTGCAGGGAGGGGTACACGAGCTCTTTGATGTCGTCCGGGATCACGTACGTGCGGTTGTCGAGGGCTGCGCGGGCTCGGGTGAGCTTGAGCAGGGCCTCGCTTCCGCGCGGCGAGGAGCCGACCTGGACGCGCTCGTCTTCGCGCGTGCGCCAGACGAGCTCCGTCATGTACGCCATGAGCTCGCGGTCGACCTGCACGTGCTCGACGATGTTCTGCATCGTCACGATCTGCTTGGGCGTGGTGACAGCGCTGACCTCGTGGTCGTCGGTTCGGCGCTCTTGGCGGCGTCGGAGGATCTCGGTCTCGTCGCTTCTTGAGGGGTACCCCATGGAGAGCTTCATGAGGAAGCGGTCCATCTGGGCCTCGGGGAGGGGGTAGGTGCCCTCTTGCTCGACGGGGTTCTGCGTGGCCATGACCACGTAGGGTTCCGTCAGCTGGTGCGTGGTGCCCTCCACGGTGACCTGGCGTTCCTGCATCGTCTCGAGCAGGGCGGCCTGCGTCTTCGGGGGGGCACGGTTGATCTCGTCGGCGAGCAGGAAGTTCGTGAACACGGGCCCGGGCCGGAACTCGAACTCCTGCGTCTTCTCGTTGTACATGTAGATGCCGGTGATGTCGCTGGGCAAGAGGTCCGGCGTGAACTGGATGCGGCGGAAATCGCACCCTGCGGCCTTCGCGAACGTGTTCACGGTCAGGGACTTGGCCAGCCCGGGAACGTCCTCGAAGAGGATGTTGCCCGAGGCGAGGATGTTGATGAGGACAAGCCGCATCTTCCCTTCCTTGCCGACGATGACCTTCCCCACCTCGTCCAGCAGCTTGCTGCACGTGGTGGACAGGCGCTTGACGGCCTTGTCCATGTTCCGTTGTCCATCCTCGGCGGCGGTGGCTTGGACGTCTTGCTCAGTCACGCGTGGGTTCCTCCGGGCCTACGAGGGGTTGCCCTCGATAGGCCGCCGGGCCCCATTCAGTCCACCCGTTTTTATAGATTCTGCTGTAGGCCTGTTCGGATGCACCCGTTTTGCTAGGGTTCCTCCCCGGTTTGGACCTTGGTTTGGCGCCGATACATCTCCTCAACCTCCTCCACGGTGGTCGCATCGTGGGGGCGTTTGTCCGGGCGCCACCGGATGAACCGGGGGAAGCGCAGCGCGATGCCGCCCTCTTCGTCGCGCCCGGCGGTGTGCACGGGGCTGCGGGTGAGTTCGGCGCCCCGGATCTCGGCCACTTGGACGGGGTCGAACCATACGTCCGGTTCGAGTTCGACCTCCACGCTCGGGTGCGGCGTGGAGCGCTCGTGCTCGTCCAGGACCTCCTCCAGGTGGGCAAGGTCCTCGTCCGTGAACCCGGTCCCGATCTTGCACACGGTCTCGTACCGGTCCACCTCGGGGTTGTAGGCGGCGCCCAGGAGCGTCCCGTACCAGCCGGCGCGTCGGCCTTTGCCGTGGTAGGCGCCCACGATGACCAGGTCCAGCGAGTCGGCCAGCGCCTCCACGTAGTCCTTCTTGTACTTGATCCAGCGCCAGCCTCGCGCCCCGGCCTGGTACGCGGAGTCTGGGCCCATCTTCTTGACCATGACGCCCTCGGCCCCTTCCGCGACGGCTTGCTCGAAGAAGGCGTCCAGCTCGACCGTGGTGGACACGGTTTCCACGTCGCTCAGGTGGACGGCTTCGTGGTCTTCGAGCACGCCTTCCAGGCGCTCGCGGCGGTCCTCGACGGGTTCGAGCGTGAGATCGTCCCCGTCCTCGTAGAGCACATCGAACAGGTACACGTGGATGGGGACCTCCTCGATGGCTTGCTCGAGGTCGTGTTTGCGTCCGCGTCGCCGGGCGATGGCTTGGAACTCGCGAAGGCGCCCCGTCTCGGGGTCCACGGGCACGGCCTCGCCCTCCACGACGAGGCTCGTCGAGGAGAGGGCTTGTTCAAGCGCGTCGACCACGTCGGGGTAGGGCCCGGTGACGTCCTCGAGGCGACGAGAGAAAAGGCGGGCGGTGCCTTCGCCGAGGTGGGCCTGCAGCCGCAGCCCGTCGTACTTGTACTCGGCCAGCGCGGGCGTGCCGGCGTTCTCGAAGATCGTGTCGGGGTCGCTGGCTCGCTCGGCGAGCATGGGGCGAACGGGCTTGCCTAGCGTGATCTGGACGGCTTCGAGCGCGTCGAGGTCCTGGGTGCGTGCGATCGTGAGGACGTGCCCGATGTCGCTGGTGAGGTTGTAGGCGCGCTCGAGGGCTTCCCGGTACCGTGTGGGCGGGCGGGGGAGCCCGTCCTCGCCCACCTGGATGCTCTCCTCGGGCGCGAACGCGATGGCTGCACCGTCGAGCAGCGTCATGTCCGCAAGGCCCAAGCGGAGCGTGCCCACCAGGAACCGGACCAGGTAGCGGGCCTCGAGGGGCGTGGCTTGGTCGAGCAGGCGAAGCACCTTGCCGGTCTTCTTCTCCTGGCTGCCGGTCCCCTCGAGCGTCGCGATGGCCGTCAGTCGCTGGTGGACCTCTTGCACGGTCAGGGGATCCTGTTGGGGGGCCTCCCCGAACGCGTCCAGGGCCATCTGGCCTCCCGAGCGGTCGCCCCACAACCGTTCCGCGACGAGGCCCAGGTCGCCTTCCTCGGCCATCAGGTCCTCGAGCTCGGGCTCTGCGGTGCCGGTGCGGTCCTGGATGAGCTCTTCGACCATGCGGTCGGCCAGGCCCACCTCGATGCCTTCGGCTTCGGGGGCCAGGGTCCCCAAGAGCATGTACGCGAGGGGGGCTTCTTCGTGGGGGTCTGCGGCGGTGAACGTGTCGGCCAACAGGGAGGCCATCTCGAGCCGGCTGGCGGTGGCTTCGATGGCCTGCATCCGCTCGGCGAGTTCGCGGAAGTCCACGCGCAGGGATGGCGGCGCCGCTGAAAAGCCTACGGGGCCTAGGCGACGTCGGGGACGCCCGTGTCGGGGACGTCGGGCTCGACGAGGTTGTGCGTGTTCCCGTAGAGGTCCTCGATGAGGGCGGAGATGCCCCAGGGGACCTCCTCGGGGGGGCTGACGATGCGGACGCCCTTGTCCTCGAGGTCTTGGATGGTGGCGTCCATGTCGTCCACGGAGAACACGAACCCGTTGCTCCCGATCAGGCTCTCCTTCTGGTCGGGATCGTCCCCGCTGAGGCCCCAGGAGAGCGGTTCAAGCACGATCTCCAGCTCGGTTTGAGCAGGCGGCGCGATCGTGACCCAGCGGCCTTCTCCCTCGGGGAACGCGTCGTCCGAGGCGACCTCGAACCCGAGCTTGTCGGTGTACCACTCGAGGGCTTCCTGCTGGTCCCGCACGATCAAGCTCACGTGGGAGATCCGGTCAATCATGCATCGGGGCAACGGGCTCGTCTGCTTTCACGCTTCGCCTCGGCCGGCACGCTTTCACTCCTCGGGCGCGGTCTCCAGCGGTTCCTCGCGGGGCAAGAACTGGATGCGCACCTTGTCGCCTTGCTCCACTCCGTAGCGGTCCGAGAAGGGCTTTTCGCGCATGGACAGCTCCGCGAACCCGGCGCTTCCGACCGTGAGCATGGGCTCGTCCAAGGGGCCCATGCCGTACGTGCGGTGCAGGTTCACGTCGAAGCGTAGCCTGTTGGCTTCCACGATGGCCGAGGCCCCGAACTCGGACTCGTCCAAGACGGTGGCCCCGGGGAGGTTCGTGGTGGCGTTCCCGAACCGGTCCACGTTCAGCACCTTCGTGGTCCAGATGCCGTCCCGGATGGACGGTTCCCCGAAGTCCAGATCCACGATGTCCTTGCGCGTGAGTTCAGGCCCCAAATCATCCAGCTCTGCGCCCCGGTCGAGGTGAGCCGCCACGGGCCCGAACACATCACGACCGTGGAACGTCGCCGAGACCTCGTCACGGAAGTACGAGCCCTCCTGGACCTCCACGATCTCCTCGATGCCCAACCGACGAGCCACCGGGACCAGCACCCCGTTGTCGGGGCCCACGAGCGTGTGCCCGCCGGCCCTGATCGCCACGCCGCGACGGTCCGTGCCCACGCCGGGGTCCACGACGACCACGTGGGTGGACCCTTGCGGGTAGTACGGGACGGCGGAGAAGAGCGCGAAGGCCCCGCCCATCACGTCGTGCGCATCCACGTTGTGCGTGATATCCGCCAGACGCGCTTCCGGCTGGATCTCCAGGATCGATCCACGAACGGCGCCCACGTAGGCCGAGTCACCGAAGTCCGTGGTCAGCGTGATCATGCCGGTGACGAAGCATCGTCCTCCGGTTTAAACGATGCCTGCAGGTCAGATGCCAGGGAAGCACCCGGTGCAGCTACGCGACGTCCAGGACGACGAAGCTGGCGAACATGGCCACGCCGCCCACGACGGTGAGAAGCGTCGCCAACGCTTGCGGCACACCAAGCTCCAACCCGGCGGGTTCCAACATGCCCACCACGCGCGTGGAAAGCCCCACCAGGAAGACCACGCCTGCCACCTTCACGATGCCGCGGGGAACGCCCTCGTTGATGACGCCGTCCTCCGGGTCCGCCTGGGGGAGGTCCACGTACACGCGCTTGGGAGCTTTGTCTCGGTCCCGGGCGGTCTCGATGGGATCCTCGTCGTCCTCGAGCCCGGTCTTGAAGGGGGCCTCGCACACCGAGCACCCGTCGGCCTCGTGGGGGATCGTGGCCCCGCACCGTTCGCAGCGGGTGCCGGCTTCCCCGCTCGTGAGGAGGGGAGCGGCGAGGACGACGATGACGACGGCTGCCACGATGGCGGCCACGATCAGGGCCAAACCGACGAAGGTGACCATCGTTGCCCGGGTACCTCCTTCACGGGGATGAACGTTGCCCCTACTCGATGGTCATGTCGTCGACCATGCCCTGCGCGTAGTGGCCGCTGATCTCGCACCACCATTGCCAGGATCCCGCCTCGTCCTCGGTGGGGATCATCAACAGCGTGGCCCGGTCGCCCGGCCGGATGTCCTCCGTGTTCCAGAGCAACGTCTCCGGCTGGCCGCCGGAGGTGGGCTCGCCGATGTACAGGTTGTGGGGGGCCGATCCGACGTTCTCCACGTTCAACAGGTAGGGTGTTCCCGCCTCGAAGGTGGTCGTCTCGCCTTCCACGGCCCATTCGAACAGGTCCACGTTCACGCGCTCGGGCTCTTGCACCTCGACGGTGGCCGTATCCTCGTTGCTGGTGAGGGTGAAGGTGCCGGCCTCAAGCGTCCCGTTCACGACGACGGTCTCCCCGGCCGGGATGTCCGCGGAGAGGTTCGCATCCTCGATCTGGAAGGTGCGCTCTTGTTCGTCCTGGTTGGTGACGTTGAAGGCGTTGTCGACGCCGGCCACGCCCACGTACTCGCCCTGGTCGAACCCGTCGCCGGTGAGTTGCACGTCGACGCGGTGCTCGATCTGGGCTCCTTGCGCTTCGGCGCGGCGCTCGTCCAGCCACGCGTCGAACTCGTCCTCGGGGACGGCGTGGACCCACGCGTTCATGTACGCGTGCCCGGGGTTGCCGCACATCTCCGCGCACTGTAGGAGGTACGCTCCTTCCGGCGCGGTGAAGGTCACGTGGTTGCTCTCGAATGGTATCGCGTCCACCATCACGCCCAAGTCGGTGATCTTGAAGGCGTGCTGCACGTCCTGGCCGGTCACGTTCACCGTCACGGGCCTGTCGGCGGGTATCAGGAAGGGGTCCTCACCCTCCAGGCTTCCACCCGCTCCCGCTGTTTGAGACAGGACCACGTCGTCGCCGTAGTCGAACTCCCAGGACCACTGGTACGCGTTGACCTCGATCTCGATGTTGTCCTCCCCGTCGTTCATCTGCTCGAGCGCCCAGATGCCGTCGTAGCTGACGAACCCGATCCAGGCGACGATGAGCAACGGAATCACGGTCCAGATGACCTCGGCCTTCATCGAGCCCCGGTGCGTCTCGTTCGAGGCCTTCCCCTCGCCGCCCGGCCGGAACTTGACGAGGTTGTACCCCATCCAGCCGAAGACGACCACGAACACGACCGTCCCCAAGAGGAGCATCTGCAGGTAGAGGTCCGTCATGATGCCCAAACGGTCGTTGAGGGCTTCCGGCATCCCCCACGTTGCAGCCGTCACGGTGGGGGCAAGGCCGATCAAGGAGGCGAGCACGGCGAAGGGGGCCGAGCGCATGGGGCTCGAGCACCGGAGACGGGCTACCCCTCAAAAGCGTTGTGAGCCTAAGCCAGGCTCGCCCGTGACACGTGCTCCCAGCCCGGATCGGCCGTGCGACTTCGGGCCATCGGTAAAGCTTTCTAAGGAGCCCTCATCTGCCTGGCGCCGATGGCGGAGACGGCCCACCAGGAACCCTCGCGCCTGAGGGTCTGGCTGACCACGACCGACCACAAGAAGATCGGCATCATGTACTGGTGGGTCGCGTTCTTCTTCTTCCTCATCGGCGGGATCGCAGCCCTGCTCGTGCGAACCGAGCTGTTCTACCCCGGCCAGGTCATCATCTCCGGCAGCACGTTCAACCAGATGTTCAGCCTCCACGGGACGGTCATGATCTTCCTGTGGATTATGCCGGCCCTGGCCGCGTTCGGGAACTACTTCGTCCCGCTCATGGTGAAAGCGCCCGACATGGCCTTCCCGAGGGTCAACGCGCTCTCCCTATGGCTTCTGATCCCGGCCGGGCTGCTTCTCGTGGCGGGCCTCGTCGTCCCCGGCTTGGTCACCGTCAACGTCGGCTGGACCGGGTACCCGCCCTTGTCCACCCTGGACCCGAACCTCGGGCTGGACTTCTGGCTGGTGGCCTTGATCCTGCTGGGCATCTCGTCCACGCTGGCAAGCGTGAACTTCCTAGCCACGATCTTCACGATGCGAAGCGAGGACGTCAAGCTGCACAACATGTCGCTGTTCTGCTGGGCCCAGATGGCGACGTCGCTCCTCTTGCTGTTCTCCCTTCCCGTCGTCACCATCGCGTTCGTGTTCCTCTTGTTCGATCGCAACCTCGGGACCGCGTTCTTCACGGGGCCAACGAGCGACCCGATCCTCTACCAGCACATGTTCTGGTTCTTCGGGCACCCCGAGGTGTACGTGCTCATCCTGCCCGCGTTCGGCATCCTCAGCGAGGTCGTCGCGAAGTTCAGCAACCGCCCCATCTTCGGCTACCACTCGATGGCGTACGCGATCCTCGCCATCGCCACGTTGGGCTTCCTCGTCTGGGCCCACCACATGTTCACGACAGGCATGGACCCGCGCGCCGATCTGGGGTTCATGGCGACCTCCCTCGTGATCGCGGTCCCCACCGGGATCAAGGTCTTCAACTGGCTTGCCACGATGTGGGGCGGGATCATCGACTTGAAGCCGCCCATGCTGTTCGCGCTTGGGTTCATCTGGCTGTTCGTCATCGGCGGCATCACGGGCATCATGCTGGCATCGGTCCCGTTCGATCTGCAGGTGCACGATACGTACTTCGTCGTCGCCCACTTCCACTACACGATGGTCGGCGGTGCCATGTTCGGCATCTTCGCCGGCTTGTACTACTGGTGGCCGCGCATGTTCAGCGGTCAGATGTACAACATGGCGCTGGCCAAGATCCATTTCTGGCTGCAGTTCATCGGGTTCAACGTCGCCTTCTTCCCGCAGTTCCTGCTCGGCCTGCAGGGGATGCGCCGACGCATCTCGGACTACGTGGTCGAGGGCTTCACGGGCCTCAACCAAGCCTCCTCCGTGGGCGGGTTCCTCATCGGTGCAGGCATCCTCGTGGTCATGATCAACTTCCTCTGGTCGTTCACGCGCGGCCCCGTCGTCGACGAGGACCCCTGGGGGGGCGCGCGTCGCATCGAGTGGGAGGAGGAAGACTGGAAACCGGGAGCTCCCACCGTGTCCCCCACGGCCGAGGGCCAGACCCCCGAGGCTGAGGAGGCACCCTAGATGGACATGACCGACTACCCGGAGGGCGTCGAGTACGAGCTGCCCCATCACAGCATCTGGCCGATCCTCGTCGCGCTGGGCATCTCCGCCGTCCTCACGGGATTGGTTCTGGGAACCCCGTGGGCGTACGTAGGCATGGCCGTGTTCGCCCTGACCGGGCTCGGGTGGCTGCACGAGGACCGGCGCTGGTGGAACGACATGGTCGGCACCGGTCACGCGCCGGGCCGGTGGGGGGTCCTGTTGTTCATCGGCAGCGAGATCATGATCTTCGGTGGGCTCTTCGCGGCGTACTTCCACTACAGGGCACAAGCGGTCGCGTGGCCCCCGGCGGATGTGCACCTCCCCCTCGGCATCACGGGCCTGTTCACCATCATCCTGCTCCTAAGCGGGGCCACCATGCACTGGGCGCACTCGGCCCTGCGAGCGGGGAACCGGAGGGCGTTCAAGGGCCACCTTGTGCTTACGATCCTCCTGGGCGCGATCTTCATCGGCGGCCAGGCCTCCGAGTACTTGACCCTCCTCGGCGAGGGCATGACGCTCACGCACAGCCACTTCGCGGCAACCTTCTACATGCTCACGGGCACGCACGGCTTGCACGTGATCGCGGGCTTGGTGGCGTTGATCGTGATCGCGTACCGGACGCTCGTGCATGACCAGTTCGACGCCCACCGGCACGTGTTCGTGGAGGGCGCCGCGATCTACTGGCACTTCGTGGACCTCGTGTGGGTCTTCGTGTACGCGATCATCTACCTGGGCTGGGTGTGACCGGGCGCGACCGAGCCGCGCGCGGGCCATGCTGGTCGCGGCCAGCCCCGCAAGCCATGCCACGACGGGGGCCGCGGGCGTTTCGAGAGCGGGATCGGGGGAGCCTTCCTCGTCCGAGGTGAACCGGCTGGTCTCCTCCAGGGCCTCGTCTGGGCTCGATGAGCCGCTTGATGGGACAGCCGCGTCGTTGTCGAGCGCGGTCGTGGCTGCGGGGGCCAGGTCGGGGGGGATGGGGACCGAAACGTCGGGGAGGGTCCGGTTCGGGGTGGCGTCCTCCTCGTGGGATCCGTTCCTCGGGGGGAGGGTGACGACGAGGCTTGTGTGCTCGGTGACGAACCCGTGCTCGAGCGCCAGCTCCCGGGCTTCCCGTTCGAGGGTGGCGTTGCTTCCGTGCGCGCTGAGCCGGTCCTGGAGGGCGTGCAAGCGGTGGACCGCGACGGTCCGGGGCACGTGCGTGGCGTTCTCGTGCCGGATGGGTTCGTCGAGTTCCCATGAGACGGTCCCGTTGGGGGCTTGCGCTTCGAGGCTGGCGCGCAGGGAGGGCATCTCGGGGTCGAAGGTGCCTAGGATGAGCAGCTCGGAGCCGGCGAAGAGCGTGGTGGAGCTTGTGTGCAGCGGCGTCACGTTGCCTTCGTAGTGGACGTGGAGGTCTTTGAGCACGGGCGTGGTGAGGGCGGTCAGGAAGCGCTCGATGTCCTGGCCGGCGCCGTGGCCGCTTTCGACGTGCACGGCGGTCCCGTTCGCGTCGTCGGCGAGCCCGTGCACGAGGCCCCAGTCGGCGCGTTCGCCGAACGCGAGCCCGTACACGGAGGCGTCAACGCGGTTTCCTTCTTGCGCGAGGGTGCGCAGGGCGGCCTCGTCGGTGGTGCCGGTGGTGGCGCGTCCGTCCGTGAGGAAGGCGACCACGGGGAGGCGTTCCTGGTTTGTGGCGTTGGGGAAGGCGCGGAAGGCGTCGCTGAGGGCTTGCTCAATGTTCGTGCTTCCGGAGGCGTGGATCTGGTCGATGGTGAATCGGGCTTGGTTCGCGGTGTCGGCGTCGAGGGGTCGAAGCGTCTTCCAGGGGGTGTGCGTGTCCGTGTCGAAGAGCGTGATGTGCAACCGGTCCTCGGGAGAGAGGGCGTTCACGACGGCGTGGGCGGCCTCGCGCAGTTGGTCGATCTTGAGGCCGGTCATGGAGCCGGAGGTGTCGAGCACGAGGGCGAGGTCGAGGGGGAGTTGGTGCGTGGAGGCGTGAGCGTGGAGCCGGTGCACGAAGTAGCCGGTCCCGTTGTGGATGGCGGTCTCGACGAGGCCGCCGGGGGGCGTCTCGGCGACGCGGTAGCGGAGGGTGAGGTTGGTGGGGGGCGTGGCTTCGTCGCCGTGAACGGTGCGGGCGATCTCCACGCCGTGGGGGTGGCGTTCGATCGTGGCTTCGGGGGAGGCGTGGGGGTCTTGGATGCCGCCGACGTGGTCGAGGGTGGCTTGGAAGCGGAGCGTTTCGGGGGTGTGGTTGGCAAGGCGGGGGGCGGGGAGGTGCAGGTGCGTGAGGCTTTGGTCGGCGGGGAGGTAGCGCTCGTAGGTGAGGGTCGCGTTGAGCGTGGTGTGGGGGCCGGCGTGGAGGCGGTAGGCGTGCAGCGTGGAGCCGCGTTGGGTTTCGACGAGGCTTGCGCTTTGCCCCCTTGCGGTGGCAGCGTCGTACGTGTCGCGGGCGTCGTCTTGGGGTTGGATCTGGGAGGGGTACGCGGTCCCGTTGCGTTCCAGGGTGAGCCCGCTGACGTACGCGTCGTCGGGGACGGGCACGCCGAGGTGGACCTCTTGGGCCGTTGCGTCGGTGTGGAGGCTGATCTTGTAGTCGACGGTCGCGTAGTTGTCGATCACGGTCGCGTCCACGAGGACGGTGGCGTCGTGGAGGCTCTTGGGGGGACCATCCGGGGGGGTTGCGGAGACGAGCGAGGGGGCGGTTGCGAAGAGCAAAAGCACTGTCAAAACGGGGCAAAGGGCTTGCGCGATCCCGGGGGGCTCCATCCGTCGCATGGATGGGGTACGCGGCGTCGAGGAACATGAGGGTATGGAACCCGTTCGGTCCCGGCCGAACCCTGGAAACGGTGACCTGGAGCGATAGAGCGCATCCAAGGGGTCTGTTCGGCGGGGGCCTACCTGTTCGGTCCCCACCTGACACTTGCAAAGCGCCTATAAGGAAGCGGGTTCGATGAGGCCCAAGCGCGCATGGCGAAGGAGTTCCCGCTCGAGCCGGACTTGATCGACGTGCTAGCCTCCGAGACCCGCAGGGAGATCCTGCGGCATCTCCGCGAGCAGCATCGGACCGTCACGGAGCTTAGCCGCGAGATCGACCTGCGCAAGGCCACCATCCACGAGCACCTGAAAAAGCTCGTCAACGCGGGCCTCGTCGAGCGCGAAGAGGACGACCGCGTGTGGGTCTACTACCGCTTGACCCCCCGCGGGAAACGACTTTTAAGCCCGAACCGGACCCGGTTCTACCTCGCGATCGCCGTCAGCGCGTTCGCCGCCATCGTGGCCGTGGCCGCTTTGGCCTTCTACCTGTCAGCAGGCCCCTTGGCAGGCGGCGGGGACGAGATGGACCAGAGCGCGGACTTCGAAGCCACCTCTGGGGACCTCGAGGACGCCTACAGCGTGTACAGCGGGGACGGGGTCCGCATCGAGACCGACACGGGTCTGGACCCCGGCGACCGCGCGTACCTCGTCGAGGCCAGCCTCGAAGACCAGGTGCAACGAGGCGACCCCAGCGTCGAGGGGATCCCCCTGCACCAAGAAACCGCCCAACAGGAAGGGGGAACCATGGAGACCGAGGACGCCGCTGGGACCCCCACGAGCGCCAGCGCTCACACGATCCTGTTGACCGATGCCCCGCTTTCACCGGGCTCCTACAACCTGTTCGTGCGCGGGGACGCCGGCGACAACCGGGACTCGATGCCCGAGGTCCACGTGACGACCCTCCAGGCCGAGACCTCGCACCAGACCTGGTGGACCGGCGCCTCCGAGGACCTCGAAGCCACGCTCCACGCAGACGAGGACCCCCTGGAAGGGCACATCTTCCTCGAGCCCCGCACGCAGGGCGCCCCCACGCACAGCGTGCCCCTCGAGGACGGGCACGCCCGCTTCGACGCCGACCAGCTCGACGGGTTGCCCCCCGGCGCGTACGGCCTCGTCGCCGCGCCCGAGGACGCCGACGGCCGCATCGAGATCGAGACGATCCGCATCCAAGCGCCCACGCTCACCGTGGCCCCGCAGATCCTCCCCGCCGGCGAGTCCACGGAGCTGAACGTGACCCTCACCGGGCAGGGTGCCCCCCTTGAGGCCCCCGTCCGCGTCACCGGCCAGGTGCTCGACGAGGACGCCGAGGGCGCCACCGGTCACCACCTCGCCATCACGCCCGCTCGAGCCGGCACGCTCGAGGTCCACGCGGGCCGACAAGCCTCCACGAGCCTGGACGTGCAACCCGCCTTCCAGGGAACCCTCTTCGTCGAGGACGGGCCCCAGCACGCGCTCGAGCTCGCCCACGCGGACGGGACCCCCGCGGGCGACGTGGCGATCCGGCTCGACGGGGAAGGCATCGGGTTCACCAGCCAGGACGGGACCCTCGCGATGGATCAGCTCCCCGAGGGGGCCCACACGCTTTCCCTGCAAGGGGCCACCGGCCTCCGGGTGACGCAGGAGCTTCGCGTGGACGGATGGGACGTGGAGCCCGTGGAGCCCTCCCTGGACGTGACGCGGCTCACAGACCGCACCCATCCCGACCAGGTGGGCCTCGAGCTGCGCGAAACCAGCGGGGTCCCCGCCCAAGGCACCCTCAGCGTCACGGTCGACGGGACCCTCCTCCACGCGGCCCCCTACGAGCTGGACCCGAACGGGTTCGACCGCTTCCGGGCGGAGCTGGACGCCACGGACCAGCCCGAACGGCACGTGCAGGTGACCGCCGACCCGTTCGATCCCGCAAGCATCGCGTTCGAGAACCGCACAAGCGCAGAGGACGCCGACGGGCAAAGCGGGCAAGCCCCCAGCGAAGGCGGACTCGTTGAGACCTTCACGCTCGGCGGCGCCTTCGCCGCCATGGAGCAGGTGCCCGAGGACGAGGACGCGGTCGGGGGCCCGGAGGCCGACAGCGCCCTGCCGAGCCGATCCCAGCCCCTGTTCGGCTCCTCGGACGCAGCCCAGGCGCCGGACGCCACGCAGGAAGAGACGCCGCTCCCGGCGCTTGCGGCGCTGCTTGCGGCCATGGGAGGCGCTCTCGTGCTTCGACGAAGGGGCTAAAACGAGGAGCCCGTTGGCCCCCTCGTGAAGCCCAGCACCGCGGGTCGTCGGTTGATCTTCCTGTCGCTGCCGTTCCTCGGCTTCGGGGTCCTGTGGGCGGCCTGGCCGCCCATGGCGGACCGGCTGGGCGAGGACGTGCTTGCGTTGCTTCGCACCCTGGGCGTGGCGATGACGTTGATCGGCCTGGGCGCCCTCGGGGTGGGGGCTTGGTTGATCCGCCAAGGCGACGGGCGGGCGCTTTAGGCCTCGTTGGTTCCCGGCAGGCGTCCTTCCTCTTTCAGGCGGGACAAGCGCAGGTGCGCGATGACGGGGAGCATGAGATCGCCGAAGCGCTCTCCCTTCGAGGTGAGCGAGTACTCGACGCGAACGGGGACCTCCGCGTAGGCTTCCCGGTGCACGATGCCCTGCTCTTCGAGCTCTTTCAGACGCCGGCTGAGCGTCCTGGAGCCGATCCCATCCAGCGTGCGTTTGAGCTCGTTGAAGCGCAGCAGGCCGTGCATGCGCAGCACGAAGCAGATCTCGATGCTCCATCGTTGGAACAGGGGGCTTAGCACGTCCACGCTGGCCTCGATCTCGCGGTCCAGGTCGGCGTGCTCGTTGATCCAGGCCACGACCTCCTCCATGCGGCGCCGGTGCCCGGAGGCAAGCTCGTCGAGGAACCCTTCGAGGTGGTCTACGAGCTCCTCGTTCGTCTGGGGCACGCGGGAGTGGTCTGGGGGGAGGCTGCTTTCGCGTCCGACACCAGGGTCGTCCGAGCTCACTGGTGGCCTTAAGAGAGAGACCCCTCTAATGCTTTTGTGCCGACAACTGGTTCCACCCCGGGAGCTGGTTGCACAACGAAAGCCTGCGTGCGTGAACCATGACGGACGAGCCTCTACCCTTCCACGACGACGCCTGGTGGCAGAAAGCCGCAACCCTCACGATCGTCATCGTGCCCTTCCTGTTGACCCTCTGGGCCTTCCTCCGGTTCTGGGGCCAAGGGGTCGGATGGATGGAGCTTTCGCTGCTTGTCGGCTTCTGGGGCGTAACCGGCCTTTGCATCAGCGTGGGCTTCCACCGGATGCTCACGCACGACGCGTTCGAGGCCCACCCCGTCGTCAAAGTCGTGCTCTTGTCCCTGGGCTCGATGGCGCTTCAAGGCAAGCCCGCCGATTGGGCCGCCACGCACAAGCGCCACCACGCGCACGCCGACGACGAGGGCGACCCCCACAGCCCCCTGGAGGGCTTCTGGCACGCTCACATGGGCTGGATGCTTCGCGACCGGCTGGTCCGAAGCGGGCCCGTCTACGAGAAGCTCAACGCGGACCGCATCGTGCGCACCGTCGGCGCCCTCTTCCCCGTCTTCCTCGTGCTCACCCTCGGGTTGCCGGCCCTGATCGGCGGCCTCTGGACCGCATCCTGGACCGGCGCCTGGTCAGGCCTCCTCTGGGGCGGGTTCGTGCGCGTGTTCATGGGCCACCACATCACGTGGAGCGTGAACAGCGTCAGCCACATGTTCGGCTCGCGCCCCTTCGAGACCACGGACGAAGCCCGGAACAACCCCATCGTGGCCTTCCTCGGGTTCGGGGAAGGCTGGCACAACAACCACCACGCCTTCCCGCGCGCCGCGTTCCTCGGCCACGCCTGGTACCAGTTCGACCCCGGCCGCTGGACCATCAAAGCCCTCGAGAAAACCGGCCTCGTCTGGGACGTCTGGATGCCGGACGAGTCCACGATCCTGCAACGGCGCGCCTAGTCCTCGCTTGCATCCCGGGCGAAGGCTTCAACGGTCCCCTGCTGGATGCGCCCGTATGTCGGAGCCCGTCGTCGAACTGTTCAGCGACCTGCATTGCCCTCACGCGTACGTGACCCGCTTTCGGCTTCAGCGCGTCGCGGAGACGATCCCGGGCGAGGTGCGCTTCCGCTCCCGCTGCCTGTCGCTCGAGCTCGCTCAAGAGAACCCCACGCCCAAGCACATCCTGGACGTCGAGACCCCCATGCTGGCCACGCTGGAGAACGATCTGCCCTACCAGCCATGGCCCGAAGGGAAGACCTCCTCGTGGCCGGTCACGTTCCTTCCCGCGTTCGAGGCCGTCAAGGCCGCCGAGGCCCTCGACGACGAGAAGGCCTGGGAGCTGGACTGGCGCATCCGCACCGCGTTCTTCGACGAGCACCGGTGCGTGAGCATGCGCCACGTGCTCGTCGAGCTAGCCCGCGAGGTGGGCCTCGAGGAGGCCTCGTTCGTCAAGGAGCTGGACTCGGGCCGCCACAAGCAGACCGTGATCGAAGAGTCAAGAGAGGGTTGGCACGAGGAAGGCTTCACGCACAGCCCCTCCTTCCGGTTCCCGGACGGGTCCACCGTCGTGAACCCAGGCGAGCACTGGACGCGCTTCGACCCGGAGCGAAACCACCGGGTCGTCGAGTTCGATTCAGGCCGCACGGACGAGGCCCAGCACGTGGCCGGCCTCATCCAGGACGCCGTGGACGCCGCGTAAGGCGTCAAGCGTTCGAGGCGTCCTCTTGGCGCTTCTTGCGCCGTTGCTCTTTGGCCTCGGCTTCCTTCTTCTCCTTGATCTTCTTGAGCCGGAAGGTCTCCTCGCGCTCCTGCTCCTCGAGCCGGAACTCGATGAAATCGCGCGCGTTCTCCAGGTTGGGGATCACCCTGAACTCGAGCGCGTTCACGCGCCGCTTGGTGGACTCGATCTCCTCGAGCAGGCGACGCATGGCGGTCTCGAGCTCGGCCGAGCGGATCACGGCGTCGAGCAGGTCCTCGAACGCGTCCACGGCCGCGTCGATGCGGGGGCTTGTCCCGATCGTGCCGTAGGCGCGCTCGTCGAGGCTCGTGTGCACGTCCTCGCCGTCGATCTCGGGCACGACGACGCCCATGATGTTCTTGGTGCCCGTGCGGATGCGGGGGGCGCTTTCCACGGCCAGCGCGGCGGACTTGATGGGGATCGAGCCCTCCACGGCTTGCGCGATGGCCAACGAGCGCGAGGCGCGCTTGTGCGCATCCTGCAGGTCCTGCATGGCTTCCTGGGCCTCGTCCAACAGGTCCATGAACTCGATGATCAACCCGTCGCGCTTCATCTTCAAGAGCTCGTGGCCCTTCTCGGACAAGTCGATCTTGTCCTTGATGTCCAAAAGCTCCATGCGCGTGGGCTTGACGTCCTTCGCGTCCATGGTCAGGCTCCCGCGGCGGCCTCCGCCTCTTGCTCGGCCTCGTCCTCGGCGTCCTCGGCTTGGGCCTTGCCCTGGGCCTCGGGGTGGAACTTGTCCACGATCTCGTTGTCGATGCGCGTCAAGGCGCTTCTGGGCAGCGTCGAGAGCAGCTCCCAGCCCAAGTCGAGGGTGTCCTCGATGGTGCGGTCCTCCTCGCGGCCTTGCCGCACGAACCGGTCCTCGAACTGGTCCGCGAACTGCAGGTACTGCTTGTCGCGCTCGCTGAGCGCCTCCTCGCCCACGATGTTCACGAGCCCGCGAAGGTCCTTGCCTTCCGCGTACCCGGCGTAGCACTGGTCGCTTACGCCCTTGTGGTCCTCGCGCGTGAGGCCCTCGCCGACCCCGCCGTCCATCAGGCGGGAAAGGCTCGGGAGCACGTTGATGGGCGGGTAGATGCCCTTCTGGTGCAGGTCGCGCTCGACCACGAGCTGGCCCTCGGTGATGTACCCGGTCAGATCCGGGATCGGGTGCGTGATGTCGCCCCCGGGCATGGTCAGGATGGGCATCTGCGTGATGGTGCCATCGCGCCCGTCGATGCGGCCGGCTCGCTCGTACAGCATGGCCAGGTCCGTGTACATGTACCCGGGGTACCCGCGGCGGCCGGGCACCTCCTCGCGCGCGGCGCCGATCTGTCGAAGCGCCTCGCAGTAGTTGGTCATGTCCGTGAGGATGACCAGGGTGTGGTAGTCGTGCTCGTAGGCCAGGTACTCGGCCGCGGTGAGCGCCATGCGCGGCGTGATCATGCGCTCGATGGCCGGGTCGTCGGCCAGGTTGAGGAACACGACGGCTCGCTCGAGCGCGCCGGTGCGCTCGAACTCGTTCATGAACTGCTGGGACTCCTCGTGCGTGATGCCCATCGCGCAGAACACGACCGCGAACTCCTCGCCGGTGCCGCGCACCTTGGCCTGGCGGGCCACTTGCAGCGCGATCTCGTTGTGCGGGAGCCCGCTGGCGCTGAAGATGGGCAGCTTTTGGCCGCGCACGAGCGTGTTCATGCCGTCGATGGTGCTGATGCCGGTTTGGATGAACTCGCTGGGTTCCTCGCGGGCCCAGGGGTTGATGGCGGCGCCGCCGATGTCGCGGCGCTCCTCGGGCACGATCTCGGGGCCCTCGTCGAGGGGGTCGCCGCTGCCGCTGAGCACGCGACCGAGCAGGTCCTTGCTCACGGGCAGCTTGAGGGTCTCGCCCAGGAACTTGACGCTTGCTTCCCGGTTGATGCCCGTGGTGCCCTCGAAGACTTGCACGGCGACGTAATCGTCGCTGGTCTCGAGCACCTGGCCTCGGCGCTGTTCCCCATCGGGGAGCGTGACCTCGACGAGCTCGTTGTACCCGACGGGCTCGGTGCGCTCGACGAACACGAGCGGGCCCGAGACCTCGCTGATGGTCTTGTACTCCTTAGCCATCCTAGGCACCTCCTAGGTCTTCGAACTCGTCACGCATAAGGTTCATCACGTCCTCGTAAACCGGGTCGAAGTCCTCCTCGTAGCGGGCCTGCGCGAGCTTCGTCTTGGCTTCGGTCGCCTTGATCTCCTCGACGCTGGCGCCGGTCTCGAGGGCTTGCCGGGCAAGCGTCTCGAACTCGTCGATGGCGGCGAGGATCTTGAACATCTTGGTGGGTTCACAGAACGTGTCCACGGGGTGGAAGGCGTTCTGTTGCAGGAACACCTCCCGGTACAAGCGCGCCACCTCGAGGGTGACCTGCTGGTCGTCCGGCAGCGCGTCCGACCCGACCAGTTGCACGATGTCCTCGAGCTCGCTTTCCTCTTGCAGGGTGTCCATCGCGTTGGCGCGCAGCTGCGTGAACGTCTCGTCCACGTTCTCGCTGAACCAGTCCTCGAGCGTGTCGTCGTACAGGGAGTAGCTGTCCAGCCAGTTGATGGCGGGGAAGTGCCGGCGTTGGGCCAGGTCGCTGTCCAGGGCCCAGAACACCTTCACGATGCGCAGCGTGTTCTGCGTGACGGGCTCGCTGAAGTCGCCGCCAGGCGGGGAGACGGCCCCGATCACGGTGATGGAGCCCTCCTCGCCGTGCAGGGAGTCCACGCGCCCGGCTCGCTCGTAGAACTCGGCCAACCGCGCGGCCAGGTACGCGGGGTAGCCCTCCTCGCCGGGCATCTCCTCGAGCCGGCTGGAGATCTCGCGCATGGCCTCGGCCCAGCGGCTGGTGGAGTCGGCCATCAGCGCGACGCTGTAGCCTTGGTCGCGGTAGTACTCGGCGATCGTGATGCCGGTGTAGATGCTGGACTCGCGAGCGGCCACGGGCATGTTGCTGGTGTTCGCGATGAGCACGGTGCGGTCCATCAGGGGGTTCCCGGTTTGCGGGTCCTCGAGCTCGGGGAACTCCTTGAGCACCTCCGTCATCTCGTTGCCGCGCTCGCCGCACCCGATGTAGACGACGATGTCGGCGTCGGACCACTTGGCCAGGC
>CAZOQA010000011.1:0-54361 GCA_964581775.1 uncultured Thermoplasmatales archaeon | reverse complement strand
CGTCGGCGCCGGCACCGCCGTCACCGCCATCCAGATCGACCGCGCCAAACGCGAAGGTCGCCTGGTCCCCTGGAAGAAGAACCGCCCCGAGGACGTCAAAACCGAGCACACGCTCGTCAAAGCCGACCGCGGCGGGTTCATCTTCGACCCCCGCGTGGGCCTGTTCGAGGACGTCGTCGAGCTCGACTTCGCCAGCATGTACCCCAACATCATGGTCTCGCGCAACGTCAGCCCCGAGACGATCCTCTGCTCCTGCTGCGACCCCGACGACGAGGACGCCCTGCGCGTGCCCCAGATCGGGTACCACACCTGCAAGAACGACGGGTTCATCGGGCGCGCGCTCGAACCCCTCATCGAACGCCGCTCCACGTTCAAACGCCTACGCCACGAACGCCCCGACGAACGCGACCGGTTCCAAGCCGCCGTGGACGCGCTCAAATGGCTGGCCGTCTGCTCGTTCGGATACCAAGGCTACAAGAACGCCCGCTTCGGCCGCATCGAGTGCCACGAAGCCATCTGCGCGTGGGGGCGCGAGATCCTGCTCACGTGCGCCGAAATCGCGCGCGAGGAGGGTTTCGAGATCGTGCACGGCATCGTGGACAGCGTCTGGCTCAAACGCACCGAACCCTGGGCCGACGAGGAACGCCTCGCACAGCGCGTCACGGACGCGCTCGAGATCCCCCTCGAGCTGGAAGGATGCTACGACTGGATCGTGTTCCTGCCCACGCGCTCGTACGCCAGGGGCGATGTCGAATCCGCCGGCGCGCTCAACCGGTTCTACGGATGCTTCACCGCGCCCCCGGACGCGCCCTCACGCAGCCAAGCCGGGCAGGAGGTCGACTACATCCAAGACGGACGCGTCAAGGTGCGCGGCGTCGAGCTGCGCCAACGCTCCTGTCCCCCCATCGTGCAGACCGCGCAAGAGGAGGTGCTGCGCGAGCTCGCCGAGGCCACCACCGCGGACGGGTTCCGACGGCGCATCCCCTCCGCGCTCGAACGCGTGGACCCGATCCTCGAACGCGTCCGCCAAGGCGGTGCCGATGCGCGCGAGCTTGTGATCACCAAGCGCGTCAGCAAGCCCGTGGACGCGTACAAGGCGCGAACGGACACGTGGGCGGCGCTCTCGCAGCTCGAGGAGGCCGGCGTGGAGGTGTCGCCGGGCGACTCGGTGCGCTTCGTCGTGCTGGACGATGACGCCACGGATCCCTGCAAGCGCGTGGCCGAGGTGCGCATCACGGACGCAATCGAGGCCTACGACGCCGCGTACTACGAGGGTGAGATCCTGCACGCCTTGGAGTCGTTGCTGTTGCCGTTGGGGTGGGATGCCTCACGGCTTCGGGGGTTCTTCTCGCGCACCACGGAGCCCACGCTGTGGTCCTTCTAGCACGCCGGCCTAGCATCTCCGGCCCGCCGGGCCCGCGCGGTGTCTGGTTTCGACGGTTCCGCCACAACCGGCTTAAGGCGCCTGGCGGGAGGGGTCCCCAGGTGTCCCCCTTGAAGGTCACGATGATCATCTGCGACCGCTGCGATGCGCACCTTCGCCAGGTGCACCAGAAGGAAAGCCGGTTGGATCTCTCGATCAAGTACCACGACGAGAGCCAAGCCTGGAGCCTCTTCCGCGAGAGGAAAAAGCTGCACCTTTGTCCGTCCTGTCGGACCGCGTTCGCGGAGTGGCTGGGCGCGCGGGGCGACGAGATCGAGGGCCTGCGCGTCGACAGCGGGCCCGAGGCTGTGCAAGAGCTGGACGCGTACGCGGACGAGGACGGGGATGCGTCCGGCCTGGATCAGGCGCCCGAGGACGAGGAGCCCTTGCAGCGCGTGGAAGCCGGGTAGCTCTTAGAAGTCGTCCAGCGTGACGCGGTCGCTGGGCTCCTCGATCCCGAGGCGCTCCATCAGCGCTAGGGCGTCGTCGAAGGCTTTCCCTCCAGCGTGGTTGTTGAAGAACGCGTACACGCGGTCCGCGGGCGCTTGCTCGATGCGCTCGACCAGTTCATCGAGCTCCTCGTCCGTGTAGGCGTGATCGTAGCGGGCGGACCCGTGCTCGCCCGGGGGGTCCTCCATGAACCACGTCTCCGTGTTGCGCCCGTGGAACCGGAAGTAGGCCGCCTGGCCTGGGAAGGGCTTCGTGATGGTGGCCGCGGGGCTGTCGGTGGCCACGACGGTCCCGCCGGTGGATGCGGCGCGCTCGAGCAGGGGTTGGTGGTGGCGGTCCTCGTTGAAGGAGGCGTTTCGCACCTCGACGAAAAGAGGCGCGGGCACGTTTTGCTCGAGCACGGCATCGAGCCCGTCGAGCACCGCTTCGGGGTCGGCGGTGTGGGAGAACTGGACGAGGATCCCGTCGAGAACGTCCAGCTCGAGCGCGGGCTCGAGCGCGTCGAAGAACCGCTCGGCCTCCCGTTGCACGCGGTCCGGGCTTTCGTCGGGGATGGCCTCGTGCGTGAGATCGCGGGGCGCCTTCCACGTCACGGTGCGAAGTTCGGCCGCGTCCAGGCGCGTGGCCATCGTTCGAGCTTGCGGGGGCGCGGGTACGTGGTAGTGCGTGGCGTTGACCTCGATGGCGGGCAACCGCTGGGCGTAGTACGCGAGCCAGCGGGACCGGTCCAGGGTGGGTGGGTACACGGGCCCGACCCAGTCGTCGAAGGACCAGCCGCACGTGCCGATGAGGATCTCGTCCACGGTCGTGCACGCGCTCGCCACGGTAACGGGTTTCCGGTTCGCTTGGGAGCGTCACGTTCACGAACAAGGCGCCTGTTGCGGGCTCGTGGACCTGGACGAGGTGGACCGTGCCATCCTGGCGACCGTGCTCGAGGATGCCTCCAAGCCCCTTCGCGAGATCGCGGACGCGGCCGGCGTGAGCGCCCCCACCGTCTCCAGCCGCCTCGAGCGGCTTGAGGAGCTGGGCATCGTGGGGCCCGCGCGCAAAGACGTGGACCTGTCCCGGCTGGGCACGCTCGTGTTGATCCTGGCCCCGCCCGAGGACCGGGAGACCCTCGCCCAGCACGAGGACGTCTTCCAGGTGCACAAGACGCAAAGCAACGAGGCCGTCGGCCTGGCCCTCCTAGACGAGGGACGCGTCGAGTCCCTGCACGCAGCCTTCCCCCGAGCCCGCACGCTCGTGCTCACCGAGCGCACGCACGCAAGCCTGCCCCGCCTGCCCAGCGACGAGGCCCGATCCACGTGCGCCCAATGCGGCAAGCCCATCACGGGGGACGAGGGCATCGAGGTGATCCTCGGGGGCTCGCGCTACCTGGCCTGTTGCCCGATGTGCAAAAAAGAGCTCGAGGAGCGCTACGAGCGGCACGAGGAGGACTCGTGAGGGCTAGTCGCTCTTGAAATCCAAGATCAAAGGGTCCCCCGCTTCGAAGCCGCACGCGCTGCACCTGAGAAGCACGCCTACCTCGGTCTCTTCCCGCGAGGCGCTCTCGCCACACTTCGGGCACGGACGCGAGGCACGCTTCTCCATCGAGCCCCTGTTCTGCCTCCCACCGTTTCAAGCTTGCCATGGGTCCCAGGCTCCCAAACGCTCCTGAGGACCGGCCCAGCTCCCACGGGCCGGGAGCAAACGCCTTTTAGGCGGGGGAGGGTTGGGGCAGCGATGTTCGACGTCGAGGACAGCCTGTTCCTCCTGGCAGGCCCCGTCAAGCTGCACCCCCGCGTGCAGCGCGCCATGGGCCGCCCCGCTCACGCTCACCGCAGCCCCGAGTTCACCGAGGTCAACCGTGCCCTCTTCGAGAAGCTCCAGCAGGTCTACCAGACCACGGACCCGGTCCTGTGCCTATCCGCCTCCGGCACGGGCGCCATGGACGCCAGCGTGGGATCGCTCGTGGGCCCCGAGGACACGGCCGTCGTCCTCGACAACGGCAAGTTCGGCCGACGCATGGCCAAGCTCGCCCACCGGTACGCCGGCACCGTGCACCACCTCGAGGCCGACTGGGGCAGCCCCATCGACGAGGAGCAGATCGTGGACGCGCTCGAGGACGGCGCGGACGCGCTAATCTTCACGCACAACGAGACAAGCGGCGGCTTCACGCACCCCATCGAGACCCTCTCGGACCTCGCCCACGAGCACGACGCGCTCGTCATCGCGGACTGCATCACGAGCCTGGGCGGCGTCGACGTGCCCGTCGACGAGCTGGGCCTCGACGCGTGCATCTCGGGCAGCCAGAAGTGCCTGGGCGCGCCCGCGGGGCTGAGCTTCGTAAGCCTCAGCGAGCGGGCCCGGGACCGGTTGCGCGAGCACCCCAGCTTCTACGTGGACCTGCCCAAGTACCTGGACCGCTGGGAGGGCCACCAGACGCCCTTCACGCCCGCCACCCACCTGCACCTTGGCACCCTGGAAGCGCTCAACATCGTGCTCGAGGAAGGCTTGGACGAGCGCTTCGAACGCGTACGGCGCATCGCAGAGGCCACGCGGAACGCCGGGCAGGCCATGGGGCTTGACCTGTTCGCCGAGGACGGTTACCGATCGGATACGCTGACAGCGTTCCGGATGCCCGAGGAGCTCACCGACGACGAGCTGCGCGGCGGGCTCAAGGAGCGAGGCATCCTCGTGGCCGGCGGACAAGCGCACATGAGCGGCGAGATCTTCCGCGTGGGCCACCTGGGCCAGGTCTCTGCAAGGGAGATCGCGTCCTTCTTCGCGAACCTGGAGATCGTGCTCAAGGACCACGGCATCAAGGTGGACACGGGCGCGTGGCTTCGCGCCCTCGACGACGCGGAGCGGAGGTGACACCGTGGACCTCTCCCACCACTACGAGCTGGCCTTCTTCGAGAACAACGGGTTCGTGAGGAGGACCTGCGAGAGCTGCGGCGCCGCGTTCTGGACGCTCGACGCCGACCGGTCCCTTTGCGGGGACCCCCCCTGCGAGGAGTACGCGTTCATCGGGGACCCGCTCACCGAGGACACCTTCGACCTCTCCAGCATGCGCGAGCGGTTCCTGTCCTACCTGGAAGCCAGCGGGCACGAGCGCGTCAGGCCCCAACCCGTCGTGGCGCGCTGGCGCGAGGACATCTTCCTCAACATCGCCAGCATCTCCAACTACCAACCGCACGTCACAAGCGGCATCAGCCCGCCCCCCGCGAACCCCCTCGCGGTCAGCCAACCCTGCATCCGTTTGGACGACGTGGACAGCGTAGGTCGCAGCGGGCGACACCTGACCACGTTCGAGATGATGGCCCACCACTGCTTCAACTACCCCGACGGGCACCCCTTCCTGCGCAAAGACACCGCCGGCGACCCTGAAGACTACTACTTCAAAGAACGGACCGTCGAGCTCTGCCACGGGTTCCTCAACGCGCTTGGCGTGCCCGAGCAAAGCGTCACGTACAAGGAGAACCCGTGGGCCGGGGGCGGCAACGCGGGCCCCGCCTTCGAGGTGCTCACCCACGGGCTCGAGGTGTCCACGCTCGTGTTCATGCAATGGGAGGCCGACCCCAACGGAGAGATCACCGTCAAGGGCGACCCGTACAGCGAGATGGACATGACCATCGTGGACACCGGGTACGGGCTCGAACGCTTCGTCTGGGGCAGCCAAGGCACGCCCACCATCTACGAGAGCGTGTTCCCCCACGCGGTCGACATGCTCGTCGACGAGATGGGCCACGACCCCCGCAAGGACCCCGAGATGCAGCAGATCCTCGCCCAGCACGCCAAGGTCTCCAGCGTGCTGGACGTGGACACCGGGGACAAGCTCGAGACCCTCCGCCGAGAGGTCGTCGAGCGTCTCGCCCAGCGCGGCATCGACACCACGCCCGGCGAGCTCGCCACCAAGCTTGCCCCGCTCGAGGCCGTGTACGCCGTCGCCGACCACGCCCGGTGCCTGGCCTTCATGCTCGGAGACGGGATCGTGCCCAGCAACGTGCGCGAGGGCTACCTCGCCCGCCTTCTGATCCGCAAGAGCCTGCGCCTGATGGACGAGGCCGGCGTGAACATGGACTTGTACGACGTGGTCGAGACGCACCTGGACCGCCTGCGCGAGGACCACGGGCACCTGTGGAAGGCCCGCGACCAGATCGAGGAGATGCTCGACCTCGAGACCCGCCGCTTCACCGAGACGCTCTCCCGCGGTCGACGCCTGGTCCAGCGCGAGATCGAGGACGCTGGCGCGGACGCGCTCACCACCGAGCGCCTGATCGACCTGTACGACAGCCACGGCATGCCCCCCGAGATCGTGCAAGACGTCGCCGAGGACCACGGCATCGACCTGGACGTTCCCGGCGACTTCTACGCGCGCGTCAGCGAACGCCACGACCACGCCGAACCCGACGCGGGCCCGCGCGTACCCGACCCGCCCGATCTACCCGAGACCGAGCGCATGTACTATGAGGACTCCACCACGAAGGACTTCACCGCCACCGTCCTCTGGAGCGGGCAAGCCCCCGACCACGACGAGTTCACCGGCGTCGTCCTCGACCGCACCCACTTCTACCCCGAAGGCGGGGGGCAGCCGCCCGACGAGGGGTTCCTGTTCGTGCGCGAGCAAGCCCTCGCCGTCGAGGACGTGCAAGAGTGGGGCGATCTGGTCGTGCACTACGTGGACGCGGACGAAGAGGTCAAGAACGGGGAACGCGTGCGCGGCCAGGTCGACTGGGGCCGCCGGCAAGCCCTCACCAAGAACCACACGGCCACGCACATCATCGGCGGCGCGGCCCGAAGCGTGCTCGGGAACCACGCCTGGCAGACCGGCGCCCAGAAGGGCACCGAGCGCTCCCGGTTGGACGTGACGCACTACCAGCGCATCACGGAGGAAGAGCTTCGCGAGATCGAGACCCTGGCCAACCTGATGGTGCTGGAGGGGCGGACCGTCGAGAAGACGTGGCTGGATCGCGTGGACGCCGAGCAGAAGTACGGGTTCGTGCTCTACCAAGGCGGCGTCCCCGACAGCGACGAGATCCGCGTGGTCCGCATCCCCGAGTACGACGTGCAAGCCTGCGGGGGCACGCACGTGGCGAACACGGGGGAGCTGGGCCTCGTCAAGGTGTTCCGCACCGAGCGCATCCAGGACGGCGTCGAGCGCATCGAGTTCGCTGCCGGGCTGGCTGCGCTTCAGGAGATCCAGGCGCGCGAGGACTTGCTGCAGGAGTCCGCGGAGGTCTTCCAGGTGCCCCCCCAGGAGCTTCCCCGGACCTCGCAGCGGTTCTTCGACGAGTGGAAACAGTACAAAAAGCAGGCCGAGGATCTGCGCGAGCAGCTGGCCACGCACAAGCTGGAGAGCCTCTCGGAAGAGGCGGAGACCGTGGGAGGCGCCGAGCTGGTGGCTACGCGGTTGGATCTGCCTTTGGACGACTTGGTCAGCGCCGCTGGCGAGTGGACGCAACAGCCGGGTCGCGTCGCCGTGTTGGGCGGCGTCAAGGAGGGGAGCGCGGGCCTCGTGGCGGCCCGCAGCGAGGGGTTGGACGACGTGGATGCGCGGGCGTTGGCGGACGCGGGCGGGGACGTGCTCGGTGGAGGCGGCGGCGGGTCCCCCAAGCTGGCCCGAGCGGGGGGCCCTCGCGCGGACGAGATCGAGGGAGCGATCCAGGCGGCGGCTGAGCGCGCCCGGAAGACGCTGGGCGCGTGAAGGCTCCGCGTTGGCCTCGTGCGAGCTCGAGCGGAGAGCTTTTCCCGGGAGGGGGACTAAAGGCCCCGTGTGGAGATCCGGGAGCCTCTCGAATCCTACCATGCAGGAGAAGCCTCCTCGTCGGACGAGCTCGTGCAGCTTCTGGAGGCTCGGGGCGTGTCCCCGGATCACGTGTGGAAGCGGGGCGGTCCGCCCGTGGCCTTGGCAGGCGAGGATCTGTTCTTGGTGAACGAGGGCAGCGTGTACAGGCTCCGGCGCGATCAGGTCACCGAGATCGGCCAGACCCGCGCCAGCGATTACCGCATGATGCAGGTCGGGACCCTCGTGTACTTGATCGCGATCCCGATCGCGCTGTTGGGCGGTGTGAGCTTCGCCGCTCTCGTGGGGATCGCGTTGGCCATCTTGGGCGGCGTGCTGGTGACGAAGGGGTTCCTTTCGAGGGCCTTGTTGATCCAGGTGGACGACGACGCGATCCCGCCGTTCGTCATCGATCACAGGAAGTGGAAGGGGATCCGGGCGCACATCGAGCACTGGGCCTGATCCGGTGCAGGGGGCCTCCGCGAGGCTAGCGCTGGGTTCGCCTTGGAGAGGCCCACGCCGCTGGGGCGCGGGAGAGAAGAAGACGGGGGGACCCCCGGCCGGGCATCGCGCCGGACCGGGGCGGTGGAACCAGCTTAGAAGAGCTGGCCCAGACCGGCGGCGGCCTCCTCCTCGGAGACCTCCTCTTCCTCTTCTTCTTCCTCTTCTTCCTCTTCCTCGGCTTCTTCGGCGCCCGCTTCGGCTCCGCCTTCGGCGGAGGCAGCGGGGGCTGCAGTGGCCGCGACGGCCGCGGACTCGATGGCTTCCTCGACGTCCACGCCGTCAAGCGCGGACACGAGCGCCTTGACGCGGGCTTCGTCGGCGTCGACGCCTGCCGCGTCGAGGATGCTCGTTACGCTGTCCTCATCGATGTCCTGGCCGGCTGCGTGCAGCAGCAGCGCGCTGTAGACGTACTCCATGTCAGGTTTCCTCCAGTTCGGTGATCGTTATCGGGTTACTCTTCGTCCTCGTCGTCGGCGTCGGCTTGCTCGGCCTCCTCTTCCTCGTCGGCGCCCTCGTCGGGCTCCTCGTCCTCGGAGGCCTCTTCTTCGTCTCCGTCCTCGGCCTCGTCCTCTTCAGGGGCGCCAGCTTCCGCTTCGTCCTCTTCGGAGGCGTCAGCTTCGGCTTCGTCCTCTTCGGGCTCGGGTTCCTCGTCGCCTTCCGCGTCCGGGTCGAACCCGGACCGGTCGGCGAGGGATTGTGCCTGGCCGTGGGCGCGGGCCAGGAGGTCCTCCACGAGGTCCGGCTCGAGGATGGAGGCCTCCAACCCGAGGCTGCGAGCGTGGGAGAAGCCCCGCTGCAGAAGCGGCGCCATCGTGCGCTCGGTCGTGTACCCGATCTCCACGGCGAGCCCTTCGGCGCGCGCGTGTGCGTTGACGAGATCGTCGACGAAGGCTTGCGGGTCCACGTCGAGGACGTCTCGCTCGAAGACCGTGCCGTCCTCCCAGGCCGCCTTCATATCGAGCCCGACGACCATGGGGTGGATGTCGAGCCGTGAGAGGGCGTCGGCGAGGTCGGCGTCGATGATGTCGCCTTCCGCGGCGACCTTCTGGTCCTCGCTGATGACGACGGCGCCTCCTTCGATCTTGGCGGGAAGGCCCGCTTTTTGAAGGTCTCCGACCACGGGGCCGGGCTTGAACGGGGTTTCGCCCTCTTCGACCCAGATGTCCTTGGGGGCCGAATCGCCCGCGCTGGCGGGAGCATCCGCCTTGTTGTCCTCGATGGTGCGGAACACCTTGAAGGGGTTCGCGTCGGAGAGGATGAGCGCGGTTTGACCGTGGATGTGATCCTCGAGCTCGTCGAGGTCGGGCTTGTCCCCGTCCACCTCCTCGATGGCGCGCAAGAGGAGCGTGTTCTTGACCACGCGGATCTCCGCGTCGTCCCTTACGGCACCGCGCACCTCTTGGAACTGGCGGCTGGGGAGCTTGTCGATGCGGGCGATCCCGATGACGGGATGCTCGCGCAAGAGCTCCGTGAGCTCTTGGACCTCCTCCTTCTTCCAAGGAGCCACGCGTGCCTGGTATTCGGCAGCCATTGATCGCACCTCAAAGGATTCTGGACGGGGGACCCATCGTCGTCTTCACGAAGACGGAGTCCAGGTTGTGTTCGTGCCGCTCGAGATCCGTCGTGATCCGGCGAAGGATGCGTCGGATGTTCGTGGTGAGCTCTTCCGGGGAGTGGTTGATCGTGCCCGCGGCCAGGTGGAAGGTTCGATCCTCCTTGGAGCGCGCGCGCACGGTGCGCCGCAGGTTGTCGATGGTCTCGCCGGGATCCTCGCCGGGCTGGATCGGGTTGGGCATCTTCCCGCGGGGGCCGAGCACGGTGCCGAGCTCGCGCCCGATGGTGGGCATGAGCGGGGCCTCTGCGAGGAAGAAGTCCATCTCTTGTGCCAGCCGTTTGGCTTCGTCGGTGTCGTCGGAGAGGTCCTCGATCTCTTCAGGCTGGATGACCACGTCGGCGACGTCGCCGCTCATGGTGGCCATCTCCTCTGTGCAGAACAGACCGACCTTCACGTCCTTGCCTCGCCCGTTGGGGAGGAGGATCTCTCGGTCGACCCGGTTCTCGGGGTCTGAGAGGTCCAGATCCCGCAGGTTGATGGCGAGGTCGACGGATTCCGCGAAGTTCCGGCCGGGGGCCTGTTCGAGGGCGCTCTCGACGGCCTCTCGGATGTCGTCTCGTTCGACCAAGGGACTCACCACGCTGCAGTGCAGACGGCATCGAGCACCGGGACGAACCCCGGTCCTCTCCTGGGGGCCTCCTGCAGCGCCGCGGCCATGATAGGAGCCCTATATAACCCTTCCCCGGGAAGCTCGGCTGTTGACTTGGATGGTGTATCGGTTAAGCTTAAGGGGGCCCCGGGGGCTTTGGGACGTCAAGGCAAGGTGGTGATCCCGTGAGAGCGACGACCGCGGTCCTGATCCTGCTCGCAAGCATCTCCCTGATGACCGCCGGGACCGCCGTGGCCGACACCGTGCAGTCCAGCGAAGAGGATGTCTACGGATCCACCGGCGAGGCCCTCTGCGACGAACGACAAGAAGCCTGCGAAGGGCCCTCAGCCACCACACGCGTCTCCGTCAGCACGCCAAGCCTCTCCGTGGACGATCTCGACGCTTCATGCCTCACCGAGACCTTCGAAGCCGGCGACGAAGCCCGCACGTGCGAGCCCGAGATCGGGAGCCCCGGCCTCTCCGCTCACCTGGGCATCCACGGGCTCGATCTCTTCGCCGACAGCGGGGACGACGAAGCCTCCAGTCAAGGCGGCGCCGCTCACGTCGGCGCGGACGACGACGAAGGCATGCTATCCGGGTACTCTGGCGGGCTTCTCCTGTTCGGTGCCATCGGCGTCGGCGCCTCCGGGATGGCCGCCACCGTGGGCCTTCGGCGCTTCGTCACGGTCCTCCTTGCCCCGCTCGCCTCGCGCCTGAAACGGTCCGAGCTCTTGGACAACGATAAGCGGCGTGCCATCTACGAGAAGATCAGCGAGGACCCCGGCATCAACCTGCGCAACCTCGCCGACGAGCTGGATTTGGCCTGGGGCACGCTCCTGCACCACCTTCGCAAGCTCGAGGACAACCACCTCGTCACGAGCGAGCGCTTCGGCAAATACCGCCGCTTCTTCCTGAACGGGTCCACGTACAGCGAAGACGAACAGGCCCGCCTGGCGGCCCTGGCCACGCCCTCCACGGCGCGCGTGGCCGAGTACATCCTCGACAACCCCGGAGCGAACCAGTCCGAGATCGGGGACGCCATCGGCGTCACCGCAAGCACCGTGCTCTTCCACGTACGCAGGCTCAAAGACGTGGACCTCGTCGAGGAAGAACGCGAAGGCCGATACGTGCACTACTACCCCAAGCTGGAGGACCACGAGGCCCAACAGCTGGCCGCCGCCTGACGCGGCGCCCGACGAACGCTTTTAAGGGACCGGGAGCGTGGATGCATCGTGGCCCACGAGGACGCCAAGCTGTCCACGAACGTCGAGATGTACCTCGAGACCATCTACTCGCTCACCGAGGAGGGCGGCTCCGCGAAGACCACGGAGATCGCCTCCAGCTGGGAGGTCTCCCCCGCGAGCGCTACCGAGATGGTGCAAAAGCTCGACGAGATGGGTCTCGTCGACTACAAACCCTACCACGGCGCGCAGCTCTCGGAGATGGGTCTCGACGCCGCGCGCTCCATCATCCGCAAGCACCGGCTCCTCGAGGTGTTCCTCGCTCGCACCGTCGGCATGGAGGACCGCGACCGCATCCACGACGTCGCGTGCGAGATGGAGCACGCGCTCGCTGAAGAGGTCGAAGCCTGGATCGCTGAAGAACTCGGCTACCCGCGCCAAGGCCTCGATGGGGAACCGATTCCCCCCGCCGAGTACTACCCAGAAGAGGAGGCCCCCGCATGACCGAGATGACGCGCTCAGACTTCCTGGGCAACCTCCTGATGGGACTGATCTACGAGGAGGAGGCCATCCTCAACTCGTACGAGGAGTGGATGGCGAAGGTCGAGCATGAGGAAGTGCGCGAGTTCCTCAGCGAACAGGTCGAGGAGGCCGCCCACCACAAGGGCGAGATCCTCGACATCATCGAGGCCGTCGAGGCCAGCTCGCTTCCGCCCCTCAAGGCCCAGGGGGATCCGCGATGAGCAAGAGCGGGACCGTGGAGGTGCTCGAAGAGATGCTGGCGCGTGAGGTCGCGGCCAAGACCTTCTACGAGGACCTCTGCGAGCAGGTGCAAGGGACCCAGTTCGAGCGGTTCCTCCCTGAACTCAAGGACATGGCCGAGGAGGAAGCCGAGCACGCGGAAGAGGTCCGCGAGCTGCTCTCCAAGTACAGGGACGCGTAGGCTCAAGCGGTTCCACGAGGGCTCCCGGGTTCATGACGCCCTGAGGGTCCCAGGAGGCCCTGGCAGGACCGGTGCACCCGGCTGCGGACCGAGCAACCATGGCCCCCCTCTCCGTTGCGGGGCTCGATGACGGTCACGCACGAGGTTCGTGAAGGGGTCAGCCACGTCCGCATCGAGAGGCCTCAGGCGATGAACAGCTTCGACCTGGAGACCGCGAGCGAGCTCTCCAAGAATGTCGAGGAGGCGATGGGCGAGGGCTCCACGCGCGCTGTCGTGGTCTCCTCGCAAGGGGACAAGGCGTTCTGCACGGGGGCAGATCTTGGTGTCTTCGCCGACGCGATCGAGGAGGGGAGAGCCCGCGAGGTGGTGCACGATCTTTCCAGCACCGTGAACGAAGCGATCCTGGGCGTCGTCGAAGGCAGCAAGCCCGTCGTAGGGGTCGTGGACGGCGTGGCCGCGGGTGGGGGCCTCGGGTTGGCGCTGGCCTGCGATGTCCGCGTGGGGTCCCCGCGCACGCGGCTGGTGCCCGCATTCCTTGGCGTGGGGGTCAGCCCGGATGCGGGAACGACCTGGTTCTTGCCCCGGATGATCGGAGCGGCTCGCGCCTCCGAGATGATCCTCCGGAACGAAGCCCTCGACGCTGAGGGCGCTCACGAGCGGGGCTTGGTGAGCCAGGTGCACGCGGAACCCGGCCGGCATGCCCACGGGCTCGCCGGGGAGCTGGCCGACGGGCCGGCCCGGGCGACCGCGTGGGCCAAGCAGCGGTTGGCTCGCACCGACGAGCTCCGCGAGCATCTGGCCTACGAGACGGAGGCCACGGCCCGCAGCGCCACGACGGAGGAGTTCCAGGAGGGCGTTCGAGCCTTCCTGGAGGACCGGGAACCGGAGTTCGCGCCCCGCTGACTCGGTCTCGCGTCTGAGTCCTTCGGGTTCCTACTCGGGGGGTTCGAGCACGCGCGCGTCGTGCAGGTATTCGGGCAGCATCTTCTGGGCCTGGTCGGGCTCGAAGGCTTGCATGGGCGTGAGAACGCCGTGCTCGTCGACCTCGTCTCGGGCCAGCGCGAGCGCCGTGCGGCTGGTCGCGGCACCGGTGAGCCCGTAGGGGTCCTTGCCTTCGACGATCGCGTGGGATCGTTCCCCGCTGGGGGATCGGGCTTCGGCGAGGATCGTGAACCACGAGTCGTCGCGGTCCTCAGGGCTGGGCCCGTCTCGCTCGTCGGGTGCGCGAGCCTTGAGCAGACGGTCGAGGAAGGGGAGCTTGGAGACAAGCGCTTGAAGCGGCCACAAGCGGTGGTACCGTTTGACGCGGTCCTCGGGGAGCACGAAGTAGGTGCGCACGTTCCGGGCGCCTGTGGACCGGGGCGCGGTCGCCACGTCGCCCCAGGGGATGAAGATGCCCCAGGCGTCCTCGTCCTTGTCGGGGAAGGGGAAGGTGCGCGCGTGGCGGCCGGGAACGGCGTTCTTGTAGGAGCCGTCTTTGTACTCCCACCAGTCGCCCGTCGTGGCTGCCATGGTGCGCTGTGTCCCGTCGGAGAGGCGGGAGTTCGTGGACAGGGCGATCTCCACGGTCTCGGCGTCGTCGAGGGGGCGCGTGCTGAGCACGGCGGCCATGTCGCTGGGCACGACGTCGAACCCGGTCGCGTTGACGGCCGTGACCTCGTGGTCCCGGGCGCGTTCGTGTTGCTGGCTGGCCCATCGGAGGTAGCCTTGCTCGCCCGTGGTGTCGACGAAGTGGCTGCCGGCCTCGAGAGCGGCCTCGAACACGGGCGGTCCAAGGTCCTTGAAGGGGCCGGCCGCGGAGGCGAGTACGGGGGCGCGTTCTGCCAGGTCTACGAGCGCCGGGTGGTCCTCGATGTTTGCCTCGAACACGGGCGGTTGAGCATCGAGGTCCTCGCGGAGGCCTTCGAGCCGGTCTCGGCTTCGCCCTGCAATCCCGAAGCGGGCTCCTTGGCGTGCCAGGTCCTTGGCGACCAGGCGGCCGGTGTACCCGGTGGCTCCGTAGAGGACCACGTCCAGCTCGCGGCCAGGCATCGGACGCCGGAACGGTCTCCTGCTTGAAGGTTTGCCCCCGCTCGGGAGCGGACACGACGGGGGTTATCGGGGGTCAGCTTTTTGCGCAGCGGGGACGGTTCGGGGCGTATGCTCTCCCTCGATCGGAAGACGTTCGAGCTGTTCGTCGACAATGGGTTCGTCGAGTCCGAGGACGGCGGAACGTTCGAGACGGCGGACCCCGCCACCGGCGACGTGATCGGGCACGTGCACGAGGCCCAACCGGAGGACGTGGACCGCGCCGTGGCCTCCGCGCAAGCGGGCTTCGAGGAGGGCTGGGGCGCGCTGGACCCGTACAAGCGCGGTCGTCTTCTGGAGGATTGGGCCGAGCTTCTTTGGGAGCGCCGCAGCGAGATCGCCCGCATCGAGACGAAAAACCAGGGCAAGCCCGTGCGCGAGGCGCGCGCGGACGTCGCGTTCGCCATCAAGACGATCGAGTACTACGCGGGGTTGACGGACAAGGTCGAGGGCGCCAACATCCCCGTCCCCGGGGACCGTTTGAACCTGACGCGGCGCGAACCCCTGGGCGTGACCGGGCACATCAGTCCCTGGAACTACCCCTTCCAGTTGAGCGTGCGCTCGATCGCGCCCGCGCTGGCCGCGGGGAACACGGCCGTGCTCAAGCCCGCCACGAACACGCCGCTTTCCAGCCTGGCCCTGGCCGAGGCGGCTGCCGACGCGGGCCTGCCCGAGGGCACCCTCAACGTGGTCCCCGGGCGAGGCAGCGTGGCCGGCCAGGCCCTCTCCGAGCACCCGGACGTTAGAGGGCTCGCGTTCACGGGCGGCACGGACGCCGGCATCAACGTGGGGCAGGCCGCCATGCAGAAGCTGGCGCCCGTCTCGCTCGAGCTGGGCGGGAACTGCCCGAACGTCGTGTTCGAGGATGCGGAGCTGTCCAAGGCGGTCAAGGGCTCCCTGTTCGCCGCGTTCCTGAACGCGGGCCAGATGTGCTGGGCAGGGCGGCGGTTGATCGTGCAGGAGAGCATCGCGGACGCGTTCGTGGACGACCTCAAGGAGGGCATCGAGGGCCTCCGCGTGGGCCCCGGCACCGCGGAGGAGACCCGCATGGGCCCCCTGGTCTCCCAAGAGCACAAGCAGGCCGTGGCCGAGTACTTCGACGTCGCCGAGGACGAGGGCGCAACGCTCGTAACGGGAGGCGGGGAACCCGAGGACGTGCCCGAGGGGGGCCACTACCTCGAGCCGACGCTGTACCGCGACGTGGACCCGGACGGACGGTTGGCCCAGGAGGAGACCTTCGGCCCCATCCTCTCCGTGTTCACGTTCGAGGACGAGGCAGAGGCCGTCCGGTTGGCCAACAACACGGAGCACGGGCTGTACGCGTACGCGTGGACCCGCGATGTGGGTCGTGCGATGCGGCTCAGCGACGAAATCGACGCGGGCGTCGTGAGCATCAACGAGGCGCCCGTGACGTTCCCCCAGTCCCCGTTCCCCGGGTTCAAGAAAAGCGGCATCGGTCACGAACAGGGCAAGGAAGCCATCGAGCACTACACCCGCACCAAGTCCGTGTTCTTCAAGCAACCCTGACCGGTCGCGGGCGGGGCATCCGAGAACCGAACCGCTTACGTGGGGCCCCCCGGGTGGACGAGGCGTGGTGGCCATGCGTACATCTGGAACGGCTAACGCGGAGAGCGGAGCTAGCCATCGGTTCACCGGGGTCCTGGTCGGGGTCCTCCTCCTTACCATCGCGTTCGCGGGGTGCATGGGAGAAGACCCGGCCCCCGGCGATGGGGACGGGGAAGAGATGACGGCGGACGACGGGCTCGAGGTCGCCGAGCAGGAGGCCATGGACTGGTCCTCGGATGCGACCCTTTTCTCGATCAGCTCGATCGAGACGCACGGGGACCCCCCGGAGGAGTGGCCGACCGACGCGTTCGAGTTCCAGCAGGATGACACCCTGGGGGACGGGTACGCCCCCATCTGGGCTTACACGTACCAGGACGACGAGCAGAACGAGGTGACGATCTTCGTGAACACGGAAGGGGAGACGTACCAGGGATCCGGAGATTCCGGTTTCTCGCAGAACCCCCTAGAGTCCTGGGAGCTCGACAGCCCCGAGGCCGTCGAGATCGCCAAGGAGGACGGGAACTTCTCCAGCATCCTCGAGGCCGACGACGCCGAGATCGGGTACTTCCTGGGCGGCGAAGAGGACGGGGCCGGGTGGCTGTTGAACGCGCAAAGCGACTCGATGGGTGAAGAGGCGACCGTCCTCGTGGACGCGGACACCGGCGAAAGGGAGACGTTCCCCACAGGCTAGCCGCCAACCGATCCCCCCGGACGCTCCCCGAAGCAGGTTTAAGACCGGGCTAGCGTAGGACCCAGCGTGAGCTCGGACGAGGGCACCCACCGCGTCCTGTTCGAGATGAGCTACTACAGCGACAACAAGGCCCAGATCAAGGAACCCCTCAAAGACCTGGGGCTCTCCTGGCGGTTCCTGGGTCGCGAAGACGGGAACACGAAGGGCCTCTACAGCGGCGACGACGTCAGCGTGTTCGTTCTATACACCAGCGAACACGCCGACTTCACCATCCGCGGCGACGACGAGGAGAAAAAGCAGGCCATCCTCGACGCCTGGTCCTCGATGCCCACGCTCGACCCCGACGAGGACGCTGCCCCGGCGTCCCCCGCCGAGCAACAGCGGTCCAAACAGGTGCGCATCTGGGAGTTCAAGAAACCCACACGGCGCCCCGGGGAACCCGACGCGCTGTACGAACGGCGCCTCGAAGCCTGGGAAGAAAAAGACCCCCGCGCGTGATCACGCCGGCTGGACCCGCATCGAGACATCCTTGCTCGGCGCCGAATGCGTGATCGACCCCAACGAGACCCGATCCACGTGCCGAGCGAACGCGGCCACGTTCTCCACCGTGATGCCCCCGCTGGCCTCCACGACCACGCTCGGGTCCAACCGACGCACCAGCTCCACCGCATCCTCCAACCCCTCCAGGCCGAAGTTGTCCAACAACACCCCATCCGCCCGCGACCGAGCCACGGCCGCCGCCTGCTCCACCGACTCCGCCTCCACCATCAAGAACGCCCCCGGTGCATGCTTGCGCGCTGCCTCCACCGCCTCCTCCACGGACACGAACGCCAGATGGTTCTCCTTGACCAACACCGCATCCTCCAACCCCTCCCGATGCACGCCCGCCCCCACCGCCCGCACCGCCTTATGTTCCAACCCCCGAAGACCCGGCGTCGTCTTCCGCGTCGCCAACACCTCGCACGAAGCATCCACCTCCCGGACCGCATCCAAAGCCCGCCAGGCCGCCGAAGCCACCCCCGACAAGTGAGACACCAGGTTGCACGCCGTGCGCTCCCCCGCCAACAACGCCCGCGCAGGACCCTCCCCCTGCAACAACCGCTCCCCCGCCTGCACGCGCGAACCCTCCTCCACCAGCGCCTCCGCGCTGGCCCCCACCGCCTCCAGCACGCCCACGGCGGCCTCCACCCCCGCCACCGACAACGCCTCCCGCGCCTCCAGCACGGCCCGGCCCCCCGACCCCTCCGGGATCACGCTAACGGACGTAACATCCTCGTCGGCACGGTCCTCCTCCAGCCACGCATCCACACCCAGCGCAGGCATCACGCCGACCCAGGCGCGGGCAGGGGAAAACCGTTACGAGACGCTACACCGCATCCGCGCGGGCCCGCTCCGCGACCAACCCCGTCACGCTCGCCACCGCCCCCGCAGCCAACGCCACGAACCACCCCCACCCCGCGCGAGCCCCCACCGGCGGCTCCGACCAAAACGACGTCGAGCCCTGCGGCCACGTCAACACCGCCACCAAAGGACCCATCAACAACAACGCGCCCCCCGCGATGACCAACCACGACGCCACCGGGCGCGACGCGTAAGACGCGCGCACCGCGCGCGCCTCCAACGTCAACCCCCCCAACAAGCAGACCAACCCCGTCACGACGACCACGCCCACCCCGATCACGCCCGCCACCGAGACCCGATCCTCCGGCACATCGCCCACGTCGAACGGCGCAACGGCCAAACCCCCCGCCTGCACCCACCACGGAGCGAAGAGCGCGACCACGCCCACGATCACGGCCAAGGCGGTCAGGGCAGGGACCACGGTCTCCGTACGCCACCGCATCCCCCTGCGCCACGCCCTCGAGCCCGAAGAAGCTTCCGGGTTCCGGGCGCCCCCGAGGAGCAGGGAAACCTTCAACAAGCCCACCCCGATAGGATCAGCGATGCAGGTCCGACTCATCGGAGCCGGGAACATCGGGACCGCGCTCGCCGAAGAAGCCCGACAGCTCGGGGCATCCCTCCAAATCGCCGACATCGACCCCTCCAAAGCCAAACGCCTCGCCGACGACGTGGACGGCCGCGTCGTCGATCCCACAGACCCCCTCGACGAGGTCGACTTGGTCGTCGAAGCCGCCACCCAGGAGGTCGTACAAGGCCCCATCCTCGCCGCGCTGCGCGAGGGCACGGACGCGCTCGTGATGACTACGGGAGCATTCACCGACCCCGACCTGCTCCAGTCCGCACGCGAGGCCACCGAGGAGACCGGAGCCCGCTGCTATGTCCCCTCTGGTGGCATCGCGGGCCTCGACGGCGTCAAAGCGCTGGCCCTCGAGCCCGGCGCCGAGGTCACCCTCACCACCCGGAAGCCCCCCGAGAACCTGGCTGGGGTCCCCGAGGGCACCGACCGCGAGGTCTTCCACGGGTCTGCTCAGGAGGCCGTGCAGGAGTTCCCCAAGAACGTGAACGTGGCAGCGAGCCTCGTGCTCGCGGGCCTATCCCCCACGGTGCGCCTGGTCTCAGATCCCAGCCTGGACCGCAACACGCACGAGGTGCATGTTCGCTCCCCCACGGTGGAGGTCCGCGCGAAGGTGGCCAGCAAGCCGAGCCCTGAGAACCCGGCGACAAGCCACATCGCCGTGCTCAGCGCCCGCGCTCGCCTTCGCGGCATCATGGATGGGTTCAGCGTAGGCACCTGAGCCTAAGGCGTCAGGGCGTCCCTGGAGAGAAGATGGGGGGTTGCGTGGCTACTGGCGCAGCATGATCTCGATGTTGACGTTGTCGGGGACCTGGATGCGCATCAGTTGTCGCAGGGCGCGCTCGTCCGCGTCGATGTCGATCAGGCGCTTATGGACGCGCATCTCCCAGTGGTCCCACGTTTCGGAGCCTTCCCCGTCGGGGGCTTTCCTCGTGGGCACGGTGAGCCGTTGCGTGGGAAGCGGGACGGGTCCTCGCAGGGCGACGCCGGTTCGTTCCGCGATCTGTTTGATCTGTCCGCAGACCTCTTCGAGCTTCTCGTGGTCGATGCCAGCCAGGGAGATGCGTGCGCTTTGAGCCATGGTGGATCCCTCTTAGGGGCTTCGTCCCCGAATTCCCTCGCGTGCTCCATGGCCGGAGAGCACCGAGCAACCTCGGGGCTGTTCCCTCGGGATGAAGGGACCTGATATAAGCGTTGGGTCGATACGGCGCGAGCCTAGGGTCGCTTGGGGTGGGGGGCCGCAGGAGCCTTACCGGGGCGGGGCGTTCGGGGCCGTGGTCATGCTGTCGGTGTTCACGCACGAGGCGTGCCTGGGTCACGATCTCCCAGAGGGGGCTTCGCGGGCTCACGTGGAGCGCCCGGAGCGCTTGCGGGCGGCGCGGGCGGGGGTCGAGCGGTTCGGGGGCGCGGTCTCTGTCGAGCAGGCGTCGTTGGTGGATCGGGACCGGTTGACGACGGTGCATGCGCCCGAGCACGTGCATCGCGTCGAGCAGGCTTGCGAGGCGGGCCGGTGGCTGGATCGGGATACGTACGCGCGTGCGGAGAGCTGGGAGGCGGCGTGTGCCTCGGCGGGGGCGGCGTTGCAGGCTGCGTGGGAGGCGGCATCGGTGGGGGCTGCGTTCAGCTTGGCGCGTCCTCCCGGGCACCATGCCCGGACGAGCGGCGCGATGGGGTTTTGCTTGTTCAACAATGTGGCGGTGGCGGCGGAGGCGCTTGCGGGGGAGGGCAAGCGTGTGGCGATCGTGGACGTGGATGTCCACCATGGGAACGGGACGCAGGAGATCTTCTACGATCGGGGGGATGTGTTGTTCGTGAGCGTGCATCAGGCGCCGTTTTACCCGGGCACGGGGAAGGCGCACGAGGTGGGAGGGGGTCCGGGGGAGGGGTTCACGGTGAACCTTCCCGTGCCGGAGGGGACGGGCCATGCGGGGTGGTTGGAGCTGGTGGATCGGGTGGTGGAGCCGGTGGTGGCGTCGTTCGGTCCGGACGTGGTGTTGGTGAGCGCGGGGTTCGATGCGCACAGGGGGGACCCGGTCGGGGGGTTGGATCTGGTGGCGGGGACGTTCCATGCGGCGGTGGAGCGGTTGAGCGCGATCGCTCCGGTGGCGTGCGTGTTGGAAGGAGGGTACTCGTTGGAGGCGCTGGAGCGGTGCGTGCACGCCGTGGCGGCTGCGTTGGTGGGGGACCCGGACCCGGTGAAGGAGACGCTGGTGGAGGGGGTGCGCCCGTGGGGGATGCTGCGTTCGGAGGTGCGGTCGTACCATGCGGGGCGGTGGCCGGTGGACGTGTCGGGGTAGCGGGTCCCTGGTCCTGGTTCCATCAGGTACTTATCCTTGCGTCGGGCTCGAGGCCCTGGAGCGGTGGAAGTGAGCCTTGAGACGGGCGTTTGGCGCGGGAGAGCTGGGTTCGTCGCGGTCGTGATCGTGTTGGCTGTCGGGTTCGCCGGGTGCATCGGGGAGAGCGTGCCCGAGGGCGGCGACGAGGGTTCAGACGGGGATCCGCCGTGGGAGGATGCCTCGAGGGGCGCGTTGGAGTGGTCGTTGATGGATTGTGCCGTGGTGGTCGCGGTCGTTCCCGTCGAGGCCGACGCGGTGGCGGAGCGCTTGCCGGAGGGGTTCGAGCCCGTGTCCGCGGAGGAGTCGCTGGGGCTTCCTCCGGACCCGCGAGGGGAGGGTGCGATCGCGTTCGAGACGTTCGCATGCGCGGCCGGGGCGGGCCTCGACGGGGAGGTCCAGGATTTGGCCTACGGGGCCATCTTCGCTCCGGTGGCTGCGCCCGGTGACGCGCCGGGTCCAAGCGCGGATGTGCACTTCTACAAGTGGGAGACGCTCGTGCCGGACGAGGACCGCCGCCAGGTTCTCCGGGGCGCGGGGTTGCCTGCGGTGGACGGGTCCTCGGGCCTTAGCGGGTTCGAGGCCACGCCCACGGGCCATGTCTTCGATGCGTCCCTCACGCTGGACGGGGCAACCTTCCAGTTCACGGGCGTGGCGCCGGCGCCCAACCAGGACTTCCGGGACGGGTTCACGTTCCTCGAGCACCAGCAGGGCGACGACGGGCTCGCATACTGGGTCTCGTACGAGAACGAAGCCGTCGAGGGCAACTCCGGCTCGGGCACCCTCATGCTGGACCCGGGTCACTGGGCCAGCGACGTGGTCGGGGCCCAGAGCACGCAAGCCTACATGGTGGCCTCGCCCGAGGTGCACTTCACGGACGGCGAGATCGTCCTCCCGTGACCCTCAAACGCCCCAGAAGAACGCGATGCCCAACGTCGTCACGACCACGAGCATCGCCTGCAGCGGGGCGCCCACGCGGAAGTAGTCCGTGAACTTGTACCCGCCCGGCGCGTACACCATCACGTTCGTCTGGTACCCGATGGGCGTCAACATGGCGGTCGAGGCCGCGAACGTGACGGCCAGCACGAAGCTGAACGGGTCGGCCCCGATCGCGTTCGCGGCGTCCACCGCGACCGGGATCATGAGCACCACGCTCGCGTTGTTGCTGACCACCTCCGTGATCAAGGCCGTGAACAGGTAGAACACGCCCAGCATGACGATCGGTGAAAGCGCCACGCCGTAGTGCACGACGATGCTCGCCAGCCACGCTGCAGCCCCGGTCCGCTCCATGGCGACGCCCAGCGGGATCAACCCCGCCAGCAGGAAGATCACGCTCCAGTCGACCGACCCGTACACCTCCTCCGGTTTCACGCACCCCGTGGCGACCATCGCGACCATGCCTCCCAACGCCGCGACCACGATGTCCACCACGCCCAGGCCCGCCAGCGCGACCACCGCGACGACGATGCCCACGGCCACGGGCAGCCTCTCCGAGCGGTAATCGGGGAGCGTGAGCTCTTGGGCGAGGATGAAGTCCTGGTCGTTGGCGAAGCGCTGCACCGTCTCGGGCGTCGCAAGGACCAGCAGCGTATCGCCTCCGCGCAAGCGGTGCTGGTCCATGCGCGCGTGGATGACCTCCGTGCCCCGGCGGATGGCGAGCACGTTCGCGTCGTAGCGCTGTCGGAAGTTCATCGAATCGAGGCTGCGGCCCAGGATGGAGGCTTGCGGCGAGATCACGACCTCGACGACGTGCTGGGGCGGGGTGTCGACCGATGGCGGCTCCCGGGGGTCGACCTGGTCGCTGGGCAGCTCGGGGTCCGGGGCCACGTCCACGCCCTCGGCCTCGATGAAGGCCAAAAGGCTCTCCTGGTCCGTGCGGAGCACGAGCAGGTCCCCGGCTTGCAGCCGTTCGCGCCCGACGTTCTGCGTGATTTCCTCCTCGCCGCGCACGATCTCGAGCACGTCCACGTCGACATCCAACTCCTGGAAGGCCTCGCCGACGCGGCGACCCACGCTTCGAGAGTCCTCGCGGACGAGCACCTCGGTGAGGTACTGGGCCATCTCGAACTCATCCATCAGCCGGTCGGTCTGCTGGATGCGCTCGGGGAGCAAGCGTTGCCCGAGCGTGGCCAGGTAGACGACGCCGACGACGAGCACGAGGGCGCCCAGGTGGGTGAACTCGAACATGGAGAAGGGACGGTCCAGAACGCGTCGGGAGACGTCCGAGGCGAGGATGTTCGTGGACGTGCCGATCACGGTGAGCATGCCGCCCAGCATGGCCGCGTACGAGATCGGCATCAACAGCTTGCTCGGGGAGATGCCGGTCTTCTTGGCCAGCGTGTCCACCATGGGGATGAGCACGGCCACGACGGGCGTGTTGTTGATGAAGCCCGCCGAGCCTCCGGACAGGCCTAGCACGGAGAGCAGTTGCTTGTGCGGGTCGTCCCCGAAGCGGTCGGCGATCCAGCGCCCGATACGGTTGACCAGGCCCGAGCGGCGGATCCCGTCGCTGAGCACGAACATGGCCAGAACGGTGATCGTGGCGGGGCTGGCGAACCCGCTAAGCCCCGTGAGGGGGTCGATCTGGGTCCACGGTTCGAGCACGATCAACGAGACCAGCACGCCGATGGCGACGATGTCCAGCGGCAGGGGCTCGGTGACGAACAGGACCAGCGCGGCGAGGATGATCGCGAACACGAGCGCGATCTCGAACGTGAGCGGGGGCAGCGCGCTGCCGGCCTGGAGCAACACGTGGCCCCACATCGAGCCCTTTCCAGGCGCTGAGGGGGTAAAAGGTTGCGGAGTCGCAGCAAGCCGTCAGCGGTCCCGGTCCACGAGCGCGTCGACGAGCCGGGCAAGCTCGTCGACCGCGGGGGAGTCGGGCAGCTCCCGCAACCGCTCTTGCGCCTCATCGAACCGTTCGGAAGCGTTCCGGCGCGAGGCCTCCAGGGCGCCGGTCTCGTGCACGAGCTCGACGACCCAGGCGACGTCCTCTCGGCCCGGCTGGCCTTCGAGGGTCGCGACCAGGCGCTCTCGGTTGGCGTCGGTCGCCCGCGCATGCGCTTCCAGGATGGGGTGCGTCTTCTTGCCGGCTTGGACGTCCGACCCGATCGGTTTGCCAAGAGCGGCTTCGTCCCCGACGAGGTCGAGCAGGTCGTCTTGCACTTGGAAGGCGTGTCCGAAGGCCTGCCCGAAGGCTCCCAGCGTCCGGACGGTCTCGTCGTCTGCGCCGGCCGCGCGGGCGCCGTTCCTCGTGGCGCTGGAGAAGAGCTCGGCGGTCTTCTTCTCGACCATGCGCTCGTAGGCTTGCACGGTGGGCCAGTCGTCCTCGTACTGCATGTCGAGCTGTTGGCCCTCGCACAAGCGCCGGGCCGTTCGGGCCAGGTCCGTGGCGATGCGCGCGGTGGTCCCGTCTTGGGGCATCTCGTCGAGGGCTTCGAAGGCGAGCGCGAACAGGGCGTCGCCGGCGAGGATGGCGGTGGCGTCGTCGTGGGCTTCGTGCACCGTGTCGACGCCTCGCCGCGTGGCGTCCTCGTCCATCAGGTCGTCGTGGACGAGGCTGAAGGTGTGGAGCAGTTCGACGCCCACGGCGACGGGGTCCGCGTCCCGCGCCTGGGCGCCGGCGGCTTCGCAGCTCAACACCGCGAGCACGGGTCGAAGCGCCTTCCCGCCGGCATCGGGGTAAATGCGGGCGGCCTGTCGAAGGGGCGGCTCCTCGATGCGGGCGACGGCGGCGGTGACCTGTTTTTGCAGGCGTTCAGCCTCGCTTCGCGCGCGTTCGGGGAGGATGGGGTCACCTCTACAGTTTCTTGGGTTGCCCGTTCCGGAGGATGTGGCAGGTCTCCCCGATGTCCCATCCGTGGAACTCGGCGAGGCCTGCGAGGCTGGACTGGTGCTCGATATCTCCGTGGGCGGGGAACACGTGCTCGGGTTCGAGCATGCTCAACAGCTCGCGGTGGTCCTCGCGACAGGCGTGACCGCTGACGTGGGCGCCCTTGATGATGCGGGCGCCTTTCATGCGGAGCTTCTCCTCGAGCGTGTAGCGTTGGGCCTCGTTGTTGGGGTTGGGGATGGTGCGGGCGGAGAAGATGATCTGGTCGTCCGCGGAGATCTTGTAGGGGGTCTCGTCGCGGCTCATGCGCGTGAGCAGGGCGTACTGTTCGCCCTGGTGGCCCGTCACGCAGCAGAGGTAGTCTTCTTTGCCCTCCTCCATGATCTTCTTGAGCTTCGTGTTGATCTCGCGCCCGTACCCGTACATCTCCACGTAGTCGGGGATCTTCAGGAGGCCGACCTCTTCGGCGACCGTGGTGTACTTCTTGAGCGAGCGGCCCATCAGGCAGACCTTGCGGTCGAGCTCGTTGGCGAACTCGATGATGGACTTGACCCGTTGGGTGTGCGAGGAGAACGTGGTGACCAAGAGCCCGGAGCGCTCGTTCTCGAGGCCCAACAAGTGGTCCTTGAGCAGATCCCGGGCGATCGTCTCGCTTGGCGTCTTCGTCTCCTCGTGCGCGTTCGTGGACTCCGTGATGAGCGCAAGCACGCCTTCCATCCCGATCTCCCGAAGGCGCTCGTAGTCGGGGGGGGACCCGATCACGGGGAAGTTGTCCATCTTGAAGTCCAGTGCGTAGCAGATGGCGCCCCGTGGGGTGTGCAGCACGGGGACCGTGGTCTGCACGATCGAGTGCGTCATGTGCACGAACTCGAGGGTCAGGTCCCCGCTGAGGTCTCGCATGCTTCCGCTGTTCATGGAGACGAGCTGGTTGGGGATCTCGTTGTCCCCGCCCCGGTTGTCCTCGCGCATGTGCTCGATGAGCTTGATCGTGAACGGGGTGCCGATGATGGGGCACTCGTACTTTCGAGCCAGCTTGCGCACCGCGCCCACGTGGTCAAGGTGACCGTGGCTGAGCACGATGGCTTTGACATCTGCGGGGAAGTCCCCCATGACGCGATCGTCGGGGATCGCGCCCATGTCCCAGAGGGTGTCCGGGGACAGGCTCTCGAACACGGCATCCTCGTGGATGAGGATCCGGTCGAGGTTGATGCCCATGTCGAAGATGACTGCTTCGTCACCGTAGCGTACCGCCGTCATGTTGCGGCCGAACTCATTGTAGCCGCCGATAGGAAGAATCTCTACGTCCGTGGTCATTCGTCTCACGTCCATCCAGGTCCGGCCTTGAGGCCAGGCCCAGGGGATGCGCGACCGTTACCACCCAGGGTATTTAAAGGATGGGGTTCGGGGGGCGATCGGCAGGCCCGGACCCGGTTCCCGCGGCGTCGCGAACAGCTGGAACCCCCGACGGGAGCGCACGGTTCTTTATACCCCTGTGGATGTTCGGGGGCATGTCTATGGCTGACGAGTCGCCGCCGGGCGCCTCCGCGGTGGGCCCCCGCGAGGAACCCGAGCAAGACCTCCAGAACCGCCTGGACAGCGTCCAGGACGCGTTGCAGGAGATCGAGGATCAGGTCCAGCAGGACGCGGAATCGCTCGAGCGTCTTCGAAGCGTGTTGGATGTCTCCTACTTAGAGGAGATCACGCGCATGATCAACGAGCTCGAGCTCAAGGTCAACGAGGTCGCGGACGAGGCCGCCCGCGCACGCAAACGTGCCGACGAGGCCGAGGAAGAGCTTGCCACCGAGCAGGAGCGCCTGGAGAAGCTCTGGGACGTCTACAAGGAGCAAGAGCGCGAACTCGAGCAGGCCCAGGAGGACCGAGCCGAGGCCATCCGTCGCGTCGAGGAAGCCGAAGAGCGCGTCAGCGAGCTCGAGGAAGAGCTGGACAGCGAGCGCCAAGCGCTCCGGCAAGCCCAGAAGGAGAACGGCCGCCTTCGAGAAGAGCTCTCCGAGAAGGAGGCCGAGGTGGAGACGCTTTCCAACTACGAGGATCTCGAAGAGAAGGTCGACGAGCTCGAGGACGAGCTCGAAGAGGAGCGGGGTCGGCTGGCCAAGCTGTACGGGGTCTTCGAGGAGACGGAGGCCGAACGGGACGACCTACGAGCACGCCTGCGCCAATGGGACGCGTGGTTCGAGGCGCACGAGGATGTCCTCCAAGGCGTCGTGCAGGCCGTCAACGAGGCTCCCGAGCCCCCCGAGCAGAAGCAGACCCAGCGCGCCTAGGCGTTCGAGCCCAGCGCGAACCGGCGCGCGCTCTCGCCCAGGCTTTCCAGCCCCGGCAGCGGGTTCCCCGAGAGGTACCGGACCAAGGCGCCACCGGCGAGGCTGACGTGCGAGAAGTCCCCGGTTTGCCAGCCGGCGCGTTCGAGCGCTGCGACCGTGTGCCCGCCCCCGACGAGAGTGAACGCGCTCGTCGTCGCGCAAGCCTCCAACAACCGCTCGGTGCCGGCGGAGAACCCGTCCTCCTCGTACGCGCCTACGGGCCCGTTGAACACGACCGCGTCCGCGTCCCGGATCTCCTCCGCGTACGCGAGCGCCGTCTCCGGACCGATGTCGAGCACGGGCGTCTCGACCGGGAGCTCGTCCAACAGGACATCGGCTCGGCCACCCCCGGGAGCCTTGTACGCCAAGTCCTCCGGCGTCGCGATGCGGGGCGCATGCTGCTCTAGCAACCGCTCGACCCGGTCCATCGCGTCGAAGGCGCCGAACTTGTCCATCATGGCCACGGTCTCATCACCCAGCCGATGCCCGCGGGCATGCAGGAACGCTTCCCCCACGATGCCGCCCGTGAGCACCAGGTCTGCTCGACCGTCCCGAAGGTGGTGCTCGATCACGTGCAAGGCGTCCTCGATCTTGGTGCCCCCGAGTACGAGCACGCGTCGGCCGTCCTCCTGGGTCTGCTCGACGCGTTCGAGCGCGTCGAGCTCGGTCTGCATGAGGGGGCCCGCGCACGCGGGCAAGAGGAGAGGGAAGCCCACGATGCTGGCGTGGCTGCGGTGGGCCACGCTGAACCCATCCAAGACGAACGCGTCCGCCTCGCCCGCCAGGCGTTGCACCCATGTCCGCTCGGCGTGCTCTTCCGGGGACAGGTTCTCGATCTCGCCGTCGGCCCCGCGCACGTTGTCCAGGACGAGCACGTCGCCGGGGTCCACCTCCTTGGTCGCGCGGATCGCCTTCTCGTCCGAGACGTGGGGCACGAACGTGACCTCAGGGTCGATCCTCTCCTGGATGAGTCGCGCGTGCTGCTCGAGCGAGGTGAAATCGTTCCGTCCGGGGCGCCCCTGGTGGCCGAGCACGACGATGCCCGCCCCCTCGTCGACGAGGGCCTGGAGGGACCGGGCCGCCGCGTCCAGGCGGGACGTGGCCGAAATCGAGCCGTCCTCGACGGGGGCGTTCACGTCCACGCGAACGATCACGCGCGTCCCTTTACAGTCGATCGAGTCGAGGGAGGGGACGCGGGCGGGGCCGTGACGGGTGCCCCGGGCGGCCGAGGAGTCCATGCTCCATCATCCGAGGAGCAGCCATAAAGGCGACGGTCGTGCGAACACGAGGTTGGACGCGCTGCTCCCGGGCCCGGGCCTGACTCTCCAACGTTTTAAGCCTTGGAGGGGGTTCGGGGGCCCGATGGAACGCATCCTGATCGGGGTCGCCTGGCCCTACGCCAACGGTCCCCTCCACCTGGGCCACGTCGCCGGGTCGCTGCTTCCTCCCGACATCTTCGCCCGGTTCCATCGCATGCAGGGCCACGAGGTGCTCATGGTGTCCGGCAGCGACGAGCACGGCACCCCCATCACGGTGAAGGCCGAGGAGGAGGGGCGCTCCCCGCAGGAGGTCGTCGACCGCTGGCACAAACGCCACGTGGACGCGCTGGACCAGATGGGCATCGATTTCGACCTGTTCACGCGCACGAGCACGGACCACCACGAGCGGTGGGTACACGAGATCTTCCACGGCCTCCAGGACGAGGGCTACATCGAAGAACGCGTGATGAACCAGCCCTTCGACCCCGAGGACGAGCGCTTCCTGCCCGACCGGTACGTGGAAGGCACCTGCCCGCACTGCGGGTTCGACGAAGCCCGCGGGGACCAATGCGACGAGTGCGGGAAGACCCTGGACGCCAGCGAGCTGATCGACCCCCGCTCAGCGCTGAACCCGGACGCGGACGTCGAGTTCCGCGAGACCACGCACGCCTTCTTCCTGCTCTCCAAGCTCGAGGACCGGCTGGCCGAATGGTTCAGCCAGGACGAGCACCCCTGGCGGGGCAACGTGGAACGGTTCACCCAGAACTGGCTCGACGAAGGCCTCGAGGACCGCCCCGTCACCCGCGACATCGACTGGGGGCTGCCCTGGATCGACGACGACCCCACGTACGAGGGCAAACGCATCTACGTCTGGTTCGAAGCCTTCTGCGGGTACTTCACGGCCAGCGTTCGCTGGGCCGAAGACATCGCCGGCGACCCGGACGCCTGGAAACGCTTCTGGGAGGAAGGCTTCGACGACGTCGACACGCGCCACTACTACTTCCTCGCCAAGGACAACATCCCCTTCCACACGATCCTGTGGCCCGCGATCCTCATGGCCTACTCCGACGCCCGCGAGCACAACGACCAACCCCGCCTTCGGTTGCCCTACGACGTGCCCGCGAACGAGTACCTGAACCTCTCCGGGGAACAATTCAGCAAAAGCCGCGGCGTCGGGATCTGGGTCCACGAGATCCTCGACCGGTTCCAACCCGACGCCGTGCGATACTACCTCGCCGCGAACCTCCCCGAGACCAAGGACACCGACTGGACCTGGCAAGACTTCCTCTCCAAGGTCAACGGAGAGCTCGTCGCCGCGTACGGGAACTTCGTGCACCGCACCCTCACGCTTACCCACGACCACTTCGGCCAAACCCCCGACCCCGTAGACGCCACCGACGCCGACGAAGCCCTCATCGACACCATCGAAAGCGTCCACCACACCGTCACCGAGCACCTCGAAGAGGCCCGCTTCAAACCCCCCATGCGGGAGATCATCAGCCTCGCCCGCGCCGGGAACCGCTACATCGACCAGCAAGCCCCCTGGCAGATCGACGACGAGGACCGGCTAGCCACCGTGCTCCACCACTGCCTGGCCGTCACGCGCGCCCTCGCCGTGCTCACCGCGCCCTTCCTGCCCCACAGCGCGCAACGCGTATGGCGCCTGATGGGCGAACAAGGGAGCGTGCACGAGGCGTCCTGGGATGAGGCTCTCAGGCCCCCTACGGCCGGAGCCCCGCTCGAGGCACCCACGCCCGTCTTCGAAAAGCTGGACGAGGACGCCGTGCTCGACCTCGTCGCTGACGAGGACACCGACGAACAAGACGAACCCCGACGAGAGGAGGACCGTGACATGATCGAGTTCGAAGAGTTCCAACGCATGGATCTGCGCGTAGGCGAGGTCACCAGCGTCGAAGACCACCCGGACGCGGACAAACTGTACGTGCTCACCGTCGACCTCGGCGAGGACACACGCCAGCTCGTCGCCGGCCTCAAAGAGCACGTACCCAAGGACAAGCTCGACGGCCTCCGATGCGTCGTGGTCGCCAACCTCGAGCCCGCCACGATCCGAGGCGTCGAAAGCCAAGGCATGCTCCTGGCCGCGGAAAGCGACGACCTCGTCACCCCCCTCACCACGACCGAGGACATCGCGACCGGCGCCAAGATCCTCTAGGACGGCCCTGACCGTGACCCGGTACTACATCGAACACGACGGCCGCGTCCTCACCCACCGGGACGACGAAGGATCCATCACGCTGCCCTCCAGCATCGAGGTCCCCCACGAAGCCAGCGCGACCCGACGCCTGGAAGGGACCGAGGTCGTGTTCGGGAACGCCAAGCTCGACGAGCACCCCCGCTCGTGGCCCTGCAAAGACGAACTCGCGCGTCACCCGGACGCGTCCACGCTGCTCCGAGCCGCCATCAACGCGTCCCTTTTCCGACCCGTGGTCGGCGTCGTCGTCGAGGACGAGGGCGAGGTGCTCCTTGTCAAGCCCGCGCGAGGCGTCGCCACCGGCCGCTGGACCCTTCCCGGCGGCTTCGTGAACTTCTTCGAGACCCCCCGCGATGCGGCCCGGCGCGAGGTCAAAGAGGAGACCGGGGTCGACATCGAAGCCCTCGAACTGCTCACCACGGTCACCTACACCCACACGCAATCCCCTTACCCGATCCTCGGGATCGGGTACACGGCGAACCCTGTGGACCGGCGGTTAGACGTGGACGACGACGAGATTGCGGACGTCGCCTGGATGGACCCACGCGAGGCCGCGGAAGGGGCCGGGGGCATCGGGGAAGCCGTTCTGGGCGCCCTGTTGGAGGAGCCTCGATGACGTGGCTGACCGATCCGGTGCTCGGGAACGAGCTGCAGTGGGATGGACGCACGCCCGGTCACTACGAGGCGTACACCGTCAACATCCTGGACCCCTCGAACGAGTCGGGCTGGTGGTTGCGGTACGGGCTGGATGCACCGATGAGCGGAGAGGAGGCAAGCTCGCTTTGGGGCGCCCACTTCAGCCGGGAGGAACCGCCGCGCCGATTCGCTCTGAAGACGGACTTCGGGGTGCGGTCCTTCGCGACGCAAAGCGACGGGTTCCACATCCGCGTGAGCAAGAGCGAGTTGGCGCGCTCGGGAGCCAAGGGAGGTCTTCGCAACCCGCGCGAGGAGGGACACGAGTTGCGGTGGAACCTATCCTTCTCGGAGCAGGAGGCCCCGTTGAGGGTGTTCGAGAAGGATCGCGCCTACGAACGCCGCTTCCCGCCGACGAAGGTTCTCGTCCCCACGCCGTTCTCGCGGGCCGAGGGCGTCGTCGAGGTGGGGGAGGGCCGCTACGTGGTGCGAGGGGCGCGAGCGTTCCAGGCTCACCGCTGGGGATCGGGGAGATTCGACCGGTGGACGATGGGGTACGCGACGTTCTTCCGCGAGCGACCCCACGCGTTCGTGTACGCCTTCCTGGGGGAGGGAGAGGACGACCAGGTGGGCGCGGTGCATTACAGGGACGCGGAGGGGCTAGAGCTTGCCTTCCATGACGTCGAGACGAGCCGCGAGGAGGGGCCCGGGCGCAAACCGGGCGTGTGGACGTTCGAGGCTCGCACGCGGGGGTGGGAGCTGACGGGGCGTTTCTCGGCGAGCTTGCAGCGCATGGCAGGGATGCGGTTCGAGGACCCGGACGGGTCGATCCGCTACGTGCACCATGGCGGCATCGCGGATGCGACGCTGGAGCTGTGGAAGCGGTCCTGGGGGAGAAAGCAGCTGCATCAGACCCTCACGGCGCGGGGAACGTGCTCGTTCGAGCAGGGGGACCGGCGCCGGTTCGAAGACGTGGAGTTCTTCGTCTAAGGGCCTGCACGGAGAGCCGGTGGCGACGTCGGCGAGCGGGTCACCCGAACACGGCGCCGATGCCGGCGGCTGCGTTGTCCTCTTCAGCGTCGATGTCGTCCTTGATCTCGTCCCCTTTGGGGGAGACGCGGCCGCCGAGGTCCTCGATGATGGCCTCGGCCTCGTCTAGGGCTTCCTCGTCGCCGTCGACCATGACGACCTTCCCGTCCACATCCCAGCGTTCGCCGTCTTTCACGACGATGGTCTGACGCGAGACGAGATCGTGCTCGGAGAGCGCGTTGGCTCCTCCGTCGTCCGTTTCGAAGACGCGGTGCGGCATAAATGAAGCAGGCCAGGGTTCCGGGAAAAGCCTTCCCCTCGCCGGGGTCCTCTCGGGCGGGGGTTCGAGGCCTCTTCGAGGGCCCATCGGACCCGGGGCAGGACCCCGGTAGTTTATGCCCGGGGAGCTCCGAGCAGAGCTTGATGAAGGACCCCTGGCTCGGATTCGTGAACGAGGAGGTCGCCAAGCACCCTGGCCCCCTTGCAGGGATGGATCGTGCCAGAGCGCGCCAGTCGTTGCTGGAGCGGGCCGCCACGTCGTTCCCGTTCCCGCTGGATGTCTCCTTCCGGGGCGTCGTGACGGACCGCGTGGAGGTCGACGGGTCCCCCTGCTTGGTGCTCGAACCGACCGCCTTGTCGGAGGAGGCGCGGGACGTCCTGGGGGGCGTGCTGGTTCCCTCGGAGCGCCTGTTGTACGAGGGGTCCGTGGCGGAGGTCGAGTGCCGCTTGGCGGACCCGGACACGTACGACTTGGACGATGGCGTGCTCTCCGTGGACGGGGAGCTTCAGGCCGTGGTCCCTATCGAGCCGTGAGGTCAGGACCCGTAGCGGCGCTGGCGTTCCTGGTAGTCGCGGATGGCCCGCAGGAAGTCCACCTTGCGTAGATCCGGCCAGTTCACGTCCGAGAAGTAAAGCTCCGAATAGGCCAGCTGCCAGAGCAGGAAGTTGCTCACGCGCTCCTCGCCGCTGGTGCGGAGCACGAGGTCAGGGTCGGGCAACGGGTGCGTGTACAACCGCTCAGCCACGGTGGCTTCCGTGATCTCGCCTGGGTCGAGCGTCCCCTCGCGGACGTCCTCTGCGATCTCTTGGATGGCGGTCACGATCTCCTCGCGCCCGCCGTACGCGACCGCGATGTTGTAATGGTACGAACCGTAGCCTTGGGTCTTCTCCTCGGCGTATTCGATGGCTTTGCGCACGCGCGAGGGGAGCTTGTCGCGTCGCCCGATGGCTCGGACCCGGATCTCGTTCTCGTGCACGCGCTCGTCTTCGGCCATCTCGTAGAAGTTCTCCTCGAACAGGTCCATCAGGTGCTGGACCTCGGCGGGGGTGCGCTTGAAGTTCTCGGTGGAGAACGCGTACACGGTGAGCACCTCGATGCCCAGGTCTAGGCACCAGTCGACCACGTCCTCGAGCGTGTCGCGGCCTTCCTCGTGGCCTTGGGTGGGGTCGAGGCCCTCCTGGCGTGCGAAGCGCCGGTTCCCGTCCATGATGATGGCCACGTGGTGGGGGACCTCGCTCTGACGGACCTGTCGCGCGAGCGTTCGCTCGGCGGCGATGGAGAACGCATCCGTGAGAGCCTCGGGGACGCGGCCGGAACCGTCAGGCACGGCTCAAGCACACCGTGAAGCATGAAGGGTCTTTTGGGCTGGCAACGCGTAGCACCCGGGGATCGGCAACGAGCCCGCCTTAGTACGTCAGCGACGAATCGGGCTTCATGACGTGCACGTCCGCGTCGGGGACCTTGCGGGCGAACGCGTCCGGGTCCTGCTCGATAGGTTCGAACGTGTCGTAGTGGATGGGGATCACGGCGTCCGGGTTCAGCCAGTCCGCGGCGATGGCCGCGTGTTCGGGACCCATCGTGAACACGTCCCCGATGGGCAGTGCGACTAGATCCGGTTCGAAGACCTCCGCGATCACGGTCTTGAGGTCCCCGAACAGGGCCGTGTCGCCGGTGTGGTAGAACGTGGTCTCGCCGTCGTCGATGATGAACCCGGCCGGGTCCCCCCCTTGGCCCATGAAGGGGCCATCGGCTCCGGGGCACCCGCTGGAGTGGTGCGCGGGGACCATGGTCACGTCCGCACCGCCTACGGTCACGGTGCCGCCCATGTTCATGCCGCCTCCGCCCGTCCCGGCGGCGTCCTCAAGGCCTTGCTCGGCGCAGTACTGCATGATCTCGTGGATGCCCAGCACGGGGGCACCGATGTCGAGCGTGGCGCCGAAGTGGTCGCCGTGCCCGTGCGTGACGAGCGTGGTCTCCGCGTCCACGTCGTCGGCGTTCACGGAGGTTAGGGGGTTGCCGGCTTGCTCCGTGAAGGGGTCGATCGCGATGCGGGCGCCCGTGGCCAACTCGACCTCGAAGAACGCGTGTCCGTGCCAGTGGAGCTTCATGGGTCTCGCCGAGGAGGAAGCCCGTGCGGGCTAGTTAAGCCTACGCCTCGCGCCGGGAGAAGGCGCGCTCGGTGAGCCACGCGTGGGCGTTCGCGAGGGCGGCGTTGACTGTTTCCTTGACGCGGATTAGGGGATGGTTGACGAGGGGTTCCAAATCGTCGACGATGAGCGCGGCCAGGTACCCGATCAGGAGGCCCCCAGGGATGTCGAGCACCCAGTGGATGCCTAGGTAGAGGATGCTGAACGCGAACAGGGCCAACTGGACCATGATGAGGACCAGGTAGCGCCGGTAGGGGAACGTGCTCAGCGTGTGTCCGGTGCGCTGCATGCGCCACCAGAACAGGACCAGGAACCCGAACGTCATGCCGATGTGCAGGCTGGGCCAGGCGTTGTCGAGGGGGTCCACGGCGGCGAAGAAGGACAAGAACGTGGTCGAGCTGTGGTAGAGGAGCGAGTCCATGCCGGGGATCACGTGGCTGGTGATGCGGACGTTGAAGAACACGTAGAAGGGGACCGCGAGCATGTAGATCACGCCCACGTTGAGGACCATGCGGTTGGCCAAGCGACGGTCGCCCGCGTAGGCGGCCAGCGCGGACGAGAAGTACACGATGAGGACGTACGCGAACAGGTAGTTCACGTTGAAGAACCAGGTCAGGATGCGGTTCTGGAAGGTCTGCTGGAACCAGAGGGTCACATCTCCCTCCAAGCGGAGCACGACCCAGGTGAAATCCCCCAAAAGGCCCCGGATGGGGCCGTGCAGCGTGTCCACGTAGGATTTGAGCGCGTAGATGACGAGGAACAGGGCCAGGTGCGTCCAGTACTCTCTAAGCAGCCGGAAGGCGCTCTGGAAGATCGTCTCACCCATGGTCCGAGGGCGGAAGAACCAGATCATGACCGGCGAGATGGCGAAACAGATCACCACCAGCCAGAGCTTCAGCGAGACGCCCAGCATCGCGAACCGCTCACGGCATCCCGCCCGGCGCTAAAGGTTTGACGCCTTCTCACGGGGCCCAGCGGCCCGGACGTAAGCTACAAGACGACGGCGGGAGTCATGCATGAACGATGCGGGACCTCTCGCAGACCCGCAGGCGGCAGCTCGTGGTCGTCCTGCTCGGGTTCTCCCTGTTCGGCGCGCTCTTCGCCGCGACGTACTACCAGCCCCAGGCTCAGGCGCAGCAAGGTCCTACCGAGGAGGAGCTTCGACCCATGTACCGGTTGGGTCCGGGCGAGATGCAGCCGCTTTTCATCGACCCGGGCGAGCAGGGTGAGACGGTTCACGTGAACCTCACCGTGCTCGAGGGCGGCCCGTTGTCCGTCTACATGATGGACATGGAGAACATCACGATGCACGCCCTCAACGCGACCACGTTCTCGTTCGACGTGACCGAGGACGTGGAGTACAACAAGACGTACTCCCGCAGCAACATCACGGACGCGTACGATTTCTCGTTCGAGTTGGACGGGGAGAACCGGACCGCGCTCCTTTTGGCCTCGGGCGCGACGGCTCCACCCGACGCGGAGCACGACGAGAACGTGACGGAGGTAGCGGTGGACACCTGGTACCCGGACACGGAAGCCGAATCCCTCGTGATCGCCTACATGATGGCGACCCCTTCCCTGCTGTTGGTCGGGTTCGTGACGTACCGCCGGTTCGGGCCCAGCGGGTGAGGATGCGGCCGCCGGGAATCGAACCCGGACCGGAAGCTTGGGAAGCTTCTGTCCTACCGTTAGACCACGGCCGCGTTCCAGCCGCCCGAACCCCGCCCCCTGTTTTGACCCTTTCGGATGACGCGACGCCTACGCGTCCACGGCCTCGATTCGACCGCCCACGAGCAGGCGCTCGACCACAGGCGAGCCCCCAGCCTTCCGGGCCTGCACGGTGACCTCGGCCTCCTCCTTTTCACCCACCAGGCTCGCCACGACGCGCGTCCTCGGGTACGTCGGGCGCATGATGCCGGACGTGACAAGGTGAAGGCTCGCCGCGGCCAGCCCCGCCAGCGGCTCCGGAGCATCCCACGACCGCGCCAGCATCCGCGCGTACGGCGTGGACTGCGTATGCACGTACCCGACCGCCTCTTCGACCTCGTGCCCCGGCACGCCCGATACGTCCGCGTCCACGGGGGCATCCTTCAGGCTGGCCTCGTCCTCGAAGGGCACCACGAGCACGCTCCGGCCCACGTCCACCACGCGCATCTCGGCCCCCGTGGCCTCGACCGGGCCCGGGTCCAAGCCCAACCGGCGACAGGCTGCCAGAAGCATCACTGGACGATCCGAGACCTCGTGCCGCGGCGTGCTCGCCAACAGGACGCCCCGCTCGCGGGCCTCCGCCGAGAGCCCGCCCCACGGGGTCTCGACCTTGGCCTCCTTGGCCTCGCTCTCCGTCCCGAGCACGGAGGACGCCAGAGCCAACACTGCCCCCGGATCGTAGACCCCCGAGGTCTCCTCATCGTGCTCGGCTCCGAACGGGACGCGCACGCGCGGCACACGCCACCATCTCGACGCTGGGGTAAGACGGTTGGCCCCCGTCCAACCCACTTTTTAAGTCAAGGCGGCGATGGGGGCCTGATGCACCCATCCGGGGACATCGCGGGCAACACGTCGACGCTCCTGGAAGGCAAGCGCATCGCGCTCGCCATCACGGGCAGCATCGCGGCCGTCGAGACCGTCAAGCTCGCACGCGAGCTGATCCGCCACGGCGCGGACGTTGTCCCGTTCGCCAGCCCCGCAGCCACCTCCATCCTCCACCCCAACGCGCTCGAGTTCGCCACCGGGCACGAGCCCGTGACCGAACTCACAGGCCAGGTCGAGCACCTCTGGGGCGCCAAAGGCGACGTGGACGCGGTCCTCATGGCGCCCGCCACCGCGAACAGCATCGCCAAAGTCGCGCTCGCCATCGACGATACGCCCGTGACGAGCCTCGTGAGCACCACGCTCGGCAACGCCCCCGTGATCATCGCGCCCGCCATGCACGAACAGATGCTCGAGAACCCCACCACGCAAGAGCACCTGGACACGCTTGAGGACCGCGGCGCGGACCTCGTCACACCCCTCCAGGAGGAAGGCGAGGCAAAGCTCGCCCCCCTGGAGAGCGTCGTCGAGCACGTGCTCAAGGCCGTCGGGCCCGACCCCCTCGAAGGAACCCGCATCCTCGTCATCGCAGGAAGCACGATCGAGGACATCGACGCGATGCGCGTGGTCACCAACAAGAGCACGGGCCGCACCGGCATCGCGCTCGCCCAGCAAGCCTTCCGGCTGGGCGCCGACGTGACGGTCTGGTTCGGGCACGGACACACCGAGATCCCCGCCAACCTGCCCCTCGAACGGTTCGTGACCGTCGAAGACCTCACCGAGAAGGCCCCCGACGCGGCCACACACGACTGGGTGCTCCTGCCCGCCGCCATCAGCGACTTCAAAGGCGCCAAAGCAGAAGGCAAACGCTCCAGCGGGGAAGCCCAAACCCTCGACCTGGTGCCCACGCCCAAGGTGCTTCCGCGGCTCAGGGAGGTCCTCGACGAAGCCTCCCCCGGGTCCCACCTGGTCGCGTTCAAAGCCGAAGCCGGCTACGACGATGACGAGCTCGTGGACAAGGCCAACCGGTTCGCCAAGGAGAACCGCGCCGACGCCGTCGTGGCCAACCGCCTCGAGGACGTGGACGTCGACTCCACGCGCGTGCACCTCGTCCACGACGGGTCCTCCACGGTCCTCGAAGGGTCCAAGACGGACGTCGCGCGCCAGCTCTTGCTCGAGCTCCGTGAGGCCCTTCGATGAACGAGATCAAGAGGACCGAGGAGACAACGTTCGCGCCCTGCCACGTGACCGCGTTCTTCGTGCCCCGCATCCAACCGCGAGAGCCCGAGCGCACCGGCTCCTGGGGGGCCGGCGTGTGCCTGGGAACGGGCGTCGTCGCGACGGTGCAGGTCGAAGAGGCCGATACGTCGAAGATCCAGGTCCGACGCGAGGGCCGCGCGGGGGACCAAGACGCGCGCACGACGAACGAAGCCCTGCGCGTGCTCCTGGAGGCTCACGCGCCCGGGCCGCTTCGCGTCTCCTGCCAGGTGCACGAGGGCGCGCCCCTCGGTCAAGGCTTCGGCGTCTCGGGGGCCAGCGCGCTGTCGAGCGCGTTCGCCCTGGCCCGGTGCCTGGGGGTCGGTCGCTCGGACGCACTCCGGGCCGCCCACCTGGCGGAGATCCGCAACCGGTCCGGGTTAAGCGACGTGGCCGCCAGCTTCCTGGGGGGGAGCGTGCTTCGCACGGCCCCGGGGTTGCCCCCGTACGGGTCCACACAGCGGTTGCCCAGCAAGGGGAACGTGGTCGTGGCCGTCACGGGGCCCGAGCTGGATACGGGCACGTTGCTCCGGGACGAAGAGGTGCTCGAGCGCGTCACGGAGGAGGGCCGATCGTGCCTGGGGGCCGTGGGGGAGCATCCCAGCTTGGAGGTGGTCTTCGAGCAGGGGGCCGCGTTCGCGCGCGCGACGAATCTGGTCTCAGATCAGACGCTGCAGGCCGTGGAGGCGTGCCGGGAGGGGGGTCGTGGCATGGTGGCGATGCTGGGGAACACGGTCGTGGCGTACGGGGACACGGAGCGGTTGGAGAGCGTGCTCTCGGGGTTCGGGGACCCGTTCGTGGTGCCCATCGATCAGGGGGGTCTGAGGTTGTTCGATCGGGACCGGTTGGACCAGCTGGCGTGACGGTCAGGTTGCGCGGGCGACGCGGGAGAGCATGGTAGGGCCTTCCGGTTGGTCGAGCCCGTCGGGGGGTTTGTCCTCGCGCGAGGGGCATGCATCGGGGAGGGGGCAGTCGCCGCAACGGGGGACTCGGGGCCGGCAGATCTCGCGGCCAAGGCGGACGAGGAGCTCGTTCACGAGGCGCTTTTGCTCGTCGTCGAGCGTCGTCGCGAGCGCTTTCTCGGTCGCTTCGGGCGTCTCGGTGTCGGCCCATCCGAGCCGGTTCGCGATGCGGTGCACGTGCGTGTCGACGGCGACGACGCTTCGGCCGAACGCGTACACGAGCACGCAGTTCATCGTCTTGCGGCCCACCCATGGGATCTCCAAGAGGGCGGCCTCCTCGGTGGGAACGCATCCGTCGTGGTGCTCGAGCAGGTGTTGCGCGGCGCGGGGCAGGGCCTTGGCTTTCCGGTTGTAGAAGCCCACAGGTTTGATCAGGTCGGCTACGTGCTCGGGGTCGGCGCGGGCCAACCTGTGAACCGTCGGGTAGGCTTCGAGAAGGCGCCAGGCGGCCTCGTGCGTGACCTCGTCGTCTGTTCGGTGGGAGAGGATCGTGGCGACGAGCACGGCGAACGGGTCCCGCGCGGCGTGCTCCTGGGCGGGCTCGTAGCGGTCGGTGAGGGCTTCGAACACGGCGTCCACGGGTGCCTTCCCGGACACGCGGGTTCCACGCAAGAGCAGGGGTTAAGGTCACCGGTCCAGGCGGTGCGAAGCGAGGGGTTCTTGGGGGGCAAGCGGGTGCGCGCTTGCGTGATAGACCCCGTCGAGGAGCTTACCCGGTCGCTTGAGAGGATCAGCGCGACGCAGCGGGCCTTGAGCCTTCTTCGCTGGGACCAGGAGGTCATGATGCCGCCGGGCGGGACGCCGGCTCGAGCCCAGGAGCGTTCGCGCTTGGCGTCCCACGTGCACGAGGCCTGGACGGGTGCGCCCCTGCGCGAGGCGATCGAGGCCGCCCGCGCCGCCGCGGGGACGCCCGAGGAGGAGGCGCTCGTGCGGGAAGCCGCGCGGGTGCGCAAGCGCCGGGTACGCGTCCCGGATGCGCTCGTGGAGGAACTGGCCGAAGCGACCTCGCAAGCGCATCCTGCGTGGGTCCAGGCCAAGCGGAAGGATCGGTTCGAGGCGTTCGCTCCGCACCTTGAGCACATCGTCGAGCTTCGCCGCCGATACGCGGACGCCATCGGGCCCGACCGGGACGCGTACGAGGTCCTCTTCGAGGACCACGAGCCCTGGCTGGACTGGGCGACCTGCCGGCGCGTGCTGGCCCGGCTTGCCGAAGGCTTAGAACCCCTCGTGGAGGCTGCACCCCCTGCCGGGAAGCAGCCCCGCATCGAGGGCCGGTGGCCCCGCTCCAAGCAGCGGGGCCTTATGCGCGAGCTTCTCGACGAGCTCGGCTACGACTTCCAGCGAGGTCGCCTCGACGAGAGCGAGCACCCGTTCAGCACGGGCAACCCGCACGATGCTCGCATCACGACGAGCCTCGACGAGGGGGACCTGTTGACGGGGATCACGAGCACGGTGCACGAGTTCGGGCACGCCCTGTACACGCAGAACCTCCCCCGGGAGCGGTTGGGCACGCCCCTGGGCCAGGCCCGCGATCTCGTCGTGCACGAGGCCAACGCTCGCTTCTGGGAGAACCACGTGGCCCGAAGCCGAGGCTTCTGGGAGCGATGGGCGCCCCGCATCGAGGAGCGCTTCGGGGCTCATCTCGACGCGGAGACCGCGTGGTCGGCCGCCAACCGCGTGCACCCGTCCCCCGTGCGCGTGGACGCGGACGAGGTCACCTACCACCTGCACGTCGTGTTGCGCACCGAGATCGAGCAGGCGTTGATCGAGGGAAGCCTCGACGTGGACGAGGCCCCCGGGGCGTGGAACGATCGGATGGAGGAGCTTCTCGGTCTGCGCCCCCGGAGCGATGGGGAGGGCATCCTGCAGGATGTGCACTGGAGCCACGGCTCGTTCGGGTACTTCCCCACGTACTCGCTGGGGTCCCTTCTGGCCGCGCAACTGGCCGCGCGCATCGAGGCCGATGTCGCAGACCTCTCCCATGCTGCCCGACAAGGGTCGCTGGGCGGGGTCCGTGCCTGGCTGGAGGAAAGCGTGCACCGGCACGGGCAACGGTTCACCACGCCGGATCTGATCGAGCACGCAGCGGGGGCTCGGTTGACCGAGGAGCCCTTCCTTGAGCACGCCCGCGCCAAGATCACCGCGATCCGCAGGTCCACGTGAGGCTTACACGGCGGGCACGGGCTCGATGCGCGTCTTCTCGTCGGGGGAGACGATGACGAGGTGGTTCTCGGGGATCGGGTCCACGCCCTCGTCCTCGTCGAGCATGGGGTCGCTGGAGACGAGGAAGGCCTCGCCCCGGTCGGGGTCCACCATGCGGGTGTGTCCGTTCTCGCAGGCGAAACGGCCTGCCCGGTAGAGGTACAGGCTGGAGGCCTTCTTGTCGTCGCGAGCGGCGTACCGCATGGCGACCAGGCAGCGACCGTCCGTGAGGGCCACGTTCGCTCGCGTGGGCTCCTGCCCGACGCCGTGCGTGTCCTTGAGCGCCTCCACGCGGTGGATCGCGCTCTTGAGGGCATCCGCCAACTCGCGGGCGTCCGGGTCCTTCGCGTCGGGACCCAGCTCGTCCTGGACCACGGCGAACAGGTGCTCGCTGTCCGTGGTGCCACGGATGTTGAAGTACACGCGGTCGGGGAGCGTGCGCCGCAGGGGTCGCAGGATCTCGTCGTGGCCCTTGATGTGCCCGTTGTGCATGAACAGCAAGCGGTCCTGCACGAACGGGTGGCAGTTGGTCTCTTGCACGGGCATGCCCGGGGAGGCGCCTCGAACGTGCGCGAAGAACAGGCTCGTCCTTACGCGCGGCGCGATGTGCTTCATGTTCTCGTCCGCCCACGCGGGCGCCACGTTCCGGTACAGGGCCGGCGTCGGACCCATCTCGGGCACGTACCATCCCACGCCGAACCCGTCCCCGTTCAAGGGGCCTTCTTTGGGCTGCATGGACTGGTCGACGATCGAGTGCTTGGATCGGTACAACAGCGTGTCAAGCGCGATGGGGTGACCCAAGTAGGCAGCGAAACGGCACATCGAGGAACCCCTGCTCCCAGGGGGCAGCTAGTGCGCTAGGAGGTTGAAAAGGTTGACGGGACCCCGGCGCGTGACGCCTCGAGCAGGCCCCATAAGCCAAGAACCCCCACGCACGTCCGGGTCGCGTGAACCGGCCTCCCATCATCGACGAGGAGCACGGCTTCGACCGAACGCGCGTGCCCGTGCTGGACGGCGTCGAGATGAGCCTCGTGGACGACGGGCCCTTGGACGCCTCGGAGACGCTGGTGTTCCTGCACGGGAACCCGTCCTGGTCGTTCCTGTGGCGCAACCTGATCGGGCCCTCCATCGAGGAAGGTCACCGCGTGATCGCGCCCGACCTCGTCGGGTTCGGGGACAGCGAGAAACCGCTCTCGCCCGCCTACCACTCCCTCGAGCGACACGTCCAGAACCTCGAGGTCGCCATCGATCGGCTCGGCCTGGACGATGTCACGCTCGTGATGCACGACTGGGGCGGCCCCATCGGGATGGGGTTCGCCACGCGGCACCCCGACCGCGTCGAGCGCCTGATCGTCGCCAACACGATCGCGTTCGCGCCCAGCCGGGAACGCTCGCTGTCGCTTTGGCACAAAGCCCTCTCGAGCCCCGTGGCCCGCGTGGCCAGCACGCGGTTGAACGCGGTGGTCGAGACGGCGTTCCGGCTGGGCGTTCGCGACGCGCTGGACGACGAGGTGCTCGATGCGTACCGGTGGCCGATGCGCGAGAAGGCCGCGCGCGTGGCCGCCTCCCGCCTCGTGGAGATGGTGCCGGATGGGCCCGAGCACGAGACCGCGAAGACCCTCCGCCAGATGCAGGGGGACTACGGCGTCCTCCAAGAGGTCCCCATGCTCGTGCTGTGGGCGGACTCGGACCCCGTGATGCGTCCCACGTTCGCCCGGAAGTGGGGGGAGGCCTTCCCCCGTGCGGAGGTCCTGCACGTCTCCGAGACGGCTCGGCACTTCTGGCAAGAGGACGCACCCGACGCGTTTTTGGGACCCATGCTCAACTGGGTCGCGAAAACCTAGGGACCGGTGGGCTACAGGAAGACCCCGTCCCGCTCGTCCAGCGCGCGCTCGACCGCCTGGCGCATCGTGGCCTCCACGTCCCGGCGGATCTCCTCGACCGGGTCCCCGTCCGCGTTGTCCGGCGTCATGTACTTGTTCGGATCCACCGGGGGCAGGATCTCCATGCGCCACTTCACCGGCAGCGGCAACAGCGTCGCCGGCACCGGGAGCCCGATCCCGATCAGCTCCTTGGTGAACTCCAGCCTCGTCACGGCCGGATGCGTCTCCTCGCCCCCCACGATCACGACGGGCACGATGGGAGCCAACGACGCGCTTGCCACGCGAGCGAACCCCGGCTCGAACGGCTCCAGCTCGTACCGCCTGCGGAAAGGTTTGAAGCTCCCCCGCTCGCCCTCGGGGAAGAACAAGACGAGCTTGCCCTCGTCCAGAAGGTCCACGCTCGTGGACACGCTGGCCTCGTACATGCCCACCGAGCGCGCCCATCGGCTGACGCGCTCCCACCGGAACCAGTTCGCGTGCACCGCCGTGTACACATCCCGACCCGCGTCCCTGCGTACCGTCGCGTACAGGTTCGCGAAGTCCCACCCCGCCCAGCCGGTGTGGTTGGCCACGAGCAGCCCCGGTCCCTCGGGCAGGTTCTCGAGACCCTTGACCTCGAGCCTCGAGTACCGGCGGATCACGTCGTAGAACCGGGACAGCTCGTCCGCTGCCTCCTCGTCGATGCCATCCTGGCCCCCGCCGGCCGGGCTCATGGGTTCGGCCAGGGCATGCCCCGGTATGCCTGTTTCGGCCAGGCGTGCGCTCCTTAGCTCGGCGCGGGGGCCTCGTCCACGCCCAGCGGGGCAAGCTCGTCGCCCCAGGAGCGCTCGAACGCGGCGCGCACATCTCCCGGCTCGTACGTGCCGTCCTCGGTCGCGATGCGGGTCACGCGCTCGTGCGGGGTCACATCGAAGACGGGGTTGTCCACGGTGACGCCCTCGATGGGCTCCTCGAGCACCTCCGCGTCCTCGCGTTCTTCGATGTCCACGTCGTGCCCGGTGGGGGCTCGAGCGTCCACCTTGAACGACTCCGCCGCAACGTAGAACGGGACGCCCGCCTCCTGGCATGCCAGCGAGAGCAACCGGGTCCCGATCTTGTTCACGATGTCCCCGTTCGCGGCGATGGTATCGCACCCGGTCAACACGGCATCCGCCTCTTCGAGGCCCGTGCCCATGGCGGCGTCCACCATGAACCGGGCCGGGATGCTGGCCTCGGCCAGTTGCCGAGCCGTGATCAGGCCCTGGCGCCAGGGCCTCGTCTCGAGCGCGATCACGGCCTCGAACGGGGCCTCCGCGTGGCGCGTGGTCAACCCGGCGAGCGCGGCCTGTGAGTTGCAGTGGGTGAGCACGATGTCCGCGTCCTCGAGCAGCGTGGCGGCGCGGCGGCCCACACGTTCGCGAGCGCGCAGGCTGTCGTGCACGAACCGCTGCGCGCGCGCCTGCACGGCATCGGAGCCGTCCTCGAGGTTCCCCAGGGCGTAGGCGAGCCCGTTGCGCAGCGACACGGCGGTGGGACGCGTGCTCAAAAGGGCCTCGGCGGCCGCCTTGAGCTCATCGGGCGTGGCGCCGTCCTGGGCGTGTCGGCCGAGCGCTTTCACCGCGTGGCGGGCGAGGGCCGCGGCTCCTCGGACCTCCATGGTCTCGATGTCGTGAGCGGCGGTCTCGACGGTGGGCGCGTCGTCGAAGGGCACGGTTCCCTGTTCCTTGCGCATCCGGTATAGGCGTACCGTTCTCACCGTCTCAGGCTTGCAGGGGGACGGTTTGGTCGAGCAAGGCGTCGTCGACGGGCAGGTCCACGGTCTGGTGGACCTCCTCCCAGGAGGGGCCCGGCGTGTAGTGGACGGTGCGCCCGCGTCGTTCGCGTTCGATGAGGCCGGCGTCCAGGAGCTGGTTGAGGTGCCAGTTGGCCAGGCTGGGGCTGATGTCGAGCTCCTCGCAGATCTCGGACTGGTTAAGCCCGGGGTCCTCGAGGACGGCGTGGGCGATCGCGTTCGTGTTGTCGTTCTGGAGCACGCTGAGCACCTCTCGGGTGCGCTCGACGAAGCCGGACGCGGGGAAGAAGCGACGGTAGCGGCCTTTGCGTTCGCTGGTGACGAACCCGTTCTGTTCGAGCCGGCGCAGGTGGTACACGGTGGTGCCCCAGCCGAGGTCCGCGGCTTCCGCGAGCGCGTGTGCGTGGATGCCGGGGTCGTCCTTGACGAGCCCGAACAGGCGCTTGCGGGCCTCGTGGTCGAGCAGCTCGTCCTTCTCGATGCGTGAGTAAAGGGGGAGGACGCCGACCGTGGTCAACCAGGAGACGCGCGGCCAGTAGTAGGCCACGAGGGCCACGGTCGCGAACGCGGCGCCGCTGATGCCGATGACGGTGGTCGAGGTGGCGGTCTCGTCCGGAGCGGGCGGGGGCGTGGCCTGCTCGATGTGCGGTTCCACGAGGAACCAGCCCTCAGGAGCCTCGGAGCCCGGCTGGAACCCTTGGCCGGGGCCTTGCGAGGCCTCGTCTTCCTGGCTCCATTCGACCCCCGCGAAGGTGAGCTCGGGGGTCTCAAGCGTGGTCTCGCCGGCATCCGAGCTGGCGTTCCCGAGGGTGCCATCGAGGATGTCGAGGGTGGCTTGCTCGGCTTCGAGGGCCATCGGGAGGACGGGGGCGTGTTGAAGGGTGCCCTCCCAGGTGGAGACCGCGATCTGGCCGTCCACAGGGGCCCGGATCAGGGTCAGGGTCCGGTAGTACGTGATGCCCCCGTTGCCGTTCTCCTGCCAGCTCCACCCCGTCACGAGGTCCTCTTGACCGTCATCGTTTTGCACCGTGACCCGCGCGTCCATGGCGAGCACCTCGAAGGACCCCTGGACAGAGAGGTTCGTCTCAAGCGGCGCGTGCACGTCCGCCCCTTGCTCAAGCGTGATCTGCTGCATGCTTTCCGGGGCGTCCGAGTCCTCTGCTAGGACGCGCGTCTGGTCCTCAGGCCGAAGGTCCAGGGTCGCGTTCTCCGACTCCACGCGCGTGACGGCGTCCTCGCTGGCTCGGATCCCGATCACGGGCAGCGTGTCCTGGTCGGCGCGCGGTGCGATGCTAAGCGAGCCTTGGGAGGCATCCAGGGAGCGCTCCTGCGTGTCTGCGGAGTTCGTCATGCACGCGGCTTCCTGCCGGTCCAGGCACGGGATCTGCTTGGTCCAGACCTCCACGTACCCTTCCGTGATGCTGGCCACGACGGGCGTGGTCCCGCCGTCGAGCACGAGGGTCCCTTCCTGGGCTTCGGCGAGGACCCCTTCCGCGTGGACGGGCGCGTCCACGCGCGCGGGATCGTCCTCGGCGTACGCCGTGCCGAGGGCAAGCGTAAGCGCGAGGATCGTGACCAGGGCCAAGGCCAGCGGGGTCCGGTGCACGGCGAGGAGCCTCCGCGGGGTTACTTAAAAGTTCGCGGGAGCTTGTTGAAACGTTGAAACGCGCCTGAACGGTTCAACAGAGGCCCTGGCGTGCGTTGAACCCCCATCCTCGGCCCCTGTTGGCTAGGGGTTTATTGCAGGGAGCACCCTCGTTTCGGTTGTGAGGCGCGTGCGCATCGATACGGCGGCTCGACGGATCGAGCTGCTTGGGGCTTGCCAGGGGCTGGAGGGGGAGGCCGAGCAAGCGGCCGAGGCGATCCGGGGGTTCCAGCCGGACGTCGTCGCGCTGGGGTTGGACCCACACGTGGTCGAGCACGTGCACGAGTTCCAAGAGGGAAGCCCGTTCAGTGTGGAGGACGAGGCGTACCGGCGGGGTCTGGAGGCGTTCGGAGAGGTGAGGCTTCCGCCGCCGGAGTACGCGGCCGCGGTCGAGGCGGCCGCGGACGTGGGTGCGGAGCTTCGCGGCGTGGACATGCCGGAACCGGAGTACATGCAGCGCTACACGGATATCGTGGGGGTGTTGGATTTGACCCGTCGCGCGTTCCGCGTTCGATGGTTGAAGACCAAGCCTCCCAAGACGGAGTCCCCTCGCGCGTTCTGCAAGGCCTTCGACGAGCGGATCAACCAAGGCCCGTACCGGGAGCTCGAGCGCGTGCGGGAGCGGGAGATCGCGCACCGGCTTCGAGATCTTGCTGAGGCCGGGTCCGTGGCGTGCGTGCTCGAGATCCAGAGGCTCGAAGGCGTCGAAGCGGCGCTAGAGGCCCCGAAAACGGCCTCAGAGCCGGCCTAGTGGTGCCCACGCGCTGTAGGCCCCTGGTCACGCAGATGGACACCGTCCCTCGTTCGAGGGCATCTTGGTCCCATCGTTCCATGCGAACATCCAGAGCGCTCTTATACCCCATCGGCGGGGAGGGCATCAATCGGGTTCCGACCGCCAGGAGCATCATCCATGCATCCGCTTGTCGCCCTCGTCATCGGTCCGCTGCTCGCCGCCTCGGGACTCGCCTCCCCGGGAGTCGTCCTCGAGGATCCAGGCCTCGGCGAGGAGGCCCAGCAAGACGCAAGCATCGAGGTCGAGGCATCGGCCTCCGCGACAGAGGATTCCAGCGCCAAGGCCGGCGTTTCCTTGGACGCGGGCACGGACGGGGCCTCGACGAGCGCGCTGCTGGGGACCTCTCTCCCCTCGCAGGAGGCCCCGTTGTCGTTGCCGGATGCGGACCAGGAAGAAGAGGCCAGCGTCGCGGCTCCAAGCGTGGACGAGGAGGACCCCAAGGCGTCCGATTCCGAGACGACGCCGGTCCCCTTGCCAGAGCCTGAGACCGCGGCCGTGCCCGCGGGTCTGGCCGTGCTGGGGGCTGCCGCGTACGCGGTGTTCCGATGGCGCACCCTTGTCCCGGGGCTTTTGCCCCTGTACTCGCGCCTGCAGAAGGACCAGCTGTTGGAGAACACGACGCGGGCCCGCCTGGTGGAGGTCATCGAGGAGGAGCCCGGGCTCTCCAAGAAGGAGCTGTGCGAGGCGGTGGATGCCGGCTGGGGGAACACGACCTACCACCTTCAGCGTCTCGAGCAGGCCGGGTTCGTCCGCTCCCAGAAGCAAGGCCACCACCGGCGCTTTTACCGCACGGGCGAGATGGACGGGGACGAGATCGAGGCCCTGGGCGTGCTCAAGAACGAGAACGCTCAGCAAATCGCTCGCTACCTGATCCAGGAGCCCGGCTCCAAGCAGAAGGACGTGTGCGAGGCGCTGGACATCAGCCCGAGCCTGGCGCACAAGTGGATCAAGCGGCTCGAGGAGAACGAGCTCGTCGAGAGCCGGCGCGAGTGGCGAAGCAAACACTACACGCCCGACGACCGGCTCAACCGGCTCGTGGAAGCCGTCTAGGGGCCGCTCAGGGCTCCACCTCGTCCTGCACCGCCTCGACGGCGGTGCGCGGCGACGAGGCCTCCACCAAGCCATCCCCGCGCAACTGCTCCGGGATCTCCTCGTCGGGCCACCCCACGAGCGCGACCAACGTGCCCGTCTTCACCGCCAACGCGACCTCACTCAACGTTCCGGCTCCCCCGCGGCAAGCCACGATCGCATCGCTGGAGTACACGTTCACGAGGTTGCGTCCCTCCCCGAGCCCCGTCGCGATCCGATGGGTGAGCTCCTCCGAGACCCCCTCCGCGGCCGCATCCGCCATGGGCAAGATCCCGATCACGGTCCCCGAGGCCTGCCGAGCCCCCCTCGAGGCCGCCTCCATGACGCCCACATCACGCCCTCCGTTCATCAACACCCAGCCCTGTTCGGCGATGCGCCGCCCGACCTGGTAGGCCTGCTCATGGACGTCCTCGTCCACGTCTGCCCCACCGACGACGCCGATCACGGGAAGCCGGTCCATACGCTGGCAACGTCCATCCTCATCTTCACGCTTGGCCTTCACGTCGGGCAGCAGCGTTTTCAAGACCCCCCAGCATCCGCGACCCCGCGACGGAGGACCCACACGTTGCGCATCCTCACCCACGGCGGCGCAGGCTCCGACCCCCAGCTCTCCGAGACGACCCAGCAAGCTGCCCGGATCGCTCAAGAAGCCCTCGATGCGGGCCAAAGCGCGATGGACGCCGCCTGTCACGCGACCGCGCACATGGAGGACGAGGCAGGGTTCAACGCGGGCACCGGCTCGAACGTACGCGAGGACGGGCGCACCGTCGAGATGGACGCGGCCTGCATGGACCAGACGGGCGCGTTCGGAGCGGTCGCGTGCATCGAGCGGGTCCGCCATCCCGTGTTCGTGGCGCGTCACGTCGCCGAGACCGAGCAGATCCTGTTGGCCGGGCACGGCGCTCGCCGGTTCGCCCGCAGCAAGGGCATCCCGGACTGGGACCCCCACACGGAGCAGGCGTCCTCCAAGGGCGAAGGCGGTGCGGACACGGTCGGGTGCGTGCTCCACGACGGGAGCCTCTTCGCGGCCGCCCTCTCCAGCGGGGGCACCAAGCAGGCCCCCAGGGGGCGCGTGGGGGATGTCCCGCTGCCCGGTTGCGGGTTGCACGCGGGACCCGCGGGCGCGGTGGCCGTGACCGGTCACGGGGAGACGCTCGCGCTTGGCTTGACCGCGGTCCGGGCCTACGAGGAGCTGGAGGACGGTCAGCACCCGCAGGACATGGTCGAAGCCGTCGTGGAGGCCTTCCCCAGCGAGCGGTCGGTCGGGCTGATCGCGGTGACCGAAGCCCACGGCGCGGTGGCCTCGAACCGCACGATGGCCGCAAGCCACCTGGCGCCCGAAGAGGACCCGAACGCGTAAGAGGCTGGGGACGCCTGGTCGAGACGTGAAGATCCGGCAGACCCTGCGCCATGTCGCGGCCAAGCAGAGCCTCACGCTCCCCTGGGTCGGGGAGAAGGTCCGGGGCAAGCTCGTGGACCTCCACGTCGAGCACTTCCTGGACCGCGCCCCGGAGGAGCAACAGGACACGCGCAGGGACCGCTTGCGAGCGTTCTTCGACGCGACGATGGACACGTACCTGGCCGCGCTCGACCACGGATACCCGGAAGCCAAGGCGAGAGAGATCACGCACCTGCAAGCCAACCTGGAGTTCCTGCTCAATGGGTGGACCGAGATGATGGAGATCCCACCCGGCGAGGTGCCCGAACACGTCCAACGCTACGCCGCGTTCCTCGACGAGCACGGCATCTCCCCCCAGGACCCGCTTGGAACCTTCGAGCCCCCAAACGGGCTCCCCTGGGCCCCTCGCACACCTGAGAAGCTCGACGACCCCGACGCGCCCTACGCGCAGGCGGGGTACGCGGACGCGACGTACGTCGAGGACGAGGACGGCACGCTACGCACCGAGTGACCCCCGCACGGGGCCCCTGACCCTCCACGGAGCTTGCCCGAAGCGTTATGTTCAGGGAGCATCTGCGTTGAGCCCGTGCGAGTCGGCCACTTCGGCGACCTCGACACGGGCCGGTTCGAACGGACCGGCACGCCCGAGGTGATCCTAGCCGAGGACAAACGCGACGAGCACCTGGCAGAGCTTTGCCGGGCGTTCGTGGACGACGCGGACCTCGCGATCGTCTCGAGGTTGTCCCCGCAACGGGCCCCCCTCGTCGAGGGGGACGCCTGGACGACCGAGTACCACGAGGAGGCTCGCCTGGCCATCCTGTCCACGAGCGACGCGAAGGTCCCCCGGCACGGGGGCCGCGTGGCCGTGATCGCGGCCGGCACCTCGGACGTGGGCATCGCGGAAGAAGCCCGTCTGACCGCGCGCTTGACCGGCGCGGCGACGCAACGGGCCTACGACGTGGGCGTGGCCGGGCCCCACCGGATCGGTCGAGCCCTCGACGATCTCTCCCCTTCGCCCGACGTGTACGTGTGCGTCGCGGGGCGGGAGGCCGCGCTTCCCGCGGTGCTTGCCGCGAAGGTCCAAGAGCCCGTGATCGGGGTGCCCACGAGCGTCGGGTACGGCCACGGAGGCGAGGGCGAGAGCGCCCTGATGGGCGTTCTTCAGTCCTGCGCCCCCCTGCTGGCCGTGAACATCGACGCGGGCGTGCCCGCGGGGCTCTGTGCGAGCAAGGTGGCCGCGCTTGCCGGGAGGACGCGCACGTGATCGAACCCCCCAGCGACGAGGTCGACGAGCGCCGCGAGCGCATGGAAACCGCCGAGAAGAAGCTCAACCGCTTGACCAGCAAGCGCAACGAGCTCAACCAGGCCGCCAAGGAGGCCCGGGAGACGCGGAACAAGCTCAACGAGCGCAGAGGCGAGATCCTGGACCAGGCGCAGGAGCTGCGCGAGAAGCGAGATGAGATCAACCAGCAGGTGCAGGAGCACAAGAAGAAGCGCAACGCGATGCAGGCGAAGGCCAAGGAGCTGATCAAGGTCAAGCAGGGCAAGCGGGAGGAGCTGCCCGAGGAGGCCCAAGAGCGCCTGCGCGAGGTGCGGGCCCGCATCGAGGACCTCGAACGAAAGCAGCAGATCGAGCCCATGTCGCCCGAGGACGAGCGGGACGTCGTGGACGAAGTGAAAGAGCTCACGGAGGAGAAGGCCCGGCTGGAGGAGACCGTGCAGGAGGGCGATCAGATGATGGGGGAGATCGGGGGCATCGAGGAGCGCATCGACGAGCTGTTCGAGACGGCCGACGAGCACCACGAGCGGTTGGTGGAGCTCTCCGAGGAAAGCGACGAGGTGCACGCGAAGCTTGAGCCGTACTTCGAGGAGGCGGACAAGGTGCGCGCGCAGGCCGACGAGAAGCACAAGGAGGCCGTCGCGTACCAGGAGCGCGCGGACCACTACCACGAGCGGGCGGTCGAGCTGATCAAGGAGCTCGAGGAGCTGCGCGAGGAGGAGGAGGCCGAGCGCGAGGAGATGCAGCGCATCCTGGACGAGCAAAAGCGCAAAGCCGAGGAGGAGCTTGAGCCGGATGAGGAGGTCTTCGAGGGGTTCATGGACAAGCTCAAGAGCGGAGAGAGCGTTGAGTTCTAGGCTCCCATGCTCCTCCCGAGGCGAAGCCCCCAAGACCCCGAGCGTGCCTGCTGGAGCGCAAGGCTGCTCACGCTGGCTCTCGTCGTGGGCGCGGCCGCGCTGGCTGGATGCGTCCAGGACGGGGACGATCGTGGCCCCGTGCCGGCCACCGAGGCGATCTCGCTAGCCGAGGCGGAGGCGATGGACTGGGCCGAGGACGCCGAGTTGATCATCGCTTCCGGCATCGAGGCCCCCGAGGAGCACCCAGCCACGCAGCGCCCCGAGACCGACGAGCACGTCGTCCCCGCGGACGAGGACATCGGGGACGGCAGCGCGCCCATGTGGACCGTGATGTTCTACAGCGACACGCAGAACAACACGCGAAGCTTCTCCGTGACAGGGGACACGGTGGACGACCTGGAGGAGGCCGAGCCCCCGAGCCAGGAGCCCGAGCCCATGGGCGAGTGGGAAATCGACTCCCCGGAGGCCGTGAGCACGGCCATGAACGAGACAAGCTTCCGGGAGACCGCGCTGGCCTCCCAAGCGAGCGTGGCGATGACGTTGGGCATGCTCCAGGAGCAACCGGTGTGGTCGATCGTGGCCCAGGATCCCAACCATCCCCAGGCCACCGTCGAGGTGCACGCCGTCACCGGCGAAGTCCTCGACGATCAAGCCGAGAGCCAAGACCAGCAGCAGGAAGGAGGGTCCTAGGCGTCGTGCCTAGTCCTCGTGCTCCTTGAGCAGGACCAAGCTCCCCAGCCAAAGCAGCACCACGACCACGGCCACCAAGAGGAACCGACCGAGCTCCTCTCCTCCCTGGAGCGCCAGCAGCAAGCCCGCGGAGACCACCAGCGCGGCCGCAAGAAGCGCCATCGAGCCCCGCATCACGTCGAGTTCGCGACGCCGGTCGTGCGCCTCGAGCCCCTTGATCTCCATGTTCACCTCGAGCTCGTCCTGCTCGAGCTTGCGCAGGATCGTGTTCAACCGCTGGGGCGTGTTCTTGACGAGCTCGGCCGTGTGGATGCCGATGTCGACGAGCGCGTCCTCCACGCGCTCGGGCGCGGTGTACCGCTCGAACAGGCGCTCCTGGATGTACGGTCCAAGCACCTCGATGAGCTCGTAGTCCGGGTCCAGGCGCCGGCACATGCCCTCGAACTGGAACAGCGCGCGCGTGATGAGCATGAAGTCCGGGGGCAAGCGGAGGTTGTGTTCCTCCGCGATGTCGATGATCATGTCGAGCATGCGCGGGTTGCCGGGGGAGGCGCGCTCGCGCTCGTGGAACTCCATGACGGCTTCGAGGTCCTGTCGAAGCGGGCCGGGGTCGAAGGGGCCGACCTTGTCGCAGAGCTCGATGAGGTTCTGCGTGACCATGTCGAGATCGTCGCGTCGGAAGCCGACGAGGAGGCCGAGGATGCGCTCGGAGCGTCTGCGCGTGACGAAGCCGACCGCGCCGAAGTCCAGGTACGCGACGGTGCGCGAGTCGATGATGAGGACGTTCCCTGGGGAGGGGTCGGCGTGGAAGAGGCGATGGTCGAAGATCATCTCGGCCATGGATAGCGAGATGGTCTCGGCGACGCGGGCCCCGTCGAGCTGGGGCAGGGCGCCCTCCTCGATGTCCTTGAGCTTGACCCCGTCGATGTATTCGAGCGTGAGCACGCGCCGGCCGGAGTACTCCCAGTGAACCTGCGGGATCTTGACGTGGGGCGTGTCCTCGAAGTTCTCGTAGACGCGTTGCTGGTGGCGGGCTTCGTACGTGTAGTCGAGCTCTTTGCCGAGCATCGTGCGCAGCTCGCGCAGGTGCGCTTCGGGTTGCCAGACGCGAGAGCCGGCGAAGACGCGCTCGATGAAGCTCACGATGGGTTCGAGGATCTCGAAGTCGAGCGCGATGCGGCCTTCGATGTT
>CAZOQA010000010.1:0-57515 GCA_964581775.1 uncultured Thermoplasmatales archaeon | reverse complement strand
GATGAGGACCCCATTATGCTTCTCCTCGATGGGCTCATCAACTTTTCCCGCTGGTATCTACCCGACCGGCGCGGGGGGCAGATGGACGCGCCTCTGACATTGTCGCTTCACGTGAACCCAGAGGAGATTGACAGCGAGGCGCATAATGTCGACTGCTCACAAGGATATCCCTTGGAATTCTACGAGGCCACGGAGACTATCCCCGGCCCTAAGGAGGCGTTAGAGCACGTCGAGATCGTAGAGGGCCGACTGGGGACGCCGGCGCAGTACGATCAGCTTCCGTGCACGCACGATACGTCCCGGTTGGACGATGGGCCTCGGTTGTCGGCGTACAAGACGATCGATTCGATGATGGAGAAGATGGAGGGGCAGCTGTCGCTGGGGGACAAGATCCGTGCGGTCGACGCGGGGGACGTGGCGTCTCGCGTGATTTGCGATCACTTCTTGCCGGACATCCAGGGGAATTTGAACGCGTTCACGCGGCAGACGATGCGGTGCGCGAAGTGCAATGCGAAGTATCGGCGTGTCCCGTTGGATGGGCGTTGTCGGAAGTGTCGGAACGAGTTGACGATGACGGTGCACGAGGCGAGCGTGAAGAAGTACGTGACGGTGGCTCGCGAGGTGGCGGAGAATTACGAGGTGGATGCGTACACGCAGCAGCGGCTGGAGCTGATCGATGATCAGTTGGAGTCGTTGTTCACGAACGACAAGGTGGAGAAGGCGAAGTTGTCGGATTTCCTGTAGTTGCAGTCGTTCCAGGGGTTGCAGGGGTCGTGGGGGGGTGCACTCGGGCGGGTGCGGCAAACCTTAACATGGTGTGCGTGGAGGGTTGGTGTGGTGTGGTCATGGTCGTGAACGATGGTGTTCGTCGCGTGGTCCGGGGTCCGTGTGAGGGGTGTGGGTTCTCGTTCCGGGTGGCTGAAAGCCGGGCGCGGCCTCGGTGTCCCAACTGCGGGCATCGTGGGTGTTTCGTGGCTTCTCGCGAGGGTGGGGAGACGGGGCGGCGGATCCGTGTGCGGTTCGGGTCTTCGGGGGGCGTGGCGGTGTTCGGCGTGGATGTTCCGTGGCCGGTGAACTGATGCTTGTGTGAGGCGGTGGCGGGCGCGTGGCGTCGAAGCGGCCGGCGCGGGTCCATGGCCCGTGCGAGCGGTGTGGCGCGTTGTTTTACTCGGTGAAGACGGCGTGCCAGGCGACGTGTCCGAATTGTGGTCATCGGCCGGGTTGCGAGGATTGATGCTGGGGGTTAGGTGGGGAGGGTGGCGTCGGCCCCGGAGAGGACGAGGCCGGGGCCTGCGTGGGTGCCGGTGAAGGCGTAGGTGCCGGGCGGGGTCCCGTGGAGTTGGCAGGGGCAGGTTCGGGTCTCTTGGGGGCCGTGAGCGAGGAGGAGGTGTGCGGAGGGTTCGGCGGGGGTGAGGTGTCCGATGAGGCTTCGTTGGATCTCGAGGGTCTCGTGGACGGTGTGGGCGTGCGTGGGGTGGGGGGCGCCGTGGTGTTCGATCCCGGTGCCGGTGGCGGCGTTGGTGCGTAGGAAGGTGTCGGTCCCGGTGGTGGCACGGGGGAGGGTGGCGTCGGGGCCGGCGGTGAGGGTCCAGCTTGTCTGGCTGCCGTCGCCTGCGGTCCAGGCCATCAGCGTGATGCTGGCGGGGTCGGGTTGGGTCCAGGTCCAGGTGGCGGTGACGGTGAAGGTGGCGGCGTGGGCGTTCTCGGCGGGGGTGAGGGTAAGCGTGAGGGGATCGTCGACGAGGGGGTCGACCGTGGCGCGGGTGGGCTCGCCTTGCTCGTGCCAGGTGGCGCTTGCCATGTGGCGGGGTTGGGTGTTTTCGTCGTAGAAGGCGAAGCCGACGTGCAGGGGCAGGTCCTGGTCGAAGCCTTGTGAGTGGAGCGTGATCTCCATGTGGACGGGGGATTGGGGGTCGTCGACGTGGTGCGCGATCCATCCGGTCCCGTCGAGGGTTCCTTCGCCGGTCGAGGGGGCGTGGTCGGCGGGGGCGACGGGGAGAAGGGGGAGGGTGGCAAGGCAGAGGATGGATAGCAGCGCGGCGGATCGGAGCATGCTGGCGGGGGGATGGGCCCGTGGGTACGTGGGTGGTTCGGTTCGGGGTCAGGGGGTGCCCCAGGCGTGCACGGCGACGGTGCGGTCGCGGGGTTTGTTGTCGAGCTCGATGAACACGACTTGTTCCCATGTGCCCAGGCGGAGGGCGCCGTCTTGGATGGGGAGGGTGATGTCGGGCCCGATGAAGGCGGCGCGGACGTGGGAGTGGCCGTTGCCGTCTTGCCAGCGTCGTTGGTGCCCGTAGTCGACGCCGTCCCCGTGGCGGGGGAAGAGCCGTTCGAGCGCGTTGGGGAGGTCTTCTTGCACGAGCCCGGGCTCGTGTTCGAGCGTCGTGATGGCGCTGGTGCTGGAGAGGGTGTGGACGAGGGCTTGGCCGGTGGCGATGTCGGAGCGTTGCACGATCTGGTCGACGTCGTCGGTGAGGTCGAGGATCTGGACCTCCCCTTTCGTGGAGAAGGCGAGGTCTTCTGCGCGTTGTCGCATGCGGGGGCAGCGGCGTGGTGGGTTGTGGTCTTTGCGGGGAAGGGAGAGCGGGGCGCGTTCGGGGGCATCGTGGGGGCTTCCGTCGTCATCGCAACCCTTTTGGAGGCTGGCGGGTTGGCCGGGGTGATGGCTTCGAGGGCGAGGTTTGCGACGAAGGCGGGGTTTATCCTGTCGGCGATCGGCTCCGCCGTCGGCTTGGGGAACGTGTGGCGGTTCCCGCAGATCACGAGCCAGAACGGGGGCGCCGCGTTCCTGTTCTTGTACGTTCCCTTGGTCTTGTTCGTCGGGATCCCGTTGATCTGGGCGGAGTTGGCCGCGGGTCAGCGCGGTCAGGGGTCTGCCCCGGAGAGCTTGAAGAACACGGCAGGGCCGAAGTGGCAGTGGGTGGGCATCTTGATGGTGGTCACGTCCACCCTGTTCTTGGGGTACTACGCCGTCATCGCGGGGCTCTCGCTGAGCTACGCGGCGTTCGCGCCGACGGACATCGTGATGTCGGACCCGGCGGGGTTCCTGGCGGCTTCCGAGGAGGGGCCGCGAGCGTTGCTGTTGTTGTTGCTGTTCATGACCATCACGGCGGGCATCGTGACGTTCGGCGTCTCGAACGGGATCGAGCGCGCGAACATGATCATGATGCCCGCCTTGTTCGCCATCATCGTGGGGTTGGCCATCTACGGGTTGACGAGGCCGGGGGCCTTGAGCGGCGTCGAGTTCTACCTGAGCTTATCGCCTGGTGATTTGGACATCCGGACCGTCACGATCGCGCTGGGGCAGGTGTTCTTCTCAAGCAGCGTCGGGTTCGGCATCATGATCACGTACGGCAGCTACAACGAGGAGGGGGAGAGCATGCTGGGCTCTTCGGCGACCGTGGGCATCGTGAACATGCTGGTGGGCTTGGTGTCGGGGTTGATGGTGTTCACGCTCGTGTTCGCGGAGGGGTTGCAGGAGTCGGTGATCGATCCGGACGCCGCGATGACGACGGCGTTGTTCTTGACGTTGCCATCCGCGTTCTCGAGCATCGGGGGCGTCCTGGGGCACGCGTTGATGCTGATCTTCTTCGTGATGCTCACGATGGCGGCGTTGTCGTCGTCGATCAGCGGGTTGGAGGTCATCGTGAGCTTCTTGGAGGACCGGTTCGACGTGGAACGGTGGAAGCTGACGTTGGGGGCGGCCGAGATCGCGTACGGGATCGGGATCTTGAGCGCGTTCAGCGTGGGCTTTTTGGGCCGCATCGACGCGTTCGTGGGCAGCGTGATGCTCATCTTGGGCGGCCTGGGTGTGTGCTTGCTGTACACGTTCGGGTTCGACGGGGAAGGCGAGCGCACACGCATGTTGTTGGGCGGGGAGGAGGATGTCGGCGTCTGGGAGCGCCGGGCGACGAGCGCGGTAGGGTCCTTGGTGGCGTACGTGTTGCCGGTGGTGCTGGTCGTGATCTTGCTCATCAACCTGGACGATACGTGCGTGAGCATCTTGCATGGGACGTGGGCGGAGGGTGCGATGTGCGATCCGATCGGGCGCGCCATGGACGGCGTGGTCGCGGTGCTTTCGTCGTGGGTCCCGTAGCGTGGGGAAGGTTGAAACCGGCGCGGGTCGGATGCGTCCTCGATGGGGTCCAGTGAGCATGCCCGGCGGATCGTGCACGAGGCCGGGTCGTGGGTCGCGTTCACGGGCGCGGGCGTTTCGACGGCCAGCGGGATCCCGGATTTCCGAAGCGAGGGAGGGTTGTGGGATCGGTTCGATCCGTCCGAGTTCCGGTACGAGCGGTTCCTTCGGGACCCGGCGGGGTTCTGGGAGCTTCGCGCGGAGTTGACGCGCGCGCTGGAGCTGGACGAGGCGGAGCCGAACGCGTGCCACGAGGCGTTGGCGGGCGCCTACGGGCGGGGTTCGTTGGAGGCGGTGGTCACGCAGAACATCGACGGGTTGCACCAAGCGTCCGGCATCCCGGACGAGGACGTCCTCGAGGTGCATGGGTCCACGCGTCGGACGCGGTGCGTGGAGTGCGGCGTTCATGCGGCCATCGGGGAGGCGCTGGAGGCGATCGAGGCGGGGCAGGTTCCGCCGTCGTGTAACGCGTGCGGGGGCGTGGTGAAGCCGGACGTGGTCTTGTTCGGGGAGCCGTTGCCCGAGCGTGTGTTCGAGCGGGCGGAGGCGTTGATGCGGCGGGCCGATGCCGTGTTGGTGGCGGGGTCGAGCTTGACGGTGTGGCCGGCGGCGGGGTTGCCGGAGCTGGCCTTGCGGGAGGGGGCGCGGGTCGTCGTCGTGAACGGGGACAAGACCGGGTTGGATGATAGGGCCAGCGTGGTGCTTCGTGGGCGTGTGGAGGAGGTTGTCCCTGCGTTGGTGGGCGGCGAGGATGCTTAGCGGGGGCCCCAGAACTCGTCGGGCGTGACGGCGATCTCGTATTCGAGCGGGGTCATGGGGATGCCTTGGTCGTCGAGCCAGGGGATGAAGCTGCGCCCGGTCTCGTTCATCTGTTCGATCGTCCCGTGGAAGAGGTACAAGAGCGAGGCGTCCTGGGGGTAGTAGGGACCGTCGATCTGGGACCCGTGGTCTTTGGCGAGGTCCTTGAGCTTGCGGTCGGCGGTCTCCATCTCGTCTTCGGTTCCGTCGAAGTTGGCTCTCCAGAGGATCAGCATCGTTCCACCGCCGCGCCGCAGGGTCTTCTATGGGTTTGCTTCCTGTTGGAAGCGTGGATGTTCGGGCGGGGACGGCTCGGTGTTCACAGCTCGCGGGTGACCCAGGCGCCTTTCCCGTAGCCCTCGTCCACGCCGATGCGGATCTTGGTCACGGTGTCGGGGAACGCGACGGTCTTGGTGATCTGGTCGGCCAGGTAGTGCGCGATGTTCTCGGCGGTGCACACGGGCAGGTCCACGAGCATGACGTCCTCTCGGGGCACATCCCAGCGCTTGCCTTGAACCTGGTACACGACGCGGTCGTCGTCGACGGTCAAGTCTCCGTGCTCGGGCTCTCGGGGGAGCATCCACTGGTGGTCCAGCTCGTCGCTGAGACGCCGGAGCTCGTCTTTGACATCGCCGAAGTCCATCACCATGCCGTCGTCGGGCACATCGCCCTCCAGCTCGCAGTTGACGGCGTACGTGTGCCCATGCAGCTTCCCGCACTTGGGGTGGTAGGGCACGACGTGGCTGGCTGCGAAGCGCAGGCCTTGTCGCCACCCGTCGATGGACAGGGTGGAGGTGCGTCTTGTCACATCCGCTCGAACTCGCGGAGGGTACTTATCCGTTCGGCCCGGGGCTATGGCGGGAGGGCACGTGTTCGGTTCGGGCCACCCTTTGTCAAGGGGAGACCCTGTCGGCTCTGACATCTAGGGGAAGGGGTGGGAAGGCCCCACGCAAAGCACTATTAGATAGGCTCCCGCATCGTGGCGTAATGGCCTCGAACGAAGAGGCAACGCTCCGCGTCGCCGAAGCCGTGCAAGAGGACGTCGCCAAGGGCCGGGTCCGTCTGGACAGCCAGACGCGGCTTGAGCTCGAGCTCACCGTCGGCGACGTCGTCGAGATCCATGGGAAGGAGAAGACCGCCGCGATCGTCTGGCGGGCCCCTCCTGAGGATGAGGGCAAGGGCATCATCCGCATGGACGGCCTGATCCGTGACAACACGGGCGTCGGCATCGGGGACAAGGTGCGCGTCACGAAGGCCCAGGTGACGCCCGCGGACAAGATCGTGCTCGCTCCTGTCATCGAGGAGGGGCAAAAGTTGCAGTTCGGGGCCGGCATCGAGGGCGTCGTCAAGCGGGGCTTGTTCAAGCGCCCCGTCACGCAGGGCGACACCGTGATCGTTCCCGGCATCGCGTTGATCGGGCGCGCGCTGCCGTTCATCGTGGTGGACCTGAACCCCTCGGGCACCGTGCAGGTCACGGAGTCCACGGAGATCGTGATCCGCGAGGAGGCGGTCAGCGAGACCGAGATCCACGCGCCCAAGATCACGTACGAGGACGTGGGCGGCCTGCGCGAGGAGATCGGGAAGGTCCGCGAGATGATCGAGCTTCCCCTCAAGCACCCGGAGCTCTTCGAGCGCTTGGGCATCGACCCGCCCAAGGGCGTGCTCCTGTACGGGCCCCCCGGGACGGGGAAGACCCTGATCGCGAAGGCCGTGGCGAACGAGTCCGGCGCGAACTTCTACTCGATCCAGGGCCCCGAGATCATGAGCAAGTTCTACGGGGAATCCGAGGCCCGCCTCCGGGAGGTGTTCGAGGAGGCCGAGGAGAACAGCCCCAGCATCATCTTCATCGACGAGCTGGACAGCATCGCGTCCAAGCGTGAGGAGACCCAAGGAGAGGTCGAGCGGCGCGTCGTCGCGCAGCTTTTGACCCTCATGGACGGGCTCAAGGGCCGCGGTGAGGTCATCGTGATCGCGGCCACGAACCGCTCGGACGCGATCGATCCCGCGCTTCGACGACCTGGCCGGTTCGACCGGGAGATCGAGGTCGGGGTGCCCGACCGCGAGGGCCGCAAGGAGATCCTGTTGATCCACACGCGCGGGATGCCCTTGGACGAGGACGTGGACCTGGACGAGCTCGCTCAGGACACGTACGGGTTCGTCGGCGCCGACTTAGCCGCGCTTGCCAAGGAGTCCGCGATGAGCGCGCTTCGCCGCTACCTGCCCGAGATCGACCTGGACCAACCCATCCCACCTGACCTGTTGGAGCGGATGGTCGTCAAGCACGACGATTTCACCAGCTCCCGTCGCGAGATCGAGCCCAGCGCGCTGCGCGAGGTGCTCTTGGAGATCCCGCAGGTGGACTGGGACCACGTCGGCGGTCTGGGCGACGTCAAGCAGAGCCTACGCGAGGCCGTCGAGTGGCCCTTGTCCCAGCCCGAGGTGTTCGACCGGCTGGGTATCGAGCCCCCGCGCGGGATCCTGCTCTTCGGTCCGCCCGGGACGGGGAAGACGCTTCTGGCTCGCGCCGTCGCGAACGAATCCGGCGCGAACTTCATCAGCATCAAGGGACCCGAGGTCCTCTCCAAGTGGGTGGGCGAGTCCGAGAAGGCCGTGCGCGAGGTCTTCAAGAAGGCCAAGCAGGCCGCACCCACCATCGTATTCCTGGACGAGATCGACGCGCTGGCCCCGCGACGAGGCGCGGGCAGCGGCGACTCGCACGTGACCGAGCGCATCGTCAACCAGCTGTTGACGAGCATCGACGGGCTCGAGAGCCTGGAGGGCGTGGTCGTGATCGCGGCCACGAACCGCCCCGACATGGTGGACAACGCGCTTTTGCGCGCGGGGCGCTTCGACCGGTTGATCCAGGTGCCCATCCCCGACCGCGAGGCCCGACGCGAGATCCTCGAGATCCACACGGAGGATATGCCCCTTGCGGACGATGTGAACTTCGAGGAGCTCGAGGGCGTCACGGACGGGTACGCAGGCGCGGACATCGAGAACCTGGCCCGCGAGGCCGCGATGCTGGCGCTTCGCGAGGACGCAGAGGCCAACGAGGTGCAGATGCACCACTTCACGGAGGCGCTCAAGGTCGTACGACCCAGCGTGGACGATTCCACGATGCAGTACTACGACCGCGTCGCCAAGGAGCTCCAGGGCGGCATCGCGCAACGCAAGGGCGATTACACGCGCAACATCGAGGTCGGGTAGCCCCCTGGGCCTCGGATCCGGCCGGTTGTGCCTTACTCGAGCTCGGCCTGGATCGTGTGCTGGATCTGCTTCATCTCCTCGTCCGGGACATCCTCGGTCCCGCTGAAGAGCGCGTGGATGGGACCTTGTTTGTCGCCCTCGTGGCGTGGCACGATGTGCAGGTGCGCGTGAGGGATCTCTTGCCCGGCGGCTTCCCCGTCGTTCCAGGCGAGCGTGGCCCCGTCGGCGTCCGTGGCGGTCTCGACGGCCTTCACGATGCGGGGCACCGGCTCGAAGTAGCGGCCGGCCAGCGGGGCTTGCATCTGCCCGAGACGTTCGATGTGGTCCTTGGGGATGACGAGCGTGTGGCCGGGGACGAGCGGGTTGGCGTCGAGGAAGGCGAGCGTGTCCTCGTCCTCGTACACGGTGCGTGAGGGGATCTCGCCGTCCAGGATCTTGCAGAAGATGCACTCGCTCATGGTTGGGCGTGAGGCGCGCCACAAGGTATAAGCGGTGCCTAGGGCGAGGTGGGGGTGTGCGTGGTTTGTCCTGGGTTCCCTGGCGGCGTATCGCGTTCGTCGTGGGAGGGCTTGCGTTCGTGGCGGCGTCGTTCGTGATCGTGTTCCACGTGGTCCCGAGCGAGCTGTCCCCCAAGGCCCACCGTGGGGAGCCGGTCTCGGAGCAGGCTCGCACGTGGACGCCCGAGCAGGGGTGGTCGGAGCAGATCCGTCGTTCCTCTGCGGAGGTCGTCGAGGAAGGGGAGGATCTCGTGTTCGAGAAGCGTGTCTCGAACGCGCATTCGCCTCGGGGGGCCGTGTTCGAGGTTCCGGTGGAGGAGGATCTTCGCTTGGTGGAGGAGCCGGGTGCGCGCATGGCGTTCCCGGCGGTGGGGTTCTTCGAGGAGCCAGCTGAGACCGTGTTCTTGGCTGTCCCGTGGTCGGGGCAGGGGGAGGATACGGTGCGCGTGTTCGATCGGTTCGAGTGGGTGGCGGTCGATGAGCGGGAGGGTTTGACGCTCGTGGAGTACCATGCTCGTCATGGGAGCCAGGCGCTCTTGCACGGGGATCACATCTGGTTCCGGCAGGCGGAGCGGTCGGTCCTGGTGGAGCCCGTGACGGGGTCCATCGTGGATTACGAGGAGGCGGAGGCGTTGTGGTCGGAGCCGTACGAGGCGGGGGATCCTCGGTTCGGGTTCCTCTTGCAGGGCCTCCAGGAGCGGGAGAAGGTGTGGGAGGCTTCGGTGTCGCCGTCGCCTGCTGCGCAGCAGGCGTTGGTGGAGGAGGCCAAGCAGGCGCGAAACGACCATGCTCTGGAGCTTGCCTGGACTGGGGGGCCCGTCTTCGTGGCGGGGCAGGCGTTGTTGTTCGCGGGGTTGGCGGGGTGGCCCCGGCGCGCGTTCGGCGCCTAAAGAGGCGCCAAGGTGATGGCGTGATGGTTGAAGGGGTCAGGCGTTCGAGCGGTGTGCGGCTCCCATTCACCGGGATTTATAACGGTTATAAGCCCTGTTGATGCAGACGAAAGGATGGTTCAATACAAGACCATACCCGTCACGCCGGAGACGCACGAGCGGTTGACCGCGTACAAGCTGGGCAAAGCCACGTACGACGACGTCGTCAACGGCCTGATGGACATGGTCCCCCTCGAGGAGTTCGTGGCCCGCCACATCGAGCAGGCGCGACAGGCGGGCCCGGACGAGGAGGACTGACGCGGCCCCAGATGTTCGCCCGCGGCCAGCCTCAAGGAGCTTTGACCCCAGGCAGCGACCGCCATGCGCGCGCACCGCCAGGATGCTGACGCCGCGACCCGCTCCTCCAGCTCCCTGCCCTCTGCCCTTGGACCAAGCGGCGTCCTGCAGATCCTCCAGGACCCCCCGTTCGCGGTCGTGCTCGACTACGATGGGACCTTGGCCCCGATCCGGATGCGACCCGAGGATGCCCACATGGCCCCCTCGATGCGGGAGCTCCTTCGCCAGGTCGCCGCACGATGCACCGTCGCCGTTGTGAGCGGTCGGGACCTCGACAACGTGCGCGAGAAGGTGGGCATCGGTTCGATCGCGTACGCAGGAAGCCACGGGCTCGACATCCAGACGCCCAAGGGCGACCGGTTCGCACCGAAGGCGGCCCGGGATTGCCTGGACGCGCTCGACGTGGCCGAAACCAAGCTCCGCGAGGGCGTCATCTCTTCCAGCGCACGTATCGAGCGCAAGCGGTTCTCGATCGCCATCCACACGCGCGGCATCCCCAGGCCCGAGAAGACCAACGCAGATGCGCTGGTCGAGGACGTGCTCGCGAAGACAGCAAAACTAGAGCGACGGGCGGGAAAGGAGGTGATCGAGCTACGGCCCCAGACGGGTTGGGGCAAAGGACGCGCGGTCGAGGACCTCTTGGACCGGCTCGGGTTCCCCGCGCATCGCCGCCCGGTCGCGTACGTGGGGGACGATCTCACGGACGAGGACGCCTTCGCATCCCCCGTCGTGGACGCACCGGTGCTCGTGCGGGAGCGCGAGCGCGACACGCACGCCCGGTTCGCGCTGTCGGGCCCAAGCGAGGTCGAGGACCTGCTCGAAGATCTTGCGCACAGCGCACCCGCATAGCCTCCTTGCCCCCGGCTGCGCGGCGGCACGTGGGAGCCGTAAGAGACCAAGCGATTTATCTATGGTTGTGCGTGGGGGCCTCGTGACGCTGCCGTGACGCCCTGGGAGGTCCTCGAACACACAGCCGACGTCGGTCTCCGAGTCGAGGCCGAGACGATCGAGGAGGCCATCGCTTCCGTCGTGGAAGGCTTCGGTGGCCTCGTGTGCCCGGAGGGCGATATCGACCCCGCCGAGCCGTGGCAGCTGCAGGTGGAGGCCGACGAGCTAGACGATCTCGTCGTGGACATGCTCGACGAGATCAACTACATCCATCAGACCCAGCGGTTCCTCCCCGCGCACTGCGAGGTCATCCTCGACGAGGTCGGCGAGACGCAGCGCTACCGGGCCACGATCCGCATGCGAGGCGAGACCTACGACGAGGGCAAGCACGGGCACCTGATGGAGATCAAAGCCACGACGTACCACGGCTTCGACATCCAACGGGACCCACCCCGCATCGAGGTCATCTTCGACGTTTAGGCTCCTGCAGGCCCGACACGGGTCCTCAGCGAAGGTTGTCGCCGGCAAACCGCGACGGGTAACATCCTTAAGAAGAGGGTCGCCATCGCTGGCATGCGATGACCTGGGAAGGCCCCCTCGAGGAAGCCGGCGCGTTCACGTACGAGATCCCCCCCTCGTACAAGGAGGAGATGCGTGTCCCAGGCCGCATCTTCGCGCACCCCTCCATGATCGACGAGATCCGCGAGGACAACGCACTCGAGCAGGTCGCCAACGTGGCGACGCTGCCTGGGATCGTGGGAACCTCGCTCGCGATGCCCGACATCCACTGGGGGTACGGCTTCCCCATCGGAGGCGTGGCCGCCTTCGACACCGAAGAAGGCGTCATCAGCCCAGGAGGGGTCGGGTACGACATCAACTGCGGGGTGCGGTTGATCCGCACCGAGCTCACCGACGAGGACCTAGCCCCGAACCTGGACCGCCTCGTCGACGTGCTCTTCGAGAACTGCCCCAGCGGCGTCGGCGAGGACTCGAAGGTCTCCTTCTCCAAGGACGAACTCGAGGGCATCCTCGAGCACGGGGTCCCCCGCCTGATCGAAGAGGGGTACGGGTGGGAAGAGGACATCGACCACCTCGAGCACGAGGGACAACACGAAGCGGCGCGCCCTGACTACGCAAGCGAGAAGGCCAAGGAGCGTGGCCGCACCCAGATCGGGACGCTCGGGGCCGGGAACCACTTCCTGGAGCTCCAGCGCGTCGGGGCGGTCGCGGACGACGAAGCCGCGCGAGCGTTCGGGATCGAAGAGGAGGGCCAGATCTGCGTGATGATCCACACCGGCTCGCGTGGATACGGTCACCAAGTGTGCACGGATTACCTCAAACGCATGGAGCGAAGCCGCGAGGGCATGGCGGACGAGCTCGTCGACAAGCAGTTGGCCTGCGCGCCCGTCCAAAGCGACGTGGGCCAGCACTACTACGGCGCCATGTGCTCGGGCATCAACTACGCGTTCTCCAACAGGCAGATGCTCACCCACCAGGTCCGCCGGTCCTTCGAGAAGGTGTTCGGAGAGGATGCGGACGAGCTCGGGATGGACATCGTGTACGATGTCTGCCACAACGTGGCCAAGCAGGAGGAGCACACGGTCGACGGAGAGACCCGCGATGTCCTGGTCCACCGCAAGGGAGCCACGCGCGCGTTCCCCGCGGGCAGCCCGCACATCCCACAGAGCTACGATCGGGTCGGACAACCGGTGCTCGTTCCCGGGTCCATGGGCACGTGCTCGTGGGTCCTAAGCGGTCAACCGGGCTCGATGGAGCGCTCGTTCGGGTCCACGTGTCACGGGGCCGGCCGGCGGATGTCCAGAACGCAGGCCAAGAAGACGTGGTGGGGAGAGGACCTGGTCGAGGATTTGGGGGACCGGGGCATCAAGGTCAAGCCCGCAAGCTACCGGGTCGCAGCCGAGGAGGCGCCGGGCGCGTACAAGGACGTGGACAGCGTCGTGGACGCGTGCGAGGGCGTCGGCATCAGCCGCAAGGTCACGCGCCTGGACCCGGTCGGCGTGATCAAGGGGTAACCCCACCTCTGGTGTCTGTCCTCTGAAACAAACACAGGTTTGATTCCTTCCGCACCGGTTCTCTCCCGTCTGGGGGCGAAGAATCATGGCGCGAAAGGACCGATGCTCGACAGGGATCAAGGGGTTGGACGAGGTTCTGCACGGGGGGTTGCTGCGAGGGCGCAGCTACTTGGCTCGTGGCGAGCCGGGAACGGGCAAGACGATCTTGGGGTTCCACTTCCTTCAACAGGGGAACCAGGAGGGAGAACGGGGCCTGATGATCCACCTGGAAGAGAGCCGGGAGGAGCTAGAGAACGATGCAGCGTCTCTTGGGTTCTCCTTGGATGGGATCGAGTTCTTGGACCTCTCCCCGTCCTCGGAGAGCTTGGTCGATGGGACGGGGTACGACGTTTTCGAACCCGCTGAGGTCGAAGGCGCGGGTCTCGTGGAGCAGATCGCCTCCGCCATCGAGGAAACGCGCCCGGATCGTGTATTCCTAGATCCCGCAAGCCAGCTTTACTACCTGTCCCCGGGGGATTACCAGTTCCGCAAGCGCATCCTTTCGTTCAAGCGGTACATCCAAGAGCATAATGCCACCCTCCTGCTCGCGAGCTCGATGGGGTTCGAGAAAATCGATGAGACCTTGCAGTACGTGACGGACGGGACCATCGAGCTGTACGCGGAGGAGATGCGCAGAAGCGTCCAAGTCACAAAGCTTCGAGGGTCCGGGATCCGGGCTGGCCTCCACGATCTCCGCATCGGGGATCAGGGGATCCGGGTCTTCCCGCGGCTTTCGCCGGGGACCCACCGTGCGGAGTTCCGGCACGAGACCATCCCCAGCGGCGTCCAGGGGTTGGACGAACAGTTGAACGGAGGCCTCGAGCGGGGGACCGTCACCATCATCAGCGGCCCCACGGGCGTGGGGAAGACGACGACCGGTACCCAATTTGTCAAGGAAGCAAGCCAGCGTGGCGAGACCTCGGTCATCTACCTGTTCGAGGAGTCCGAAGATACGTTCCTGACACGGAACCGTTCGATCAGCACGCCCGTCGACGCGATGGTCGAGGAGGGTACATTGCGGTTGCACGAGGTGGAGCCTCTGGATTGGTCGGCGGACGAGTTCGCCAACCACGTCAAGGACGAGGTGGAGAACCAAGAGGCTCGCGTGGTGATGCTGGATGCGCTCGGGGGGTACCGTTTGTCGCTCCGAGGGGGCAAGCAGGAGGGGGTCCGGAGGCTGCACGCCCTGGGCCGGTACCTGAAGAACATGGGCGTGACGCCTCTCTTCATCGATGAGACGAGCAGCATCTTGGGCGATTTCCGTCCCACCGAGATGGGGCTAAGCTACCTCGCGGACAACATCGTATTCCTACGCTACGTGGAGATCGAGGGGGAGCTCCGCAAGGTGATCGGGGTGTTGAAGAAGCGAGTCAGCGACTTCGAGCGCGACCTTCGGGAGGTTTCCATCACGGAGAACGGTCTCGTCGTGGGCGATCGCTTCGACGAGCTTCAGGGTCTGCTTGGAGGGCTCCCCCGGGTGAAGGCACCCAGTCGGGGCTCGTAGGATGCTGGTCGTCTCGCGGAACCCGGCGAACCTCAAGCTCCTGCGGGAGAGCCTGGAGGATCTGGTGGGCGACGTCGAGACCTCGCGAGAGCTCCCACGAGACCCCGAGGAAGCGCGGGGGCGGGCCGGACTCGTGATCCTGGACCTGGATGGGTTCGGCCCGGACGCGTGGGATGTCTGCGGGAGGCTCGTGGAGGACGAGCGCATCGTGATCGTGGTCACGAAGGTGAGAAGCATTGAGATACAGCAAGAGGCCCTTTTCCATAGGGTCCGGATGGTGCTCGAGAAGCCGTTGAACCTGTCCAACCTTCGAGCGATCATAAGGACGATTCACGATGAGGCTCAGGGGTAGAGGGATCCGGGTTTGGCAGCGTGCAATAGAACGTGGCTCCTTCTCCCGGTTTGGAGGTGCACCAGATGGTGCCTCCCGCGTCTTCGATCAGCCACCTGCTGATGGCGAGACCGAGCCCTCCGCCCGGTATCTCGTCGCGGGTATGCAGCCGGGTGAACGGCTGGAAGATGCGTTCGTGGTAATCGGGATCGATGCCGATCCCCTCGTCGCTGACCGAGATCAGCCACATGTCGTTCTCTGCTTGTCCCGCCACGTGGATCCTAGGGGGCTTGCCACCTGAGTATACGATCGCGTTGTGGATCAACCGGTGGAGGATGGTCTCGAGGCTTCCGGGGTCCATGTCCACGGTGGGGAGGTCCTCGTGGGTGACCTCGGCGTTCGTCTCTTGGATTTGGGAGGAAAGCCGGTCGAGGACGGTGTCGAGAACCGGACCGAGGGCGGTGGGTTCGGCGTGCGGTTCGCGTGTTGCTAAGGTCACGTACTCCTGGAAGTCCTCGAGGACGGATCGGAGTTGCTTGCTGGCTTCCTGGATCGTGGCGAGGTCCTGGCTTGAGGCCTCGTCGAGGTGGGTCTCAAGGTTCTGCTGGGCCCGCTGCGCGCGGATGTGAATCTCCCTCACGATCTCCCTTAGGGGGTGGGAGGTGGCCATCGAGATGCGTTCTAGTTGCTGGTTCCTGGTCTCGAGCCGTCGAAGCTGGTCGTCCTGGTTTAACTCGAGCTTCTTGTGCTCGGTGATGTCCAGCGTCTTCCCGTACATTCGTGGTTGTTCGTCGGTTTCTGTGGAGAAGCGGATCTCGACCCATCGCTCGGGCTCTCCTGGACTGTGGATCCTGTGTTCGAGACGCTGGGCGTCCCCGCTTGAGGCGCGGAGGGCCTCCTTGAGGTGGTCCTCCACGTAGTCGCGTTCTTCCGGATGGACCCGGTCGAGGTAGTCCTGGACCCTCGGCGGGGAGAGCTCGTCGGGTTCGAACCCGAGCAGGCGGTACTGGTTCTTGGACCAGTACATCTTGTCCTCCTCGGGTCGCCACTCCCAGTCCCCGGCTCCCGCCATACGTTGGACCTCGTCGATGAGCTCCTGGTGAGCAAGGAGGCGTTGCTCCATCTTGCGCCTCCGCGTGATGTCTTGGACCGTCCCGAGGGCTCGGACCGGGGCACCATCCCGAGACTGGGTGCGGCCTTTCGCATGGACCCAGAGGACGGTGCCTTCGGGTCGTACTATGCGGAACACCTCGTCGAGGGGATCCGGGTTAGGCCAGGAGAGAAGACGGGCGACCTGCTCCTGGAGGCTTTCCCGGTCCGCCTCGTGGACGCGCTCGTAGAAGTCCTCGGTCGAGGGGTGCTCCGGATCTCCCACGTCGTACCCGAGGAGGCGGTACATCTCGTCCGACCAGGTCAACCGGTCTTGACCGAGATCCCACTCCCAGCTCCCGATGCTGGCCAGGGCTTGCGCCTCTTCGAGACGCCTTCTTTCCTCAAGCAGGGTGGATTCGAGCTTTCTCTGGGCGGTGACATCTTGACTGATTCCTGTGACGGTGGTTTGACCCTCAGGAGTCACGTGCACGTTGAAGCGGGAGGCCAGCTTGATCGTCTGCCCATCGGGCTTTCTAAGTCGGAACTCGTCTTCCATTATCCCGGATTCTTGCTCCAAGCCCTCGAAGTTCCTTCTTACTCGATCCCGATCCTCAGGATGGACATGCTCGAAGAAGAGCTCCGGGTTCAAGTCGTCCTCTGCTGGAAGGCCCGTGACCCCTTGGAAACCATCGGAGATCCAGAGGTCTCCGGTGGCTAGGTTGATCCTCCAGGAACCCAGGCCGGCGATGCGTTCGGCCTGTTCCAAGCGAGCGCGGGCCCGTTCAACCTCGGTGAGATCTCGCGTGATGCCGATGATCCCGACGAGCTGGCCATCCTCGTCCTCGAGCGGTGCATCCGTGACGTGACCAGGGAACGTGGAACCGTCCTTGCGTTGGAGCTCGAACACCCCGCTCCACGGCTCCTTGTCCCGCAGGGACGCCATGACTTCTTCAGCCTCCTCAAGCATGCCCGGCGCCGGCGTCAGCTCGCGGATATCGCGGCCCAAGGCCTCCTCTCGTGTCCAGCCGAAGAGCTCCTCCGCTTCGGGGTTCCAGCCGTGGACGGTGCCATCCAACCCACGATCCGCTGTTGGAGGGTCTCTGCCTCGATCAACGCATCGAGGTCCCGAGCCAAGGTCTCACCCCGACCCAGGAGCTGTTCTACAGCTACTTAGTCGAACTGTATGTCCACCAGAACGGACATCCTCTCAGCTCCGGGTCAAGCAGATCCCTTAACGATGGCTCGCGGTGGACCTCTTTCCCCTTGGCGGTATATCACAAGCCCTAAGAGCGGGCCATCTGCTCGTTCCACCGTGGACCCGGATCGTTCAACCCCCGTCCCCGAGCGCCTCCGCTTCGAGGCCGTCGGGGCCAGCAACGATGTGGTCCTCGAGCTTGCCGAGCAGGGCGTGGCCGAGCATACCACCGTCTTGGCGGACCGGTTGACCAAGGCCCGCGGCGGGAACGGGCCCTGGCATGCGCCCCCCGGCGGGTTGTGGATGTCGATCCTCTGGCGCCCGGGCCTCCCTCTGGAGGCCGCGCCTCGTTTGACGCTTGCCGCGGTGTGGGGGCTCCGGGAGGGGATCCGGAAGGCTACGGGCGTGGCAGCCGGCATCAAGTGGCCCAACGATTTAGTGGTCGAGGGGAGGAAACTGGGAGGCGTGCTCGTGGAGGGGGGCGTGCGGGAGGACCGCGTCCCCTGCGCGGCGGTCGGGCTCCGGGCGAACGTGAACAACCCGGTTCAGGAGCTCCCCGGACCCGTCGCGGAGAGCGCCTGCTCGCTGGAGGAGATCAGCGGGTGCGAGCACGACCTCTCCAGCCTGGAAGAGGAGGTCACCGAGAGCCTGCGAGAGGCCCGCTCGCTGCTTGAGGACCCGGAGGCGTTGCTTGCGAACGTCGACGCCTGCTGGACGCAGAAAGGTAGCCCGGTGCGGATGGACCTCGGTCACATGTTCGTGGAGGGACGAGGCGAGGAGCTCACGCGCAACGGGGGGATCCGGGTCGCCAGCGAGGATGCGCTCCGGACCGTGGAGGATCCCAGCGTGGCCAAGTTCGTGCGCATCGTGGAGACGGCCCCGTAGGCTTTCTAGAACAGGCCGAAGAAGAACCAGGACCCATAGGCAAGGGCGAGCACGCGAAGGAACGTGCCGACGACGCTGGCCACGTACACCTCGGCGTCCTTGATCCCGATCAGCTTCCCGACGACGATGCCCACGAAGGACCCCGTCCAGGGGATCGGGAGAAGGATGAACAGGATGAGCCCGGGTGCGGTGGCGACGCGAAGGCGAGGGAAGCGCTCCCACAGGCGAGAGGTGCGCTCTCGGCTCTCCCGCACACGATCATCCACCCAGGAGAACCTCGTCAGGTGGTCTAGGTTCCACACCCAGAACAGCGTCACCCAGAGGTCCATGTAGGCGACCACGCCGATCACCCACGGGGCGGGGATATCGAGCACGCCGACCCCGATGGGGACGCCGTAGTCGATGCCCCCGGGGAGAAGGTACACGGCCAGGAACGCGAAGATACGGTTCCGGAACCCGCTCTCGAGGACCGTGAAGAGCACGCTCATGCCGACCAGCAGGCCAGAAAGCGGGATGGCCAGCCGGTACCAGGCGAGCTTGCCCGTGGGAGGGGTGATGGAGCGTGCGAGAGGGGGAGCCACAGCGTCCTCACGTTGCGTGACGGGCACCTCGTATCAATGAACCGAACACGCGTCACCCTAAGGGGTTTGAGCACCTGCGAACGTATGCGGTCGCATCCCCCGGAGCGTCCCTCGGCGCGGAGATGCGGCAGCGTCTTCGGCAACACCCTTCCCGGGGGCGCAGCGTCACGCTGCGCTCCGGGGACGTTTCCCCTGCATAACCCTTCGCGTCCAGAGGCGAAACGGTCAAATATGGGCCGCTGGAGGCGGGTGGGGGTCATGTGCTGGCCTGGGCGCAGGCCTCCCCGCGCAAGATCGGCTCCTGTGCGGGGAGCACGGGAGCGCGCTGGCTGCTTGCAGCCGGCCCGTGCCCAAGGTTCATGGTGGCGCCGTCCCCTCCCCCCTTCGCCTAAGGGAGGACCCCCGCCATCGCAGGAGGTAGACCAATGAGGCGTATGGTCCTTGGTCTAGCGGTCGGCTCGGTCCTCTTGCTCGGGCTAGGGTCCACCCTTGGATCCGAGGCAGACTCCCGGGAGACCGAGGCATTCATCGTGGGCTTCCACGAGCTGCCCGAGGACCGATTCCAATACGCGGGAGAGGACGTGAGTCTCGTCAACGAGGACCTCGCGTTCTTCGTCGTCGACGCCGCCGACGCGTCCTCTCTCAAGGCCCACGCCAAGCAGGACGACGCCGTCCGCTACATCGAGAAAGATACCCGATCCGCGAACCTGCTGTTCGTGCCCGACGATGCGGAATACGAGGACCAATACGGACCCCAAATCGTCCGCTCCGAGTCCGCGTGGGAGACGGCGTTAGGGTCGACGAGCGTGACGATCGGGCTCTTGGACTCCGGCTTGAACCCGCACGACGACTTCGACGGCGACGCCATCTCCGGATGGAACTACTTCCACGGGGATCCCTGGTACGTGGATGAGAAGGGCTGTGATTTCCACGGCACGCACGTCAGCGGGATCGCGGCCGCTATCACGGACAACGGGTTCGGCATCGCGGGCATGGCCAACCCGAGCATCATCATGCACAAGATCTTCGACTGGGGGTCCACCCCATGCGTTTCGGCCTCTTCAAGCGAGATCGCTGAAGCCATGACGGACATGGCCGACGAGGGCCCGCACGTGATCTCGAACAGCTGGGGGCAGACCGACGCGCAAGCCATCATCGACGCGATCGATTACACCTACGAGAAGGGCATCCCGCAGGTGGCAGCCGCGGGGAACTTCGGATGCGCGGACTGCGTCGTGGAACCCTGGGTGTCCCGCCCCGACAAGGTCATCATCGTGTCGGCCTCGGATGCCGAGGACGAGTTCTGGAGCTCATCCAGCGAAGGGTCCGAAGTCGACGTGATGGCGCCTGGCGTGGACATCCTGTCGGCGCACGGGGGGGACGAGACCGGTTTCCAGACCCTGTCGGGCACCTCCATGAGCGCTCCCCACGTGGCCGGCGCGATCGCCCTTCACGTGGACGCGCACGGTCACGCGAACCACTCGGTCATGGAGCAGCGGGTGCGCGAGACGGCGGAGGATCTCGAGATCTACGAGACCCGCCAGGGCGAAGGTCGCCTCAACGCGGGCCTGCTTGTCAGCGGGGAGGACGGGCTCGTCAGGCCCATGGCGGCGTTCCAAGCCACGTGCACCGAGCTGGCCTGTACCTTCGATGCGTCCGAGACGATCGTCGGCAAGCACCCGGTCGACACCTACGGCTGGGTGCTCGGGGACGGGGCCAACGCCACGGGCCCCATGGTTGAGCACACCTACGGGGCGAACGACACCTACCGAGTGAACCTGACGGTCACGAACAGCATCGGGAACCACGATCAACAGCCACGATCGACCACAGCGACCGTGGTGGACAAGCAGACGGGCAACGCGACCCTCTTCCAGGACGGGTTCGAGAACGGCAAGCTATGGCCCTGGATCCACACGCAACACGAGGCGGGCTGGGTGGATGATTCCCTCTGGCGCGTGATGGGTGACAAGTGCTACGAGCCCCCGGAGGGCGATTACCTGCTATCGTTCTCGACGGACCGGCCGAACCAGTTCTGCAACTACGACGAGGGGCTCGTGCTCGGGTGGGTGAGCACCCCCGAGATCGAGGCCAGCGTGTACGACACGCTGACCCTGATCTTCCAACACTTCTTCGAGGTCTACGATACGGACGACCCGATTTTCGACCGGATGAGGGTGCAGGTCAGCACCGACGGGGGCCAGGCCTACGAGACGGTGGCTCGGTGGGATGCAACCGATCACACCAACGGGGACTGGGAGGAGGTCAGCCTCGACATCAGCGAGTTCGCAAGCGACAGGCTGATGATCCGGTTCCACTTCGACAGCGGCAACCACCTGAACAACAACTACCCCGGATGGTACATCGATGACGTGCGCGTGGTGGGCTCCCTGGACGATGCGATGCACGTGCACGATGTGAGCATCCAGGACCAAGAGACACACGCTCGGGTCGAGGCGGTGGTTTACGACGAGCACGAGGAGCCGGTCTCAGGCGCGAACGCCTCGATCGAGGCGTGCGACAGCGGCGGAGCCTGCCAGGTCAAGACCGATGTCACAGGGAGCGACGGGATCGCGTCCGTGACGTGGAAGCACGAGTCCGCGCAGACGCTTGAGGCCTGCGTGATCGGTCTCGAGCACGGGGAGCGGGACTGGGTTCCCGGTCTGGATCACGCGGAGGACGGCTCGTGTCCGAGCGGGGCTACCTGACCCCTCCCGACCCCTGCCCCCAAAACCTTTACACTGATTGGGTGGAGCTGTCTCGTAGAGGATGAATGAGCCGGGTCCCCCGGGCTTTTCCTGGATGCCTTGAGACCCAGCCCCGGCTATGGCTGCGCACTTGATCAAGCTTGCAGCCTTTCTTCCTCGTAGATGGGCGTGCCCGAGGAGCGGACATGCTTCTCGAAGGCGTCGACCAGTTCCCGCGTGATCTCGCCGGGCGTGCCGTCCCCGATCTCGCGTCCGTCGACGTCCACGATGGGCGCGATCTCCGCTGCGGTCCCGGTCATGAAGGCTTCATCGGCCGCGTAGACGTCGAACGTCGTGATGGGTTTGACGTCCACGGGGTAGCCTTGCTGCTCGGCCACGTCGATCGCAGCTTGCCGCGTGATGCCTTGCAGGCTGTTGTGGTAGGGGGGCGTGATCACGGTCCCGTCGTCGATGATGAAGAAGTTGTCCGCGGTGGCCTCGCTGACGAAGCCGTCGATGTCCAGCATGAGGCCCTCGTCCACGTCGAGCTGGTTGGCTTCCACCTTCGCGACGATGTTGTTGAGGTAGTTCATCGACTTGATGTTCGGGGAGAGGCACTGTGGGGGGTTGCGTCGCGTGGATACGGTCGCGATGGACAAGCCTTCCTCGTAAAGCTCGGGCCCGTAAAGGCGGGGGAACTCCCGGGCGATGACCACCGTGGTCACCTCCTCGCACTTGCGGGGGTCCAAGCCCAGGTCCCCGACACCGCGTGAGAAGATGGGGCGGATGTACGCGTCCTGGAGCTCGTTGACGCGGCAGGCTTCCAGCACGAGGTCCGTCATCTCCTCCTTAGAGTAGGGAGGCTCCAGGGCGATGGCCTTCGCGGACGCGTACAACCGGTCCATGTGCTCCTCAAGGCGGAACACGCGCCCGTCGTAGGCACGGATTCCTTCGAAGCACCCGTCGCCGTAGAGGAACCCGTGATCGAAGACGCTTACCTTCGCGTCATCCTCCGGAACGAAGTCGCCGTTGAGGAACACTTGGTAGTCGGACATCGTATCTTGGCACGCCAACACGCTGGGGGCATAAGACCCTTGCCCGGGGGGCTTGGCCGCCCCAGAGCGGGCAGACCCCCAGGCTTTATCTGCTCGCGCGCCTGCACGAGGTGGGACCCCCGCGAGATGAGAAAGCTGGGGTCTCGGTGATCGCGTTGCCCATCACGATCCGGCTTCCGGACGATTCCACGCTCGAGGTGCCCGAGGGTTCGACCGTCGAGGACGTCGCCCACGAGATCGGGCCAGGACTGGGCCGTGATACGATCGCGGGCGAGTTCGAGGGCGAACTCGTGGCAAAGGAGCACCCGCTCGAGGAGGACGGATCGCTTCTCATCTACACGACGGACGACGAGGACGTCTACCTGGCCGCCCTTCGCCACACCGCCGCTCACGTCTTCGCCCAAGCCCTGCTACGCGAGCACCCCGAGGCCAAGCTCACCATCGGCCCCTGGACGGACGAGGGGTTCTACTACGACATCGCAGGCGTGGAGCTGGACCGGGACGACCTCGACGAGATCGAGGACGAGATGCAGCGTATCGTGGACGAGGACTTGCAGCTTTCCCGGTTCTCGATGGACTGGGAGGAGGCCTACCAGCGATACAGCGACAACCCGTTCAAGCAGGAGATCCTTGAGACGGAGGCCGGGGACGAGGACGAGGTTAGCTTCTACAAGCAGGCCGAGTTCGAGGACCTATGCCGGGGCCCTCACGTGGACTCCACCGGGGAGATCGGCGCGTTCAAGCTCCTCGAAGTGTCCGGAGCGTACTGGCGCGGCGACGAGGACCGCGAGATGCTCACCCGCGTCTACGGGACCGCCTTCCCCACCGAGAAGGAGCTCGAGACGTTCCTCGCCCAGCGCGAGGAAGCCAGGAAGCGCGACCACCGCCGCATCGGGCACGAAATGGGGCTCTTCCAGATCGAAGAGAGCGTCGGACCCGGTCTGCCCCTGTTCGGGCCCGAAGGCGCCACCGTGTACCGCGAGCTGATGCGGTTCGTCGACGAGATGAACGACGAGCTCGAACACGACCCCGTCCGCTCCCCCCACCTCTACCTGACCGAGCTCTGGAAGAAGACCGGACACTACGAGAACTACATCGACGACATGTTCCACTTCGAGCTCGACGAGCGCGAGTTCAGCATCAAACCCATGAACTGCCCCGCCCACGCGCTCATCTACGACCGGGAAACGCGAAGCTACCGGGACCTTCCCATCCGATACAGCGAGCACGGCACCGTGTACCGGCGCGAACAGCACGGAGAGCTCTCCGGGTTGCTTCGCGTGTGGGGCTTCACGCAAGACGACGGGCACCTCTTCTGCCGCCCGGACCAGATCGAAGAGGAAGTCTCGCGCCTGCTGGACATGGCGCTGAAGATCCTGGACGTGTTCGGGATGGACGCGAAGATCGCGCTGGCCACGAAGAACCCGGACAAGTACATCGGCACCGACGCGATCTGGGAGGAAAGCGAGAAGGTGCTCGAGCGCGTGCTCGAGGACAAAGGCGTCGACTGGGTGCACGAACCCGAGGACGCCGCCTTCTACGGACCCAAGATCGACATGAAGATGGTGGACGCCCTGGGCCGCGAATGGGACGGCCCCACCATCCAGCTCGACTACAACATGCCCGAGCGGTTGGACCTTACCTACCGGGGGGAGGACGACGAGCAGAAACGCCCCATCATGATTCACCGCGCCTTCCTAGGCAGCTACGAGCGCTTCATGGCCGTGATGACCGAGCACTACGGCGGCAACTTCCCCCCCTGGCTAGCGCCCGAGCAAGCCCGCATCCTGCCCATCAGCGACGAGCACCTCGACTACGCTCACCAGGTCCAAGATGAGCTCTCCCGGTTCCGCGTCGAGGTCGAAGACCGGCCCTGGACCATCGGCAAGAAGATCAAGACCGCCCACGACGACAACGTCCCCTACATGCTCATCGTGGGCGACGACGAAGCTCAGGAGAGAACCGTCAGCGTGCGCGACTGGCGAGAAAGAACCCGCGACGACGTGCCTGTGAAGACGTTCCGACGCCATCTTGACGAAGCGGTGAGCGAACGGCGACCCAGAGCAGATCTGCTCGACTGAGCCCCGCACACCCATAGCCTCTATAAGGCCCACCCATCTCCCCGAGCGATGGCTGAGGACGCGCTCGCCCGCGTGACCCGGGGGACCGAAGAGGTCGTGACCCCCGAGGAGCTGACCGATCTCCTCGACAAGGACGAGAAGAAGGCCTACATCGGGTTCGAGCCCTCCGGGACCGCGCACCTGGGCTGGCTGATCTGCGCCCGCAAGGTCCGGGACATGCAGGAGGCCGGGTTCGAGGTGACGATCCTGTTGGCGGACTGGCACGCCCAGATCAACGACAAACTCGACGGGGACCTTGACCGCATCCAGGCGTGCGGCGTGTACATGGAAGAGGCGATGAAGGCGCTCGGCGTCCGCGAGGACGCACGCTTCGTGTACGCAAGCGAATGGGTCGACGACGCCGAGTACTGGGCCACGGTCCTCCGCGTCGCGAAAGCCTCCACGCTCAACCGGATCAAACGGTCCATGACCATCATGGGCCGCGAGGCCGACGACGCCGATCTGGACTACGGCAAGACCCTGTACCCTGCCATGCAGGTCGCCGACATCTTCTACGGAGGGTTCGACGCGGCGCTTGGAGGGCTGGACCAGCGCCACGCGCACATGCTGGCGCGGGACGTGTCCAGCAAGCTCGAGAAGCAGGCGCCCGTGGCGATCCACGTCCCGCTTTTGCCTTCCCTGACGGAGACCGGTGAAAGGATGGATCCCGTAGCCGGGAAGATGAGCAAGTCCAAGCCTGAGACGGGCGTGTTCCTCCATGATTCCGAGCAGGAGGTCGAGGAGAAGCTGCACGATGCGTACTGTCCGCAGGGTCAGGTGGAGGGGAACCCTGTCCTGCAGATGCTGCGCATGGTCCTCTGGCCTGAGATCGAGACGTTCGTCGTGGAACGCCCCGAGAAGTACGGGGGGGATCTCGTCTTCGAGACCCTGGACGAGGTCGAAGAGGCGTTCCGTGAGGGGGAGCTGCATCCCTTGGATCTCAAGTCCGCCGTGGCGGGGGAGCTCAACGCGCTCTTGGAGGATGTCCGCTCGTACTTCGAGGAGAACCCTCGAGGCTTGAAGGCGCTCGAATCGGCCCTCGGCGATGAGGGGTCGAAAGGCACGTGAACCTGGGCCTCGATGGGGGAGCGATGCTGCCGGACCGGGAGACCGTGGAGGAGGTGTTGACCGAGCCCACCGAGGTCACCCGTTGGGGCATCGGGATCGCGTCGGTGCTCGGGGCCGGGCTCGCGTTCGTGCTCGAGCGGTTGCTTGGGTGATGGAGGGGTCGGGTGTGGGCTGGGGGACGAGGTTGGTGCTGGGGCCGGTGTTCTTCGTGACCACGTCGCTGGCTTGGTGGGGCTTCGAGATGGGGAGCGGGTGGATCGCGGGGGGGCTCCGTGCGGTGTGGGTGGGGACGTACTATGGCGTGTTCTGGGGGGGGTGGGCCGCGATTCCGGTCCTTGGGTTGGCCGCGTTGCTTGGGGGGCCGTTTTTGCCACGTCGGGCTTGGGCGTGGGCTCGTTGGGGATTCGGGGCGTGGCTGATGGCCTGGCTGGGCGTGCTGGCTTCGGTGCTCTTGCTAGGGGCTCCCGATCCGTTTCTGGTCGGGAGCTGAAAGGTGAAAGGGGATCCTTGCGGGGGGCAAGGGTTTTTCATCGGCTCGGTGGTTGAAGGCCCCGAGGAGGTCCGGTGGGAGCTTTCCGAGTCGTCCCGGTGGCGGTGATGCTTCTGGTGGTCCCTGTAGTCGCGGCGCTGCCGGTGTCGACCTCGGACCATGGCATCATCTTGAACGCCTCCGACGATCGGGATAACCCGACCCTCCTGTCCGACACGGGATCGTACCTCGGGGTCCTGCCACCCGGCGACAAGGACTGGTACCGTTTGGATCGCGACGCCGGGGGCATACCCAGCGGTCACGGCGCCTGCCTCGCGTTGACCGTGCAGGGCCCGGCGAACGCGAAGGTCATCCTCGAATCCTACAGAGGCTTCTCCGACGACCTCGTGGCCAACCTGACCCCCGATCAGACCGTGAAGCTGGGCGTCGCGATGCCGAGCTTCATCGGGGCCAGCTTCGGGCTGGAACCCGTCGATGGCAAGCGCAGCGCTGGCGTGTACGACTTCGACATCGATGTGCACACGCTGAGCGATCCTCCCTCCAGCGAGGTGAACGGTCCCAGCGCGGCTCCTTGCTTGGCCATCGGGCTGGGGGGCGGGGACAAGGTGGTACAGTACATGGACATCCAGGAGGGAGCAACGGTGACGCTTTCCATCAGCAACGGGACCCACAAGGCCGTCGAACTCGTGGATCCCGATGGGGATGCTCGCCTGTCCCTGGGGCAAGGTGAAGGCCTGGCCGATCAGATCCGGGTGGACACGTCCGGGTTGTGGTCGCTGACGATGGAGAACGTGGGCCAGGGGCACGCGTCGTACCTGGTGGGCTTGAGCATCGCGGAGGATTGCCATGCGTTGTGCTTCCTGGAGACCTTCTCCGGGCCGGACGATGACGACGATGACGACGACCGGGGAGGGAACCACTGTCGACCAAGCTGCTTGTAGAGGACAGGCCACCATGGAGATGGTGTCCCCGTGACGGAAGCATGGTTCATCTCTGCGGCATGGGCCGTCGCAAGCAGCGTAGCCCTGGTCGTGCTTGCAGCGTTCACGCTCTCGGGCGGGTCCACGAGGTCCCGCGGAGCCCTACCGTTCGGCCTGTTCGCTCTCGCATGGGCGATCCAGATCCTCTCCGTCCAGTTCGCCCGATACCCTCCCGGTTACGCGGGCTCGTTGTACATCCTCTCTATGGGCATGCTGTTGGTGATGCCCTATCTCTTGCTCGAGTTCGCCTCCGCGTACGCGCCCGGCGGCCCGCGGTCACCCCTTTGGCGGGCCCTCCGGTGGTCGGCCGGGACCCTCGCCGTCGTCGGCTCCGCCTGGCTTGCAATCCGCCCCCACGATTTCCTCATGGGCACGCTCGAGGTGGACGGGTTCTTCTATCCCGACTGGTCCCTTCTGCAGGTCGGCATGGCTGAGCTTCCCGTCATCGCCGCGTTCGCCGCGGCCATCCTCGTGCTCAACGCCGCGCTCCGAGGATCACCTACATCGAGGACGCGCAACAGGGTGGCGACCCTGCTCGTCGGGCTCGGCCTGTACGTGGCGTACTCGAGCGGGAACAACCTGGCGTTCTTCGCCCAGCGAGCCAGTACCGATCTCTCCGCGTCCACGCTCTACTTCGTCGCGTTCGTGGCCTCGACCCTGGTGGTGGCCGCGGTCGGGGTCCAAGCGCTTGGGCGGTTCCAGGAGGCTCGCACGGAGGAAGAACGTTGCAGGGAGTTCTTCGTGAGCGCCGCGCTCTTGTTCCCGCTCCTCTGGGGAGCCGTCGAGTACCTGGCGATCGTGACCATGCTTGGACCCTTCCAGACCGTGGGCCTCTGGCGGTTGGGGGGCGTGGGCATCATCGCGTACGGCTTGGCTCGATGGCGGATCTACAACCTCCCCCACCGGGTCCGGCGCGCCGCGGCCTCCTCCACGGGTGCTGCGGGGGCCTTGGCAGGAGGGGCCACCGTGTTCGGGCTCGGGATCGGCGTGATGGGCGCGTTCCTGGTCCCGTTCCTCGGGGGCCTTCTCGTGACGGGGGTCTCCTTGGGTCCCAGCATGCAGGTCGCTCGACGCTGGCTGGGTCCCTCGCTGGAAAGCCGTCCCGAGGAACGAGCCAAGAAGCGGTTCGGGAAGAAGGTGGACGCGTATCGGGCGGCCGTGGAAGCCTCGATCGCGCGGGATACGCTCTCCGAGGATGGGGAGTACCTGGAAGCGCTTCGGGAGGAGTTCGATCTGGAGCGGGGCGAGGCCACCGTGATCGAGCATTATGCGCGAGATGCGGTCGTGCCGACCCGGAGGGAGGCCCCGGGGGAGGTGTACGAGCGGCTTCGCATCCTCGGTCAGGGGGGAGCCGGTCGGACCTGGTTGGCCCGGGACCGCTCCCGGGATCGCCTCGTCGTCCTCAAGGAGCCGCTGGAGAGGTGGCACAAGTCCCCCAAGATCTTGAAGGCGGCCCGACGCGAGGCCGAGCTTGCGGCCAAGGTCAGGCACCCGAACGTGGTGGAGGTCGAGAAGGTTCTCGACGACGGGGGGGTCCCCGTGCTCGTGATCGAGCACGTTCCCGCAGGGTCGCTGGCGGATCTTCTCGAGGACGAGGGCCCGTTGCCGTGGCCGCGAGCGGTCCAGTTGGCGGAGGACGTGGCCCGGGGCCTGGAGGCGATCCACGGGGCCGGGATCGTGCATCGAGACATCAAGCCGAGCAACGTGCTCCTCACCGACGATGGGATCGCGAAGATCACGGACTTCGGCATCGCGCGGGAGCCGGCGGGGGCGGGGACGACCAAGGTCCTCGAGGACGAGGGCCCCGTCGGGACGGAGCCCTTCATGGCCCCCGAGGTCAAGAGCGGGGACAGCAAAGGGACCAAACGGTCGGACGTGTATGCATGCGCAGCGCTGCTGCACACGCTGATGACGGGGTCGCCTCCTACGCGCTGGACGCGCCTTCCAAGCACGGCCCCGGCCTCGGTCTCCTCCGTCCTGGAGAAGGGGCTGCATCCGGACCCGGGGGAACGGTACCCGTCCGCGGGAGCGTTCGCGGGCGCGTTGAACGAGGTGAGCTCATCATGATGGACGCTGAACAGGAAGAGGACGAGCTGGAGAACCTGAGCGAGGCATTCTTCGCGCTTTCGAGCGTTCGCAGGTTGCGAACGCTTCATCTGCTCACACAGCCCCGGTCCCGCGAGGAACTCTCCGAGGAGCTTGGCATCTCGCGCCAGGCGGTCAGCCAGCACCTTGACAAGTTGATCGAGCACGGGTTCGTCGAGGAGATGGAGGGGTGGCGGGAGAGCGGGCCCGTTGCCGAGTTCCGTGTGGTCCCGAACCGGTTGTTCGCCCTAGGCACGACGCTGGTGGACCTGGGGAAGCTCGAACCCGTCGGGGGCCGCGACCGGGTCCAGTCGCCCAGGCCGACGCAGCACATGGAGGAAGGCGTCGAGGAGGCCTCGGAGCTGGAACAGGGGCCGGCTCCGCACCTTTTGATCCTGGACGGGCCCAAGACGGGGGAGCGGTTCGGGTTGGAGGGGGATCGGTCTCGTTGGACGATCGGTCGAGCCGAGGACCGGGACCTGGAGCTCGACCACGATCCTTACATCTCGGGTCAGCAGTGCGAGATCCAGATCACGCCCAAGGGGTTCGCGATCGTGGACACGCACAGCGCGAACGGGACGATGGTGAACTTTGCTCGTTTGCCGGATGGGGGGCGCACGATGCTTGAGCCGGGGGACGTGGTCCGCGTGGGTCGCACGAGCTTGGTGTTCCAGCGGTCTTGACGCGCCGGGTCAGGTCTCGTCGTGGCCGGTTCGTTCCAGGACACGGTCCACGAGTTCGGGCGCTTTCCCGAGGTACTGGGTGGGGTCCAGCAGGTCGTCGAGGTCCTGCGGGGAGAGGTGCTCGTCCACGTTCTTGTCTTCGAGGAGGGCTTGTCGGAACGCGTCCCGGTCGTGGGCGTCCATGGAAGCTTTGCGGACGATCTCGTGGGCTTCTTGTCGGGGGACTCCGCGTTCGGCGAGCTCGATGACGATCGCTTCGGCCGTGATGGTCGGGGTCAGGTGGAGGTTCTCGCGCATGCGTTCGGTGTCCACCTGGAGGTCTTCGAACACGGTGGCGGTGACGCGTAGGGTCTCGTGCGTGAGGGCGAACAGGTGGGGGAGGATGAAGCGTTCGCCGCTGGAGTTGGCCAGGTCGCGTTCGTGCCATTGGATGGCGTTCTCGAAGGCGGGTTGAAGGAACGATCGGGCGATGCGTGCGAGGCCACAGACCTTCTCGCTGGAGATGGGGTTCTTCTTCTGGGCCATGGTGGAGGATCCGACCTGGGTGTCCTCTTGGAAGCCTTCGGCGGCTTCGGCGATCTCGTTGCGTTGAAGGTTTCGGATCTCGGTGGTGAACCGTTCCAGCGTGGTGACGATGTTGACGAGGTGGCTGAACAGCTCGTTGTAGCGGTCGCGGGCGACGATCTGGGTGGGGGCGGGTTCCATCGGGAGGTCGAGCTCGTCGCCCACGTAGGCTTCGATTTGGAAGGCGTCCTCGCCGAACCCGGCGCCGGTTCCGACGGCTCCGAGCGTTTTGCCGACGAGGGTTCGGTCGTGGGAGGCGATCAGCCGTTCGCGGTGGCGGTGGACCTCGAGGAGGTAGGCGGCCATCTTGTACCCGAAGGTCGTGGGGACTGCGTGTTGGCCGTGTGTGCGGCCCGCGCAGGGGGTCTGGCGGTAGGTGCGGGCCAGCGTGGCGAGCGCGCGTTCGAGGCGTTCGAGCTCGTCCTGGATGAGGTCGAGACCGTCGCGCATCATGAGCGCGTTGGCGGTGTCGATGATGTCGTAGCTGGTGGCGCCAAGGTGGACGTACCGGCCGGCTTCGTCGTCGCATTGTTCGGTCAGGGCTTCGACGACGGCCATCAGGTCGTGCTTGATCTCGGCTTCGATCTCCTTGACGCGGTCGGGCGTGACGTGCTCGAGCGTGGCTTTCTCGGTGATCTCGTCGGCCGCATCTTGCGGGATGTTGTCGGCGCGGGCGTGGGCGCGGGCGAGCGCGGCTTCGACCTCGAGAAGGCGTGAGAGCTTGCCGGCTTCGCTGAAGACGGCTTTGATCTCAGGGCTCCCGTATCTGAAGTCCAGCGCGCACAGGGGGCTTCGCGCGGGGTCGGGGTTCGTCGCGGGGGCCTGGTCGCCCATGGGGGCCGGGAGGGGGGCCTCGTTCAAAAAAGTATGGCGAAGCGCGGGGCTTCCAACGATGGTAAGTGTTCCATCAGTAAAAACAGTTATAAGTCTTAGAAGAGTTGGGGGGGCGTTCCCTGGTAGGGAGCCCATGGGATGGGAACGCTGGGACACGTAGACCGGCCTTCCTCACCTCCATCCTGGCCGTTGGGGCCGCCGGGTCTTCCCGGCGGCCCTCCTCCCCAGCCCGCCCCTCCCCCGTGGCTTGTTTTAACGACGTGGCCAGAGAGGTTTTAGGTACAGACAGGCCGTAGGCTCTGTGGAGGCCATGGGACGTCATCTCGCGCTCGTCGTCGCTGCCTCGCTTCTTGCAGTCCCAGGGCTGACCGCCTCCGGTCAAGCCCTCCCAGTGTCCGACACGCTCGACGAGGCGGAGAAGATCCTGCCGCTCGACGGGGAACCGGCCCGCGAGCAGGACCACGTCGCCGAGCAAGCCCCTCCGCCCGCGGACCAAGCTGGAGACCAAGAGCCGACCCAAGGAAGCGACAAGAAGGTGCGCGTCCACCTCGACGCAAGCCACCTCAGCGTCGATGAGGAAGCCATGTCCGAGGTCGAAGAAGTCCTCTCCCGCGACGATATCAAGCAGACGTTCCCCCTCTCCACGGAGCTCTTCTTCAGCATCGAGGAGGCCCCCGTCCAGGTAGGGCTCCTCCTCATAGACCCCGAGGACGGGCTCTCTGCACCGACCGCCGACGAGGGCGGGCACGTCGTCTTCCACGGCCAAGACGTCGCCGGGTCTTCCCCCCAGGACGGGAGCGTGCTCTTCGTGGTCCTCCCGGCCGCCGCCGCTACGCTCACGGGGACCATGGCCGCGACCGGGTCAAGCGCGTGGCTGAAACGCATGCTCGCGAGCCTCCCGCTCTGGTCGCAGTACTCGCGCATCGAGCGGACGGACGTGCTCGATCACGAGGCACGCGAGAGCGTCTGTGACGCGCTCAAGACCGCTCCGGGGCTCTCCATCCGGGAGATCGCACAGGAGGTGAACGTGGCCCGGTCCACCGCCCGGCACCACGTGCGCGTGCTCCAGGACGCGGACCTGGTCGACGCGACGACGGTGGGTCGCTGTCGGATCCATTACCTGGTAGGCCACGAGCGGGAGGCGGTCCGGCGGCACCTGCTCAAGAACGAGAACCGAGCGCGGGTCGCGCACGCGATCCGGTCGCGTCCTCGCTCCGTGTCCGAGATCGCGGAGCTGTTGGATGAGAACGTGGGCTCGGTGCACTTCCACCTGAACAAGCTGTGCCAGGCGGGGTTGGCGAAGCGTCGGGAGAACGGTCGCGTCACGTACCGATGCCCACCTGAACTCGTGCCCGAAGCAGATGCCTGACGCGGGTCACATCTGGAGTTCGTCGGGGAGGTCGTCGATGTCCAACTGTTGCATGAGCTTCTTCTGCATGCCCCGGTTGCCGGAGAGCCCTTCGATGGCCCGCTGGGACATCTCGTAGTACTTGAGAAGCTCCTTGACGTCCTCGGTGGAGGTCCCGCTTCCTTGGGCGATGCGGCGAAGGCGGGTGCCCTTGACCGTCTCGGGGTTGCTCATCTCCTCGTCCGTCATCGAGTCCATGACGACCATGAACCGGGACATCTGCTCCTCGCTTTGCGCCATGTGATCCTGGGGAAGCTTCTGCTTCATGCCCCCGATGCCGGGGAGCATATCCGCGATCTTCCCCAAGGGGCCCATGTTGGAGAGCATCTCCATCTGCTCTCGTAGCTCGTGCAGCGTGAACTCGCCCTCGAGGATCTTCTCGGCGGTCTTCTCGACCTGCTCTTCGTCGTCGACCGCGTGTTGGGCCTTCTCCAGGAGGGTCTGGATGTCTCCCATGCCCAGGATGCGGGAGATGAAGCGGGAGGGGTCGAAGGTCTCCAAATCGCTCATGCCCTCACCGGTCCCGACGAACACGATGGGGGCGCCCGTCTCGGAGACGGCGCTCAGCGCGCCTCCGCCTTTGGCGGAACCGTCCAGCTTGGTGAGCACGACGCCGGAGAGGTCCACCGCATCGTGGAACGCCTCAGCCTGGGGACCGGCCTGTTGGCCCACGGTCGCGTCGATGACGAGGATCTTCTCGTCGGGATCGGAGACCTCGAAGACCTCGCTCATCTCCTCGATGAGGTCCTCGTCCAGGGAGTGGCGGCCGCTGGTGTCCACGATCTGGATGTCCACGTGGTCGAGCTCGTCTAGCCCCTCTTCCACGACGCGGGGGGCGTCGTCCTCGCCGGCTTCCTTGTCCCCGTGGAAGGGGACATCGACCTGGTCGCTGATCTGTTGGAGTTGGTCGTACGCGGCGGGGCGGTGGACGTCCGCCGCGATCAGGCCCACGCTGAGGCCGCGCTGGCGGAAGTACTTGGCAAGCTTGCCCGCGGTGGTGGTTTTCCCTTGGCCATAGAGGCCCACGAGCATGATGGTCTGCGGTTTCAGGGGGATCTCGCGCCCGTCGCCGAGCACCTCGACGAGTTCTTCGTACACGATGCGTACGACGTGTTCTCGGGGGCTGGCCCCGGAGGGGGCTTCCTCCTCGAGGGCACGTTGCTGAATCGATCGGGTCAGCTCGAGCGCGAGCTTGACGTTCACGTCTGCTTGCAGGAGCGCGCGCTGGATCTCCCGGACGACCTCTTTGATGAGGTCCTCGTCGATGCGGTTGGCGCTTGCCACTTTGGAGAGCGTGTCTCGCAGGCTCTCGCTGAGGCCTTCAAGGACCACGTCCTGAAAGGAGCCCTCGGTTCTTGATAAAGGTTCGGTGGAGGGGAGCGGCTAGGGGAGCCGCGGGGGGGCTTGGGGGAGGCTCGAGTGGGCGAGCGCGGCTTGCACGGCGTCCTCGACGTGGGGGGCCAGGCCCAGTTCCAGGGGTCGAGCCAGGTGGCGGCGGGCGCTGGGGTCGGCTTCCACCCAGCAGGCGTGAGGAGCCTGGCTCGAGGGCGTTGCGAGGGCTCCACAGCGGGGGCATCGTCGGGGTGCGCCCTGCCCGGTGGATCCCATGCGGCCTCCGCAGGCGGGGCACCGGGTGGGGGTGTCTTGCTCGCGCGGGAGGAGAAGCGCCTTCTCGAGGTTGATCTGCCCGCTGGGGCCTCCTCCAAGGGGGACGAGGTGGTCGCCGGCGCGGAGCTCCCGGATGGGATTGCGGAGGCTCCCGGTGGGTTCGTAGGCGAGCACGTCAAGGGTTGACCCGTCGGGGGATTTCGCGGGGGCGTGCACGTGTCCGCCCTTGAGGGTGCGGGGTGTGCCGGTGACTTGGACGACCTGGATGTCCTGGGGCGGGATGTGATCGTCGGTGGCTTGGTTCGTGATGAACGTGGTGGCGAGGATTTCGGGTTCCTCCGTGAGGCGCGTCATGGAGGCGTCCAGCTCGGAGGGTGTCGTGGCACGGACCCCGTAGAGGACCGGGCAGGGGGTTCGCGGCGCGAGGGGGGCGTGCTCGTCGTGGGGGTCCCAGCAGTCGAAGGTGGCCTCGCGTCGGTCGAGCATGCGGGCGGCGGCGGGGGCGATCTCGCGGGGTGTGCCGTGTCGGTGCTCGGCACGGTACGCGATGCGGGTGAAGGTGTGGCTTCGCTCACGGGGGTCCCAGGCGGCGGCGCAGAGGGCGCCGATGAGGCCGCGGCCGGTCCCCAGCGTGAAGGTGCGAGCTTCTTGGAGGGCGCGTTGGGCTTCCTCGAGGGGGATCTGTTCACGGACGCCCCGCTCGTACCACGTTCCGTCGGGGGCCTCTGGGAGAAGGGCCAGGCCTGCCCCCTTCCCGTCGGCGACGCGCGCGTGCATCTGGACGATGCCCTGGGCCTGGGCAAGGGCCATGTCGGGGTCAACTTCGGGACCGAGGGGGATCGCCACCGCGGCGTTCCCCCGGGTCTTGTAGGGGGTAGAGGGGTCCAGGCGGACCAGGCGGGGAAGCCCGTCGAGGTGCCCGGGCCCGATGCGTTGGACGATGCGAGCGGCCACGTGCGTGGTGCAGCCGCCATGGGGTCCGTCCGTGTCGTCGAGCGCGAGGAGCACGGGGGACGATAGGGCTGGTACGTTAAAGCCGTGTCAGGGCCCGATTATGGTGAGTTCGGAAGGATTCTTGGGAGGTCGCTGGTGGCGGGCGACGGCGCGTGGCCGGGAGCATCTCCAGGCGCATCCATGCAACGTCAAGGTTGTGCTCTCACGTACCTTAAGGGAAGGGATGCTCATCCCGGGGGTTGGAGGAACGTTATGGGAGAGACCCAGAGCGAGAGTGAAGACCATGCGATTGGACTCGAGGAGGTCCGGGTGCTCGTCGTCGAGGACGAGGCCGATGATGCCCTCTTCGCGTTGGATGCCATCGAGGGGCAGGCTGTGGACGTGGAGGTCGAGGTGACCCCGAACGGGAAACGGGGGCTCGAACTCGTGGAGGATCGGTCCTTCGACTGCGTCCTTTTGGATCATCGGTTGCCGAGGATGACCGGCACCGAGTTCGTGGAGGAGGTCCGGGGCCGAGGCCTCGAGCTGCCCATCGTGGTGCTCACGGGGCGGGGCTCGAACACGCTGCGAGAGGAGCTTATGGACGCTGGCGCGGATGCCTACCTGGATAAGGAGGACCGTGACGATGCTCGGATCCGCGGCACCCTCGCGGACGTGATGGATCCCTCACCCTGACCTCGGCGTGGGCAACCGGACCGTCATGATCATCCCCTCGCCGGGCTCCGAGTTGACTTCGATCTCGCCGCCTGCCCTGCTTGGTGGATGAGTTCCTGGCAGATGGCTAGTTGCAGGCCCTTGGGCCTCCAGGCAGCCCGGTCCGTCAGGCGGGTGCGCGCGTGGGGTTGGCTTGGAAGCTTTGCAGGGCCTTCAGGAACGCGTCCGCGTCCTCGTAGCGCTTGCTGGCGTCGCGAGCCAGCGCGATCTCGAGGATGCGGTTGAGCTCCTCCGGGATCTCGGGCGCGGGCAGCTCCGGGTCGCGCTCGAGGAGGCTGGCGGGGGAGGGGGTCTCCTCGCCGAGCCCGAGGTGGTGTCGGCCGGTGAGCATCCGGTAGAGCACGGCGCCCGCGCCGTAAACGTCCGCCTGTGGCCCAGGAGCGTCCCCTGCCAGTTGCTCGGGCGCCATGTAGCGGGGCGTGCCGACGAAGCGGTCCCCCTCGGTGGGAGGCGTGCCGTCCTCGACGCTGGCGGCGACGCCGAAGTCTGTGATCTTGGCGACGCGCTCGGGCGTGATGAGGATGTTGGACGGCTTCACATCCCGGTGCACGATGCCGGCTTCGTGCAGCGCGGCCAGGCCTTCGAGCATGTCCGTCACGAGGGGGAGAGCTTGCTTGACGGTGAACGGTTCCTCGAGCTGATCCTGGAGGGTCCCGCCGGGCACATGCTCCATGACTAGAAGAAGGCGGCCTTGCTCCTCGACGACGTCGTGCACGACTACGACGTTCGTGTGGGAGAGGTTCGCGCCTGTCTTGGCCTCGTGCAGGAGCAGGTTGCGAGCTTCCCCTTCGCCCACGTGTTCGAGTTCCTTGAGCACCACGTCGCGCTCGAGGACGGTGTCGTGGGCGAGGTAGGTGCGTCCGAACCCGCCTTCTCCGAGGACCTGTTCGACGCGGAAGCGTTCGACCTTGCGCGGCATGAAGGAGCTGGCGACGGTCGCATCGTCCCCAGGGGGGACCGTCCCGTCCACGGTGGAGGCGTCGGGGGAGTCTTCCCGGGGGTAGCGTCGCCACGCGACGAGGCTTGCGGCCACCGCGACGGTGCCGGTGGCGGCGAGCGCGAGGGCCCACGCGTTCTCGGTGGCCGTGTCTAGGGCCTTGGTGGCGAACGGGGCCTCTTGTACGGAGAAGGTGTGCGTGGCGGTGGCCTCGTCAGGGGGGACAAGGTGAGCGGCTGTTGCGTCAGAGGCCTCGACGGTGAACCGGACCTCGTGGAGGCCGGTGCGGTCTGGGGTCCAGGGGATCTCGACGACGTGGTCCACGGGCTCGCCCGCGGGGAGTTCGATCCGTTGCGTAGCCAGGGGGGCACCCGCCTCGTGCATACCCAACGTGAGGGTCGTCGCGCGGGGAAGGGCTTGACCCTCCAAGCGCAGGGCGATGTCCGCAGGTTGGCCTTCCAGGGGGGCCTCGTCGAGGGTCTCGACGGTCCAGGCGATGCGTGCGGGGGCGGGGTTCACGGTGGCGGGGAGCTGGGTGGGGGGGAGACCCGTGTGGGCGGCGTGTACGGTCAGTGCATTGGTTTCTTGAGCGTCGGCTCGGACGCTGAGCTGGTGGGACCCGCCGGGGGACAGGCGGGTCTTGTCGATGCCGCCTGGGACGAGGGGGAAGGGGCTTTCGATGTCCACGGTGCGGTCGGCGCCGTTGATGACGTGCAGGCGGATCAGGGTCCCGTTGACGAGGGTGAGCTCCTCGGGGGTGGTGCACACGCGCGCGGGGCAGTCGCCTTCGTAGAGGGCTACGCGCTCGGTGATCCATTGGTCTTCGTGGGGGGCGAGGACGGTCCGTTGCTCGTGGACCTCGTGGTGTCCGTCTTGGACGATGAGGTTCAAATCGTGGACGCGGGGCGTGGTCGCGTTGATGACGATCGCGGGCCCGGTTCCGGCGGGGTCCCCGTCGAGGGTCCAGTTGTAGGTGAGGGGGTCCCCGTCGAAGTCCTCGGTGGCAGATGCGTTTGCCTCGAGCGTCGTGCCGTTGGGTTCCACGTCGATGCGGGGGGTGGGTGGGAAGTTCACGGGGACCTCGCGGCTGGTGCTGGCGGTGGTGGTCCCGTCCCCGACGGTGAGCGTGATGGTGTACGTCCCGGGTTCGGAGATGTCGGGTTGGACGATGCGGCCGTCGAGGTTGGGACGGTCGGGGATGCGCCATGCGTACGAGAGCGCGTCCCCGTCCGGGTCGGTGCTGTTCGTGGCGTCCAGGTGGAAGGTCCCGTCCTCCCAGGTGGCTTCGAAGCTGGGCACGGGGGCGCGGTTGTCGCCGAGCAGGCGAAGCGTCTCGTCGGGCGCGGGCCAGAGCAGGTTCCCGTTGGGCGTGATCACGGGGCTGGCGGAGAGCCCGTGGCAGGCGGTGGGCGTCATCTGGGAGGCCCAGCGGACCTCGAAGTCGGGCGTGATGGATCGCACCGTGTCGCACGCGTCCGCGAAGAAGAGGTTGTGGTCGGCGTCGACGGTGGGTTGTCCACGGATGGGGTCGCGGAAGTTGACGTGTCGAAGGTCCGTGGGGTCGGTGAGGCTCACGTCGATGATGCGGCCTTCCTCGGTGGTCACGATGACCCGGTCGTTCCACGTGATCATGGGGGCGGCCCAGGCGTCCCCGTCGAGGGGGATCTGCTCGGTCAGGCGCCAGATCTCGAGCCCGGTGCGTACGCTGAACACGGAGAGGGTGTCCTCTCCGACGAGCAGCGCACGGGGTACTTGTTGGTCGAGGCTGACGGCGCGCGGCGTGCATTCGCAGTGGAATGGGTTCTCTTCGCCGCGGTCGTCGACGGTCCCGTTGCGCAGCACCAGCTCGAGGCCTTCCCCGGAGAGCACGATGGCGTCCCCGTCGGGCGTGACGGCGAGGCTGGGTCCGGGAACGGGCTCGGGCACGCTGGGCGTTTCAGGGGCTCCCCCGGCGGGTTCGGGAAGGGGCGTGGCGTACAGGCGGTGCCCGTCTTCGATCTGCACGAGCGTCCAGGGTTGTTCGATCACGAACACGCGCCCTTCGGGGCCGACCACGGGTGTGGACAGCAGCTCTCCGGCGGCCTCGTAGCGCCAGTCCACGGTCCCGTTGGGGGTGAGCGCGGTGAGGCTCTCGGAGGCATCGGGGACGATGAGGCTTCCTTCTTCGCTGAGGGCGGGGGTGAAGGAGATGGGTCCGGGGAGGCGGACGGGGGAGTCCCAGGCTTGGTTGCCCTCTTCGTCGAGCGCGTACACGGTGCCTCCCCACGTGACCGCGTAGATCGTGCCGTCGTCGGCGATGACGGGGGTGTGGAAGGCTTGCTCGTCCTCGCTTTCGAAGATCCAGCGTTCGGCTTCGACGTCGTCGGGGCCCACGGAGAGGGTGCGTCCGGTGTGTGCAGGGTCTCCTCCGGATTGGGGCCAGGGCGTCTCGGGGCTTCCGCCGACGGGCGCGTGTTGGTTGACGAGGAACGGGGCGGTGGTGGTCCCTTCGAGGGTCACGTCGCGCGCAGCGTCGTCCTGGACCGTGTGGGCGTCGACGAGCTGGAGGCTCCAGTCGCCGGTGGATCCACGGGGGTCCACGGTCACGTCGTGGTCGAGCTCGAGCACGCCGGGTTCTTGAGGGACCAGTTGCACGGGTCCGACGCGGTCGCGTTCGCTGCCGTCCTCGAGCACGAGGAGGCTCACGCGGAGGTCCTGGGTGGACGTCTGCGCTTTCACGTGCACATCGAGGAGGCCGCCGGAGGCGTGGATCACGCTGGGGGAGACCGTGAAGTCGGTGATCTCGACGGCTTCCTCGTCGTGGGAGTTGGCCGTCGCGGGGGAGGCCAGGGCGAAGAGGGTCAGCCCCGTGAGTACGGCGACGAGGGCGACCGCAAGGCAGAGGGGCCCCCTGTGGGCCACGCCGTGTTCGGGCGAGATGGTGGCTCCCCCGGGGCCCATGAGGCGGGGAGGGTCCTAACCTTTGCGGTCCTTCCTGTCGTCCTCAAGAACGGCCCGTTGGGCTAGGAGGAAGGGATGGAACCCGGCCCCGCGACGCGCCCCCAGGGGCCCGTTCGGGCGCGCCCGGGGGCGTGGGAGTGCACGTCAGGAAGGGATGTTGGGATGGGATGCGGGTCGGGAGCCGGGTGGGCATCGCGCCCAGCGGCTCGAGGCACGGGTGGTATTTGAAGGGCATGAAAACTGGCGGGACCATCCGTAACCGGTGGCCTGCACGGTACAGGCGCACCCGTTCCACTGGGAAGGGCGTGCAGGTGTAGGGCTATGCCTGAACCCCGTTTCGGGGGCCGCCCGGGCCGCGCTCACGGGTTCCGGAACAGAAGCAGCGACCGGCCCACCCCGATCACGTCCCCGTGCTCGAGGCGCGTCTCCTCCCCGCCGCGAAGCTCCTGGCTCCAGTTCACGCTGGTCCCGTTCAGGCTCTCCGCGTCCCGGAGGAAGAACCCGTCGTCCTCGTGCGTGATGACGGCGTGCTTGCGCGAGATGAACAGATCGTACTCCAGCGGCACATCCACCTTCTCGTCCCCCACCTGGCGCTCGCGCCCGATGTACCACTGCATGGGGTCCTTCTTGCTTCGTAGCGGGAAAAGGCGCCCTTCCCGGATGCCGCGGATCAGGATCAGTTGCGCGAGCGCATCCTCGGGGTCCGGCGTCTCGGGCTCCGCCTCCTGCACGAGGGTGCGATCCGGGACGCCGCCCGTGCCCGAGTCCATCGCGAGGTTGCCCAGGGTCCGGACCTCCTCGAGAACCATGAACAGGTGATCCTCGCGCGTGAAGTACTCCTTCGTGTGCGAGCCCTCCCCCTGCGCGACGCGCGTGTCCACCAAGCCCACGTCCTTGAGCTTCTCGATGTGGCTAAGCTTGGCCTGTCGCGTAAGCGGCACCTCGCGCACCCCCCCGTCCTCCTTCTTCTCCCGGTGCGCCTCGACCTCGCCCACGTTCTGCGGCGTCGTCAACTGACGAAGGATGTCCAGACGCTGACGGTTCCCGAGCGTGGACAACACGTTGGACAACCGCTCCGTGTCCACCTTGTCGCTCGCCTCCGGGTCGGGCATCGAGCCCCCAATCGCCCCGACCCCCTTGCCTCTTTCGGGGAGACGGGCGCCCAAGCAAGCCCCGCGAAGCCTTCATAGCCGACGGACGCCTACCCGGAGAACATGGGCCGCTACGTCGACGGGTTCGTGCTGCCGGTCCCCGAGGACAAGGTCGAAGCCTACCGCGAGCTCGCCGCTGAAGCAGGTCAAGTCTGGGTCAAGCACGGCGCCCTGGAGTATGTCGAAGGCATCGGAGACGACATGGAGCCGGACACGGACGAGATGCCGATGCAGAGCTTCCCCTCCATGGTGGGGGCGCGTGACGGCGAGACGGTCGTGTTCGCGTTCATCGTGTTCGAATCGCGCCAGCACCGGGACGAGGTCAACCAGAAGGTCATGCAGGATCCCGCCATGGAAGCCATGGACCCCGAGACCTCCGGCATCGAGATGCCCTTCGACCCGGAACGGATGGTTTACGGCGGCTTCCGCTCCCTCGTCGCCTACGACGCGTAAGCCAGCCTAGAACAACGAGTTCGCCAAACCAGGCACCAGCAAACAACTCATCAACACCGACCGACGCGTCCCCAACGCCGCCGCCGCGCGAGCCGTCGACCACCCCGCACCCGCCACCAAGAACCCCGGCCACCCCGTCTGCACCCCGATCAACACCCCCCACACCACCACCAGCACCGGCGCCACGCGCGGCACCCACCCCGCCACCGCCCTCCAACACCTCCGAGCCCCAGCCAACAACACCAGCCCCACGCACGCCCCCACGCCCAACGAGGCCAACGCCTCCGGCAACCCCACCACGCCCGGCACCGGCGCCTGCAGCGCCAACTGCGCCGCGTGCGTGCCCGTGCGGGTCCGCCCCGCCGCGTGCAACATGCCCGTGGCCACGCACACCGCGCTCGTGTTCACCGCCGCCGTCGTCGCCAACACGGACGCATCCCCGCCCCGCTTCACCAACACCGCCACGGCGGTCGCCGGGCCGCTCGTGAAGCCCGCGAACGTGCCCGCCAACACGCCAAGCCCCGAACCCAACACGCCCGCCCCCGCCCCCACCTTGTCCACCCGCGGCCCCACCAACCGCGGGATCGGCTCCCGGGGCGCACCCGCCCTCGCCGCGTGCACCAACGCCGGCAACCCGAACAACCCGATGAAAAGCGGCGCCAACGACGTCGACGGCAACCCCACAGGCGACGACACCGGCAACGGCAACGCCACCCACCCCAACACACCCGACAACACCGCCAACCCCCCAGCCCTGAACGGGCCCGACGGATCCGTCAACACGAGCACCACCAACGCGCCTGCCTGCACCCACGGCGTCAACGCTCCCAACAACGGCCCCGGATCCACCCACTCGAACGCCGCCGCCAACCCCAACGCCGCCCCGCACCCAAACACGCACCCCACCAAGCTCCCCCGAGCGCTCGCAACCAACGCCTCCCCCGTCAACCCCTCCCGCGCCAACCGCTGCCCCGGCAACAACGCAGGCGCATCCTCCCCCTCCGGGACCCCCAACACGATCAACGGGACCGCGTTCGAGAACGTCCACGCACCCAACAACCCCCCCAACAACGCCACCCCCGCCGACGGCTCCAACACGCCCCCGAACCCAAGGGCCAACGCCCCCAACGCCAACGTGTTCGGATGCAACCCCGGGACCAACCCCGCCAACGCACCCACGCACCCCCCCCCCAACCCCCCCCCCCCCCCCCCCAACCCGACCCCCCTGAGCCCCCCCGCCCGCCCCGGCCCCCGCCCCCCGCCGGCGGGCGCGAAGCCCGCAACCAAACCGGCAACGACGCGCCCCCCTCCCGCAAGACCATCGCCCCCTCGTCCCACACCCCCACCACCGCGACCGGCGACCCCTGCAACCGAGGCGCCTTCTCCACCACCACCCTCACCCCCTCCGGCCGACGCTCGGGAGCCTCCTCCACCGTCCAAGACCGAGCCCACAACACCGTCCCCTCCCGATCCGTGCTCGCATCACCCACCACGCGCACATGGGCACCCAGCGGAGGCGCGGACCCCTGCTCGAGAACCAGCACACTCCCGCTGTTGCCTTCGACCGTGACGCGCCATAGGCTCCCCGCGGGTTCGACCTCGACCACGTAGCCTGCGACCTCCACGCGCTGTCCCACGTGGAAGGCCAACTCGTTGGGGGAGACGGTGGCGGGAGCCACGAGGGGTCCGACCGCGTAGAGCGCGGCGACGAGAGTGACGGCTTGCAGCACCTGCGCGCGCACCGCCGCTTTTCGGGGGCGTGCCGGTTTACGGGTTGTCCGGGAGGGCTGCGGGTCGCGGGCGTGGGTGGCGGGTCACGCGATGACCCGAAGGTCCCGGTCGGCGTGCGTCAGGCGGCGGCAGCCATGTTCCGTGACGACGATGTCTTCCTCGATCCGCACGCCGCCTTCATCCGGGACGTAGATGCCGGGTTCGACGGTGAACACCATCCCTTCCTCGAGCGTAATCTCGCTCCGGGCGGAGAGACCGGGCCCGTCGTGGACCTCCACACCGAGGCTGTGGCCGAGGGAGTGGATGAAGCGTCCTTCGAACTCGGTGTCGTCGATCACGTCGGCTGCGGCTTGATGGATCTCGGGGGCGTGGAGGCCGGGTTGGATGGCGTCGAGGGCCGCGGTTTGGGCTTCGAGTACGACCTCGTGCATGCGCTCAAGGTCGGAGGAGGGCTCCCCGAGGCAGTGGGTGCGGGTGATGTCGGAGCAGTAGCCGTTGAGCTTGGCGCCCATGTCGACGAGGAGGGGGCCGGCGTGGAGGGGGTCGTTGCGGGGTTGGTAGTGGGGTTCTGCGCTGCCGGGGCCTGTGGCGACGATGGGTTCGAAGCTGAGCTTGGCGCCTTGCTTGCGTAGGGTGTGCACGATCTCCGCTGCGAGGTCGGTCTCGGTGCCGGCTTCTTGGGCCATGCGGGGGATGTGAGCGGCGAGGTCGTCGGTGAGACGGCAGGCGTCCTCGATCTTCTCGACCTCGTCGGGGTCTTTGACGAGGCGGGCGTGTTGGAGCGCGTCGGAGGCGTCCTGCAGGTCATCGGCATCGAGGTTCTGTCGGAGGGATTCGTAGCGTGAGACCGTGACTTGGTCGTGGTTGATGCCGACGGTCTCGGTGGGTCCGATCTCTTGGTCGAGGCGGTCCCAGAAGTCGTCTTGATCCTCGTAGATCTGCACGTCGTTGTCGCTTTTGCGCGCGGTGGCTTCTTCGAGCTTCGTGGTGATGACGAGGGGGCGGTTTTCGGGTCGGAGCAGGGCGGCGGAGCGCTCGAAGGTTCCGCCTTCGTGCAGGCCGGTGGCCCAGAAGAAGTTGGGGTCGTGGGGCTCGTTGATGAGGAGGATCACGTCGGAGGGTTCGTCGCGCTCGAAGGGGCGGGTCAAGCGGGGTGGGAGGTCGCTCACGAGGACGGGGTACGGGCCGGGGGGCTTTGTAGCCTCGGTCGGGCTTAGCGGGCGCGTGGCGCTGCAAGCGGTGCCGATAGGAGCGTGGCGATGAGCAGGAAGGCGGCGGGGCCGGGCACGGTGGCTTCTTCGTCGGTTCGGTCTGGGTCGAGGGGGCCCCCGGGTCCGTCCGTGGCGATGGGGGCGTCGAGGGCGTTGGCGAGCACGTGGTACCCGTTGGGGGAGAGCGCATGCCCGTTAACGCCGTTGGGTGCGCCGGCTTGGGGGGCGGGGAGCGCGGTGCCGATCACGCGGATTGTGCCCTCGCCAAGGGTGGTTTCGCCGACGACCGTGCAGGGGGTTCGGTCCTCGTTGACGCGCTCGGCGACGCTTCCGCCGTCGAAGCCTTCCAGGCAGTGGATGGGCACGCTGCCGATGTCGTAGTTGAGCGCGTTCCCGTCGACCAGCGTGCCGACCGGTTCGTTCGTGTTCGCCATGAGCGCGTGGTCCGTGTCCGTCCGTTGTACGAACCCGGTGACGTCTTCGTGCGTGCTGGCGGTTTGCGCTTTCTGGGTGCTTGCGAGCCAGCCGATGGCTTGGTCGGTGAGCACGAGGGTTCCGCCTTCTTCGACCCAGGAGGCGAGCGTGTCGTGGTCGAGTTCGTCGGGGTCGATATTGGGGGCTACGAGGTGGGTGAGGTCCTCAAGCAGGGCGGGGTCGGCGTCCTGGATGGAGGGGCCCAGGTGCTCGTGTCGGTCGGGGAGGATCTCGTCGAACACGTGGTTGGGGTCGGCGTGCTCTCCGTGCGGGCGGGCGTCTTCGAGGAGGCCAGGGTGGTCGAGGACGCCGACCGTGGAGGAGCCGGTGGTGTGTGCTTGCGTGGGGGGGTCGAGGGCGTAGTCGATGAACCCGAGGACGAGGCTTCGCATGACCTCGACGTGCAGGATGTTCATGACCTGTCCAGGCCCGGGGTAGTAGTTGTCGAACGTGATGTGGTTGAAGGCGAGTTCCACGGTGAACCCAGGAGCGTCGAGGCCGGTTTCTTGGACGATGTACGAGCCGCCGGTGCCGGGGGAGCTGTACCCGAGCAGATCGTACGTGTTACCCCATACGACAGCGGGGCCCATCGTCTCACGCCAGGGGTCGAGGGCTTCGTTGTCGGCGATGTACGAGGCGGCCGTGCTGGCGAGAGCCTCGTCCCGGGGCACGTCGAGGAGGTCGCGCTGGGTGTCCTTGAGCATGATGTAGGTGAGGTTCTCGGCGTTCAGCATGCCGTGCAGATCGGTCCCTGCGAGCGTGTCGCCTTCGAGGCTTTGCAGGTACTCGTGCTGGGCGTGGATCTCGGGTTCGTTGAGGGGGGGCCATCCGGGGTGGGGGGTGCCCACGGTGGGGTATTGCCGGTTCAGGTCGGTGCCGTTGCCGTTCGTTCGGACGAAGTTCTGAGTCTCCAGGCCGGGGTCCCCGGCGTCGGTGGCACCCGTCATGCAGGTGGCGGAGACGTAGCAGGCGTCGTTGGCTCGGTATTCGGCGTGCTCGTGGACCCATCCGTCGGGGTTGGGGAACGTGAACACGAGGCGGATCTGCTCGAGCGCGTCCGCGGCGGTCGTGTCGAGCTGTTGTTCGACCTCTTCGGCGAGGCCTTGCCCGGTGACGAGGTCTTCGATCACGCGTAGGCTTCCCTCGCGGGGGCCTTTCTCGTTCCCGTGGACGCTGTTGATGAACACGAGGTTGCCTTCCTTCTCGTCCATGGGGAGGGTGTGGTCGGTGACCTCGACGGCGAGGATGGGGAACGTGTCGTAGGATCCGCTGACGCGGTTCTCCCAACCGTGGCTGTCGCCTACGCGGTGCACCGAGATGAGGTCCTCATGGCGGTCTTCAAGCATCTCGAGACCGCATATAGCGTCGCCGAAGCTGATGAAGTCGACGCTTTCTTGGGGCTCGGGGAAGACGCGGTCGTGCGTGGTCTCCCCGAGGTCGCACGCGGGGGCTTGCGGCTTGGCAGCGTCGAGCGCGTCGGTGGGCCCGGCGGTGGCGGGGCCGGGGAGCAGGAGCGTGGTCATGGCGACGGCGAGGGCCATGGGAACAAGGTGCGACGCGTTCATCGTGCGTCGAGGGGGTCCCTGGGAGTATGAGTCTTCGGGTGCAGGCGACGCGGAGGGCGATCCTCATGGGCGTCGATCTGGGAGAAAAGGGGATCCTCGAGGATGCGTGCGGCGGCCTGGGCCGGGGGCTGTGTCCCGTCCAGGCGGATCGTCGGCGTGCGGGGTTCGGGGCGGGGGGCGTCCCCGATGGCTCGGTGGGCGCGCAGGGCGTCCGGGCCGAGGGTGCGGGCGCGTTCTTCTCGCATCTCGGGGGGCGTCTCGACGTGGAGCGTGAGGGTGGGGGCGTTCTCGTGGTCGGCGGCGGTGAGCAGGTGCGAGCGGCGGTGGGGGTCCAGGTTGGTGGCGTCGTGCAGGACGTGCCATCCGTGTCTGAGGGCGTGGCGCGCCAGGTGGGCAGCCAGCTGGTAGGTGGCTTCCGATTCTCGCGTCGAGAAGCGGTCGCGTGCGTCGTCGAGGCGGTTGACGATGAGGGGTCGGAGCCTGTCGTTCTCGATGGGGACCATCGCGGTGGGGATGGAGACTTGGAGGTGTTCGCTGAGCGTGGTTTTGCCGCTGAGCGGGGGACCTTGGAGGAGAAGGAGGTGGGGTTGTTGGGGGGCGGGCTCCGTGGGGGGGTTGGGGATGTTGAGCTGGTCGAGCGCGGCGTGGTGGAGGTCCGCGTCGGGGAGCCTGGTCGTCGACTTCGGGGGCTCCCGGGTCGTCATCGTGTCATCAGCCGGGTCCGGGTGTATGAAGCGTTCCCTTCCTGGGCGCGAACCGTTAAACCGGCGAGGACGAGTTGGTTGCCTGATGGCGTCCTCTATCCAGGAGCGCATCTTGTCCTTGCTGGAGGCGCATCAGCCTGCGGGGCCACGAGAGGTGGAGAACGTGGAGCGGGTGAGGGCGTTCGTGGAGGCGACGAAGGATCCGATGGATCGGGGCAACGAGGAGGCTCACGTGGTCGCAAGCGGCCTTGTGGCGTCCCCTCGGCTGGACCGCGTTGTGTTGCTTCATCATCGGGGGTTGGACCGCTGGTTGCAGTGCGGGGGGCATGCGGAACCGGGCGAGGCGCGCCCGCGGCGCGTGGCGCATCGCGAGGCGGTGGAGGAGACGGGGTTCGAGGATGTCGAGCCGCATCGGTTGTGGGACGGTTTGATCGACGTGGACGTGCACAGGATCCCGGAGAGCGAGGGGATGCCAGAGCACCAGCACCTGGATCTTCGGTTCCTGTTCGAAGCGGATCCGGATCGGGATCCGGATCCTCCGCGGGAGGAGGCGTTCCAGGCGCGCTGGTTCGACGCGCAGGCAGCCCGCAGGTCGCTGGATTTAGACGAGGGGTTGCAGCGGCTTTTGTGGAAGGCGCGTTCGCTCCGCGTGGACGCGGGCTTCGAGGCATCGAGCCAACAAGCGTTGTGATTCAGACGCGGGCGAGGAGCACGCGGATGGCATCGTCGACGCTTGTGCCTTGCTCGGTGACGTCGTAGACGGCTTTCGTGAGGGAAAGGTCCATCTTTTCCGTCTCGGCGACGTGGTGGAAGGCTTTCGCGGCGGGCACCCCTTCGACGACCTTCCCGCCGAGGGACTCGATGGCTTGCTTGACGCTTTTCCCTTCTCCCACGCGTTGGCCGAAGGTGCGGTTCCTGCTGTGGTCGCTGCCGGCTGTCGCGATGAGGTCCCCGATGCCGGCGAGGCCGTACGCGGTCCGTCGTTCGCCTTCCAGCGGGGGCAAAAGGCGGCTCATCTCGTTGAGGCCAAGCGTGATGAGGGCGGCGGTCGTGTTGTCCCCGTACCCGAGGCCTTTGCTCATGCCGGTGCCGATCGCGATCACGTTCTTGTACGCGCCGCAGAGTTCGACGCCGGTGCGGTCCTGGTGCGCGTAGGCTTTGAACGTGGGCGTGCTGATCGCGGTGACGATCGTCTGCGCGGTGGAGTAGTCGGGGTGGGCGACGATGGTGCCGGTGGGTTGATCGCGGCTGACCTCCTCTGCGTGGTTGGGCCCGCTCAGGGCGACCACGTCCTTCTCGGTCTCCTCCTCGATAACCTGCGACATGGTCTGGTCGGTCCGGTACTCGAGGCCCTTCGTCGCGGACACGATGGTGACCTCGTCCGGCAGAAGGGGCGCGTAGCGCTGGGAGAGCTCACGCGTGGCGTGGCTGGGGACGGCGTGGATGACGATGTCCGCGTTCTTGACGGTGGCCTGGAGGTCCCGTTCGACCTTGAGCGCCCGGGGGAGGACGACCCCGGGGAGGTACTTCCTGTTCTCGCGGTCCTCCTGGATGGCTTCGGCGCGGTCGTCGCTTCGGACCCACAGCTTGGTGCGGACGCCTCGCAGCGAGGTGACGCGGGCCAGCGTCGTCCCCCAGGCGCCGGCCCCGACGACGCCGATCTGCACTAGTCCTCCTCCATGGGCGGCCCCTCGCGGTCGTCGGGATCGTACTCGGGGTTCCACTGGTACTCGTCCACGTACTCTTGCCCGGTGAGCTCCTGGATGGCGTGCATGACGTCATCGGTGACCTTGCGGAGCGTGGGGTAGTCCTCGGGGTCCCCGTCGGGCGCGCGGAGGGGTTCCCCGAAGCGGATCTCCACGTCGGGGAACCGGGGAACGCGCTGGCCTTTGGGCAGCGCTTGATAGGTGCCAAGCATGCCCACGGGCACGATGGGGGCTTCCGTTTGGAGGGCCAGGCGGGCTACGCCCGTATGGCCTTTGTGCAGGCGCCCGTCGAGCGAGCGCGTGCCTTCGGGGTAGATGCCGAACAGGTCCCCCTCCTCGATCACTTGGCGGGCGCGTTCGAGCGCCTCTTGGTCCCCCTCGCCGCGCGCAAGCGGGATCACGCCCCATTGCTCGAACAGCCAGCTTTGCACGGGCACGTCGAAGTGTTCGGCTTTGCTGATGAAGTACACCTGCCGGTCGACGACGGCGGGCATGAGGAAGTGGTCCAGGTAGGAGAGGTGGTTGCTGGCGAGGATCGCTGGGCCCGTCTGCGGGATGTTGTCGTGTCCTTGCGTCTCGATGCTCCAGAGCGTCTGGAACAGGGGGCTCAGGACGGCGCGGCTGGCCTCGTAGAACCGCTCACCCATGGGAGGCTCCCAAGATGCCCGAAGGGCATAAACCCCGCCCTCGGGCGACGGGGTGGCTGGCGCTTCAGAACTTGGTGCCTGTGAGGGTCTTGGTCTCCTTGACGCCCTCGATGGATCGTACCTTCTCGACGACGAGGTGGCCAAGAGAGTCGAAGTCCTGGGCTTCGAGTTTGACGATCAGGTCGTACTCACCGAACAACGGGTGCAGCTCTTGGACCTGGTTCAGGCGGAGAAGAGCGTTGTAGACCTCCTTCTCGTGGCCGGGCTCGGTGCTGATGAGGACGAAACCGATAGCCATAGTGGTTCCACCCGCCCTACGTTCGTTCGAAGCAAAACTCTTGCGATGGAACGTCTTGCGCCCCGAGGGGGATCAACTTGACCTTTCCTGAGCTTCGGCCAGGCGAGCTTTCAGGCCGTCGATCACGGTCACGGGTTCGGGATCCGTGCCCTCCCGTCGGGCCACGTGAAGGCTGACGAGATCCCCGAGGAGGATCCCCGAGAGGAGAGCCTCCAGGCCCTGGCCCGGTATGCGAGCCTCAACCACGGTCGCCCCGGCCTCCCGGGCGCGCTCGGCCAAGAACTCGAAACGAGCCTCCTCGAGCGCGCCCTCGTGGTCGCGGCGAAGGGCCACGAGCGTCGCATCGCCGGGCGTCCCGTCCCACCCGACGAGCTGGTTGTGCGCCATCTCCGGGAGTTCGGCGTGGAACGCCAGCCGCTTCGCGTTCTCCGAAAGCTCTCCCGCCCAGCGTCGAGCGACCGTGCCCAACACGTCGTGCCCGACGACGCCCACCGGTCCATCCCCCAGCTGCTGGGCCAGATCGTCCGCGGGACCGCCTTCAGGGGAAAGCTCGTCCAAACGATCCGCGACGCGCTTGGCGGCGGCCCGCAGCTGCTCGGGGTCCCCGGCCTCCAGCGCCGCCGCCAGGAACGAGTAGTTGGCGCCGAACAGCCACCCGACGGCGGCTCGGGGCTCGAACCCCTCGGGCGGTTTCACGACGCTGCCGCCGGCCTCGTCGACCAGCGGTTCGAGCTCGCCGCCCGTGGTCACGCCGAGCACCGTGGCTCCCTCCTGGACCGCAGCGCGCGCGGCGTCCAGGGTCTCCGTCGTGGTGCCGGAGTACGAGGTGGCCACGACGAGCGTGTCGTCCCCCACGAACCCGGGAAGCGCGTGATCGCGCGTGACGGTGACCGGGATCGACGCATCCTGGTCCAGGTGAGCCGCGGCGAGCGCGCCTCCGATCGAGGAGCCGCCCATCCCGACGACCGTGCAGGAAGAGAATGGGCCCTCGGGCACGTGCACCGTCTCGACCGCGTCGACCGCATCGAGCACGTGGTCGGGGAGCTCGCGCGTCGCCCTCATCATGGTCTCGAGCGCCATAGCGGCCACCTATCCGCGTCCTTCCTCTTCAGTGGCTCGACGCCTCTTGCGCACCGGAGTGGGGCAAGGCCCGCCAGGCGAACAGGCCGATCGTGGACGTGGCGAGCACGATGAGGCCCGTCGTCAACAGGAGGGAGCGGGAGGTCCACACGGCGGCGCTGGCCGTGAAGAGGGTGGGGCCGACGGTTTGGCCCAAGCGGACCATGCTGGTGCGCAGGCTCATGGCACCGCCCCGGTACGCGCCAGGGGTGAGCTCGCTGATGGCCGTGTCGAGGGACGGCATCGCGAAGCCCATGCCAGCGCCGAAGGGGAGGATCGCCAGGCCGAAGTGCACCGGCGAGGAAGCGAGCGCGATGCCGGCCACGCCCACGCCGAGCAGGAACACGCCGGTCCCGATGATCGGTTCGTTGTCGAACCGTCGGGCCAGGCGTCCGTTCTGGCTGGAGGCGACGCCGGTCGCGATGGAGGACACGGAGAGAAGGATCCCGATTTGGAACGCGGACAGGCCGAGGTCTTGGTCGAGCAGGAAGGGGAGGATGGTGAGCACGGCGCCGTACAGGACGATGAAGATGCCCAGAGCGGTCCCATAGAGGGCCACGGCGCGTCCCAGCGGGAGGGCTTTCAGGGCTCCCTTGAGGTAGGCGAGGCCCGTCTCGCCGTGTTCGCGGTCGGGTTCGTCGAGCACGCGTAAGGCGAACAGGCCGGCGGGCACGCCAATCAGGTACACCGCGAAGGGGGCGCGCCAGTCGACGAGCGAGAGCCCTCCTCCGATGAGGGGGTAGGCGCCGGTCCCGATGGCGAGCATGGCCCCGTTGAACCCCATGATCGCGTTGCGTTGGCTGCCCTCGAAGGTGTCGCCGATGAGTGTGATGGCGAGCGTGATCAACCCGGCCGCTGCGCTTCCTTGGAGCACGCGAAGCCCGACGACGGTCCACAAGCCGGGCGCGAAGACGACGGCGCCACCTGCGAGGCCGTAGAGGAAAAGGCACGGCACGAGCACGGTCTTGCGGCCCCATCGGTCGGCCCACATCCCGATCACGGGTCCCAGGAGGATCCCGGGAAGGGTGAACGCGGAGAGGATCAGGCTCGCTTCGGCTTCCGTGATGGCAAGGCCACGTCGGACCTCGGGCAGGGCGGGGCTGATCAGGGAGACGCCCATGACGCCCATGAGCGTGCTCGCGACGATGACCTGGACGGTCGTGTCGCGCAGGGGGTTCGGGTCCGCGGTCCCTGGATCGCTCACGCGTGGCGCATCCCGCGCGGGTGGGTAACGGTTTGGGCGGAGTGGGGCTCGCTGGGGCGGTGGGTCAGTAGTGGCGCCATTTGTTGCCGCAGTCTACGCACGTGAGGATGATGGTGGTTTGTTCGTCCGCCGCGCGTGTTTGCTCGAACCGGTAGTAGGCGTCCTGCTCCTCGCACTCGGGGCAGGAGAACTCGTCGGTTCGTGGAAGCGTGTGTACTTCTTCTTGTTCGCTGATCTTCGTGATCTCTTTCCCCTCGGACTCTTGGGAGATCTTCTGGCCTTCTCCCGTCGTCCCGCAGGCGTCACATGTGGGGCCCTCGGGCCCGGGCGTCATGAGGTCCCCGCACTCCGGGCAGAACATCGCCCCGAGCTACCGGAGCCCCCTACGTAAGGCTTTCGAGGAGGGCGCGCGGGGCGGGGGACCGCAACCCTGGTGTGGGGTGGGCCAGGTGGGGGGGTGATGCTTACGGACCTCGTCCAGAAGGGGGTTCGGACGGCCTACCGGGCCCTGGGTGCGCGGCCGGTTGAACTGCGGCAGGACGGGGCCATGCTGGGCGGATTCTCGTTCGAGAAGGAGGTGCCCGGGGAGAGCGGTGATTCGCTCGTGCTACTCCACGGGCTGGGGGACGCGTGCACGACGTGGTTCCGGGTGCTGGGAGGGTTCCGGGAGCTTGGGCGCGTTCTGGCCGTGGATCTGCCTCCGTTTGGCTTGTCCCGGCTCGAGCGGGGCCACGCGGTGTCCCCGAGGGAGCATGCCCGGCTGGTGGCCGGCGTCCTCGAGCAGGAGTGCGATGGCGCCAGCGTGGTGGTCGGCCAGAGCCTGGGGGGATGGGTGGCGACGTGGCTTGCGTTCGATCATCCACACCTGGTGGACAGGCTGGTGCTCATCGCTCCCGCGGGTGCTCCCTTGCCCGGGAGCATGGAGGCGATGACATCGCTGCGACCGGGTTCGCTGGAGGAGGTCCGCGCGTACATGGGTATGCTATGGCACGAGGTGCCGCCGGGGTTGGAGCTTTTCGTGCGGGAGATGAGGGAGCGGTTGAACGGGCCTGAGATCCGGGACTTCCTGGACGGGCTGAACCCAGCGGATGGGCTCGAGCCGGAGCCCTTGGCCCGCATCGAGGTGCCTACGTGGATCCTCTGGGGCCGCCAGGATCGGTTGTTGGACCCCCGTACGCCGGCCTACCTGGCCAAGCATTGGGGGGCACCCGTCCAGCGGGACTACTTCAGGCGTGCCGCTCACATGGTGCACCAGGAGCGCCCTGACGCGGTCGTCTCCCGGGTCCAAGATGCCCTCGAGGCGTGACGAGGCTCCACACGATATCCCCCCGTTCCTTTTTTAAGCCACCTTCCGTTGCACCCCGGGAGACCCATGACCTTCCGGGCGGTTTGCAAAGCGGATGTGCTGAAATCCCTCATCGATTCACTCTCCACGCTCGTCGATGAGGCCAAGTTCCAGATCGCGCCCGAGGGCCTGCAGGTGCTGGCCGTTGACGCGGCTCACGTGGCCATGATCGACCTGAGCCTGTCCAAGGCCGCGTTCAAGAACTTCGAGGCCGAGGAGATGGAGCTGGGGATCGACATCGACAAGCTCAGCGACGCCATCGGGTTGGCAGGCGCGGGCGATGAGGTCGAGTTCAACCTCGAGGAGGAGGGCCTTCTCCGGTTGGAAATCGGGAACCTGACGCGGCGTATGACGCTCGTGGATACCAGCGGCATGACGGACCCGAAGATCCCGGACCTTGAGCTTCCTGCCCGCGTGAAGATGCCGGGGGACGAGTTGGAGCGCGGGATCAAGGCGGCCGAGGGCGTCAGCGACCACGTGGCGCTTCATGCCACCGAAGACGGGTTCGAGCTGTCCGCGGAGGGCGACATGGACAGCGTGAACCTGGCGTTGGATAAGAAGACCCTGCTCGAGCTGGACGTCAGCGAGGAGGCTCGGTCCCTGTTCTCCCTGGATTACTTCTCCAGCATGGTCAAGGTGGCCAAGACCGCGGGCACGGTCGAGTTGCGCTTGGGCAACGATTACCCGGTGAGGCTCAAGTTCGAGTTCGCGAACGGGGAGGGCGACGTCACGTACCTTCTTGCACCCCGCATCGAGAGCGCGTAGAACTGACCGGCCTTCCTTGATGCCGCCCTTTGCCGGAGTGGCAGACGGGTTCGTCCACCAGCGGGAAGAGGTGCTTTTGCTTGCGCGCACCCTGGGTGCGCTGGACTAGCGGGGGATCTCGTACCCCGGGTCTTCTCCTTTCAGGGAGAGACCCGCGTCGTTGAGGACGCGCCGGACCTCCTGGTGTTCGCCGCGGTCGGTGAGCAGGGCGCGGGCGTCCGCGAGGAGGTTGATCGCGGCTTCGCGCCGGGCCGTGACGGAGCGAAGGCCGACGAGGCTTGCGGCGAGCGCGCCGAGGATGAGGACCGTGAGGCCGTGGGAGCGCAGGCCTGCATCGACGGTGCCAGCGACGAGGCCCCACGCGAGGAACAAGGCGGCCAGGAGCGAGGAGGCGGCGAGGGCGAGGGCGGTTCGCTGCAGGTACGCGGCGCGGTCCCACCCGGCGGCCTCGGGGATCCCCCAAGCTCCAGCCAGGGATCGCTCCAGCGCGTAGGCGTCCCCGAGGCGGAGGGTCGCGGTGTCGGTTTCGCACCGGAAGCCTGCTTGCTCGACGGCGCTCTGGGGGAGCGTGACGGCGTGGACGGTGGCGGCGAGGTGGGAGGTGGGGGGAAGCGCCCAGGAGGCGACGCGTCCCGCGAGGACCTCTTGGATGCCCCCGACGAGGTAGCCGGCCACGAGGATGCCGACGACGAGACTGATCAGCAGGAAAACGAGGTTGCCTCCGAAGATGAGGGGGCCAAGCGGGGTCTGCATGACGAGCATGGCGGCTGCGCCGACGAGGAGGAGCCCGGGGACGGCGATGGGGAGCAAATCGCCGAGCGTGATCGGTGGCCGCATGGTGGGGGCAGTCCGTCGGGGTACGAAAAACCCGCGCCCGGCGGGGGGCGTTTAGCGACCTTCGTAGAGGCGTCGGGCCAGGGGTTCTGGGAGGCCGGCTTTGCGCACGCTCTTGGCGGCTTCGTCCACATCGTACTCGACGCGTCGGTGTTCGACGGTTCGGGACTCGACGTCGACGAGCGCCCAGCAGGATCGTGGGTCCCCGTCGCGGGGTTGCCCGACGCTTCCGACGTTGAACACGAGCGTGTCGTCGATGCGTCGCTTGAACGGCACGTGCGTGTGACCCATCGCGAGCATCGGGGCCCCTTCCACGCTGGGGTGGTTGGCGATCTTCTCCAGCATGCGATCGGGCGCGTCGGGGAACACGTACTCGGTGGTGGGACCTCGGGGGGACCCGTGGACGAGGTGGGTCTCGTGGACCGTCGTCTGCTCTTGCATGGAGGAGAGGTAGGCGAGGGCGTCCTCTTCTAGCTCCCGGCGGCTGTGTTCGATGCCTTCTCGAGCGGCGGTGTTGAACCATTCCTCGCCGCCCTCGAGCACGGCTTTGTCGTGGTTGCCGAGCACGGAGGTCTGGCAGTGCTCGGCGAGGAGCATGCTGCATTCTTGGGGGTATGCATTGTAGCCGACGGCGTCGCCGAGGAACGCGATCGCGTCGGGCCCCGTGGCTTGGATGTCTTCGAGCACCGCCTCTAGGGCGGGGAGGTTCGAGTGGACATCCGACAGGAGCGCCAGTTGCACCGCCGGGTCAACAGGCTTCCGTCCTTAAAAGGGACGGATGATGTCCTTCGAGACCCAAGTCTCGACTTGCATCGGGAGGAAGAAAAGAAAAGGGGCCCGTGGACCTGGCTGGACCTTGGGGTCCCCTGGGGCAGCGTGGGGGGTGGGCGTCTACGAGGATGTGGTCCGTGTCCCGGCTTGACCCTTCTTGCCTTGGAAGCGGGCGGAGTCAAGGTCCAGGTCGAAGTCCTCGTCTTTGGCCTCGGAGACGTCGAACGAGGAGCCGACGTCGAGGTCCACGGACTCGTCTTCTTCCTTCTTTTTCTTCTTCTTTTTCAGTTTGGGCATGGGTTACACCTCCAGTTTCAGTTCTTGGTCGTAAGGGTCCATAAGGCGGAGGCGTTCGGTGCCTCCGTCCTCGGTGAGGACGCGGACTTCGCTCCAGTCCGCGGTGGTGACTTCGTACGTGGTGAGAAGGTCCGTCCGGGCGCGGGCGCGCGTCCCGGGTGGGGCCTGCATGGCGTCCTTGATCTCATCGTCGTCGACGATGCGGTCGACGAGGCCGTCGCGTTCGCGGCGCCAGTAGAGGCCCCGGTTGGGGTTGAGTTCGCTGAACTGCTTGCACGCGGCCATCTCGACGAACTCTTCGTGGCCCTTGATGTCCTTCTGGCGTTCGATCTCGCGCAGGCGGGCGACCCATTCCACGCTCCGGGCGAGCTTCTTGGTGTTGAAGTTCCCGGCGAACTCGTCGAGCACGGTTTCCCATCGGTCGAAGGCTTGGGCTTCCTGTTTCGTCTCGACGAGGTCCTCGACCCTCTCGAGGTAGTAGCGTTGGATCTCGACGGGATCCGTCTCGCCCCCGTCTTGCGTGGTGAAGCTCCACGTTTCGGGATCGGGCTGTTCGACGTTTCGCCACATGTCCTCGAGAGGGTTGGCCAGCTTGGGTGGGTCTTCGATGAGGCCTTCCTCGATGGCTTCGAGGATGGCTTGCGTGGTGAAGTGGCGCAGCAGGATCGCGGGCTCGCTCATGAGCGCGTCGCTCATGATGATGTGAAGGCGTCGGAAGCGCTCGGGGTCGGCGTGGGGTTCGTCCCGGGTGTGGAGCACGCCGGTGTTGGAGAGGTTGCCTCCGCTGACGAGTTGGCTGGTGAGGTAGGCGCTGGGGGAGAGGATGTACTGGCGGTCGATGAAGTCGCCGGCGCCGGTGTAGATCATGCGGGAGAGCAGGTGGGGGACGAGCCCGTCGAGGTAGGCGTCGGGGAACTCGATCCCGCGGGGGACGCAGTAGTTCTCGTGGCTCCCGTAGGAGACCCCGTCGGGGTCGGTGTTGTTCTTGTAGAGGTTGATCTTCACGCCGTGGCTTTGCTCGAGCTCGAGGCGGACCGTGTCGACCATGCGGTCGCCGGCTTTCTCGTAGATGACCACGTCTCGGGGGTTGAGGGTCTCCGCCGTGGCGATCTCGAGGTGGCCCACGTCGAAGTAGGCGCGCGAGCCGTTGGTGAGGAACTCGCCTTCGGCGCCGAGGTGGCTTCGCCAGAGCAGATCCAGGGCTAACCGGTGGGGGTCGACCCCGCGCGGGTTGAGCTTGTCAGAGTACATCGTGTACTCGTGTTCGGTGCCCTGGATCATGTCTCGCATGGGATCACGCGTTCCGTTGGCGTCGGCTGGTGCGGGGGCGGGAGCGTTCTTGCTCGGGGCCCGCCAGCTCGAACGGGGGCAGTTCGATCTCGGTCTCGCCGTGCGTCTCGACGAGGGAGAGGAGGTCTTGGATGAGGGGGTCTTCGAGGTTGAGCTGGAAGAAGCGGGAGTTCCCGACGGTTCGGGTCTGGATGACGACGTCCTCTTCGAGGAGGTCGTCGATGACCTTGTACACGGTGGGCCGGGAGACGTCGGTGCCTCGGGCGATGCCCGTGATGGTGTGGTCTACGTGGGGTTCGCGGGCGAGGTAGTCGAGCACCCGGGCATGCGGTGCGCCACCAAACAGGCTTGTAAACATCATTTACAGCGCCGCATCATAGTTGAACGTCATCGTAGATAAACCTTGTGTCAA
>CAZOQA010000009.1:0-59826 GCA_964581775.1 uncultured Thermoplasmatales archaeon | reverse complement strand
AAACCGCCACCGACAGCATCACCGTCACAACCGTCGCTGAGACCCCCGCGCCGGGTCTCATCGCGGTCATGATCGCGGCGCTGGCAGCCGCCGGGATAGCGAGGAAGGGGCGATGAGGGCGCACTCGGTGCTCAGAGGTTCTCCGCCGGAAGCATATTCAGACGCACGTCCCGTGGGAAACCTTTTTTGTGTTTGTATGTAAACACATACTGTATGGTCAAGACCGTGGGTCTGTCGGACGACGCCTACGCCCGCCTGGCCGCCATCAAACGCGATGACGAATCCTTCAGTGACGTCGTCCGTCGACTGACTGGCGCCCCCCTTCTACGATCGCTCGCAGGAACGATGGACGACGAGACCGCCCAACACTACCGGGACGTAATCGAGGATGCCCGAAAACGCGAGGACGAGGGCCGACGCCAGCGCATCGCTGAGCTCGCCGATTCCGACGAAGAGGAATGAACATGGCTGTTGCTGACACCACATTCCTGATCGACCTCCTCGCTGACGACGAAGGGGCCACCTCGAAACTCGACGAACTTATCACCACGGGAGAACCGCTATGGACGCCTTCCATTGCGCTCCATGAACTCTACTACGGAGCAAGACTACACGCACGACACGAACGCGAAACACAGCGAATCCAAGAGCTCGAAGCAGCCCTCCCTCCTATGCCATTCACCGCGAAGGCCGCTCATCTCTCCGGTCAACACGAGGCCGCAATGGAACGCGACGGCAATCCACCAGGGCGCGCTGACATCCAAATCGCAGGCATCGCGCTTGCGAGAGGGGACCCCGTCGTAACACGGGACGCACGCTTCACCGATGTCGAAGGGCTCCAGGTCGACCCCTATTGAACCCGACCCAGGAGTTTGAATAGGCCGTTGCGAAAACGCCTAAACCGCGCCCACCAGCTCCCACCGCGCAAGTCCTCTGGAGCATCCACACCGACGCCGCCACCGCGGGCGGCAACCACAGCTGCAACGCGCACGCCTGGACCAACGTCAAAGCTGCCAACAAGGACGATCCGAAGCCAAGCAAGAGACGACCGGCGGGCGCTTTAAGCCCCGCCGGGCTCCCTCTCGAAGGCTTCCATGCGGTTGAGGGCCTCATCGAAGAACTCCAAGATGCCCTCCTCCTTGCACCTATCCCTCACGTAGGATTCCTCCAACGTCTCCTCCTGCTTGTAGAGGATCCCCACGGCGTCCTCAAGGTCCCGCGCCCGCTCCGTCGGGAAGCGGGACGCGGCCACGAGCTTCTCGACGACCACATCCTCCGGGCTCTTCACCCACAGAGATGCGTCGCCCACCCGAACCTCGCATCGGCGATCGAACAATCCCCCCCGACCGTCCAGGAACACATCCACCGGGAACCCGGTCTCGGTGGGCACGATGAATCGAGGCCCCCACTCCGTCGAGAATGGACCCTCTATCTCGAACCCTGCCCCACCGAGGACACTCCCCACGTGCTCCATCTCAGCGTCCTCGGCCTCAGTGGCGACATCGAGATCCCGCGTCGTCCGAGGATCGCCCCAGGCGAACGTCGCAACGCCCCCCACAACCATGGACCGATGACCGTTCTCCTCCAAGACCCCCAAGAGCTTCTCCAACAAGTCCACCGCCCTTGGAGGCAGCACGAACCCGGAGTCCGACACGCTCTAATCCCCCTTCGATTGGGACTGGAGAGCCGCAGCGCTCAGCTCTAGTCCCCGCATCAAGCTCTCCCCTGGATCTTCGTCTCGGTAGTACGAAAGGTGGAGCAACCGCTCCCGGACTCGGCGCGAGGCTAGAACCTTCCTGGCCGCCTTCACTGCGTCCTCGGTAGCGCCGGTGCTCATCGTTTCCTCATGAAGCTCTGAAACCTAACCGCTTCGGTACGGGGAGCATCGAAACCTCGAACGTGACCGAATAACCCATGTCACCGGGCGGAGCGTACCCGTTCGCATGGGTACGAGGAACGTTCGCATCCCTGACGACCTCCTTGGGCGGCTGGACCGGTTGGCCCACGACGAAGGCATGGACCGATCCACCATGCTCTGCCGGGCACTCGAGAGGGGGTCTCGAAGCATCGCCCTCGACAGAGCGATCCGATCCTACCAGCGCGGCGGGCTGACCGCCTGGAAGGCGGCCCGGGACGAGGAGACCCCTCTTCTGCGGTTCCTTGAGGAGCTCGACCGGCGAGGCGTCCGATTCCGGACGGACGAGGAAACGCTACGTTCCCAGCTTGAGCAGAACTCGTAAGTCCCCCGGGCCCCAGGGCTCCTCTCTGGGTTCCAGGCTCTACCGAGCACAAGGCTGGCCGAGGGGAAAGACGGATCGGGGGGGGGGGGAACGCCCCCTCGTCCCGATGCAGGCGCGTGGTGAAATCACTCGGCGTAGTACGCGGGGCCAGGGATCTCTTCCTTCATGCCCTTGCGGTCCCGGACCTCGCCGATGATCTCGCGCTGCAGGTTCTTCGGGACCGCGGCGAACCCGGCCTGCTCGGTGCTCCATAGGGCGCGACCGCCGGTCGCGGAGCGGATGGCGGCCGAGAAGCCGAACATCTCGCTCACGGGCGCTTCGGCGTGCACGATGGCGGACTCGCCCTCGCTCTCGATGTCGTCGATGGTGGAGCGGCGTTGTTGCAGCTCGCGCGTCACGTCCCCCATCAGGTCCTGGGGCACGTTCACGAACACGCGCTGGCGCGGTTCGAGAAGGTGCGCGTCCGCGGTGAGCATGGCGCCGTAGATGGCGTTGCGGACCGCGGGAATGGTCTGGGAGGGGCCGCGGTGGATGGCGTCCTCGTGGAGCTTGGCGTCCTTCAGGCGTACTTTGAGCCCCATCACGGGCTCGTCCGCCAGGGGGCCTCCCTCCATGACCTCGGTGAAGCCCTCGTGGATCAGCTCCATGGTCTCGTAGAGGTACTGGACCCCCTTGGTGTCGTCGACGAACACGTTCGTGTCCTCGATCCAGGTGACGCTGCGGGCTTCGTCTCGCTCCCAGTCGAGCTCCATGAGCTCCTCACGGACCTCCTTCTCGTCCTGCGAGCGGACCTTGCCCTGCGGCAATTCGCCTTCGCGCAGCGCGTTCACGGTGTCCTGGTCCAGGGGTTCAACCTCGAAGAACAAGCGGTTGTGGCGGTTCGGGGACCGTCCCTCGAACTCGTCGCTGGTCTCACGCACGCTCTCTCGGTACACCACGATGGGCTCGCTGGTGATGACCTCGACGCCGTGTTCTTCCTGCAGGCGGTGCTCGGTGACCTCCAGGTGCAGCTCGCCCATCCCGCTGATGAGGTTCTCCCCCGTCTCGGGGTCGATGTCGACCACGATGCTCGGGTCGGCCTTGCTCACGGACCGGAGCGCTTTGATCAATTGGGGAAGCTCGGCCACGTTCTTGGCTTCCACGCTGACCGTCACGACGGGCTCGCTGACGTGCACGATGCGCTCGAAGGGTTCCACGTCCTCGAGGTCCGTGACGGTGGAACCGGCGATGGCGTCTCCCAGCCCGGTGACGGCGGCCAGGTTGCCCGCGTCCACGCTGTCCACGGTGACGCGGTCGGCGCCGACCATCATGCTGACGCCCTGCGTGCGGTGCGTGCCTGCGGCGCCGCTGATGTAGACCTCTTGGCCGCGCTCGATCTGCCCGCTGAACATGCGGCCCACGGCGACCTCGCCGGCGTGCTCGTCCATGATGATTTTGGTGACCATGAAGGAAAGCGGCCCGTTCTCGTTGCAGTCGACCAGAGATTGGCCGTAATCGGTCTCGGTGTCGCCTCTCCAGATGTGGGGGATGCGGTACCGTTGGGCCCTGTCGGGGCGGGGAAGGTGCTCGATCACGAGGTTCAGCATGACGTCCGAGAGCGGGCATTCCTTGATCAGCTCGCGGACCTCCTCGTTCTCGAGCCGGTCGTAGACGTGCTTCATGGTGAAGCCCGTGCGTTCCATCCAGGGAACGCTGACGGCCCAGTTGTACAGCGCGCTGCCGAACGCGGCGGTCCCGTCCTCGGCCTTGACCTGCCAGTTCTCCGCGATCTCGTCGTCGGGCGCGAACTTGCGGATCAGCTCGTTGACCTCGCGGATGATCTGCACGAACTTGCGCTGCATCTCCTCGGGCCCGATCTTGACCTCGTTGATCAACCGGTCGACCTTGTTCACGAACAGGATGGGTTTGACCTTCTCGCGCAGGGCTTGCCGGATCACGGTCTCGGTCTGCGGCATGACGCTTTCGACCGCGTCGACGAGGACGATGGCGCCGTCGATGGCGCGCATGGCGCGCGTGACGTCGCCGCCGAAGTCCACGTGGCCGGGCGTGTCGAAGAGGTTGATTAGGTGGTCCTCGCCCCCGTACTGGTGCACCATGCTGAGCGCGGCGGAGTCGATGGTGATGCCGCGCTCTTGCTCTTGCTCGTCGAAGTCGAGCACGAGTTGCTCACCGGCGAGCTCTTCGCTCATCATGCCGGCGCCGGCGATGAGGTTGTCTGAGAAGGTCGTCTTGCCGTGGTCGATGTGCGCGGCGGTCCCGATGTTCCGGATGAACTCGGGCTTGTTCATGATCTCGCGCGCTCGTTCGATGTTCTCTTCTTTCCGGCCCATGAGTCGGCACCTGTTCTCTCGTCAAGCCCTGCGCGCGGAGGCATCTCCTCGCGCGCGGGTGGGGTTACCAGCACCAAGGAAGGATGGTATATAAGCGTACCGTGGGGGCTCTGGAGGCTGCAGGGTCACGCTTCCCCGCTTTCGGATAGGTGGAAGGGCCTATATCAGAAGACATAGGCTTGAACACCTATCTAAAGTATCTATAGGTGGGAAGACCTATATGAAGGCAGATTGGTGGTTGCACCTATGGAAGCCTTGGCGTTGCTCACGGACGTAAAGGGTTCCCGCCACCTTCGTGAGCGCCAGAGCTTCTTCGAGGAGCTGCAGCGCGCGCTCGAAGAGGTCAACGAGGAGCACGAGGACTCCCTCGTCGCGCCCCTCGAGTTCCAGAAAGGCCTCGACGAGCTGGGAGCCATCGTCGATCCCCAAGGGGACATCGGCCAGATCCTCATCCGCCTGTGGACTGCCTTCCACCCCGTGGAAGCTCGGTTCGCTCTGGTCGAAGGCCCGCTGGACCTCGTCCCCGAATCGGACGAACCCAGCGTCCGGCTCTACGATGGTCCCGCGCTCCACGCCGCTGCCGCCGCCATCGAAGCCATGAAGAGACAACGCCGCCCCCTCCACCTCGAACACACCGGGACCTACGACGAGAGGCTCTCCCTCTACGGATCCCTGCTCTACCTTCGCATCCTAGACTGGACCCCACGACAGTTGACCATCTTCCAAGCCTACCGAGAAGGCATCATGCAACGAGAGATCGGGGAACGGTACGGGATCACCCAACCCACCGTCTCCGAACTGCTCGGGAAAACCAGAGCGCCCTTGACCTCCCAAGCCCTCGACCGGTTCGCCCACGACGTGGACTCGTTGCTGGGAGAGACCTGACGATGCTGCACGCCAATCCCTGGACCGTCTGGACGATCGCCTACGTCCTCGTCCTGCTCACCAGCGGGGTCTTCGTCCGCATCCTGCTCAAGGTCGCCGGGCAAGAAACGCCCGAGGGCGCCGAAGGGCCCGGTTTCGTGATCGGGAAGCTTGAGGACATCCTCGTCGTCACGTTCGTGATCCTGCAAGCCTACACGGCGCTGGCCCTGGTCTTCGCTGCGAAAAGCATCGTTCGACGCGACCCCGACGACGAGCACGAATCCTACTACGTGCTCGGCACGCTGGCGAACTTCACCTGGGCTCTCGTGATCGCCGTCTTGGCCCGATCCTACCTCTAGTGGGCATCCTGACGTGATCCCGGGCGCGGGACGAACGTGGCTTAACGCGCGCTACCGGCGACGCGTTCGACCTCGTCCTTGCGACCGACCGCGTACGAGTCGGGGCTCCCGTCGGCGGCCTCCAAGAGCTCGCGAGCCACGCACACGTGGACGGGTGTGCTGTTCTTGTAGGTCGTGTCGATGGTGCCTTGCGCAAGGTTGCGAAGCGCCCAGTCCACGCGGCGGCTGGGGGCCGTGTCCACGGCTTTGGGCACGCTGATCCCGCCGTAGCGGAGCCGGGTGACCTCTTCGCGGGGAGCTGCGTTCTGCAGCGCGTCCACGAACACCTGCAGGGGGTTCTCCCCGGTCTGTTCGTGGATGTGCTCGAAGGTGTCCTCGACGACCTTGATGGCCTTGGTCTTCTTGCCGGTGTAGTCGTCGGTGCGCATGAGCTGGTTCACGAAGCGCTCGACGATGTTCACCTCGGCCTTGCCGAACTTCTTGTTCGCGTGCCGGGCGCCGGTGTGGATGCTGAAGCGACCGGTCAGGCTCACGTATCGGGCCAAGCCCTTGTCGTGCAGCGTGACCTCGCTGGGGTCCCAGCGATCGAAGATGAACTCGCCGATGTCGCTGCCAGGCGCGTCCGGCCCCGTCTCGACGACCTCTTCCTCGGGCTCTTGTTCGGCTTGTTCGTCGGGGTCCTCGTCCTCGGCCATGGGGGTCACCGCATCGGTTTCTCTTTGCGTCCGAGCACGAGCTCGGTGAGGGCGACGCCGTTGACCTTGACGACCTTGAACCGCACCCCGGGGAGGTCCCCGTAGGAGCGGCCCATGGCGCCGCCGATGCCTTCGATGAGCACCTCGTCGTGCTCGTCGATGAAGTTGATGGCGCCGTCTCCCACGCAGAACGCGGTGACCTGGCGCCCGTTCTTGATGAGCTGGACCTTCACGCACTTCCGGATGGCGCTGTTGGGTTGCTTTGCCTCGATGCCGACCTTCTCGATCACGATGCCCCGACCTTGCGGTGCCCCTTGCAGGGGGTCCGCTTTCTCGCGGAGCTTCTCTTCGCGTCGCTTGAAGTGCCGATCGGACCAGCGGAACTTCTTGCGGTCCTTTTTCAGCTTCCGGCCAGCGTTGAGTCCGTTGCCCATCGTGTCGTCACCTCAGCCCCCGGGAGGAACCCCGGAAGGCCGATGTACCCACGGCCAAAGAACGTCCAGTATAAGAACGTAGGGGTGCGCGGGGCGTCTATGCTTACTCAAGGCTCTGCGGCCCGGGCGGGGAAGAGATAGGTGGGAAGGGGAAGACGGTTGTCTTCCCTAGGCGTGCCGTGGCGGGGTGGGCCCGGTTCAGCGGTGGTGCACGCGCGTGATGCGGCGCTTGCCCGTGGTCCCCGTCAGGTCGATGCCGCTTAGAGAGATCACGGCGGCGGCGAGGAGCACGGAGAACCACGTCGCGATCAGGCCCATGTCCACGTACAGCGGCGTGCCGGCCACGACGATGCCCGCGAGGAGACTCGTCACGCAGGCCCCGCGTCCGGGCGTGTTCCCGGCCCTCGTCTTCCAGGTGTTGTAGCCGCTGACCGCGAAGATCAAAAGCCCTGCGATGACCAGGATGGTGGCGGCCATCGCGGGCATGGTCAGGAACAAGGGGGAGGCGGCCAGCAGGACACCGAGCACGGCCCTGGTGGGGGCCAGGTAGTCGTGGACCGGGGAGTCGTACTCGTGGGCCCCGCCCCGGGAGGGGCTGGTCGTCTCTTCTCCCGGTGGCGTGGTTCGTTCTTCACCGGTCTTCGTCTCGTAGTGTCGTGCCATGTATTAGCATGGTTCGGAGGCCTGACGTTTAGACGTTACGAGGGACACGCTAACGCCGGTTTTCGCACACTAGTCCTTGCTTCGCGTCAGCTCCTGAACGCCAACGCATCCCCGCTCTCCTCCTCAAGCTGATCGCGCACCCCCGGCGGGAGGGGCTTGCTCTCCTGGGCCTCGTGATCGAAGAACACCTGCGTGGTACGCCCCACCGCGAACCGATCCCCCTGCTCATCCTCGATCGCGTAATCCAGATCCCACGAACTCTCTCCCACGCGGCTGACCCAACATGCCACCTCCAACGAGCAGATCTCCCGAATCGCCCGCCGGTACTCACACCGAGCATCCACCACCACGAACGGGACCTCGTGTACCGGCGACGGATCGAACACCTCCCGCGCGAAGCCCACGCGCGCCGATTCCATGTACGTGAAGAACACCGAACTGTTCACGTGGCCTAGCACATCCAGATCCCGAAAGCGAACCCGAACCCGAGAACGGTGCATCGGACCCCCCTACGCGTATCAGGCCACCAACCTTTGGGTCCTCCGCGAAGACGGATCCCCGCACCGGCTCTGCGAGTGAACGGATGGCTGGCCTCCTCGGGGGCCATCTCAACCCGGTACCACGGGGGCCAAGCCATTGAACCCATCCTCCAAGGTCGCCACGGTCCCGCTTAGCTCTCGAGCTACGGACGCGATCACGCAATCCGTGAAGGAAAGGCCTCGATCGAACCTCTCGAAGAAGAGATCCTTCGCCCGATCGATACCCTCGGCGGTGACCGTATGGAACTCGAGGATCGGTGGCTGAGTGGACCCCGGGGCTTGGAAGAAGTACGAAGCGAACACTCGGCCATGTTGCTCGCGCCCGGTCCGGCGCTGGAGAAGGGTCAACCCCTCGTCCAAGACGTAATCCAGTCCAAGAGGGAGACCGTGCGCCCCCTTGAGGATCCGGTGCATCAGCTTCTTGGCTCTCTGGTGGCTTGGATCGTCCCGGTTTGCGTAAGCCACGAGAACGGACGTATCCAGGATAACGGGCAAACCGGCCACCTCGGTCAGGAGCCGTAGACGATCTCGTCGATGTCGCGGGCGTCCCACTCCCCCATGTGGAGGGCACGCTGCTCAACGGCCTCGACCTCCTCCTCGGTGAAGGGCTCCCAGCCTGCGGTCTCGATGAAGGTCTCCTTATTCTCCTCTAGGAATTCCAGGGCCAGGCCAAGGAGCTCTTTCTGGCTTGGCCGTTCTCCACGCACGCGCTCCCAGTCGTCCTGAAGCTGCCGGAGCCGGCGTTTGTCCGCTTCCTCCATACGGACCGTCGAAGACATCAATCTACTTGTATACGTATTGATATTTAAAGGATGGCCGGAGGGCCCGCGATAAACCGCGTGCGTCGGCCTCTCCCTCATGCCGGCAATCGCTCCCCTCCACTAGGCGAGGTGTTATACGTGATGGGGGTCTCCGTACCATCATGGCCTCAGGTAAGGTCAGCTTCTTCCACGATCGGAAGGGCTACGGTTTCATCGAGACAGGCGACGCGGACGACGACGTGTTCTTCCACATGGACGACATCGACGGTCCCGAACCCGGCGAGGGTCAGGAGCTAGAGTTCGAGGTCGAGCAGGCCCCCAAGGGCCCTCGCGCTCGGAACATCAAGTACGTGTAAGCGGCTTGAACTCCACCAGTTCTCCGATGAACCTACCGGGAGCCCGCCGGCTCCCTGGCTCCGATCGGTCCTTATGGGCCGATCTTCTCCCCGATATCCTTTCTTCGAGCTTCAGGTCTGTGAAGGACGGGCGTTGTCCTTCTCGACGATGTGCCGGCAGGTTCCTTGACCGTCTGGTAGACACCCGTCAAGGCTGACCTCGGCACCGAGCAGGTTCTCGAGCAGCGTTGTGTCGAGATCCTGGCACACGGCATCGCGGTGCTTGCGGGCCAGCTTGAGGAAGATGCAGTCCCGGCGCACGAGCACCCAGCGGTCCTCGTGGCGCTCGAGGTGCGTGGGGAAGCCTAGATCCTCGAGGAGAGCGCTCGTCGCCTGGACTCGCTCCTGGAGCGAGGCCTCGGGGGGGATCTTGTCTTCCAGATCCTTGGCGAGGTTCTGGGCCACGGCGTGCATCGTGTCCTCGAGGCCCTCCTCGCCGTGGTGGTCGAGGACGGCCTGGATCAGGTGCTCGGCCGCGACGTCGTAGCTTCGGGGGAAGCGTTCGCGGCCCTCCTCGGTGATCTCGTAGTGTTTGCTGGGGCGCCCGATGCCTTCTTGACGGAAGAACGGCGAGACGTGTCCCTCCTCGGTGAGGTCTTCGGCGTGGCGGCGGGCGGCGGTGGTGGAGATGCCTGCCTTGTCGGCGAGGTCGCTTGCGGTGGCGGGGCCGTTGAGCAGGTGTCGGAGCAGCTGGTCCTTGGTGTCCGCCATCGCATCCTGCGTCCGTCTGGAGGTTAAAGAACTTTCGCGTTGGGGAACCCCGTCGCGGGGGGGGGGGGGGGGGGGGCGCCCCCCCCGGGGGGGGGGGGGGGGGGGGGGGGCCCCCCCCCCCCGGGGGGGTTGGGGTGGGCTAGGGTGCCGAGCCGAGCTTGTCCTGGATGGCAGGGTGGGTGGACAGTTGGGCGAGCGCGATGGCTCCGATGGCCATGACCACGTCGCGGACAGCGATATCGTACTCGCCGCCGGTGAGGAGCACGACGGCGATGGACAGAAGCCACGCGGCGACGACGTACGCGAACAGGCGTGTCCACTTCGTGAGGACCCCGATGCCGGCGACGATCTCGATGACGCCGACGATGTACATGAAGACGACCGGATCGCCGACGATGTCGGCCATCCAGGTCGGCACGTAGCCGGACCAGTCGACGAGCAGGTTCAGGAACTTATCCAGCCCGGCCACGATGGGCACGAGCCCGTAGGTGATGCGAAGCAACCACCAGGTGTTGGTGAGGTTCTGTTCCCCGTTCATGGTTTGCAACCATTTTCGCCACACACCTTAACCAACATATAGGTTGCTAAACCCTGGCGGGTCCCCGGAGATCGTACCTCGCGGCTGGGAGCCCGTTACTCCTCCAGCAAACCTGCGTGCTCGGAGACCAGCTGTTGGCCGCGCTTCTCGCACTCGGGATGCGAGGCGGCCAGCGCAGAGCCCAGAAAGGACGTGATCTCGTCCAGCCGCTCCCGGGTTCGTGTGGCCTCGTGCTCCTCGTCCGTGGGGAGGTTGCCTTGGACCTTCTCGTTCCCCTCGCGCCACCCCTCCGGGTAGTACCAGACCTTGTACCAGCGCGCCCCCATTCGCCACAACAGGAACCCCAGCGCCGTGCAAGGCGGAGGAACGTCCACGCTCAACGCGCGCAGCGAGTCCGGGTGCCCATCGCACGAAAGCATTACGTAGGCACCGGGGAGAAGAGCCTCGCCGAGGGCCTCGAAAAGGGCTTCTTGGTCCTCGAAGCTGAGAGGCTCCCCCTCCCGGGCCCCCCCTATCCAGGGGGTGTACCGGATCTCGAGCCAGGGGTGTCTCCAGGCGGTTCCCGGGTTGGTCTGCCCCTCGAACAAGGGCCAGCTGTCCTCCTGGTCGGAGGCGTAGATCGTGACGGGGTGGGGGGAGGGTTGATCGTCGTGCTCTTCGAGGCGAAGGGTGAGCCCGGCCACGGTGGTCCCGTCGAGGACATCCAGGGGTAACCGCACGGAGCCTGCCACGCCCTCCGTGGCCCATCAAGCTTCTGCCGTCGAGAAAGGACCGGATGCGAATGTCAAACCCAATATACCCTCCCATGGCTCCGCCGGGCATGGATGGGAACCGCTCGCGGGGAGCGTTGACCGTGTTGGTCGTGGTCTTCGCGGCGCTCACGGCGGGATGCGTGGGTGCCGGAGGCGATGTGGAACACCAAGAGGTCACGCGGGAAGAGTCCAAGGCGTTCGGCGACGCGACCACGCTCTGGATGGAGCAGGGCCTCGTCGTGGAGGACGCGGACCTCTCCCACTGGCACTACAGCCAAGGAGACGCCACGCCCGAGGACCACCAGGCGAACCTCACCGAGGCCCGGGAGAGGATGAACCAGATCGAGGCAGCCATCCAAGAGCGAACCTTCGCCCACGGGCTCCTGGAGGATCTCATGCAGGAAAGCGCCGAGCGCGCCCACCAGGTGCTCGACGGCATCGTCGCCTGCGGGAGCGACTACGAGTGCCCCGAGGCGGAGGACGCACGAGCCGCCTTCTACGAGACCTTCGACGATCTCACAGAGGGCCTCCTGGCCGAGATGGTCCCGGACAACGATCCCCGCCCTCGGTGAGAGCTACCCCCGAGCACGTTTCCCCCTTACGCGCCCGGTCCCAGCCCTCTCTATCTGCTGTGAGGTCGAACGCACTAGGCCGGCAGGGTCTTTATAACCCCGCTCAACATGTTCCCATTGATCAGCATGACCAAGATCACGGTCAGCATCATCAAATGCGACGTGGGCGGCTGGCCCGGGCACTCCTCCACGCACCCCCGCTTGGAAGAGGTCGCCCGAGACCACCTGGAGAAAGCCCAAGGCTCCGGGAAGATCTTCGACTACGAAGCCACGCACGTCGGCGACGACCTCAACCTCATCCTCACCCACGGCAACGGTCAAGACGACGAAGAGATCCACAGCATCGCGTTCGACGTCTTCGAGGCCGCCACGAAAGAAGCCAAGCGCCTGGGCCTCTACGGCGCCGGGCAGGACCTTCTCTCGGACGCCTTCAGCGGCAACGTGCGCGGCATGGGCCCCGGCGTCGCCGAGCTCGAGTTCACCAAACGCACAAGCGAACCGATCCTCGCCTTCCTGATGGACAAGACCGAGCCCGGCGCGTTCAACCTGCCCATCTACAAAATGTTCGCCGACCCCTTCTCCACGGCCGGCCTCGTCATCGACCCCAACCTACACCGAGGCTTCACGTTCGAGGTCTGGGACGTACGGAACCACAACCGCGTCTACCTCAACACCCCCGAGGACTCCTACAAGCTCCTAGCCCTCATCGGCGCCAAGGAACGCTTCGTGATCAAGCGCGTGTTCCCGCGCGACGAGCACAAGCTGCCCAGCGATGAACCCGTCGTCGCCGTCAGCACCGAGAAGCTCGTGGACGTCGCCGGCGAGTACGTCGGCAAGGACGACCCCGTCGCGCTCGTCCGCGCCCAAAGCGGGCTCCCCGCCGTAGGCGAAGTGCTCGAACCCTTCAGCTTCCCCCACCTCGTCAGCGGATGGATGCGCGGCAGCCACAACGGCCCCATCATGCCCGTGGGCATGAACGACGCCGACTGCACCCGCTTCGACGGCCCCCCCCGCGTCGTCGGCCTCGGCTTCAACCTCGACGAGGACCACCACCTGGTGGGACCCGTCGACCACTTCGACGACCCCGCCTTCGACAACGCGCGCGAGAAGGCCGCCGACATCACCGACTACATGCGCCAACACGGTCCCTTCGAACCCCACCGGCTGCCCCTGGAAGAGATGGAGTACACCACGCTGCCTGGCATCCTGGACACGCTCGAGGACCGCTGGGAAGCCGTCGAGGAAGGCTACCAGAAAGCCGAGACCGTGCAAGTCGGCGAGGTCGAGTAACCGGGCCCCTCAAAGCCGGTCGCGGATCTGGCCCAGGATGCGAGCCTGGCGATCCAACACGCCCGTCTGCCGGTCCAGCTCGACCTGCACCACGTCCAGCTCGCCCAGCACACCCTCCTCTCCCCCCAGGGCCTTCGCCAGGCCGTCCAACCCCTCGACCATGCCCCCGTCCCCCACGATGCCCTCTTCGATGGCCTCGAGGGAGCGCCCGTTGGACCGGACATCCTCCCCCACGTTCTCGACCTCATCGCCTACGTTCTGGACTTGCCCACTCCCGGCGCCATAGAGAAGGCTGGCGATCGTGACGAGCACGCCCACAAGGCCCCCGATCCCCATGCCGATCTCGCCGATCAGGCCCCACCATCCCAGGATCTCGCCCACCGCAGAGACGACGAACAAGAGGAAGAACAAGCCTGCGGTGATCCACGCAATCCAGAGAGCCGTGTCCGGATCAGGCTTCCAAGGCACCCCGGGGGATCTGTCTCGTGAGCCCATAGGTCTTCTGCCCCCACCGTGTCGCCCACGCCCCATGTTCCCTCACACGGGAGGGGCTCGCGAACGTACGGACAGGACACGCCGACCGAACCTGGGCCGGCGTCAGCCCAGGATCTCGCTAAGGTCCTGACCCTTGCTCTCGCCCGGCAGGATGTCGGCCAGCACCGCGCCCAACGCAGCCGCCGCCCACACGACGGTCACCCGTGAAAGCTGCTCGAGCCCCGACGGCGCCCCCTCGCTGAGACGTCCCCACATGAACAGCATGCCCGCGGCCACCAGGAACGAGATGGAGAGAACGCCCACGAAACGGCGCGGGATGAAGCCCAGGATCGGTCTCCAGATCTTCACCTCGCGGATGTCCGTCGCGTACAACAGGAACCCCGCCAGGAACATCACGGCGAACGCGTTGAGCGTGAAGAACACCGGCACCGGGCCCACCGATCGGCTCAGAAACCACTCCGCGATCACGAACACGCCGTCCTCGACCAGAAGCGGCAGCGAGAAGACGGTGGCCCCGATGGCGGCCTCGGCCATGTCCTGGCCCGTGTACTTGCGGATGTACTCCGAGCCCGGCAAGCGGTTCAAGATCGCGCGGACCTCATCGAGGCCCTCCTGAGCCTCGGGATCGTCGACGGCGTCGTCCACGTCCTCCAACCGCTCGAGGGCCTCCTCGACGGGCATCCGGCTCAAGCACGCCGACTCGGGGGCAAATACGTACCGGAACCGCTTCACGCCATGCAGGAGGCATGCCCGCAGGCCGGGCACCGGGCGCACCCGGCCTCCTGTGAGAACCTTCGATGGCAACGGGAACACAACATCGCATCCCTAGGCAGGCCCCGGGAGGGGGTCAACCCTCCGCCCGGGGGTCCCCGAAGCTACCGCCCTTGAGGAGCCGCGCCACGAGGCCTACCCCGACCCCTCCGACACATCGCCCGCCCCCTTCCCCGCCACCCCGAACCCGCCGCGAGGAGGCTCGAACGCCACGCCCTCCAACACGCCGCACGCGCCACACTCCACGCACGCCTGATAATCCACCGCCACGAACGCATCCTCCGACGACGGCTCCTCCACCCGGAAACACCCCCACGAGGAACCCGCCCGGCTCATCGGGCACGCATGCACCGCGCCCCCCGCCTCCTCCACGCCCCGCTCGCGCAACCGCACATGAGCCTCCTCGACGTCCGTCTCCCACGACAACGCACCGACACGCTCCTCCAACGATCGCACCACATCACGACGAGGCTCCTCCTCCACCCGCTCCCCCGCCTCGCGCGCCACGCGCAGGGGAAGCTCCGCCGTCACGAACACCGAATCCGGCACCGCCCTCGCCCACGACGGATCGTTCACCCACGAACGCACCCGCGACGCGCTTACGCCCCACGGCACGCTCGACGCCACGCCCGCCAACGCGGACGCCACCCCCGAACGAGCCGGATCCACCACGCCCCCCAGATGCTCCTCGATCAACCCCGAGAACCGATCCCCCGCCCGCTCCACCGCTCCCCCCTCACGCGCCGCCACGATCGCGCGCGCCGCCAAGATGCCCCCCGAAGTCCCCCGAGGGTCCACCAACGGGCCCAACACCTGACCATGCCCCGCCGCCTCGCCCACCGCCAACACCCGACCCCGAGCAGGCGACGCAACGCCCACCCGACGAGCATCCGGCACCAACGAGGCCCCGAACCCCACCTCACGAGACCCCTCCGGCAACCACGACGCCACCCCCGGATGCTCCACCAGCTCCTCCAACACCGCCTCCGCACCCCTCTCCTGCTCCAACACCGCATCCAACCGCGCCCACACCCCTACGCGGACACCCCCCTCCCGAGGCGCCACGAACCCCGACCCCCGCACCGACGCCAACGGGCCCCCCGTGAACAGATCCAACACCGCCCCCTCGCTCCCGTTCCCCCCCGGAACATGCACATCCGCGTGCGCCTGCACGAACCACCCCTCCGGGTCCCCCCACGACCGCAACCCCGCCCCGCGAGCGACCGCGCTCGCCGACCCATCCGCGGCCACGATCACCTCCGCGCGAACCTCCCCCACCTCGGTCGTGCGCACGCCCACCACCTCGCCCCCCTCCTCGACGACATCCTCCGCGCGAACCCCGAACGCGACGCCACCCCCCACGTCCTGAGCACGCTCGTCCACACGCCCAGCCAACCACGCATCGAACCGCGACCGATCCACCACCACCGACCACGCATGCTCAGCCGCCTGCAACCCATCCAACCGGAAGCTCGCCCGACGATCCTCCCCCAAGCAATGCATCCGCATCGACCCCACCCGGCGCTCCACCGGGGCCTCCTCCAAGAACGAAGGGAACACATCGTCCAAGCTCGGGCCCGAGGTCCGCCCATGAAGCACCGCGCGAGCGTTCTTCACGCCCGGCGCGGGCGCCTGATCGATCACGAACACCTGAACCCCCTCCCGAGCCAACTCGGCCGCGCACGCCAGCCCCGACGGGCCCGCGCCCACGACCAACGCCTCCACCTGCTCCATCAGGACTCCCCCTCCCTGACGCGCTCCGTCAACGAAGCAAGCACCTCGAACAGATCCCCCTCGATGAACACGTCAGCAACCTCTCGGATCGGAGCCTCCGGGTCCTCGTTCACCGCGATCACCCGCTCCGCCTCCCGAATCCCCATATTGTGCCGAGGGGCTCCGTGGATTCCCGCGGCCACGTACACCTGCGCTCGCACGTTCGACCCCGTCTGGCCGATTTGCCGGTCCTCCGTGACGAGCTCGTCCACCTGCTCGCTGACGGGATACCGGGCCGTGAGGACGCCCCTGGAGACGGCTACCTCGCCCTCGAGGGCAGCGGCAAGCTTCTGGGCCAAGCGCAGACCCCTGTCGGGGTCCTTCTCGATGCCGCGCCCGACGGCTACGATGCGTTGTGCTCGGTCCAGTTGGGGCCCGCGGGTTCGCTCGTGCGTTTTCTCGACCGTGACGGGATCGTCGAGCGAGTCGAGCCCGGTGGGAATCTGGAGGATGCGGCCTTGGTGCACGCGCTGGGGGTCGGGGGGTAGGGTCGTTCCAGCGCTGGGGGCGAGCACGCCGCACTGGGGGTGGAAGTCTCGGGCTTCGTTATCGAGGCATGCCGTGCGGACCCGGGAGGCGCCGTGGTGGGGTCGGCGGGTGGCGGTGAGCGTGCGGGGGAAGGGTTGGGTGTGGCTTCCGGTCTTGAAGGGGTGCGTGATGTCGAGGTCTTCGATGGTGGCGTCTTCGATGTCGGGGATGACGCCGGTGTCGAGGTGGGAGGCGACGTGCGCGGCGAGGAGATTGGCGTCCTCGGTGGCGGGGAACAGGAGGTATCGGGGCAGGTCGTAGTCTTTGTACGCGTCGGTGCGGGTGCAGGCTTCGAGCACCATGCGGGCGTGCGTGGTGGGCTTGAAGCGTGTGAGGGCGTCGTGTTCGGCGACGTACGCGGTGTTGGCGCCGTGTTCGAGGCAGGCGGCGCCGGCGCGGGGGGCGTCGCGTCCGAGGGCGATGGCGACGAGGTTCTCGTCCGCGTCGTAGCGGTCGTTGTACGCGTCGAGGAGGGTGCGGGTGGCGCCGAGCGCGTTCTTGGTCTCGGGGAGGAGGTGTCCGTTGCGGGTGGCTGCGTAGACCCAGGCGTCTTGGTAGGTGCCGTGGTCGCGGATCTGGTATGCGTCGTATCGGTCTGCGATGCTCATCTCGGCGTGCCTCCTGGGCGGATCTCGTCGGCGAGGGTGGCCAGCGCGTCCTCGTCGCTTGCGTCGACGTGGCGGGCCTCGCGTTGGATCGTTTCGCGGGGGGTGGTGTCGAGGGTGAGGGTGGGGGAGCCTCGCCAGCCGACGAGGTTCTCGTGGATGGTGAGCTCCTGGAGGGTGTGTTCGTGGAGCGCGTCGTCGAGGGTTCGGTCGCGTTGGGCGTGGTCCAGGCGTGTGCGTTGGGCGTGGTGGTGGGGCGTGTCGAGGTTGGGTCGGGCGTGGGGGGCGATGGTGGCGAGGGCTGGGAGGGGGGTGCTCAGTTCGTCTTGGCGGTATCGGGTGGTGACGGTGGCGTGGAGGGTGTCTTCGTCTAGGGTGAGGGTGCTGGCGCGGTGGATGAGGGGTCGGTCGAGGAGGATCGCGGTTCGGGGGCCTGTGTGGCCGGTGCCTTGGCCTTGGCTTCGTGTGCCGGCGAGGACGAGCGGGGGGGATCCGATCTTGCGGAGGAGGGCTTCGAGGGCGTGGGCGTTGGCCCAGGCGTCGCCGCCGGTGACGTCGTCGCCGGTGACGAGGTGGGCGTGGTCACCGGCGAGCGCGAGGGCGTCTTGGAGCGCGGCGGTGGCGCTGGGGGGGCCAAGCGCGACGAGGTGGATGGTGGCGTCGTGGGCGGCTTTGAGCCCTTGCGCGATGCGGAGGGGGGCTCGGTCTGGGGGGTTGAGCCGTTGGGGGGTGTCTTGGGTGGGGCCGGTACCGATGGCGTCGGCGCTTTTGGTTGGGTCTTGGGGCAGGGGTTTGACGAGGACGACGATCTCCATGGGGGTGCGTGGGGATGCCGGCGGGGCCCTAAAACCGGTTCGGAACCCGCGAACGTGGTCAGGAAGTTTCGAGACGGTCTGCTCGAGGGTTCAAGGCGCACCGGGTCCCGGTAAGGATATGGGCTCGAAGCAGGATGACAGGAGCATGACGTGGGAGCCGGAGCCGGAGACCGCGATCCGCATCGGGTGGACGGTCTCGTTCCTGGCCTTCCTCGTGTTCGTGATCTCCGCCATCGGGGAGTACAGGGGCTGGTGGGGGTTGATCGGGCAGATCGGGATGGTGTTCGGCTCCGTTGCCTCCGCGATGGGCGTCGTCGCGACCGTGGTGTACGCAGCCGAGAAGGGCCAGGTGGACGGTGTTCACCGCGCCGTGGAGGAGAACGGGACGCGGCTGGTCTCCATGGACGACAAGCTGGACGAGTTGGACGCCATCAAGCATGCGCTCGTGGGCGAGGACGGCGCGGTCCGGTTGGAGAGGATCGAGCGCGCGTTGGCAGGCGAGGATGGCATGGTCCGCGGGTTGGACGCGCTCGAGATGGGGCTGGATGCGCAAACGGGCGTTTTGGACGAGCAATCGCGCGTGCTCCGTCAGATTCGCGACCGTCTCTAATCGCGGTCCAGGCGCGCATCGTACCCGGCCTCGTGCAACCGGTCCATCAGCTCGTCCACGTGCTCGGGCCCGCGCGTTTCCACCTCGATCCGCACCAGCGCCGTGTTCACCCCCACGTCCAACCGGCGCCGGTTGTGCTCGATCTCCGTGATGTTCGCACGCGTCTGGGCCAGAAGGCCAAGGACCTCGTGCAACGAGCCGGGGCGGTCCGCCAGGGGCACCTCGATCGCAAGCGAGCGCCCCGAGCGCACAAGGCCCCGGTCGATGATGTTGGCCAGCATCGTCACGTCGATGTTCCCGCCGGAGACCACGCACGCGACGCGCTGGTCCTCCACGTCGACCGCGCCCTCCAACAGGGCAGCCGGCCCCACGGCGCCGGCTCCTTCGGTCACGGTCTTCTCGCTCTCCAGCAGGTCCAGGATGGCCCGCGCGATCGCGTCGTCGTCCACGACGACGACCTCGTCCACGATGCCTTGGGCGACCTCGTACGCGATGTCCCCGCACGAGCGAGTGGCCAACCCGTCCGCGATCGTGTCCACTCCCTCCAGCGTCACCTTGCGTCCTTGCTCGAGCGAGCGAGCCAACGCGTTGGCCCCCTCGGGCTCGATCCCGATCACGCGCGTCTGGGGTGAGAGGCTGTGCACGGCGGTCGCGATGCCCGCCAGTAGGCCCCCGCCGCCCACGCCGACCAGCACGGCGTCCAAGTCCTCGACCTGGTCGACAAGTTCTACCCCGAGCGTGCCCTGCCCGGCCACGACGAGCGGGTCATCGTAGGGGTGCACGAACGCGTAGCCGTGGTCTTGCTCGAGGGCTCGGGCGTGCTCGTAGGCGGCGTTGTAGTTCTCGCCTTCGAGCACGACCTCGCCGCCGAGCTCGCGCGTGGCCTGCACCTTGCTGATGGGCGCGTCCTCGGGCATGCAGATGACCGCGTGCACGCCCTGCTCGCGCGCGGCGAGCGCGACGCCTTGGGCGTGGTTGCCGGCGCTTGCGCAGATCACGCCTGCTTCGCGGTCGTCCGCGCTAAGGTTCGCGATGCGGTTGTACGCGCCGCGGACCTTGAACGAGCCGGTGTGCTGGAGGTTCTCGAGCTTGAGGAACACCTCGGCGCCCGTGGCCTCGCTGAGCTTCTCGGCTCGCAGCACGGGCGTGTGCTCGATCACGCCGCGCTTGAGCGGGTCCGCGAGGGTCTCATGGGCGGCCTGGATCATCTCGAGGGTGACGCTGGTCACGTGCCCAGCAGGCGGGTTCGCCTTGATGAACGCGTCGCCGGTGCTGCGCAACCCTGCTCTGCTATCCCGCCTAGGATAGAGCAGCCTCAAGGTGGGGGATATCAGATTCGACGGTATCCCAAACCGCGTCGAGGTCGACCCCGAAATAACGATGGATAAGGACATCCCTCATACCCGTGATATCCTGCCAGGGGATTTGAGGATAGGCCCCGCGCGTCTCCTGGCTCAGGTTCTTGGCTGCCTCACCGATCACTTCAAGCCGTCTCACGATCGCATCCTGCTTCTCTGGATCATTAATGAAGTCTTCATAAGCTATATCCTCTGAATACTCCTGGATTCGCCGAGCAGCTTCGAGGATATGGCGAATGTAAACCTCTTCATCCGTCATCCGACGAGGACCTCCATCTCCTCCCGGACGGAGTCTTCGATCAACGGATGGAGAGCGTTCTCCGTCACGAGTTCGACCCGGAGGCCTACTTCCTCTGAAACCTCTCTTTCTATCCTCGCAAGGTCCAGCAAGGATTTCCGATCCGAGAAAGAAACGAGGATGTCGACATCGCTGTCCTTTTCTTCCGTGCCTCTCGCATACGAACCGAACACAGCGATGAAGGAGGCTCCGTTCCCCTCCAAGACCTCGATGATCTTGCTCCTTTTCTGGGCATCAAGCACGGCCATCGCCCGTATCGGAATACGGCACGTCTCATATAAAGAGGAATGAGGAGTCCCCCGCCCCGGAATCGCGATTGTGTCCAAGCCAGGCGGTTGCCCTCCAAACCATGACTTGGTGCAGCCTACGTAGGTCCCTGCAGCTTGACGGCCCATGGCGAGCGAAGCGGAGCTACTGGACGGTCTCAACGAGGCCCTAGCCTACGAGTACCAAGCCATCATCATGTACAACACGTACGCGGCCACCGTCAGCGGGATCCACCGGGGCGAGCTCAAGGAGTTCTTCGGGAGCGAGATTCAAGACGAGCAAGGCCACGCACACTTGCTCGCCGAGAAGATCGACGCGCTCGGAGGCAACCCCGCCACGGATCCCAAGCCCGTCACCGTGCCTGGCGAGCCCCGCAAGATGCTCGAGGTCGTGCTCGAGAGCGAAACCGATGCCGTGCACCGTTACACGGAGCTCTCGGATCTGGCCGAGGACGCCGGCCAACCCGGCCTCGCGAACGATCTCGACGACTTCGTCAGCGACGAGACCACGCACATGGAGGAGACCCAGAAGCTGCTCAGGGGCAAGTGGGCCTAGGTAGCCTGCCCCGGTCTCCCGTGCTTGCCAACGCTTAAACCAAGCCTGGTGCGTCCCCCGAGCATGGCGAAGCCTCCCTCCCGCGAGGAAGCGCTCGAGTACCACTCCCGGCCCCCCGCAGGGAAAACGGGCGTGGTGCCGACCAAGCCCTCCCGCACCCAGGCGGACCTGTCCCTCGCCTACACGCCCGGCGTCGCGGAACCTTGTCGCGAAATCGCCGAGGACCCCGATCAGGCCTTCCGGTACACGAACCGCTCGAACACGGTCGCAGTCGTCACGAACGGGAGCGCGGTCCTAGGCCTGGGCGACATCGGACCCGCCGCGAGCAAACCCGTCATGGAGGGCAAAAGCGTCCTCTTCAAGCGGTTCGGCGATGTGAACGCCATCGATCTGGAGGTCGATGCGGACGACGCCGAGACCTTGATCCAAACTGTCGAAGCGCTCGAACCATCATTCGGCGGCGTCAACCTTGAGGATATCAAGGCTCCCGAGTGTTTCATCGTCGAGCAAACCCTGCGAGAGTCCCTCGACATCCCCGTCTTCCACGACGACCAGCACGGGACCGCCATCATCGCCGGCGCCGGCCTCATCAACGCGCTGGACCTGGCCGGGAAGAGCATCGAGGAGGTCCACATCGTGTTCAGCGGTGCCGGCGCGGCCGCCATCGCGTGCGCCGACTTCTTCCGGACCCTGGGGGCGCGCAAAGAGAACATGACCATGTGCGACTCCAGCGGCGTCATCCACGCCGACCGCGAGGACGTGAACGAGTTCAAAGCGACGTACGCTCGGGACACGGACGAGCGCACCCTCGAGGAGGCCCTGGACGGCGCGGACGTGTTCATCGGGGTCAGCGTGGGAGGCATCGTCTCCCAGCAGATGGTGCGGTCGATGAACGAGGACCCCATCGTGTTCGCCATGGCGAACCCCGACCCCGAGATCGGGTACGGGGAGGCCATGGAGGCCCGCGAAGACGTGATCATGGCGACCGGCCGCTCGGACTACCCCAACCAGATCAACAACGTGCTCGGGTTCCCCTTCATCTTCCGCGGCGCCCTCGACGTGCGGGCACGCACCATCAACGCCGAGATGAAGTCCGCCGCCGCGCACGCCCTGGCCGATCTGGCCCGCGAGGACGTGCCGGACAACGTCGCCCGTGCGTACGGGGAAGAACGGTTGCACTTCGGGCGCGAGTACCTGATCCCCAAGCCCCTCGACCGGCGCGTTCTGCTCTGGGTGGCGCCCGCCGTCGCCCGTGCGGCCATGGAAAGCGGCGTCGCGCGCCGCGAGATCGACCTGGACGGGTACGTGGCCGAGCTGGAAAGCCGGCAGGGCAAAGCAAGGGAGATGATGCGCGTGATCTTCGACAAGGCCCGCGGCAACCCCAAGCGCGTCGTCTTCGCGGAGGGAACCGACCCCACGATCCTGCGCGCTGCAGCCCTGCTCCAAGAGGAAGGCTACGCGCACCCCATCCTGTTGGGTCCCGAGGACCGGGTCGTGGAGGTCAAAAACGAGATGGGCATCGATGCCCGCTTCGAGATCCGCGACCCCAACGCCTCCTCCAAGCAGGACGCGTACGCCGAGCACCTTTACGAGAAGCGCAAGCGCAAAGGCATCACGCGCAACGAGGCCAAGGCGCGCGTCTCGGATGCCAACTACTTCGGCAGCGTGATGGTGGACGCGGGCGATGCGGACGTGTTCATGAGCGGGCGCACCTCGCACTATCCGGACGCGCTGCGCCCCGCCCTCCAAGTCATCGGGACGCGTCCCGACGTTGACAAGGTCTCCGGGCTCTACATGATGACGTTCGACGACGAGGCCTACTTCTTCGCGGACACCACCGTCAACATCGAACCCACGGCGGAGGACCTGGCCGAGGTCAGCCAGCAAGCCGCCGAGGTCGCCCGCCGGTTCAACGTGGACCCCCGCGTGGCGCTTTTGTCCTTCTCCAACTTCGGAAGCGCCGAGCACCCGCTCTCCCACAAGGTGCGCGAGGCCGCCGAGCTCGTGCGCGAAGCCGACCCGGACCTGGAGGTCGACGGCGAGATGCAGGCCGACACGGCCGTGGTCGAGGACATCCTCCAAGACACGTACCCGTTCAGCGACCTCTCCGGCCCCGCGAACGTGCTCATCTTCCCCAACCTGGAAGCCGGGAACATCGGGTACAAGCTGCTCCAACGCCTCGCCGACGCCGAAGCCACCGGCCCCATCCTCGTGGGAACGGACAAGCCCGTGATGATCCTGCAACGAGGCGACAGCATGGAGGACGTGGTCGACCTGGCCGCGATCGCGGTCGTGGAAGCCCAGCAAAACGAAAAGCACACCCTCACCCGCTTCAACGACACATGACAGGGCGCGTGCCACCGTGACGAACAAGGCCGTGTTCCTGGACCGCGACGGCGTCGTCAACCAGCGCGGCGTGCACGTCTTCTTCGACCCGACCAAGCTCGAGCTCGTCCCCGGCGCTGCGGGATCGATCGCTCGCCTCTCGAACGCGGGCTACCTCACCGTGATCGTTACCAACCAGCCTTGGGTCGGGTATGGCTTCCTCGACCCAGACAAGCTGGCCCGGTTCCACCAGCAGATCCGCGAACGCGTCGAAGAACAAGGCGGCCGCTTGGATGCAGCCTACGCCTGCCCGCACCGGCCGGGGCAAGGCTGCCCCTGCCGCAAACCCTCCACAGGCATGCTGAACAAAGCACGGGAAGCCTTCGATTTGGACCCTGACGCCTGCTGGATCGTCGGGGACAAAAGAAGCGACATCGAGGCCGGGCAACGCTTCGGGGCTCGCTCCGTCTGGGTCACCGGGGAACGCTTCCCCTGGGAACGCTTCAAGGCCCCGCCCGAGGCCGATCACACCGTCGAAACGCTACAAGCCGCGGGGGAAGAGATCCTCGCTCGAGCTCCGGCGGAAGATGCCCCCTCGCCGGCGTAGGACCGAGCACCCCTTCCCGGACGAGCGTGGCCTGGGCAGCTCCCGTGGGCCATAAAGCTCAGATAGGGCTCCCGCGTGGCTAGGCGCAACCATGTCCGAGAACGGTCGCGCGCAAGAGACAAGCGACGACGCCTGGGACGTGATCATTGTAGGCGGCGGGCTCGCCGGGCTCACCTGCAGTATCTTCACGGCCCGCGCAGAGCTATCCACGCTCGTGCTCAACTACGGGGCAAGCCTCGTCAAGCGCAACGCTCACCTGGAGAACTTCCCCGGGTTCCCCGCCGGCGTGAACCCCCGCCTCCTCGTCAACATGATCGAGGACCAAGCCGAACGCAACGGAGCCACCCTGCGCGACGGGAAGGCCCGAACCGTCACGAGGGAAGGGGACACCTTCACCGTGGAAACCGACAAAGGAACCCTCCACGCCAAACGCTTGGTAGCCGCCACCAAGGACAGCCCCGACTACCTGGAACCCTTGAACCCTGACCTGCGAGACGCTGGCTCGAAGACGTACCTGCAACCGGACCAGGCGGGACGCACCGAGATCGACGGCCTCTACGCGGCCGGACGCATCGCGGACCAGTACCACCAGGCCATCGTGAGCGCCGGGGACGGCGCCAAGGTCGGCATCAGCCTCATCGAGGACGCCGACCCAGACTTCTACCACGACTGGGTCGCCCCCAAGGGGTACTTCACGCTTCGGGACCGCGACGTGCCGCCGGGTGTGGAGGAGATCACCAAGAAGGAACGCAACCGGCGCGAGCGGGAAAGCGTCGCCGTGATGCAGGACTACTTCGCCGAGCCCTTCGACGCTCCCCCCCGGCCCCATCCGAGCCTCGAGGGGGAGGAAGGGTTCGACTCCTGAGACGAAAAGAAGATAGAAGAAGAGACCGGGGAACCCCCCGGTGCACGGACCGGTTAACGGGAGATGTCCCCGAAGACCGCGCAACCCCATGCGTGCTCCGCGATCGGAAGCTCGAGCGTGGTCTGGCTCTCGTAAGCAAGGCAGTAGTGGTCGAACGTGTCCCCGATGCCGGGCCATTGGACCGGCGTCAGGACCTCCGTGCTCTCGATCTGACCGTTGTTGAAGGACACCCGGAACCCGAGTTCGCCTCCCTCCCACTCGAGCCAGGCCTCGAAGTGGCCGGTCCAGCCCTCCTCTGCGTACGGGAGGTCGCCGAACCCGATGCCGATGTAGGAGCCGGTGCGCACGAACTCGCCGTTGTCGCACTCAGCGGGGATCGCATCCGGGCCCTGGGAGACCAGGGCATCCGCCGTGCTGGGCGCCTCGCAGACGGAGGTCAGCTCGTTGCTTGGGGTCAGTTGTGCGTCCCCGTCCTCGACGAGGTTCGGGGCTGGCGCGTCGCCTACCCCGGTTGCGGTCGCCAGGCCCGGGGCCATGGCGAGGACAGTCACGATTCCGATCGCTGCTGCTAGAAGCTTTTTGCTCATCGTTTGTCTCTCCTGCCCGGGTCGGGGCAACTGGGGCGAGCCGCATCGACCGATCGGGAAGCCTCGGGCAGCGCGTTGGCGTCACGCGCCTCAACCTGCGAAAGCCTCCCATGGTCCAATTCCTGACGCTCGTACCCAGGCTGCTACCTCCCTTGCCCCCAACGGGCGCCCCCTTCAACACCTACATCCCCCAAAAACCTTCCTTCTGGCCAGCTCGGCCCCGCTATCTTCGAGCTGGAGCTTCGAGCCTCCTCGTGGGACGCCGGAGGGCGAGGACCACCGGCCGGTTTTTCTACCCCATCCCGCTTTGACCGTCCATGGGCAAGCAGGCCCCCTCCGGGGACGAAGGCGCCAAACGCCTCGACGAGCGGCTGCTCGAAGCCATCGACGAGATCAAGCAAGGCGGCCCCCAGAAGTACAAGGATCGGCTCAAGAAGGACGACAAGCTGTTCGTGCGCGAACGCTTGCGCCTTTTCTTCCCCGACGGGCCCGACACCGAGGAGGGCCTGTTCGCGAACTACCTCGCCGACGACGATCTGCCCGCAGACGGCATGGTCACCGGCGTGGGATCCCTCGACGAGAGGAAGGTGTTCTTTCAAGCCAACGACTACACCGTGAAAGCCGGCAGCATGGCCGAGAAGGGCGTCGAGAAGTTCCTGCGCACGCAAGAGCGCGCCCTCAGAGCCGGGAAACCCATGCTCTACCTCGTCGACTCCAGCGGAGCCCGCATCACCGACCAAAGCGGGTTCTTCGCCCAGAAGAACGGCATTGGGAAGTACTTCTACAACCACAGCCTCCTCAGCGGGAAGATCCCCCAGATCAGCGTCCTCTACGGGCCCTGCGTGGCCGGCGCCGCGTACACGCCCGTGTTCTGCGATGTCACCATCATGGTCGAAGGCATGAGCGCGATGTGCATCGCCAGCCCCCGCATGGTGCAGATGGTCACCGGGGAAGAGGTCAGCATGCAGGAGCTCGGCGGCGTCGACGTGCACGCCAAGCGCTCCGGAAGCTGCCACCTCGTCGCCGAGAACGAGGAACACGCCGCGCTCCTCGCCGCGCAAGCGCTCAGCTACCTCCCCGACAACTGCCACCAAGCCCCGCCCCGGTACGAAACAAGGCCCCCCCGCACGGACCCCGAACGGATCCAAGACATCGTGCCCGAGGACCCCAACGCGCCCTTCGACATCCGCGATGTGATCGAAGCCATCGTGGACCAGGACAGCCTCCTCGAGCTCTCCCCAGACTACGCGCCCGAGCTCACCACCGCGTGGGCACGGCTCGACGGCCGCCCCATCGGCATCGTGGCGAACAACGCCGCGCACAAAGCCGGCGCCATCTTCCCCGAAAGCGCCGACAAGGCCGCCGAGTTCATCACCAAGTGCGACGCGTTCAACATCCCGCTTCTCTACTTGTGCGATACGCCCGGTTTCATGGTGGGCAAGGACGTCGAGAAGAAGGGCATCCTCAAGCGCGGCAAGAAGTTCATCTACGCCACCAGCACCGCCACCGTACCCAAGCTCCCCGTCGTGGTGCGACGCTCCTACGGGGCCGGGCTATACGCCATGTGTGGGCTTGCGTACGAGCCCGAAGCGCTCCTGGCGCTCCCCACCGCTGAGATCGCCGTGATGGGACCCGAGGCGGCCGTCAACGCCGTGTACCGGCGCAAGATCGACGAGATCGAGGACGAAGAGGAAAGAGCCCAGTTCGTACAGGACAAGCGCGAGGAGTACAGAGAGGACGTGGACGTGACCGTGATGGCGGACGAGCTCGTGGTCGACCAGATCACGCCCCCCGCCAAGCTCCGGGAAGAGCTCATCACGCGCCTGGACACGTACCAGGACAAGGACCTGGCGCTCCCCGAGAAGAAACACGGCACCGTCATCTAGGCCCCTCCAGGAGGCGAACCGATGAGTCCCGTAGACCAATCTTCAAATAGGGCCCCCCGGAAACAGGGGTCGATGCCCACGGATCCGCGAGGGGTCCCCCCATGAAACGATGGCTCCTCGTCGCGACGCTCATCCTCCTCGCCGCCGGCTGCATCAGCCTCACCGACGACGACACCCACACCCACACGCCCGACACCCTGCACGAGATGAACCGCTCGACCGAAGGGCTCCCCTCCAGCCAAGCGACCCAAACCGTGAACCTCGACGACGGCGACACCTACCAACTCACCGCCGAACCCGTCGAACACGACCCCGGCACCGGGGACACCCTCCGCATGATGGCCTACAACGGGCAAGTCCCCGGCCCCACCCTCAAAGCCCCCCAAGGCGCCACCGTCGAGATCCAGTTCGACAACCACCTCGAAGTCCCCACCACCGTGCACTGGCACGGCATCCGCCTCGACAACGCGAACGACGGCGTGCCCGGGATCACGCAAGACCCCGTCGCGCCCGGAGAATCCTTCACGTACACCGTCACCCTGCCCGACGCGGGCACCTTCTGGTACCACACGCACGTCGACGGGGACCGGCAGCAAGAGATGGGCCTCTACGGGGCCCTCATCGTGGACCCCCCCAAAGACGACACCGACGCCTGGCCCCCCGAACACGTCGTCCACCTCGACGACCTGCTCATCGAAGACGGGGACCTCCCCCACGTGTACGAAGGCGCCGTCACGTACGCCGTCGACGGCCGCTGGGGCAACCAGCTGTTCGTCGACGGAACAGACGAGCCCGCGCACCTGGAGGTGCTCCCCCAAGAACGGCACCGGCTGCACCTGATCAACACCGCCAACGCGCGCACATGGTGGCTCACCTTCGACGGGTTCGACCGCGTCGAGAAGATCGCCGCCGGCGCAAGCTACCTCGAAGCCCCGCGCAGCATCGACACCCTCACCCTGGGCCCCGGCGAACGGGCCATCGTAGACGTCGTGCTCGGCACGGAGCAAACCGCCCGGATCCAAGACGACGCCATGGGGGAGACGCTGGCCCTCGTCGAACCCGGCGGCATGCCAGACCCCGGAGGCCTGCTTACCACGCTGGAAGCCCCCCCAGGCCCGCATGAGCAAGCCCGCGCCGAAGACCGACGCGGCGTCCTCCAGCAGACACCCGACCAACGGATCGCCTGGGACTTGGTCCTAAGCCAACCCCACGAGGACGAACACGATCACGGCCACGACCACCACGAAGGCCAAGCCGGGTACCCCGACCCCGCCAACATGGACCCCTTCCCCACCGACCACGACGTCGACTGGCTGATCCGCGACGCCGAGTCGGGGCAAAGCCAACCCGTCTACACCGTGCAACAAGGCGACGTCGTCGACATCACGATCCGGCACGAGCACCAGGACGACGCCGAGCACGAACCCGTCCCCCACCCCATGCACGTGCACGGGCAACGGTTCCTTGTGACCTCCTACGGGGACGAAGACCCCGACGAGCTCGTCTGGAAGGACACCGTGAACCCCAACGACCCGGTGGCCGGATACAACGAGGTCACCATCCGCGTCGTGTTCGACAACCCCGGCACCTGGCTTTTCCACTGCCACGTCAACGGGCACAGCGAGGCCGGCATGACCGGCATCTTCGAGGTCCAACCCGCCTCCTGATGTGGACTCCGACACGTTCTTGACCCTTCAACGAATCGTCCCGCACGGACCCCAGGAACGGAGGAGACGCCCGTGGGCCTATACTACGAAGAGTTCGAGGAAGGACAAACCTTCCAACACGAACCCGGTCGCACCATCACCGAAAGCGACAACGTCACGTTCTGTTCCATGACGATGAACACGCAACCCCTCCACCTGGACGCGGAATGGGCCAAAGGCACGCCCTTCGGAGAACGCGTCGTCAACGGGCTTTTGACCTTCTCCCTCGCCGTCGGCCTCAGCGTGCCCGACCTGACCGAGGGCACCATCATCGCCAACCTCAGGTACGAAGAGGTCGAACACCCCCACCCAGTCTTCCACGGCGACACCATCCGCGCCCGCAGCGAGATCCTCTCCAAACGCCTCACCAGCACGCCCGGCCGCGGCCTCGTCAAAGCCGAAACCCTGGCCACCAACCAGAACGACGAGACCGTGTGCAGGTTCCAACGCGTGTTCCTCGTCGAAACCCAAGACCCCGAAGCCGTCAAGGAGGCCTGAACCGGTTGCCCAACGACGCCCCCGACGACGAAGACCCCCAAGAGCCCACGCCTCGAAGGTCCATGCTGTACACGCCCGCCACGCGTCCCGACCGCGTCGAAAGCGCGCTCACCATGGACGACGGGCCCGACCTCGTCGTCGCGGACCTAGAGGACGGCATCGCGCCCGACGAGAAAGACGACGCCCGCGACGAGATCGCGGACGTGATCCTCGACCTTGAGGAAAACGCGCTCGCCGAGCGCATGATCCGCGTGAACACCATCGACTCCCGGTGGTTCCTCGACGACGTGGAGGCTGCTGCCCGCGCCCGGCCCGCCGGCATCGTCGCGCCCAAGGTCGAAAGCCCCGGGCAGCTACGAAGCCTCGACGGTCGCCTGCGCGAAGCCGAGAACGAGCACGACGTGGAAGAGGAGAGCATCCACGTGCTCGCCCAGCTCGAGACCGCGCGCGGCATCGCCGCAGCCCACGACATCGGGGAAGCCGCCGGCACCATCCCGCGCATCCAGGGCCTCGTGTTCGGGGCCGAGGACTACGCCGCCAGCGTGGGCGCGCGCCGCACCGGCTCCAACCACGAGGTCGCGTACGCGCGCTCCCGCGTCGTGCTCGCTGCCGCCTTGGGCGGCGTCGACGCGATCGACCAAGTGCACATCGACTACGAGGACCTGGACGGGCTCGCCCAAGAGTCTCAACGTGCTCGCGAGCTCGGGTACGTGGGCAAGCAGATCATCCACCCGGACCAGATCGGGCCTGTGCACGAGGCGTTTACGCCTAGCCAGGAGGAGGTCGACGAGGCGCGGGAGATCCTGGATGCGGTCGAGGACGCGGACATCATGGAGGGTGGCGTGATCGGGTTCCAGGGGCGCATGATCGATCGGCCCGTGATCGAGCAGGCCCAGCGCACCGTGGCGCTTGCCGAGCAGTTGGGGCTTTGATCGGAGCGCTGGCGTGGCCTGGAGCGCGTGGGTCGTGGCGGGCGGTCTCGTGGCGGGCGTGGCGGCAGCTTGCTGGTGGGGGCGCGGGTTCCTTCATCATGCGATTCGTCAGGCCCGAGGGGACAAGCGGTCTCCGCAACCGGTCCGCGCGTACGCGCATGCGCTGGGGAGCGAGGCGAAGGCCACGCTCAGCGGGCTCGTGAGCCGGGCTGCTACGTGGTTCCAGGACCCGCCGGGGAACGTGCTGGATCGGGAGGGGGGGCCGCCGTTGGTGCTCGTCCCGGAGCCGGCCTTGGGGTGGGCATCCATGGCTGAGCTGGCGCGCCTGTTCCGCGAGCATGGATTCAGGAACGTGCACATCGTGGACCCTTCCCAGGCGGGGGGGACCGTGGAGGCGTTGGGGGCCTTGGTGAGGGACCGGTTGGAGAGGGTGACGGACGAGGCGGGGAGCTTGGCGGTGGGCGTGGCTCATGGCGCGGGGGGGTTGGCGTTGCGGTGGGCGATGGATCGAGCGGGCTCGGCGCGCGTGGCGCATGCTGTGTTCGTGGGGACGCCTCATGCGGGCACGCGGCGTGTCCCGTTCGGGGGGTTGGATCGGTCCCAGGTGGGGCAGGGTGCGTCGGGCGTGTCGGGTGGGATGGAGGATGCGCCGTGGGTGCCGTGCACGGGCGTGTTCTCGCATGTGGACGATCGCGTCGTCCCGGCGGCGTCGGCCCGGTGGGGCGATCAGGCGGTGGCGGTCCCGGGCGTGGGGCATCGGGGGTTGGTGTGGGAGGGGCGGTCCACGCGCGTGGTGTTGGCGGCGGTGGTGGCGGCGTTGGCGGGGTCGTCCCAGGGCGGGTAGCGGTGCCTGCCTGGACCCCCAACGCTCAAATACACCCCCTGGTTTGTGGGCGGCACGCAGCCGATGAGGCCCTCGGTAGGGCGAAGGCGCAAGCGCGCCACGCTGCGATCCGCAAGGAGATGATGGCAATGGCCGCGATGTATGTTCGATTCGAGGCTCCGCGCGACCTTCAGGAGAAAGCGTACGAGGCCGTCGAGAACGCCGTGGAGAGCGGTGGACTCGTGAAGGGCGCCAACGAGGTGACCAAGTCCATCGAGCGCGGCGAGGCGGACCTCGTCGTGATGGCTCAGGACGTGCAACCCGAGGAGGTGCTCGCGCACGTGCCTTTGTTGTGCGAGGAGAAGGGCGTCCCGTACACGTACGTCCACAGCAAGGACGAGCTGGGCGTCAGCGCTGGGCTCGAGGTGTCCACGTCCACGGCCGCGGTCGTGGACCCGGGCCGGGGCGCGGATCTTCTCAACCAGGTCGTCGATCAAGTGGAGACCCTCAAGGAGTGAGGTGAGGCGTCATGGCTGAAGAGGATCAGGACCGCGGCATCCCGTCCGAGGTCGTCGAGGTGATCGGGCGCACCGGCATGACCGGCGAGGCCACGCAGGTCAAGGTGCGCGTGCTCGACGGTCGCGACAAGGGACGCATCATCACCAGGAACGCGATGGGGCCGATCCGTGAGGGCGATGTCCTCATGCTGCGCGAGACGGCCCGTGAGGCCAAGAAGCTTGGAGTGCGCTGACGATGGTCGAGCACCGGGTCTGCAGCTTCTGCGGGGAACCCATCGAGCCCGGCACGGGCATGCTGTTCATCAAGAAGGACGGGAACCAGTTCGCGTTCTGCTCGAGCAAGTGCCGGCGGAACATGATTGACCTGGAGCGCGAGCCGCGGTACGAGGAGTGGACCCGCCACCACGAGAGCGGTGAGACGCCGTGACCGAGCGCACCTTCGCCATGGTCAAGCCCGACGGGGTCCAACGGGGCCTTGTGGGCGAGGTCATCCGGCGGATCGAGGAGCGAGGGTTGAAGATCGCGGCCATGAAGACCGTGAGCGTGACCGACGAACTGGCCCGCACGCATTACGCGGTGCACGAGGACAAGCCGTTCTTCGAGGACTTGGTCGCGTTCATCACGAGCGGGCCCGTGGTCGCGATGGTCGTGGAGGGTCCCAACGCGATCCGTGCCGTGCGCGGGTTGGCCGGGGAAACGGATCCCTTGGATGCGAGCCCGGGCACGATCCGGGGCGATTTCGGGTTAGACATCGGGCGCAACGTGATCCACGGGTCGGATGCGCCGGACACGGCCAGCCAGGAGATCAAGCTCTGGTTCGAGGACGACGAGATCCTGGACTACGAGCGCGTGGACGAGCCCTGGACCGCGGAGTAGCTCAGGGCACGGTGCGGGCGGCGATGTCGCGCGTGACGTCCCGGAGCGATCGGGTGTCCTCGTAGACGTCGAGCTGGCGTTGGGCGCCCGTGGCGCCGCGCGTGGCCCGGTCGGTCAGCGTGGCGAGCTCGTTCTTGATGGACAGCTCGGCGGGCACGTCACCCAGGTGCTTGAGCGTGGCGTCGAGCACGCGGGGGACGGGCAACCGTTCGACGCCGTCCACGTTGTCGTACTGGATGAACTCGGCGTCGGCGCCGTCGCGGATGGCGCGCCATCGGTTCTCTACGATCACGTCGCTTTGGTGCGTGACGGGGGGTTCTTCGCCGGCTTCGTGGGCGTGGGAGAGGCGCACGACGAGGGCTTGGATGAGGGCTGCCAGCGCGATGGTGGCCTCGGCGTCGGTGGGCAGGTCCGCGATGCGGACCTCGACGGTCCCGAGCTCGGGTCGGGGGCGGGTGTCCCACCAGATCTTGGTCATGTCGTCGATGCTGCCGACGGCTTTGAGGCGTTCGAGGGTCTGCGTGAACGCGGTCCAGTTCTCGAAGCGGGATGGCATGCCGGTGCGGGGCATCGCGTCGAAGATGCGGGTGCGGGTCGCATCGAGGCCCGTGGCGTCGCCTTGCCAGAAGGGGGAGTTGGCGGAGAGCGCTAGCACGAGCGGGAGGAAGGGGCGGATGTTGTCGTTGACGTAGATGGCTTCGCCGGGGTTGCGGACGGCCACGTGCACGTGCAGCCCGAAGATGAGATCGCGTCGGGCGGGCCAGCCGACCTCGTCGATGAGGGTCTCGTATCGCTCGGCGTCGGTGTGCTCTTGGTCTCGCCATCGCGCGAAGGGGTGCGTGCCGGCGGCGCCCATGGCGTAGCCTTTCTCTTCGAGGGCCGTGGCGAGGCTTCGGCGCAACCGGTGCACCTCGTTGCGGACCTCGTCGATGTCGTGGCAGATGTCGCTGGCGGTCTCGACGACGGCTTGGAAGAGCTCGCTTCTGAGGTTCTCCTCGAGGCCTTCGTCTGGTTTCCCGAGCACCTCCTCGGCCCGGGACACGAGCTGGTACGTGTCCGGGTCCAGAATCTGGAACTCCTCCTCGATGCCTACCGTGTACGGGTCGGTGTTTCCGAAGTTGGTCAAGGCTCCACCCCACGCTGCGCGCTAGCGCGCGCCGTGAGAACCAACGGCATGCGCCTTTAGGAGCTTATCGGTGCGCCGGGCGGAAGAAGCCTTCTTCCCCGGCCGAAGGGGACGGCTCAGGGAGCGGTTCGCTCGGCCAGGTCCTCGACGACGCTTGTCAGGCTCTCCCCGCGTTCGTACGCGGCCCGTTGCTTGTCCGCGCCGCCCTCGCGGGAGCGCACCCGGTCCCCGAGGTGCTGGATCTGGTCCCTGATGCCCATCCGGTCGATGGTCGGGCTGATGTCCTTGATGGTGCGGTCCCAGACGTCCTCGAAGGGGACGCTTCGGGCCTCCCCTGAGGGAGGGGCCTCGATGAAGCGGGCGCGCACCCCGTGCCGGGCGGCCCGCCACCGGTTCTCTTCGAGAAGCGCCCTGCAGGGACCCTGACGGGGGGCCTCGCCCCGGCGGAAGCCCTGGGCGGCATGCAGCACGAACGCGGCCGTGAGCGCGGCCAACGCGATGCTCGTGACCAGGCGGGTGGGTTGATCCGCGATGCGGACCTCCACCGTGCCCAGATCCGGTCGAGGGCGAACGTCCCACCAGACCTCGGTGACATCGTCGATGGCTCCGGTGCTTTCGTAGGCCTGGATGAGGGATCGGAACGCGTCCCAGGTCCCCAGCCTGGGCGGTAGCCCGGAGCGGGGCACGCCCGCGGAGACGTTCACGCGCGCCGACTCGAGGCCCGTGTCGAGGCCCCGCCAGAAGGGCGAGTTGGCGGACAAGGCCAAAAGCAGGGGCACGCGCGTTCGTAGCTCGTCGGCTACGTGGATCGCCTCCTGCTTGGAGCCGACGCCGACGTGGACGTGCTGCCCGAAGACCAGATCGCTAGCCATCGGGAGCCCGATCTTGCCGATGAGGTCCTTGTACCGGGGCGCGTCCGTGGTGTGCTCGGTCTCCCAGGTCGCGAAGGGGTGCGTGCCGGCGGCCACAGCGGCGAACCCGTGCTCGCGACCGGCGTCATGGGTCCAGGTGCGAAGGTCCCGCATCTCGCGGGCCAAGCGGTCCACGTCCGCGCAGGGGACGGTCGTGGTCTCGAGCATGGCCTGGAAGATCTCGGCCTGCAGGCGTCCTCCGCTGTCGGAGATGGTTTCAGCCAGCTCGGAGGGCCGCTCCGTGAGGCGTCCGTCTTCGGGCCTTACCAGCTGCAGCTCCTCCTCGACCCCGATCGTGGAATCCGACGTCTCCCCGAACCGGGGGACCAGCGTTTCGGGGGTTCGGCGGGTCGCGGCCTCGGGAGTGAACGGGAGCGAGCGATGGTCGCCGGGGAGGATCGGGGTCTTGCGGCGGGGGGGCCCTCGTGGCTTCATCCGGGGGTCCTCAGGCCGGCTCCCCAGCTCCCCCCTTAAGCCACTTGGGCTTCTCCAACATGCACGCGCGTCAGGGCGGCGTCCGGTCCACGATGTCCCGGATGACCTCGAGGAAGTCCTCGGTCTCCTCGTAGATGCGAAGCTGGCGCTCGGCGCCCGTCTCGCCTCGCTCGAGGACCTCTCGAAGCGTCGCCATCTCCTGCTTGAGGCCCAGCTCCTTGGGGACATCCCCCAACAGGTCGAACATGCTGTCCACGGCGTCCTTGAACGGGACCGCTTCGACCTCCCCGTCCTGGATCTGGATCAGATCGGCCTCGATGCCATCGCGGATGGCACGCCAGCGGTTCTCGTTGATGACCTCGATGTTGTGCTCCAGCGGCGGCTCCTCTCCGTTCTCCCACGCGTCCGCCAACCGTTTCACGATGGCCTGCGTGAGCCCGGCCAGCGCGACGGTCTGCTGGGTCTCCGTGGGGATATCGGGGATCCGCATCTCCACCGTGCCCAGGTCGGGCCGGGGCCGTACGTCCCACCAGATCGTGGTCACATCGTCGATGCTTCCCACCGCTTTGAACGTGTCCACGGCCGCGCTGAAGTCCGCAAAGTCCCTGAACGCGCGAGGCACGCCCGATCGGGGCAGCGCGTCGAAGATGCGCGGGCGCGTGGCTTTCAGCCCCGTGGCTTCGCCCTTCCAGAAGGGGCTGTTCGTGGACAAGCCCAAAATCAGCGGGAGGAAGGGTCGGAAGTGGTTGTTCACGAAGATGGCCTGCTGGGGGTGCTCGACGGCCACGTGCACGTGCACGCCGAAGATCAGCTCGCGCTTGGCCGGCCACTGCACGGTCTCGATGAGCTCCTCGTACCGGTCCTTGTCCGTGTACTCTTGGTCCTCCCAGTGCGCGGTAGGGTGCGTGCTGGCGGCCGCGATGGCGTACCCGCGGTCCTGGCAGTGGTCCACCAGGCGCCCGCGCAAGCGCTTGACCTCCTCGCGGACCTCCCCGATGGTCTCGCACTTGGGCGTGGCCGTCTCCACGACGGCCTGGAAGAGCTCGCTTTGCAGCTCGGAGCCCTCCTCGTCGCCTGCGCCCCCGAGCACTTCGTCGATGCGTGCGACCAGGTTCCCCGTTTCAGGGTCCAGGATCTGGAGCTCCTCTTCCACGCCCATGGTGAACGGCTTGGTGGATCCGAACTCCGTCACGGGGATCCCTCCCGGGCGTGAGGGCGTGCACAGCAGGCACAGGGCGCTTCGAGGCTCTTGACCGCCGACGGCTCGCGAGAGGTCAACGGATGCACGCGTCCCCAAGGGACGGGGAGGGGTACTTGATTTTTCCTTCCGGTGCGAGGCTCGCGTGGCCACGACCGTGCCCGCCACGCGCTCGCTTGCGCCGGGACAACCCTCTTATCCTCCAAGCATATCCCGGGACGATGGGCCGCACGGTCGACCTCGAAGACATGCGCCACGGGACCGAGCTCGTGAAACGAGGCTTCGCGAGGATGCAGAAAGGCGGCGTCGTCATGGACGTGACCACGCCCGAGGAAGCCCGCATCGCGGAGGAGGCCGGCGCCGTGGCCGTCATGGCGCTCGAGCGCGTCCCCGCGGACCTGCGAGCGGAAGGGGGCGTGGCTCGCATGAGCGCCCCCGAGGTGATCGAGGAGATCATCGAAACCGTCACGATCCCGGTGATGGCGAAAGCGCGCATCGGGCACTTCGTCGAAGCGCAGCTGCTCGAAGAGCTCGGCGTGGACATGATCGACGAGAGCGAGGTGCTCACGCCCGCGGACCCGTTCTTCCACGTCGACAAGCACGGCTTCGAGGTGCCCTTCGTGTGCGGGGCCACGAACCTGGGCCAAGCCGTGCGCCGGATCTACGAGGGCGCGGCCATGATCCGCACCAAGGGCGAAGCGGGCACGGGCAACATCGTGGAAGCCGTCCGGCATCGCCGCCTGATGGCGGACGCGATCGATCGCGTCACGCGGATGGACAAGGGCGAGCTGGAGGACTTGGCCACCCGCTACGCGCGCCCCTACGAGCGCCTCAGGGACGAGGTCGAGGCCGAGCAGTCCCTCACCGTGGGACAAGGCGAGCGCGTGTTCGCCGAGAGGCCCCTCGACGAGATCCAGGACGGCCTGCTTGAGGTCCTGCTGGACGTGCACCAGGAAGGACGGTTGCCGGTCGTGGACTTCGCTGCCGGAGGCATCGCGACGCCTGCGGACGCTTCGCTCATGATGCAGCTCGGCAACGACGGCGTGTTCGTCGGCAGCGGCATCTTCAAGAGCCAGGACCCCCCGCCAAGGGCCCGCGCGATTGTGGAAGCCACCACGCACTTCGAGGATGCCGAGACCGTCGTGGACGTCTCCAAGGGCCTGGGAACCGCGATGAGCGGGCAGAACATGGAGGACATCCCGCAGGAAGCGCGCCTCCAGCACCGAGGCGACTAGGCCGCGTAGGGTGCTTCCCAGGCGCGGCTCGTGACCGCTTGGCCTCCTTCAAGGGGCCCCCGAGCCAACCGGGTACGGATCCTATGGACGCAAGGTGCCTGACCTGCGGGAAACGAGGCCGCCTGGGAACGGAGATCCGGACCCTCAACGAGGTCGCGTTCGGCGACGGAGAGATCCGCATCTGCCAGGAGTGCCTGGACCTCCGCGAGACCAAACGATGGAACGCGACCGGCTCCCAAGGTCGACAGCTGCTCGACGAGCTCCCCGACAAGTCCCAGTTCGCGCACCGGCGCTACAGCTATCTGGTCGAACCCGAGCAAGACATCCACCTGGTACGCCTTCGCCAAGACTGGGTGCAAGAGCACGTCAGCGAAGCGTGAGAAGTCGACGCTTTGAGCGCCCTGCAAGCCAATCCTGTAAGCTTCGCATCCAAAACGACGGGAACCAGCCCCGGTGTTTTTCACCCCCGCGAGGAGGAACATCCAGGCATGCCCACGCCCGCCCCATGCCAGGCATGCCACGCCCAGCCCGACGACGAACCCGTCAACCTTGAGCCCCCCCGCCCAGGAGCCGGCACGCTCACGCTTTGCGGGGAATGCTTCGCCCGCCGGCAAGCCCGCGTCTGGGATCTGGACACCCGCGAGGGCCGACGGTTGCGACGCGAACTGGACGCCTCCACCACAGGGCCCCGCCGGTTCTCCTACCTGCTCGAGGACCAACGCTACCTGCACCTTGTCCGCTTGAACCCCGACTGGGTCGAACGCCACCAAGCCCCCTCCTAGCCCGCCCCGCGTCACCCGAAGCCCTATCACGCCCCCCGATGCTGCTGAGCCGATGACGAGGGCCACCCTCCTGCTGGCGCTCGCCGCGCCCCTGATGCTGGCCGGCTGCATCGGGCTCGACGCAGACAACCCCGCCCCCGCCGAGTCCCCCGACGCCGACGCCGCGGAGACGACCTGGTTCGAGAAGGTTCACACGCCCGAGGAGATCCAGGACCGCCTGGCCGCCTACGATCGCCTCGACCGTGTCACCGTGGACACGATCGGCACCAGCTTCGAAGACCGGCCCATCGACAAGGTCACCGTGGGCTCGGGCCCCTTCCACGTCTGGATGACCGGCCGCATGCACGGGGACGAACCCACGGGAGGCGAAGCGATCCTCCTCGCCATCGAGACCCTCGCCGAGCCCGACGCGAAGCTCCCCGACGATGCGCCGCCCATCGTGCACGACCTGCGCGAGCACCGGGACGAGATCCTCGACCGGCTCACCCTCCACCTCGTCCCCGTCGCCAACCCCGACGGCGCCGCCGCGTACCAGCGCGAGACCGCGCTCAACGTGGACCCCAACCGCGACAACTACCTGTTCACGCAACCCTCCACGCAAGCCCTGCGAGAAGCCTTCTGGGACGCCACACCCCACGCGTGCCTGGACCTGCACAACATGGGCGAAGGGTCCACGGACTTCGACGCGTACGGGCCCGAGGGCCCCCTCATGGAAGACGAACCCTACGAGAGGATGCGCACGAACGCGGACCGCTCCGTGCGCGAGGTCGACGCCGCCGGCGGGAACGCAGGAGCCTTCAACGAGAACTACCGCGCCCCCGAACCCGCGGACGATCACCCCAACCCCACCGCGTTCCACCCCGGCACGCACGACATGTTCTGCACCGCTCGAGGCGCCCCCGCCTGGACGCCCGAGGGCGCCATCCCCAGCGGAGAGAACGGGATCGACACCCACCCCTTCGAATGGTCCACGCGCCTGCACCTGGTCACGCTTGCAGCCAGCGCCCTGGACTGGGCCGGCGCCTACGACGCCACGCAGCCCCGCGTGGCGACCACCGGCGGCACCACGGGCACGGTCGCCGAGCAGCAGATCACCGTCCACGAAGCAGACCACGTCCTCTTCCAAGCCATCTGGCGACAAACCAACCAGCTTGGAGACCACAACCCCCTGCCCACGCGCTTCACCGTCACCACGCCCGACGGGACCGAGCACGAGGGCCGAGAGCCCCTCCCCGAAGCCTGGACCAGCACCGTGACGCTGGAGGACCCCGAGCCCGGGGACTACACGCTCTCCTTCACGAGCCCCCCCGGCATCTTCCATCAGATCCGCACCATCCAGACCGCTCCGGCCACGCCCCTCGTCGACGTCCAACGGAGCCAAGACACGCTCACGATGGAAGCGCTCGACGACGCACCCGGCACGGTGCACGTGCGCCTGTCCGACATCGCGGACCCCCCCGACGGAACCCCCTCCGCGTCCCAGGGCACGCTGGACGTGTTCGCCATGAACGGGACGACCGGCGAGCGCACCCTCGCCAGCGTGCACGCGGACATCGAGCCTGGCCAACAGCTCACCCTGTCCCTGCCCCCGACCTGGGAGAACCCTGGCCCCTACCGGTTCACCGCCTCCGCAGGCGATGTGCTGCACGCGGGCATCGAAGACGCCCGCAACCCCGGCTAATACTCCGGCGGCGCGTACACGCTGAAAAACACCAAGGCCTCGTCGCCCGTGCTTTTCACCCAATGCTGCGTGCCCGCCGGCAGATGGATCAGCGACCCCGGCTTGCACACCTCCTCCCTGGGCGACGCATCGACCCCCTCCTCCCAGGCCCTCACCGTGGCCTCGCCCTCGACGACGACCGCTACCTGGTCGCTGTCCGCATGCGTGTTCGGGCCCCCCGCGACCTTGCCCGGCTCGACCGTCATCATCGTGACTTGAGCCCGCGGCGTCGTGCTCACGACGTTGAAGAAGGATCCCGTCTCGGCCTCAAGGCTCGTCCACACAACGTCCTCGGACATCAGGCCCGCATGGGGCCAGCCGTGGAAAGCGTTGCGACGGGTCAGCGCGTCGGGTCGCCTGGATCCGGTTCCCCCATCTCGACGCCGGGCGTGCCCTCGAAGGTCCACTCCGTCTCCAGGTCCTCGGTGCCCTTGTCCACGCGCTGGGCGTCCTGGATCAGGTCCCCCTCGAAGCTGAACCCGTCCTCGAGCGTGATGTCTAGCGTGACCTGACGGCCGCCCGTTTCGAGGGCGACCGTCGCGATCTCGCGCGTGTCGTCCAAGGCCTTGCCCAGGTGTTCGTCGCGCCATGTCTCGATCTCGCTCTGGGCGGATTCCAGCCCGGTGCGGATGACGAACAGCACGGATCCATCCGAGAGGGTCACGTGCAGTTCGCATCCTTCTCCCAGCTTGGCCTCCCACGTGCTGTTCACGCCGAGCCTCTCGATGCGTTCTCCTTCGATCGTGTCCGGGGGCTTCATCGTGCTCCTCCAAGCGAGCGGGCCGCGACGAACATGGCGACGCCGATGCCGAGCATCCAAGAGGCGTCCCCGAGGGAGGCCATCAGCTCGGTGAGGCCGCCTGCGAAGTAGCTGGTCAGGCCGACGGCGACACCACCCAGGACCAGGATCATGGAGCCCAGCGCGAACAAGGAGGCTAGGCCCAGGCGGGGCTTGGAGCCTTCGTCTTGGGGGATGTCGACGCCGTGTGCGGCGCGGTCCCTGCGGTAGGCTTCGAGCTCTTCCTCGGTCGCGAACCGGCGAACCGACAGGGGCTCTAGGCAGTGCCTGCACCGGTCGTCGGATGCGTCCCTGGTGCGGGCGGTGCAGTTCGAGCACACCGTGATGGTTGAGGGCCCCATCGCGTGCCCATTCCTTCCTGAGACGCTTAAGAGTTGGCCTGCAGGGCTAGGAGATCAGGCGCATCGTGAGGGGGTACCGGTACCGTTCGCCCTCGCTGGCGTGGTAGGCTGCGATGACGGTGAACACGATGGACAGGAGCCCGATCACGAGCACGGCCGCTGCGCCCGGGAGGATGGCCAACCCGAAGGTAGGGAGCATCAAGAGGATCGAGACGAGCATGATCGCGGCCATGTAGATCACGATGGAGAGGTGGAAGTTGAGCGCCTCTTTGGCCTGATCGTCGATGAACGTGTGCTCGCCTCGCTTGAGCAGCCACACGACGAGCGGTCCGATGGGGCCGGGGATCCCGATCAGCCACACGAACGCGGACAGGTGCCCGGCCGTGGCCCAGGTCTTCGCGGACCCGTCCACATCGTCCCCTGGGCGTCCGGCGGAGGCCCCGCGCCCGGGATCAGGCCCGGGACTCGTCTCGGTGCCGGGGGCCGGGTCGACGGCTGGATCGGCAACCTCGTCGTCGGGCATCTCCATGAGCGGGGTACGGGAGAAGGGGTTCTTCGGTGTTCCTGTTCCCGTGCGTCGTTCGCTGCTCCTGAGCGATCGTGGGGCCCTCGTGCGCCGTTGTTTCGCCTCGGAGGGCGGGGAAACCGCCAAGGGCCCGCGGCGGGTTCCCCCTGCATGGAGCATGTCCAGCTTGGCTCGACCGGGACGCGCGTAAGCGAGATCTGCCTGGGCACGATGGGCTTCGGCGATCCCTCGTGGCGTCCGTGGGTCGTGGGCGAGGACGAGGCCCGACCCATCATCGATCGCGCGCTCGATCTGGGCATCAACTTCATCGACACGGCGGACATGTACTCTCGAGGGCGAAGCGAGGAGATCGTGGGGGAGGCGATCCAAGGGTACCGGGAGGATGTGGTCCTGGCCACGAAGGTCTTCCACCCGACGGGCCAGGGCCCGAACAAGCGGGGCCTGTCCCGCGTGCACGTCCTGGACGCGATCGATGCGAGCCTGGACCGGCTTGGCACGGATCACGTGGACCTCTACCAGATCCACCGGTTCGACCATCGCACGCCCCGCGAGGAGACCTTGAGAGCCTTGGACCGCGTCGTACGCGATGGGAAGGCGCGCTACCTGGGCGCGTCCACGATGTGGGCCTGGCAGTTCGCCACCATGCTCGAGCGCCAGAAAGCCCGCGGGTACCACGCATTCGAGACGATGCAGAACCACTACAACCTGCTCTACAGGGAGGAGGAGCGCGAGATGCTGCCGCTTTGTCGGAGCGAAGGCGTGGGCGTGATCCCTTGGAGCCCCCTGGCTCGGGGCGAGCTTGCCCACGCCGGGCGCGAGCGAGACACGCAGAGGGCGCAAAGCGGGACGCCCGAGGAGATGTACGCCGGCGAGGCTGCCTCCGAGATCAAGGACCGCGTGGCGCAGGTAGCCCAAGCTGAGGATCTGGAACCGGCGCAGGTGGCGCTTGCCTGGCTTTTGAGCAAGCACGAGGTCACCGCGCCCATCGTGGGGGTCACCACCCTCGAGCACCTGGAAAGCGCGGTGGAAGCCGCCGAGGCCTCCCTGGACGAGAAGGACATCGCGTGGCTTGAGGAGCCCTACACGCCGCGCCGGGTGCGGGGCTGGATCCGCGGCGGGGGCGTCCCGCGCGAGCACATGCACTCGACCGAGCCCGAGGCGTAGACGGGCTACGCGTCGGTCTCGATCCCGTACGCTTGACAGGGCAGATCGATGTGCACGCGCGCCCAGTCCTCCTCGCCGAGCGTGCCGTCCTCGTGCAGGTGCAGGGTGCGCCGGGGCACGAGCTTGGGGCCAAGCACGGCCCCGGGCCGGTCCGGGTCGTCCATGTAATCGGTCTCCATCAGGAAGCGGGACCCTTGCTCGAGGGCTTCGGAGAGGTTCTCCTTGCTGACCAGGATCGAGGGGGTCAACCCGTGGGTTTTGTCCTGGTCCACGATGGGCGGAGAGAAGTGGTTGACCACGCGTTCGCGCCCGAGCCCGGCCTCGTCGGCCCAGCGGGCCCAGGTTCGCATCGCGTCCGGGGTCGCGCTCTCCGTGTGCAAGATGGCGGCCACGTCGAGCTCGCCGGCCAGCTTGAGCGCTTCGCGGAAGAGCTCGTTGCTGGCCTCCCAGACGTCCTCGTCGACCTCGTAGTGGGGTCGTCCCACCTCGCCCAGCGCGATCGCGGGCCCGTCCTCGATCAGCTCGCGCGCGGCGTCCAGCCCGGACCGGTACGCGCGTACGGCCTCCTCGAGAGAAAGCCCCGCCTCGAGGTGTTGGGTGAGCTCGGCCGGGTGGGGCCCCACGGCGGTCTCCACGTGCACGCTCGTGGCCTCGTGGGCCTTGCGTGCCATGCGCAAGGTCTTGCGCATCGCGTCCAGGTGGCCTTGCTTGTCGCGCGGAGGAGACCCCTGGTAGGGCTTGTGCACCACGATCAGGTGTGTGCCGCCGGCCCGCTGGAAGTCCTTGACGGCCTCGGTCCGCCGGCCGCGGGGGTCCAGGTGGAAGTGATCGTCCAACACCGGCAGCGGAGCGTCCACGCTCACAAGGGGGCACCTGCCTTACGAGGCGGGAGCGTGGTCGCTGGGCCGGGGGCGGGGGGAGGGGCCGGTTTCGCCATCACGTGAGCAGGCCAAGGCCCGTGAGCTCGTCGCGGATCTTCTCCACGGCACGCTGCGCGTCCTCGGGCTGGCGGGCGCCCGTGCACACGAGCTTGCCGGACCCGAACAGGAGGACCACGACCTTGGGCTCGTCGAGCCGGTACACGAGGCCGGGGAACTGCTCAGGCTCGTACTCCACGTACTCCAGGCCCAACCCGATCGCGATCGCGTTCAGGTTCAGATCGGACTCCAGATCCGCGGACGCGACGATGTTCTGCACCTGGATGTCCGGTTCGCGGTTGACCTTGACGCCGGCGTCCTCGATGCGCTGCGTGACGATGTTCACGGCTCGGCGGACGTCCTCGACGCTCTTGGCGCCGGTGCAGACCACTTTGCCGCTGCGGAACAGGAGCGCAGCGGTTTTCGGGTCCTTCAGGCGGCAGACGAGCCCCGGGAACTGCTCGGGCTCGTACTCGGCGTTGTCGAGGGCGAGCGCGATGCTTTGAAGGTCCAGCTCGGTGTCGAGGGAGGTGGAGGCCACGACGTTCTCGATTTTGATTTTGCTCATCTTTTAACCGCCGCAACCCCCGTATAAAAGGGGGGATTTATATGGTTTATGTAGGCGGCGGAGGGGACTGAAGGCCTTTCTCATCTCGCGCTCGCCCTTCGTTGTTCACCCGTCGGCGGGGCAAGCGAGGGCATGGACTCCGGTGACAGACCCCTTGAACTCGGGGGGAGAACACAGGTCCTGCATTATACACGACGCCCCCATCACGGGACCCGAGGTGTCGCTGATCCCCGAGGACCTTCCTCTCTCCGAGCCCTCCGCGATGGACCCCGAGTACCTGGACGCGTTCCTGCAAGGCGCCCGCTTCGCCCTGTTCGCCCTGGAGGGCCGCCTGCGCGACGACGAGCAACCCGTGCCCCCTGGCCTCGAGGAGGCCCTGCTCGAGTTCCACGGTCTCTACAAGGACACGCGATCGGGGCTCGACGCCGAGAAAGCTCGGATCCAGGTCCTCTCCACGTTCCTAGGGAAAAACTAAACGCCGCAGCCCGGCCTCCCCACCCCGTGCCCCCGCCGGACGACGCGACCCCCCACGTCGCCAAGGACCCCGAGGCCAAACGCATCAAGGACCCCGTCCACGACTTCATCGTGGTCGAGCCCTACGCGCGCGACCTCATCGACGAACCCGTCTTCCAACGGTTACGCTTCATCCGACAAACGGGGACCGCGCACCTGGTCTACCCCGGCGCCAACCACACCCGCTTCGAGCACTCGCTGGGCTGCCACCACCTCGCCCGCGTCGCCGCAAGCAGCCTGGACCTCCCCGACCACGAAGGCCGCCACCTGGCCGCCGCCGCGCTCCTGCACGACGTCGGCCACAGCCCCTTCTCCCATACCAGCGAAGGCGTCGTCGAGCACGCCACAGGCCTCGACCACGAGGACTGGTCCGTCCACCGCATCCGTCACCACCTCACCGAGACGCTCGCACAGCACGACCTCTCCCTCGAGACCATCGAAGCCCTCATCCTCGGCGAACACCGGCTCAAAGGCCTCGTCTCCGGCCCCCTCGACGTGGACCGCATCGACTACCTGCTCCGCGATGGCCACTACACCGGCGTCGCCACGAGCGTGGACGCGCTTCGCCTGATGGCCACCGTCGCGATCGAGGACGAACGCGTGGTCATCACCCGAGACGGGCTCAACGCCGCCGAGAACCTGCTCGTCACCCGCTTCGCCATGCACTCCAGCGTCTACTACCACCACACCTGCCGCGCCGGGGAGCTTCTCATGGAACGCGCCATGCTCGCCCTCGTCGAAGACGACGAGGTCAGCGGAGAGGAACTAGCCCGCATGGACGATTACGACATCGTCACGAGGCTTCGCGACGCGGGAGGGCGCGCTGGCAAGCTCGCACGACGCGTGTTCGAACGCCGCCTCACCAAGGTCGCCTTCGAGGCGCCTTACAAGGCGCTGGCCGAGCGATGGGTCGAGGCCGTCTCCGGGGATCTTGAGCGTCAAAGGGACCTCGAAGCGCGGATCGCGGACCGGGCGGGCGTCCCCGAGCACCGTGTCCAGGTGGACGCGCCCAGCCCCCCCACCCTCCCCGAGGTCGATGCCCCCATCCTCACGGAGGCAGGAGACATCGAGGGCCTGGCCGACGCGTCCACGCTCGTGCGGGCGTTGGCGAGCGCTCACAGGGACCATTGGCATTTCCGCGTGTACGCGCCCGCCGAGGATCGTGGCGCGGTCGAAGAGGCCGTTCCCACCGTCATCGCGCTGGAGCGGCCGCTGGACGAGTTCGCATGACGCGGGGCTAGAGGGTGTCTTCGACCTCGAACTCGAGCGTATCCCACTCCTCCGTGGGCGTCTTGATCTTGATGGTGTGAGCACCCTCCTCCAGGTCTTCGTCGCCTTCGACGAGCACCTCAAGCCCTTTCTCGAACTCGTAGGGGTCGGACTCGCTGATCTCGCCGGCCTCGACGGTTTCATCGTCCGTGGAGAAGGTGACCTCCACGGGGGCCCCGTCAATCTCGATCGTCGGGGGTCCCACGATGGTCGACGTGGCCAGCGAGTTCTTCAGCTTGAACGAGAACCCGTCGTCCGTCTCGGTCAGGCTGTCGGAGACGTACAGCTTCTTCAGCATGAACGATGGAACACGCACGGGGTCGCACCCACCCCTGCACCGGGGACGCCTCGTAAATACCTTGCAGGACCGGCAAGCCCCGACTTGGCCCCCATGTAGAGGGGGGGGCTCCGCCCAGAGGGTTACGTATCTTCCTTCTGGGCCGCTTGCACCTGCTTTTCCACGAATGCGGACAGCTGGGTCAGCGTGTCCACCAGTCCGTGCGTGTCCGTGGGCATCTCTCCCTGGGCGAACCGCTCGAAGGCCTCCCGGTCGTCCGGGTCGATCTCCGTGTCGGTCTCGTCCGCCACGAGCAGGATGTACCGCGCCGCCGTGGCAGCCAGAAGCCGCGTGGGCGCGGTCAGATCCGAGTCCAGCGTCGCGCGGGCTCCGTGCAAGTACGCGTAAGCTCGCGTGAAGGGGCCACCTGCGTCCGGGAGGGGGTCTTGGTCGGGGATGTACGCGTCTTCGAGCTCGGGCCACTCGGCGTCGTCCGGGATGTCTCTTATGCGACGCGCCATCGGGGGCCCTCCTCGGTATCCTCGACCTGGATGTCCAGCGCGTCGAGCCCGTCTCGGATCCGGTCGGCGAGCTCGAAGGCTCCCTCCTCGCGAGCCCTTTCCCGTACCTCCAGCAACAGGTTGACGAGTTCGGGTTCGAGTCCCTCGACGGTCTGCTCCTCGGGCACGATCGCGAACACCTCGTCGGTGAACGCGTAGAAGTCCTGCAGGGCTTCGAGAGCATCCTCGTGGGGGGTTTGCTCGTCCAGGTACTGGTTGGCGGAGCGGACGGCTCCGTGCACGGCCGCGATCGCGCCCGGCGTGTCGAAGTCGTCGTCCATCCGGTCGGCCACCTCGTCCTGGGCCTCGTCCAGTCGTTTGATCAGCGCCTGGTCTTGGGGGGAGGCCTGACCGGTGCGTGGGTCTGCGTCTTTTACCCGGCGCAGCGGGGAGAGCAACCGATCCAGGGTCGTCTCGGCTTCCTCGAGCGCGTCCCAGGAGAAGTCGATGGGGGAGGGGTAGTGGGTCTGTGCCACGAGCAGGCGAACCGCCTCGGGCCGGTGCTTGTCGAGGACCTCTTGCGCCGTGACGAAGTTGCCAAGGCTCTTGCTCATCTTCTCGTCCCCGACGGTCACGAAGCCGGTGTGCATCCAGTACTTGGAGAACGGTTCTTGTCGTGTGGCGGCCTCGCTTTGCGCGATCTCGTTCTCGTGGTGCGGGAACTTGAGGTCTTTGCCGCCTCCGTGGATGTCGATGCGCGGGCCCATGATGGTGGTGGCCATCACGCTGCACTCGATGTGCCACCCGGGACGGCCCTCGCCCCATGGTGACTGCCAGGAGGGTTCTCCGGGCTTGGCCTTCTTCCACAGGGCGAAATCCCGGGGGTCCTCTTTGCCCTCTCCTTGCACGTCCCGGTGCTCCTCGATCAGCTCGTCCGGGTCCATGTTGGAGAGCTTCCCGTAGCCCTCGAAGCTGTCCACATCGAAGTACACGTTGCCTTCGGCCTCGTAGGCGTGCCCGTTCTCGAGGATCGCCTGGTTGGTCTCGATGATGTGCTGAACGTGATCGCTCACCTTCGGCCAGTGGTGGGCGCGCTTGAGCCGGAGCCGGTCGAACAGGGCCTCGGCCTTCGCGTGCTCGCGCCGGGCGATAAGCAACGGGTCCTCGCCGGTCTCCTCGGCGTAGTTGATGATCTTGTCCTCGACGTCCGTGATGTTCTGGACGTGGATGACGTCGTAGCCCCTGTGCTCGAGCCATCGCCGCACGATGTCGAAGGCGATGTACGTGCGTGCGTGACCAGCGTGGATGTCCGTGTACGGGGTCAACCCGCACACGTACATGCGGACCTTGCCCTCTTCGATCGGCTCGAAGGGCTCTTTGTCCCCGGTCAGGCTGTTTCGGACCCGCACCATCGTGCCCCCACAATGCGAGGGGGTTGAAAAGCGTCCGGTTCGTGTCCGCCTATCCTCCCTCAGCGATAACTAGGAGGGCCCCTCTCTCTGTGGTCCGTTGCGATGACCGAGCACCGGTGGACGATCCCCTGCAGCCTCCACCCCGACGAGGCCGAGCACGCCCTCGCGGCTCCCGTCGAACACCTCGAGGAGCACGGGTTCGAGGCGATCCCCCACATCGAGACCGTGGGCTTTTTCGGTTGGACGCTTCGCGAGCACGAGGACCGAGCCGCCGGGGTCAGCGTGCCTCAGCCCGGGGGGCCGGACAAGCTGTTGATCCGGTCCGAGCACGAGGAGACCGGTCGACGCGTCGTCGATGCGTTCGTCTCCACGGGCCCCCTCGAAGGCAAGAAGCCGCGAAAGGAGCCCGACCGCGACTCCGTTCGCGGACCCTAGGCGCCCGCAGGCCTTTTCCAAGCCCTACCTCGTTCGCACGATGGGTCCACCATGCAGGGCAAGCAGATCGAGGAACGGTTGAGCGGGATCGTCCACGCCGAGACGCAGCGGCACGAGCACGCCTTCGAGGTGACCGTCTCCACCGTCCACCGCCTCGAGGAGCCCGCCCGCGTGGACTTCGGGGGAGGCGAACACGTAGACGCCAAGCGGACGCCGTTGGAGACACGCAAGCGAGACCCGGACGACGACCACGGCTGGTGGGATTTGGAGGCGGGGACCTACATGGTCACGTTCAACGAGACGCTCCGGTTGGAACAGGGGGACGACCCGTTGCTCTTGCAGCCTCGCCCCTCCCTTGTTCGGCAAGGGATCCACCACCCGACGCTTATCGTGCGCGAGATTCCGGACCTGCCCGTCTCGGTCCCCTCCGGTGGGGCCCACATCAAGGAGAACGCGCGCACCTCCCAGCTCGTCTCCCTGTGACGCCCCTTGATTTACATACGCTTGCCGGCTAAGGGGACCCGTGCCTGAAGGCCAGCAGCCGTCCCCGAAACCCTCCCAAGGCGGCCCCCACGAGGGTGGCCCGGAGAGCGTGGTCCCCGCCACCGAAGCCCAGAAGGAGCAGGCCAAGCGGCAGTTCGAGCTACGGATGCGCGTCCAGGAAACCCTGGACGAGATCGACCACGTCCTGTGCGTGATGAGCGGCAAAGGCGGCGTCGGCAAGTCCACCATCGCGGTGAACCTGGCCGTCGCGTTCGCGCAAGCCGGCCACCGGACCGCCCTGGCGGACTTCGACTTCACCAACCCCAACGACCCCACCTTGCTCGGGTTGGCTGGGGAGCACATGGAAGCCTACGACGAGGAATTGGTCAAACCCAAGCAAGCCCGCGAGAACCTGCAGATGGTCTCCACCGGGTTCCTCGTGGAGGGCGAGGCGCCCATCGCCTGGCGCGGTCCCATCAAGATGGGCGTGATGCGCCAGTTCCTGGCGGACCTGAAGTGGGGACCTCAGGACATCATGGTCGTGGACCTTCCCCCGGGGACCAGCGACGAGGCCCTCAGCGTGGCGCAGACCTTCCCGCAAGGCACCCCGTGCCTGATCGTGACCACGCCCCAGGAGACCAGCATCGAGAACGTCAGGCAGAACGTGCGCTTCTGCAGGAAAAGCGGTCTCGATGTGGTCGGCGTCGTGGAGAACTTCTCGAGCGTGCGATGCCCCCATTGCCAGGAGGCCTTCGACCCCTTCCCCGGGAAGGGCGCGGAGGAGCTCGCCGAAGAGGCGGATACGTCCGTTCTGGCACGGATCCCCCTGGACCCAGACGTGGGTGCCGCGCAGGACCAGGGGACCCCCGCCGTCGAGATGGCCCCCCTCGGCGAGGTGGGCAAGGCGCTCGTCGAGCTCTCTCGCGCCCTTCAGACGCGTCTCGAGCTGGAACCCTGACCCCATCCAGGAGGCCGGGGACTTCGATGCCCTTACCAGGAACCCTTTTAGGCGCCGGCGGGTTGGGTCCCTGATGCGGATGCGTCGAGCGATCATCCTGATTTGCACGATCGGGATGATCGTGGCCCTGGGCCCGGCCGCCTGGAGCCAGCAGATTCCCCGGGCCACGTGCCTGGACTGCCACGAGGCCGAGGGCATGCAGTACGCGGTGCTCCGCACCACGCCCTTCGTCGAGATCCCAACGGGCGAGCCCCTTGAACTCGACGTCGTCATCGCGAACCCCTGGCTGCACGAGGTCACAAGCGCGCTCGTCACGCTGAACCTCTCCCAAGCCCCAGGCTTGACGTTCGAGAAACCCGATGACATCGACCTCGAAGAGGACCTGACGGTCTCCCCCACCGAGTCCACGAACGTGACCTTCCCCGTCGAGGCAGGGGCCACGGCCGTCGTCGCCCGCATGGAACAGACTGAGGACCCCAGCGGGCGGGGCCTCAACGACGTCGACACGCAGCTGTGGCTCCCCGACGGGGACACCATCTCCGCATCCCGGGACGGGATCGTGCTCACCAACCCCCTCGAAGGGGAGGACCCGCGCGAACCAACCCCCGCCCGTACCGTCGAACAGATCCCCGTCGACGACCCGGAACGGTTAGCCCAAACCGGAGACTGGAACCTCGAGGTAGCCCGCCAGGCCGGCCCCGTGGACGACCCGATCCACGTACGGGTGCACGTCTACTACAACACCACGAACGTGCTCACCCAAGGCGTCAACGAGATCATCGGGCCCGAGCAATCCCACGCCAGGACGTTCACCGTGCAGGGCCAAGAAACCGGCGAGGTCACCGTCCAGTACTCCGCGCAGATGACCAGCTACTACGAGCACCCCAGCGGGATCCAAGCACAAGACGAAGGCAACGAGACGCTGGAAGGCTCCACCACGTTCGAGATCGGCGAGCAGCTTCGAACCGACGACCCCGGCCCCACCGTCCCAGAGACGCCACCGGTCAACTGGCCCATGAACGCGCGCTCCTGGGGAGAGGTCACCGGGTTCATCGGGTTCTTCCTGGTGCCCCTGGCGTTGATCCTGGGGGGAGCCTTCGGGCGCCGGAACGTGCTCTGGGTGAACAAGATCACCGGATCCGCGCGGGTGCGAGTGCTCTGGCACAACGCGATCTCCTTCACCCTGCTGTTCATCACGCTCGTCCACCTGGGCTTTTTCCTCTACGAACCCGCGTTCGAATGGAGCGTAGGCATGGTCTGGGGCGGCCTGAGCACGCTCTCGCTGATCGGGTTAGGCATCACGGGAGGGTTCCAACGGAGCATCGCTCGAAGCATCGGGTACGCCCAGTGGCGGCTTCTCCACATCGCGATGGCGGTCGCGTTCATCGCGACCCTGCTCGTCCACGTGCTCGTGGACGGGGTCCACTTCGACTGGGCCCGCACCTGGCTCGGGTTCGACACACCCGCCTAACAGCGGAACCACCGCCTCCTGACCATGCCCACCACGCTTAAGTAGGATACCTGTCGTAAGCCAGCATCCTGGAGGAAGAGCGTGACCACCGTCTACGACGTACCGGCTGAACCGCTCATCGAAGCGACCGCATCCGAGCTTCAATCCTTGGAGGAGATCCAAGAACCCGAATGGGCACCGTTCACCCGGGCCGGCGGGCACAACGAGAAGCCCCCTGAAGCCGACGACTGGTGGTTCACGCGAAGCGCAGCCGTGCTCCGGAAGGTCTACCTCAACGGCCCCATAGGCACCGAGCGCCTCGCCGCCCAGTTCGGCGGCAAACGAGACGGAGGCGCCGCTCCCGCACACGCCGTGAAGGGATCCCGAAGCATCCTGCGCAAAGCCCTCCAACAGCTCGAAGCCGCGGGGCTCGTCCAACAGGACGACACGGGCCCGGTCGGCCGAGCGATCTCCCCCGAAGGGCAACGGTTCCTGGACGGGGTCTCGCACGAGGTCAAACAAGACCTCGTCGACGAGGTTCCCGAACTAGCGAAGTACTAGGTGATCGGTAGTGGTGGACGAGGACGAGCTCGAGAAGCTTCGCAAGAAGAAGCTCCAAGAACTCGAACAACAGGCCGAGCAACAGGAGGCCGACCAGGCACGCCGCGAGCAAGCGGAAGCCCAGAAGAAGGCCGTCCTCCGGCAGGTCCTCGAGCCCCAAGCCCGCGAGCGGCTCCAGCGTATCAAGATGGCACGCCCCGAGAAGGGCGCTAGCATCGAACAGCAGCTGATCCAACTGGCCGCCTCCGGGCGCATCAACCGCAAACTCACCGACGACCAACTCAAGCAGATCCTCGCGCAATCCCAAGAGGACCGCGAGATCAACATCGAGAGGCGATGAACACATGGGTAAGAAGAGCCTCGGCAAGAAGAAACGGCTCGCGAAGGCACAGAAGCAGAACCGTCGCGTCCCCGCGTGGGTCGTGATGAAGACTGACCGCGAATTCCAACAGCACCCTAAGCGTCACAACTGGCGGCGCAGCAAGCTGCAAAAGGAGTAGAGAGGCTTGGCCGACGATCTGCTCGAACGCGTTTACACCGTCCCGCTGCGCTCCAAGGTCAAACAGGTGCCCCGTCCCAAGCGTAGCAAGCGCGCCATCCAAGCCATCCGCGAGCACGTGGCCCGCCACATGAAGGCGGACGAGGATGACGTATGGATCGACAACCCCGTCAACGAGGCTTTGTGGGCGCAAGGGCGCTCCAGCCCGCCCGCCCGTTTGCGTGTGCGCGCCATCCAGTTCGAGGACGGCGTCGTCGAGGTCTCGCTCCCGGAGGAATAACCCCACGGGGGACCGGGGCGAGGGTGGCCATCCTTGTTGATTCAAACCCAGTTCCAAGGCCGCGAAAGCCTCGGCGTGTACGCGCGAGCTAGCGACGAGGCCTGCCTGATTCCCCCCACGCTCACCGAGGATGCCCCCGACGAGGTCGAGCAAGCCCTCGAGGTTAACGCGCTCGAGCTCACCATCGGCGGCACCAGCATCGTGGGCGCGTTGACCGCCATGAACACGCACGGCGTGCTCGTGGCCGACATCGTGCACGATCACGAGGTCAAGACGCTCGAGGACGCCGGGCTTGAGGTCGGCGTGCTCGAGGGTATCGTGAACGCAGCGGGCAACGCCGTGCTCTGCAACGACCATGGCGCCGTCGCGGACCCTCGGTTCTCGGAGGATCTTCTGACCGTGATCGAGCAGACGCTCGACGTGGACGTCGAGATCGGGACCGTAGGAGGCGTGCGGACGCCGGCCACCGCGGCGCTGGCCACCAACAAAGGCGTGCTCGTGCACCCGAAAGCGACCGAGGCCGAGATCGCGACGCTCGAGGAGATCCTCGAGGTCGAGGCCATGGAGGGCACCGTCAACCACGGGTCTCCCTACGTGGGCTCGGGCGTGGTCGCCAACCAGCAGGGGGCCTTGATTGGCCCCACGACGACGGGTCCCGAGATCAACCGGATCGAGGAAGCCCTCGGCTACCTCGAGTGACGCGCCTTGACCCGCGGGGTCAGTCTCGCGAGAACAAGTTCTTGATCTTGTCCGTGATCTTCTCGGCTTCCGGGAGGACGCGCTTGTCACGGATCTCTTGAACGCGCACGCGTACCTCCTCGGCACCCTCGGCCGCGGACCGACCGGCCTCCTCGACCTTCTGCTTGAAGATGGGGAGCCCCTCCACGATCTCTTCCTCGATGCGGACGATCGCGGTGTCGGCCTCCTCGCGGAGCACGACGACGTCGCCTTTTAGATCCTCCAACATCGTCTCCACGTCGTCCTTGGCCTTCACCGGGAGGATCCGGGCTTGGGTGAGCACGTCGTCCTCGAACTTGACGCGCGCGTCCGCGATGCCTTCCTGGAGCACGACGCGGGCATCCTCAAGCCCTTCGAGCGCGATCGCGCCTGCGCTTCGGGCCTCCTCGGCGATTCGTTGAGCGTGCTCGGGGCTCTCGGGTGCGCGCGTGGCGCGTTGCCAGTCGCGGATGCGGTCCTCGCTGAGGCCCGTGGCTTCGGCCAAGCCTTGCGGGTCGCGTTCTTTGAGCTCCTGGATGGACCGCACGTCTTGCTCGGCGAGCGTCTCGAGGGTCTGGTCGCCAATGCCTTCGATCTGGTCCAGCTGGGCCAGATTCTCAGCTTGGGTGTGGAACCCGTCCAGGACGCCTTGGGGGATCTCGGTGGCCTCGGCGAGGGCTTCGAGGTCTGCATCCAGGAGGTCCTCGACGTCCTCGATGCCCGCTTGTCCCAGCTTGTCCCGTCGAGCGGGGCCTAGGCCCTTGATCGTGGTCAGGTCCATCGTGGAGGCCAGGCCCGTGGACCCTGATAGGCTTTCCGAGGCTGGACCGGTTGGTAGACCTGGGGGGCCGCGCAAGCGGCTTCTTCTCTCCGAAAGGCTTAATCAGGAATCTTCCATCCGAGCGGTTAGGGGCCCATTGGGGCCCTTTGCCGGGGTAGCCTAGCCAGGCCAAGGCGGTGGTCTCGAAAACCACTGGGCTTTGCCCACAGGAGTTCGAATCTCCTCCCCGGCGTCCGCCGCGGCGTCTCGCTGCAAAGCGGAACGCTCAAAACGAGGGGTCGCGTTGGCTTGGCGATGGCACGCCCTACCGACGAGTCCGGTGTCCCTTCGACGCCTGCGATCGGCATCGTGTTGATCCTTTTGGGCGTCTTGTTGCTCATGGGCGTGCTTGGTCTCGACGAGCTTGTGGGGATCGGTGCGATCGTGATCGGCGTATTGGTCCTCATCGGCGAGTTCGCCTGAGTCCCCCGAGGAAGAAGGCGGGAAATGGGGAGGCTCGCGGGGGCTAGACGCGGTTCGCCTTTAGGGCGGGGGTCAGGGGTTCTCCGCTGATGCTGCATCGCCGGTCGGGAGGCCGGTCTCGGGGCTCTCGCCTCCGTTCTCCAACCGGTCGACGCAGGAAGAACGCGGTAGCGGGCCGAAGGCTATGCGTACACCCTCTCGTGTCGATGGCGGTGGCCTCGGCCCCCCTGCCCGCAACGTTTTTCAACGAGGTTCGCTTCAGGAGGCCTGAGGACCCACCATGGGCGACATGCCTGGACGCATGTACAGAGAGATCAAAGGTCAAGCATACACGCGCGAGGAGTACATCGGCGGTGTGCCTGGCATCCGCATCACCCAGTTCGAGCTGGGGAACAAGAACGAGGATTTCGATGTGGTGGTCCATCTCGTCACGAACGAGCAGGCCCAGATGCGTCACCAGGCTCTCGAGTCTGCCCGTGTCGCCGCGAACCGGGTCCTCATCAAGAACTGCGGCCGCCTCGGGTACCACATCAAGGTGCGCGTGTACCCGCACCACGTCCTCCGGCACAACAAGCAGGCCGCCGGAGCCGGTGCGGACAGGATCTCAAGCGGGATGCGCCAATCCTTCGGCAAACCCGTGGGTTCGGCGGCCCGCGTCCAAGCCGGTCAGGAGGTCTTCACGATCCGGACGCACTGGCGGTTCTGGGATCAAGCCCAGGAAGCGCTTCGCCGTGCCTACATGAAGCTCCCCACGCCTTGCGACATCGTCACGGTCGGGGATCCTCCGGCGGACATCGATGAACGCATGAAGAACGCGACGCCCATCGGGTCCACGGAGGTCGAGGAGGTCGAGCCCTCCGCGGAGGTCGAGGAAGAGGTCGAAGAGGTCGAAGGCGAAGAGGTCGAGGAGGCCGAAGAAGGCGAAGAGGGCGAAGAGGGCGAGGACGAGGAAGAGGAGATCGGCGCGGGCGACGCGCCCGGTACCCAGGAGCACTCGCTGTAAGCCCGCTCGCAGGAGCGCAGCCATCGGTCCCTTCCGACCCTCAGGCTCCGTGAGGCACACCTCACACGAACGTGTTCGGTGAGGGGGAAGGTATATCCCCTGAGACTCGGTGAGATGTCTACGTCACATGGACCAGGGCCTAGCGGCGGAGGCGGAACGCTTCGCGGGCGAGATCACCCTGAGCGAGGATCCAGGTGACAAGGTACGCACAGCACGGAAGCGGTGCGGGTTCACCCAGACCGAGCTTGCCCCCGAGCTGGACATCCGACGCGAAACCCTTTCCCGCATCGAGCAAGGCCACGCCACACCCACCCTCGGCGTCGTGGCCCGCTTCGCGCGCGTGATCACGCTTGCCCGCTACGTGCGCGAACACGCAGCCCGCCTCGAGAAGACACGCCGCGACCCTGACCCCACCGCGTTCATCGGACCCGGGAAAGCGCTCAACCTCGACCGAGACACCGCCCAAGCCGTCGCCACCCGGGCCCTGGACGCGTACGATGCCAAACGCCGACAACTGCTCGAAGGCATCTCGAACACGGAGGCCTCCCTATGAACGACATCGTTTGGTGCAACGAGAGCGAAGCCCGACAGATCGAGCAAACCGGAGGGAAAGGAGCCAACCTGGCCGAGATGATCAGCCTCGGGTTGCCCGTCCCCCGCGCCTTCACCGTGACCGCGAACGCCTACCAGCGCTTCATCGAGAATGCCGGCATCGCCGACAAGCTCGCCACCACGCTCGACGGGCTCGACCCCGACAACGACAACGAGCTCCAGGAAGCCGCCAACCGCTGCCAAGACCTCATCACGAGCGTCGACATGCCCGACGCGCTCGCCCGCGAGATCCAAGACGCCTACCAGGAGCTCTCCCAGGACGACCCGGACGCCGTCGCCATCCGATCCAGCGCCACGGCGGAGGACCTGCCAGAGGCCAGCTTCGCAGGGCAACAAGAGACCTACCTGCACGTTTCCGGGGCTTCAGACGTGCTCGACCACGTCCAGCGATGCTGGGCCTCCCTTTTCACCCCCCGCGCCATCTACTACCGCGTCGACCGTGGCTTCGACCACGAGGAGGTCCTCATGGCCGTGATCGTGCAACGCATGGTCGACGCGGACGCCGCAGGCGTCCTGTTCACCCGCCACCCCACCACCGGCGAGAAGACCCCCATCGTGGAAGCCGCCTGGGGCCTAGGCGAAGGCGTCGTCAGCGGGACCGTCAGCCCCGACAACTACGTGCTCACCCCCGACGGGGACATCCAAGAGGAGACCATCGCCGAGAAGAAAACCCAGTTCACCCGCGGCGACGACGGCGGCGTCCACCAGACCGCCGTGCCCTCAGAACGACGCGAACAACGCGTGCTCTCCAAGACCCAGCTCGAGAAGCTAGCCCGCCTGGCCACCACGCTCGAAGACCACTACGAGGCACCCCAAGACGTAGAATGGGCCTTCGAAGACGACAAGCTCCACCTGCTCCAAACCCGACCCATCACCACCATCCAAGAACCCAAGAACGAGACAGGATCCACCATGAACACGGCCAACGAAGGACCCGGAGACCTCCTGATCGAGGGCCTCGGAGCCGCGCCCGGCACCGGCAGCGGCGAGGTCGCCCTCCTCGACGACGCCAGCGACCTCGACCGATGCGACCAAGGCGACGTGCTGGTCACCCCCATGACCACCCCGGACATGGTGCCCGCCATGAAGCGAGCAAGCGCCATCGTCACGGACGAAGGCGGCATGACCAGCCACGCCGCGATCGTCAGCCGCGAGCTAGGCCTCCCCTGCGTGGTCGGCACCAAGGAAGCCACCAAGACCCTCGACGAGGGCCAACCCATCACGGTGGACGGGGACAACGGCCGCATCACCTCCGGCCGCACCGAGCAAGAACCCGACCCTGAACCCGACCCCACGACCCGCCCCCAGGCCGCCCCGGCCCCCCCCGCCACGGCCACGCGCGTCAAGGTCAACGTCTCCATGCCCGAAGCCACCGAGCGAGCAGCCGCCACCCGCGCGGAAGGCGTCGGCCTGCTACGCGTCGAGCACATCGTGCTCGGCCTCGGCGAGCACCCCATGGAGATGATCGACAACGACCGCGGCGACGCGTTCGTGGACTACCTCACCGACGGCATCCGCACCGTGGCCGACGCGTTCGCCCCCGACCCCGTCTGGGTCAGGACCCTGGACGCCCCCACCGACGAGTTCAGGAGCATGCCCGGCGGCGACCGCGAACCCCACGAAGCCAACCCCATGCTCGGCTTCCGCGGCGTGCGACGAGGCCTGCGCGAGCCCCGCCTTCTGCGCCACGAGTTCCGCGCGATCCGCCGCCTGCACGAGGAGGGCCTCACCAACGTAGGCGTGATGCTTCCCCTGGTCCACCACCCCCGCGAGATCCGGGAAGCCAAGAAGCTCGCACGCGAGGAAGGCCTGGACCCCGACGGGGACGCCTTCGAGTTCGGCATCATGATCGAGGTCCCCGCCGCCGGACTCCTGATCGACGAGATGATCCAAGAAGGCCTCGACTTCGTCAGCTTCGGCACCAACGACCTCACCCAATACACCCTGGCCGTGGACCGCAACAACGAGAACGTGGCCGACTTGTTCGACGAGTTCCACCCCGCCGTGGGCCGCCTCATCGAGCACGTGATCAAGACCTGCCGACGCGAAGGCGTCGAGACCAGCATCTGCGGGCAAGCAGGCTCCGACCCCGACTTCGTCGCCAAGCTCGTCGAATGGGGCATCTCCAGCGTCTCCTCCAACATCGACGCGGTCCAACGCGTCCAACGCACCATCGCTCGCGAAGAACAAAGGCTGCTCCTCGACGCCGCCCGCGACGACGCCGATTCCCCCTTCAACGCGTCCCCATGACGCCCCTCGAACGCCACAGCATCCAACGGGGCGGCCCCATCCAGCTTGGGGGACCCAACGCCAGCCGACGCTTGGCCCAGAACGCTCCCCGTTTCGAACCGCTCGTCCAACGCCACGGTCCCGCCCGCGTCCCCCAGCCCGAAAGCCTGTTCGCCACGCTCGTGGAAGCCATCTGCCACCAACAGCTCAGCATGAGCGCCGGACGCGCCATCTACGCGCGCCTTCAAGACGCCTACCCCAAAGGGCTCACGCCTCGAAGCATCCACAACGGCCCCCAAGAGCGCCTCCGCAAGGCGGGCCTGTCGGAACCGAAAGCCTCCTACGTGGCCCGCATCGCCGAACGCCTCCAGGAACACCCCTTGTCCCCCCGGCTCGACCACCTCGACGATGCCACCACACAGGACGCGCTCACGGACCTGCCCGGCGTCGGGGCCTGGACCGCGCGCATCGCGATGATCTTCGCGCTTCACCGTCCAGACGTGCTCCCCTGCACGGATCATGGCGTCCTCGACGGCGCCCGTCGTCTGCTCCAGGCGCCCGATCTGACATCCGAGCACCTCGCAGAGCACGCGAAGAAGTGGGCGCCTTACCGGTCGCTGGCGGCCTGGTACGTGTGGGCCGAGCGCGACCGGTGGCTTAGGGAAGAGGGGAAGCGGACGCGCTAGTCCCCGGACTGGTCCTGCTGCATCTGCGCCACGCGCTTGTTGCCGCACGTGTTGCACACATAGACGGGGCCTGGCGAGTCGGGATCGTCGAACTTGAACTTGTTCTCCGACGCCGGGATGATGGTCCCGCAGTCAG
>CAZOQA010000008.1:60573-62626 GCA_964581775.1 uncultured Thermoplasmatales archaeon | reverse complement strand
TCGTAGCCCTCTTCCCTCTCGGTTACTTCCTCACAGAGTTCGCGACGAGTCAAACAGAAGCACGCGGGAAACGACTCGGCTGGCGGATCGCGCGGCTGACTGCCGCAGCGTTCGCGCTGGTGGCTGCGGGTTTGTTTGTGCTGTGGCCCCAGCTGCTCTTCGAGGGGATAGTCCTCTACAACGGCATCCATTACCCAAGCTGGGGGCCCGGTTTCTATGCTCTAGTGTCTTTCCCCTTCTTCATCTTCTTCGGGCTAGCGCTGATAGCGCTTCGGTTCGCCAATCTCAGGAGTCCAACCGCCAGAACCCGTAGGCTATCGTCCTTTCTTTTAATTGGCCTCGGAGTCTACGCAAGTTACACCGCAGGTAACCAGCTATTCGCCTCAGGGCATCTTCTATGGACGACAGTCCCGGATGAAGCATGGCATACGATTGGCTATCTCGTTCTCTTCATCCCCTTCTCAGGGCTCGTGGTAGGTTTGGGCATCGACGCTATCCGCAGGTGGGAAGATGCACCAGCCCCGAGCGACCGTAAAACCGAGGCCTGGACAGCGATTGCGCTGCTCATTCCTTTCTTCATCGGATCCGTGGAATATCTCTTGGTCCTGATTGGTCTTCCAGACTTCCAGCTCGTCGGAGCTTGGCGCCTTCTCGGAATCGGAGTCATAACATACGGACTAGCGCGCCGCCGGCTCTACGATCTCCCTCAGCGCTCGCGAAGAGCCGGGGCGACCGCAACCGGATCAGCAGGTGCGATCGCAGCCGGAGGCACAGCGTTCGGATTCGGCTCTGTCCTGACGGGGACGCTCCTTCTGCCCATGCTCCTTGGATCAGCAATGGCGATCGCTGCCGCCGGCCCAGCTGTGCGGTGGGCCCGCCAGCTCTTCATCCCCGGAGACGAGGACAGCGGAGATGCTGAAAAGCTCTACGAGCAGAAGATCGAGACGTACCGAGCGGCCCTGGAAGATTCCATGAGCCGGGGCACCATCGAAGAGGATGAACCCTTCTTCGAAGGTCTGCGACGGGACTTCGGCATCAGCGACGGTGAAGATCGCGTGCTCCGGCACTTCGCTCAGAAGGCCATCGTCCCACATCGAGACGGAAGCCCTGACCGCGCTTACGAGCGGCTTCGGATCCTCGGCCAAGGAGGCGCGGGACAAGCTTGGCTCGCTCGCGACCGCTCTCGAGACCGCCTGGTCGTGCTCAAAGAACCGCTGGAGAAGTGGCACAGCGAACCCGCCGTCCTCGAAGCCACCCGACAGGAAGCCCGGCTGATCGCCAAAGCCCGGCACCGGAACGTCGTCGACGTCCACGAAGTTCTCGAGGACGACGGACGACCGGTGCTGGTCATGGAGTACGTGGCTGGTGGTTCCCTGGCGGACAAGCTCCAAAGAGAAGGCCCACTCAAGCCGGAGGTGGTCGCCCGCATCGGTGTCCAACTGGCTTCCGGGCTCCAAGCCGTCCACGACGCCGGCATCGTCCACCGGGATCTCAAACCCGCGAACGTGCTGATCACCGAGGACGGGCGAGCGATGATCGCCGACTTCGGCCTAGCCAAGAACGCGGGCTCCTCCGGGACCCAACTGCTCGATGACGACGCGGGTACGACAGGATACCAACCTCCGGGCGGTGGCCAGAGTCAGGAGGAAGCCTCGTACGACGTGTACGGACTGGCTGCCATCCTTCACACGTGCCTGTACGGTTCCCCCCCCGTCGAGGGCACGGTCCACGTCGACGAGGATGTCCCCAAGGACCTGCAGAAGGCTCTCGAGAAGGCGCTGCGCAGGAACCCCGAAGAGCGCTACGAGGACGCAGAGTCCTTCGCGCAAGCGCTCAGGGATCTCATCGAGGCAGGGCCCGTCTCTGAGAGGCTGCCCGCGTTCTCCCGGTGAACCCCCGGGCCGTGTCGCCGCGATCCTCCAACCTTGCTCCATTCCCCGAACATCTTCAACCAAGAGATTGCACACGGGGAAAGCTTAAGCTCGCCCTCCAGAGTTAGTCTCCACTGGAGGCGTCAAGTGACCACTCGCACCAGCGTGACCCTCGTTAGCAT
>CAZOQA010000008.1:0-60473 GCA_964581775.1 uncultured Thermoplasmatales archaeon | reverse complement strand
ACTCCACGGGTCTGCTCCCCAGCCTCACGACGACCATGTCCGACTACCTGGTCGGATTCTCCCTCATCGACGGACCCGATGACGACGATGATGACAACGATCAGAGCCCATGCCGACCCCACTGCATGTCCCTCGAATAACTATTGGACAGCGGAGATACAATATCGGGTAATAGCGGGAGTGCGTTGTAATCCCCCTGGCTCCCGACGGGAGTGGGATCGTCGGTAGATAGCCCTCAGCTGCGAAAGTGGCCCCTGAGCGTGAGGGTGGGCCGGTTCCTAAACAGCAGTATACTTATTTATCGCAAGTTGCTTCCAAACCCGGGTGACGTAGAGATGGAGAAACTCGTAACGAAGCACGTCGGAGCCGGCGCGATCGTCACGTCCGTCCTGTTGCTGGCCGTGGGCCTTGCGCCCGCCGCCGCGGCAGGCTCCGCCACACAGGCCGATGAGACGGTCGGTCCATTCGGTCCATACTGCTTGGACGATGTTGAGCAGGTGCCCCACGAGGTTTGCATCAAGGCTAGCGCAGAGGTCTCCGAGGACGGGTTTGACCTCGTCGTACACCATGACTCGCCCGTGTGCGAGGAGGAATGCGTGCTCGAGGAAGCAGGCCTCAGCGACGAGGTCGCGGTCGGGATGACGACCTCCCAGGCGTGCGTGGGCCTTTGCATCTTCGAGGAGCTTGGACCCGACGACGATGACGACGACAACGACAAGAGACCGTGCCGGCCCCACTGCATGGAGATTAACTAAGACGCCAGGACCCTCCGCGCTTGACCTCCCCCTCGACCGGGTGGTTCGGTAATCAGGGCCAAATCAGACCGACGGAGAGGGCATCCCCGTTCCCTTCTCCGACTCTCCTCCTTTTTCCTTGACTGACTTGAAGACTGTCGGAAAAGTCTATCCAGTGAAAGACTATTGCACTATCTCCCGGTAAAGGTGCAACCATGACTGGAATAGAAGCCAAATCTTTCACGACGATCGCCCTAGCTCTTGCGCTCTGCCTCGTGTTCGTACCCTCGGCTCCGTCCGCCACCCTCAGCACCGAGACGGATACCCACCACGAGACGCCAGGTTCCAACGAGGCCACCGCGCACATCAGCCTGAACGAGGATGCTACGCCCACACTTCACCTCGAAGGGGAGCATCACCTAGGCGATGAAACCGGCCTCACCTACAACGCCACGCACGAGAAGGCCACCCTCCAAGGGGGAGCCAACGACGAGACCTGGGAGCTGACCATCTACCCAGCCAACACCACACTCCACACGACAGCCTCCGATTACAACCTGCTAGGCCCCGACGATGACGATGATGACCGGGGAGGAAACCACTGCAGACCAAGCTGTCTCTAGGCTCGCTCACGCATACTTCAACAACGATTAGAGAGAAACACAGATGGCCGAACTCCTGTGGCTACCCCTAGTCACGACGCTCGCCAGCGGAGCGGCGCTCGTGCTCCTTGCCCTCGTCATGCTCTCAGGTGGCCCCGCGCGCCCGTGGGGTTCTCTCCCATTCGGGCTCTTTACGCTCGCCTGGGCTGCACACCTGATCTCCAGTGGGTTTGCCCACCACCTGGAAGCGTACGCTGGCCCCTTGTTCATCGTGAGCCTAGGCATGCTCCTCGTCATGCCGTACCTTCTCATTGAGTTCGCGTGTAGCTATACGGGCAAGCGGGACCGTCGATTGTGGTTCCCGGCCGTACGTTGGGGCTCAGCGAGCCTAGCCCTTATGGGGTGGGTATGGTTGGCTGCGAAGCCGAGCGCCTTCCTTTTAGGCACCGTCGAGATGGACGGGGTCTACCATGCGAGCTGGTCCATCCTGAAGGTAGGGATAGCGGATATTCCACTCCTGCTCGCGTTCGCCGCGGCCTTGCTCATCCTCCAGGGGGCGCTGCAGTCGTTTCCCACACCCCGGACCCGGAACCGAGTCGTGGTCCTCCTGATCGGCCTGGGCCTTTACGTGGCGTACTCGACCGGGAGCAACCTTGTAGACCTCCTCACGACCGGTCCTAACGCGATGGACTCCCCTGAACTCATCCTTCTTGTCTTCCTCGCCTTGGCTGGCGTCATCTTGGCGCTGGGAAGCCGAGCCTTCTGGGCGGTCCGGAACGCACGAACTCCCGACGAACGCTGGAGGAACCTCCTGCTCGGGTTCTCCCTGCTCTTCCCCCTTCTCTGGGGGCTCATGGAGCAAGTGCTCGTCGCCCTTGTGGTAGCCGGCCTCGACGGATCCGGTCAAGGCACCTCCCCAACCATGAGTCTCTGGCGAATAGCAAGCATTGGCACTGTCGCCTACGGCCTTGCCCGTTGGCGCATCCACGATCTCCCCCAACGCCTCCAGTCCGCCGCCGCCTCCTCCACTGGCGCCTCCTGTGCCCTCGGGTTCGGTGCCATTATCTTCGGTCTCGGCACCGGCTTCACGGACGCGTTACTGCTCCCTTCCTTCGGAGCCATACTCGCTGCCGGCGTCGTCATCGTCCCCAGCATCCACGCCGCCCAACGCTGGCTTGGCCCGGCTCTCACCGAGCCCCCGCAAGACCAAGTCCACGAACGCGGGCGACCCTGATCAAGCAACCTGGCGCAAGAAGCGGTTGAGCCCGCACAACGCGAGGACACTAGCCAGGTGTACGAGTGCATCCGCATCCTCGAAGAAGCCGGTGCAGGATGCACCTGGTTGGCCCGAGACCGCTCCCGAAAGTCGCTTGATCATGTTCTCTGGAGAGAGGGCACCGCGACCCAGACGCGTTCAAGCACGCCCGACGCAGGGGCCACACGACGGCCAAGATACGGCACTCCAACGTGGTCAAGATGGAACGTATGCCCGCCGACAACGATCCTCCCCTGATTGTCATGACCTACGTGTTCGGGAGCGGCTCTCGGAAAAGCTCAGCGATGGACCGCTGAAGGTCCAGGAAGCGATCGAGACGATTCATCAGGTAGCCCGCGGTCTTCACGCGATTCACAAGGCGGGCCTTGTGCACGCCGACGTCACGCCAGGAAACGTGCTCGTCACCCGCAAGGGTCGGGCAGCCAAGCGCTTCCAGGATGCAAAAATCCCTCTCCAGAGCGCAACGGAGCCTCAACAAGAACCTCTCCAATGTTACAACTCTCGGACAAGGCTCCCAAGATCAACCCAATCCCCAAGCGCGCCCTTGCCCTGAAATGCGTCCTCGACCCTGGGACCATTCAGGTCGGTGGCTCCTCCCCCCACTCGGCCCCGTGGGTATCCCCTTAACGTAGCACGGCCCTAGCCATGCACGATGCCTACGGGCGCCACGCGAGCCGGGCAAAAACGCGACTACGCCGCCATCATCGACCAGGACAAGGTCACCCAGGAAGTCCGCGACATCGCCCTCAAATACGACCCCCTCAACCGCTCCGGGCGAGAAGGCTTCCACGTCACCGACGACGGCACGCTACGCATCGCGGACGCCAACGTGATCGAAGAGCACAAGATCATCCAGAACAAGATCCCCAACGACGCCATCCGCATCGTGCGCCTCCCCGCCGAACGCGGACAACTCGTCCACCAACACGGGGAGAACGGGTTCCGCCTCTACGAGCTCCCCGCCCCCGCCGAAGGCCGCATCGTCGGCCTGCTTGGACCCAACGGGATCGGCAAAACCACCTCCCTCGACATCCTCGCCGGGCAGCTTACCCCCAACCTGGGATGCCTCGACGATGCCCCCGACTGGGACGAGATCGTCGCCACGTTCCGAGGCACCGGCTCCCAAACCCACCTCACCCGCCTCCGCGACGACGCCCTCACCACCGCCACCAAACCCCAACGCATCGAACGCCTCCCCCGCCACCACGGCGGCACCCTCCACGAGTACATCGCCACCCACGACCAAACCGCCCGCACCGACGAGACCCTCCAACGCCTCCAGCTTGACCCGCTGGCCGACCGACGCCTCGACGAGCTCTCCGGCGGCGAGCTCCAACGCGCCGCCCTCGCCGCCACGCTCGTCCAACAAGCAGACCTCTACCTCATCGACGAACCCTCCAGCTACCTCGACGTCCAACAACGTCTCACCGCCGCCCGCGCCCTCAAAGACCTCGCCCGCGACGCACGCGTCGTCCTCGTCGACCACGACCTCATCACGCTCGACATCGCCGCCGACACCGTGCACCTCTGCTACGGGGACGCCACCAACTACGGCATCGTCAGCCCCCCCATGGCCGCACGCCAAGGCATCAATCGCTACCTCCAAGGCCGCCTCCCCGAACAGAACCTCCTCCTGCGCGAGACCGCCATCGACCTCACCGGCACGCACCGCCGCCGCGACCCCGGCGCCCCCGTCCTCACCTACCCCCGCCTGCGCAAGACCCGCGGGACCTTCACGCTCGACGCAGACCCCGGCACGATCCACGCCGACCAGACGCTCGCCATCCTCGGCCAAAACGGGCTCGGGAAAACCACGTACGCCAAGCTCCTCGCCGGCGCGCTCGACCCCGACGAAGACCCCCACGAGACCGAGCTGACCGTCTCCTACAAGCCCCAACTGCTCGAACCCACCTACGAAGGCACCGTGCAGGAGCTGTTCACGCACCTCACCGACGTGCACGACCAAGCCTTCCGCACCGAGATCCACGACCCCCTCAGCCTCGAAGGCATCTGGGAGGACCCCCTCGAAACCCTCTCCGGCGGGGAACGCCAACGCGTCGGCATCGCCGCCGCGCTCGCCCGGGACGCCCACCTGTACCTGCTGGACGAGCCAAGCGCCTTCCTCGACGTCGAACAACGCATCCACCTCGCCGACACGCTCGAACGCTTCGTCCAACGCCGCAGCACCCCCTGCCTCGTCATCGACCACGACCTGCTCCTTCTAGACCGCGTCGCCGACCGCGGGCTCACCTTCCACGGCCGCCCCGGAGACCACGGCCACGCCCCAGCCCCCACGGACTGGGACGAGGCCCTCAACCGGTTCCTCGAGGACCTCGGCATCACCTTCCGCCGCGACCCCGACTCGGGACGCCCCCGCGCCAACGACCCAGGAAGCCAAAAAGACCGCGAACAACGACGCCACGGCGACCCCTTCGCCGGGTGAATCCCACCCGTGAGACCCAGCCCCCCCAGCTAAACCCCGCCAACCGCTCCCGGAACCCACACGGGAGAAGGTGCCCATGACGCGCCACGGGTTCGACCGCCGACGCTTCATCCAAGCCTGCGCCGGCGCCGGCCTCGCCAGCGCCGCAGCCGCCTCCGGCATGGGCCTTTTTACGAGCCTCGAAGACACCGACGTCGACATCGTGCCCATCTCCTACCACGGCCTCCAGGTCCTCCCCGACAGCCCCGCCCCCTACGGGCTGCCCCTGATCCCCCTGGAGATCACCGACGACGGAGCCCTGCGCGGCGTCCCCGACGCGTTCCCCGACCAACTCAAATGGTACCGCTACTGCGGCAACGAACGCACCCCCGGCGCCCACCCCGTCTGGGACGGGGACGACCTGATCCGCTACCACGTCATCGAAGCCCAACGCGCCGACGGCCCCGACGCCTGGTACGGCGACCACCTCGACGAGATCGCACGCTGGCAGCACCTCCCCCAACACACCGCGGACCCCCTCTTCCAAGACTACCCCGGCACCGGCGCCCCCTTCCGATGGCGCTCCGGAGGCATGCCCCCCGAAGCCACGCTCACCGGCATCCTCTTGCGCATCCCCCAAGACGAGCTTGGCTTCACCGCCTCCGTGCCCCGCCCGATCCAGGAAGACCTCCAAGCCTGGATGCCCCAACACCCCGAGGACGGGGAAAGCCTCCTGGTAGCCTGCGCGTCCATGTGCACCCACTACTGCTGCAAAGCACGCTTCCACAGCGACCGCATCGCCGAGCAACGAGGCGCCGGCGACACCATCTTCTGCACGTGCCACTTCTCCCGATACGACCCCTTCACCATCGACCGCTACGACCGCACCATCTTCGAGCACCCCCGGCACGAGCTCGAAGCCGCCTTCGAAGAGCACGGCATCGAGACCCCGTGAACGGAGGGCCGCGTGGAGAACGCCAAACCTTAAGCCGGACACCGTAGAGTGTGGACAACAGGTCGTCTGTCTCCTCGAACACACGCGGCATCGCGCCCGGCGCGAGGGGCCGACCGAGCAAGCCATGCCCTGGGACCAAGACGTGCAACCCTCGTCCGCGGAGCACCTGCGTGACGTCGAGGAGGACACGCGGAACTCGTACTCGGTGCTCTTCGCCGACGACCCCGGCGCCGTGCTCGAGAAAAGCGTGCTCGGCGAATGGGCCGCCTCCGTGATCCGCCTGGCGCTCGTGCTCTCCCTGGGCACCATGTTCTTCCTGTTCACGCACCAGGACGCCACCAGCCCGCTTATCGCCTACACCGTGCTCGCCACGGCCGGCGTCTACAGCGTCTACCTGCTCTGGCGCGAACCCTACCGCCACCACGACTTCCTCATCTCCAGCACGTTCGTCAGCGCCACCGACACGCTGCTCGTCATCGCGTTCCTCTACGCCACCGGCTCCTTCACAAGCCCCTACTACCCGCTCCTCTACGCCAGCGTGGTCGGGTTCAGCTTCCGCTACGGACCCTGGGAGACCCTCGCAGGCGCGCTTCTCCACTCCGGCGGGTACGCGGCTCTGCTGTACGCAACCGGGGACCTCGTCCCCAACTTCACGGACGCCTCCATCCGCATCGGCTTCATCTTCCTCCTCGCCGCGCTCGGATCCCTGCTCGGCATGGTCGCCGCCCGCCAAACCGTCGCCAAGGAATCCTACCGCGACGTCGCCGAAGAGCTCGACGCAGCCCGTTCCAAGCTCACCCGCCGGACCGAGGAGCTCGAACGATCCAACCAGGACCTCGAACGCTTCGCCAGCGCCATCAGCCACGACCTGCGCGAGCCGCTTCGCATGATCGCCAGCTACCTCGACCTGATCGAGGAACGAGCCGGGGACGAGCTGGACGAGGAGATCCACGAGTTCATGGCGTACGCCAAGGGCGGCGCGGAACGGTTGGATCGCATGGTGCAGGGCCTGTTGGAGTACAGCCGCGTGGACCAGAAGGGCAACGACCTTCGGCCCGTCGAGCTCGAACAGGCGCTCGGCGGAGCGGTGCAGAACCTGGCCCAGCGCATCGACGAGCAGGGCGCCACGATCGAGCAGGGCTCGCTTGCGCGCGTGCGCGGGGACCCGGACCAGCTCACGCAGGTGTTCCAGAACCTGATCAGCAACGCGCTGGACTACCGGAGCGAGAAGGATCCCGTGGTCCGTGTGGACGCCAAGCAGGAGGGGGATGCGTGGCGGGTCTCGGTGCAGGACAACGGCGTAGGCATCGATCCGGACGAGCGGGAGTCGATCTTCCGCATGTTCCAGCGGGGCTCCCCGACCGGGTCCGCGCAGGGGGAGGGCATCGGGTTGGCGTTGTGTGAGCGCATCGTGGAGCGCCACGGGGGCAAGATGTGGGTCGAGGAGACCTCGGAGCGGGGCTCGACGTTCTGCTTCACGCTGCCGGCCGAGGAGGCCTCCGAGCCTGCTTGATGGGGGGGTTGTAAGGCGTCGCTTCGCCGTGGTTTTGTGCCCGTCGACGGGTGGCCTTGTCGATGGGCGAGCCGGAGGATGAGGACGGCGGGGATCGCGGGGAGGAAAAGCGGGAGGAGGATCTGGTGGAGGTGCTTCCGCATTATTATCGGGGGGAGATGGCGCGGACGACGAACGCGTTGGATCGGATCGATAAGACGACGAACTGGGCGATCACGCTCATCGCGGCGTTGATCACGGTCGTGTTCTCCTCGCGCGGGATGCCGGCCAGGTTGTTGTGGGTGGGGTTCGTGATCTTGGCGATGTTCTTGGCGTTCGAGGTGCGTCGGTACAGGTTCTATGACTTGTACCGGTCGCGTGTGAGGTTGTTGCAGGAGCACTTGTTCGCGGATCTTTTGGACCCGCGGGCGGGAGGGGGTGCTTCCTGGCGGTCGATGTTGGCGGAGGATCTTCGCGATCAGGCGTTCAAGGTGACGCGGTGGGAGGCGTTGGCGCGTCGCATCGAGCGCATCTACGGGTTCTTGTTCGCGCTGGTGGCGGTGGCGTGGTTGGCGAAGACGATCTTCTTCTCGTCGGTGCCGTGGGGCGAGGCGGCGAGCTTGTTCGGGATGCCGGGCGAGATCGTGACGGGGGCGTTGGTGGGGGGGTTGGTGGGGATGGGCGTGTTCGCGTGGTGGCCTCGCAAGCGCGAGGCGAAGGGGGAGATCCAGGAGGTGGATCCGGGGCGGTGGAAGGAGGAGTAGTCCGGCATGGGGTAGATGTTCGAGCGCGGGGTAGCTTCTTGGCCGGGCAGCGCGTGGTTTATGCGGGTCGTTGGCATGGATGAGATGAGCGGCGGCACCCGCGCCGGGGTGTCTACGATGAGGCTTTACGGGGGGTTGATCGCGCTGGCCAGCGGGGGGTACGCGGTGTACCGGTCGTTGGCGCCGATGGAGCTCTCGGGCAGCGCGTGGTTCATGCTCGTGTTGGGGGGGGTCGTGATCGTGCACGGGGTCGTGTTGTTCACGCCGGCGGCTGGCCGGTTGTCGGGTGTGAGCGGGTGGCTGATGATGGGGTACGCGGTGTTGATGCTGGCTCAGCAGACCTGGCTGGGCATGGGCATGGGCGGAGGCATGGATGGCATGGGCGGGATGGGCGGTATGAATGGAGCCGTGGCGATGTCGTGGGATCTGGGGATGGTCGTGCTGGCGCTTTTGATGCTGGCCAGCGGCGTCGTGATGGCGGCCCGAAGGGACGGGACCATGTGAGCCGGGGGGTCAGGAGGGTTCGAGCACGATGTTCCCGTTCGTGGACGAGAGCGAGAGGTCCGTGCGGATCGATCGGTCGTCGTAGTTCGTCGTGACGAACTGGGCGCGCTGGGGCACCAGGGGGCCTTCCTCGTCGGTTCTCCCATCCTCGAGGCGCACGTCCACGAACCCGTTCGTGGAGGCTGCGCGGGCGTGGTACCCGTACGCGTGGGCCTCGGGGACGGCCAACGTGAGGGCCCCGTTCGTGGTGGAGGCGGTGATGGACCCAGAGTCGCCGGGGTGCACGGTTGCCTCGAGGTTCCCGTTCGTCGAGGAGAGGGACACAGAGCTGGTCGCGTAGATGTCCCCTTCGAGGTTCGCGTTCGTGGTGGAGGCTCGAACGGCCTCGGCGTGCAGCTCGTCGAACGTGAGGCCGCCGTTCGTGGCGTGCGCGTTCGCGAGGTGGGCTTGCACGTGCCCGATCGTGGTGTTGCCGTTCACGGTGCTCGTGGTCAGGTAGACGAACACGGACCGGGGGATGGTCAAACGGATCTCCCCCTCGGCGCGCCCTTCCTGCACGGAGGCGTCGTCGTGCAGGTCGATGTCCGCGAACAGGTGCCGGTCGCCGGTGGACCCGGATCCCCACTCCAGCTGCAACCGGTCCCGTTGGTCCTGGGCCTGTTCGGGCGTGAACCCGTACCCGGTGAGGGTGACCTCGAGCTCGTACTCGTCCTCGGGTCCTTCGTCGACGAGGATGGGCCCGTTGACCGTGGACAGCTCCACGGGCAAGGTTCCCAGCGTGAGCTCCCCGGTCACGGTCACCACGCTGCGGGCGTAGAAGGGGGGAGCCTGGGCTTCGACGCCTTCTTCCTCGTGCTCGTCGGCTTCGGCCGTCATGGATCCCTGCTCGGAGGTGCGTTCGAGCGCCTCGTCGGCCAGGGATCCGATCTCGTCGGCCGTGATGCAACCGGCCAGGGTCACCAGTGCCGCCAGAGCTGCCGCCACGACGAACCATCCTCGCCTCTCCATGCCATGCCCTCCCGCTGGGAACGCTTCTCCCTCACGTATGCGTTTCGGTGGCCTCCTCGAGGGGCGTCAGGGTCCGCTACGTGTCGCCGTCGAGCATCTCGTCGATGCGGTCCCTGAGCGAGGAGGGTTCCCGGGTCGCGTCCTCGGTGCCGGGGGTCCCGTTGGTGGACCCGTTGCTGGATGCCCCGTGGGTCCCGTTCCCGTTCTTGGATCGCTTCTTCGACCCGTTCCCGTTGGATCCGTTCCCGTTCTTCGACCCGTTCCCGTTGGGGCGGGCTGCAACGGGCGCATGCTCCCCCTCGCGCACGGGGTAGGGCGCCATGCCGCGAAGGGGCTCTACGAGCTCCTTGGCCACCGAGTCCAGCTCCCGGCACGCGGGCAGCACGGGCTCCCCCTCCAGGCAGGTCTCCTCGTGGCCGCCCAGCTCGCGCGCGAGCACGTCCAACCCCAACCCCGGCCCCTGAACGACGCGCACCTGGTGCACGCGCCCGTGCAGGATGTCCCACTCCACGCGCTGACGCGGCAGCCGGGCCCGGGCGCCGGTCGCCTCGAGGACCGGCCCGTCGAACGGGGACAGGTCCAAGAGGCCCTCGTGCCGCACGGACAGTTCCGCGTCGGCGAGGATCTGGTGCTCGCGCTGCTCGACCCGGTTCACGTTCCACGCGGCGTGCGGGAACGCGGCCCGGAGCACGCGCGAGAGCACGAGCGTGCCCTCTCTCGATAGCGGGGTTTGACGGCTTTCGTCCCCGCGCAGGTCCACGGTCAGCGAGCGCGTGGACAACCAGTCCAGCTGCTGCACGCGCCCCTGGAACAAGCACCGCGTCCACGCGGCGGCGATCTCAACAGCGTCCGTGGGCTGGGGTTCCCCGTGCACGGGAACGCCTCCCCGGGCGTGCACCCAAAAGGCTCCCGGGACCGGGAGACCACCCCAGGTGAACACGCGCCCGCGGTGCACCCGTCCCCTAGGCGCGTCGTCCGGCCACCATAAGCGCCGCCAGCAGCGCCGAAAGCGCTGCCAGCGCGCCCGCGCCCGGCGCCTCGAACAGGGACCCGCTCGAGAGCTCGTCCAGCGCGTCGCTCCCGTTCACCGTGGCCTCCGCGCCCAGCGCTTCAAGGAGCACCTGCGCGTCCGACCGGTCGCTGGCCTCGTCAGCCAAGAACCCCCGCACCGGGTGATCCAACGGGTCCTGCAGGTCCGTGAACGGGACCTCGTCGGCTTCAAGGAACGCCTGCCGGTCGCCCTCCACCATCAAGGCGGCCTCGACCGCGCGCTCGGCGTCGGCCAAGCCCACGCCCGCCTCCCAGTACGAGTCCTCCAACGGTTGCACCGTCTCCACGAGGATCTCGTACGCTTGAGCCGGGGACAGCTCCGGGTTGGCACCGTGCACGAGCGCCAAGACACCCGCGATGGCCGGCCCGCTCATGCTGGTCCCGCTCGCGTACTGGTAATGCGTGCCCATCCCGACCGGGTCCCACGCCCCCGCGTCCGCGTACGTGGGGCCCAAAGCCTGCATGCCGCCCATGCGGGATTTGGCCGCCATCACGCTTACGCCCTGCGCAGCCACGTCCGGGTGCTCCCACACATCCTCGACGCTCTCGGGCGCCGTGCCCTGGCTAGAAAAGCCGGCCAGGGCCCCCTGGCTGTCCACCGCGGAGACGCTGATCGCCCACGGGAGGCCCCCGAACATGTTCAAGCGCACATCGTCCTCGGCGCCCTCCTCCGGGGCTCCATCGTTGCCCGCGCTGAAGACCACGCTCATGCCCGCCTTGTACGCCTCCAGGGTTGCCACGCTGACCGGGTGCTCCGGGTCGGGCTCGCCGGTGATGGCCCAGCTGTTCGTGATCACGTCGATGCCGAAGCGGTCCTGGTGCTCGAGCGCGTACTCGAACCCCTGCACCGCCTGGAACACGTTCGACGCATCGCCCACGCCCGGGATCGCCCACCCCACCAGGTCCGCTCCAGGCGCGATGCCCACGTACGTCCCGTGGCTGGGGTCCGCCTCGGCCACGCCCTGGCCGGTGCCCGCCACGATCCCGGCCACGTGCGTACCATGCCCGACCGCATCGTTCGCGGGCACCCCTTGCGTGTAACCGGCCGGGACCAAGCCCGTCTCGAGGGGATCGTGCGGTTGCGCGTTCTCCACCACGCGCTCGGACAAATCCGGGTGCGTGGCATCGAGGCCCGTGTCGATCACGAGCACCGTGGACCCCTCGCCCGTGGCGCCATGATCCTCCCACGCGCCCGGCGCCTTCACCAACGGCGCGGCCTCGTCCAGCTGGAACGTGACCGCCTCGTCCGGGTAGACCGCCTGGACGCCGTCCAACGAGGCCACAGGGGCAAGGTCCTGTTCGGTGACGAGCGCCTGCGTGACGCCCACGCGCTCGAGCATCGTGAACGGGACCCCCAACGATTCGAGGCCCTGCCCCACCGTTCCCGGGTCCGCCCCGCGCTCGTGCACCACGAGCACCGTGTCCGGGCCCGCGCCCACCTGCTCGAGCACATCCCCGCGAAGGGCCTCCTCGACGGGGCCCGAGGAGACCCCGGCGGCCCCCCCGGAGGGAAGGCACACCGCGACAGCGATCAACACGACGAGCAGGGACCGTGACCTAGCGCGCATCGGACCCGAGTGACGCCGGGAGCGCTTAACCGTTCCGGACACCGCGTTGAAGCGAACGCCCGGACCTGGCCTTCACGCGCGCGGCGCCTGGAACGAGACCGGGCCCCGCGCGCCCGGCCACGTCAACGAGTGACGCTCGGGCACCCACCCGGCCATCACGTCCGCGTTCTCCGTGTGGATCGGCACCAACAGGTCCGCATCCGCCGCCTGGACCACGCGCCGGATGCCCTCGTCCCCCGCGTGCCCGCTCGTGTGCGCCCACGCCCACTGCAACCCGCAAAGCTCCACCCAGTTCTCCAACTTCTCGAACGTGAGCATCATCTCCTCGTTGAACGGCTCCGCCTTCCCGTACACGTACGTGCCCTCCATCTTCCCCTGCGGCGGCTTGAACTGCATCATCGCCTGGAGCCCGCTGGTCACGTACAAGATGAACGAAGAGCCCTCCTCGACGACGCGCTCGCGACCATGCGGGCCCCAGATCACATCCTCCTCCCGCACGCGCTCGTCCTCGACCACGTCCCGCGCGATCCCGTACCGCGTGCCCGTGAACGTCTCCACGTACACGCCCTCGTGCTCCCCCACCAGCTCCTCGTACGCGGTCCGGCGCGAGTTGTACTTCGCACGCGGCAAGAACACGCGCACCTGCTCCAACCCCGGCAACCCCTCCACGTCGTCCAGGTTCGCCAGAAGGTGCGCATGCCGCACGCCCACCACCAGCTCGCGACCCGTCGCTTCGGCGACCCGGTGAAGCGTGCGCACCCGATCCAGATCCGCAGGGGACCCATCGTACAACACCAACCCGCTCGTCTCCTCCGCGACGCGGCAGGCCTGCTCGAACACCGCCTGCTCGCTGCCCAACGCGTGCCGTTCGCTCTCCTCCTCGCCCGCCACACGCTGCCCGCAAAACGAGCACCGCGAAGCCGCCTCGTCGCCCGTCACGCGCGTGCCCTCGCACAAGAGCACGTCCACGTGCTCGCGCTCGAGCGCGTCCAGGAACGCTTCCGTGTCCTCGCCCCGGTACCCGTGGAAGCGCAGATCCCCCGTGAACGCGATCCGCGCATCCGGCGTGTCCACCAGGAACGCACCCGCGCCGACGATGCTGTGATCCACCGGGTACAACGTGGCCTGGACATCGCCCACGTGATGCGTGGCGCCGGGGTTCACCGTTTGGAAGTGATCGAACGCACCCACGTCCGTGAAGCTCGCGTTCTGCTGGGCCTCCCTGAGCTGCATGAACCGTTGCGTCGTCTGACCCGTCACGACCGGGATCTCCCGCCGAAGGAGCCCCACGTAACCGCAGTGGTCCTGGTGCGCGTGGCTGAGAAGCAACGCGTCCGCCGGGCACCCCGGGTCGGTGCCCTCCACGACGCGCTCGGGCTCGGTGGGCCCGTACTCGACGTCGAGGTGCTCGAACCGGTACAAGCCCTCGATGTCCGGCAGGATGCCCGTGCGCACCAGATCCTCCATGCACGAGGGCGTGTACAACGGGAACTCGAAGTACGCATCCTCGGCCCCGAAGGACTTCCCGAAGTCCAGCATCACGCACGTGGACCCGGAGTCGACGAGGATCTTGTTCCCCCCGATCTCGTTCAGGCCCCCGTGGATCGTGATCTCCGTCATGCTCGCGGGGCCTCCACGCGCGCGATGCTTCGGCGGTGCAACCGGCCCAACAGGGCATCCACCTCCCCGGCCGGGTCCTCGGACCCAGCCCCCGAGACGGTCTGCATCATGCGCAACCGGATGCGCTCAGGCGACAGCGGGTCGACGGCCTCGATGAACCCGTTCTCCTCGAAGAACGCCTCCAGCTCGTCCTTCTTCGACTCCCGGAACCGATCCACGCGTCCCTCCCGCAGGGCCTCGACGACGCGCTCGGCGTCCCCGTTGAGCTCCTCGCACAGCTCGGCCACATCGTCGATGAACGTCTCGGTCACGGCGCCCGTTTCCTCGAGCACGGACCGCGTGACCGGCTCGCCACGCCCCCGCTGCCAGCAGTGCACGAACTCCTCCAACGCGACGCCGGCGCGCTCGATCCGGTTCAACCGTTCCGCGTCGTCCGTGACCAGCGCGTCGCCGCCTCGGTCGAGGAGGTTCTTGAGTTGGCCCCAGCGCTCGATGCCCAGCTCGAGCACGTGGTGGAGCAGGTCGACATCCTGCACGATGTACCAGAGGTGCGCAGCGCCTGCACCCTTGCGGGGGTCGAACGGGTCCACGTCCAGCGCGTCCGCGTAGGAGGCGTGATCGTGGTCGCTCGGGGCGGGCGGCACGGGGGTGCGAACGTGCACCTCGTCGAGCTCGGGGATCTCGACGTGATCGTCGAGGTCTTGCACGCGGGCCAGGTCGATGAACGTGGACGGCACGTTCGCGTCCTCCAGCGCTTTTTTCCACTTGGCGACCTCGTCGCCTTGCGCGGTGAAGTAGAAGACCTGGCGGCCGTCGGCTGCCAGGCGGATCATGGAGTCCATCAGGACCTTGGCTTTCGCGTCGTCCGTGTTCGCGAGCGTCTCGTCCAAAAGCAGCGGCAGCTTGGCGCCCTTCTCTTCGTGTTCCGCGAACGCCAACCGCACGGCGAGGAGCACCTGCAGGCGCGTGGCGCTGGACAGGGCATCCAGTGGGAAGCCCTTCTCCTTGATGGTGTCCACGGCCCGGAAGGTGCCCTCGTCATCCAGATTCAACCGGTAGCGGTCCATCGTGATGCGGGCGAGGATCTCGTTGGCGTGCTCGAACACAGCAGGCCAGTCCTCGCCGGTGGCCTCGCGCGCGTGCTCGACGAGCACGTGGCCCACCGTCTTCCCGTAGTCGTCCTCGAGGTGCGATTGCAGCTCGTCGAGGGCTCGCTCCTTCTCGGCGAGGGCCTCCTCGACGTTCGAGGCCTTCTTCGCCTCGCGGATCCTCGTCTCGATCCGGTTCTTCTCCTCGAGCGTGGCTTGGTACTCGTCCGCCTTGGCTTGGGCTTCGCGCTTCATCGTCTCAAGCTTCGGAACGGGGGCATGTTCGAGCTCGGGCTCGACACCGTCCAGGGCCTCGAGGTCCTTGCGGGTTCGGCGAGCTGCGTCCCGCGCGCGGTCCACGTTCCGTTTGGCTTCCTCGTACGCCTCGACTTGGCGGCAAAGGTCCCGGAGCTTGCCCTTGCGACCGGGCTCTAGGCCCGCGTCTTCGTACACGGCGTCCCGGTCGTCTTCGAGCTTCGTGATTTGCGCGTCGGCGGCGCGGATCGTGTCCGTGGCGTCCTCGATGGCTCGGCGGGCTTCCCGGTGCCGGGTGCCTCGGCGGGAGAGCGTCTGGATCTGACGCCGGGCCTTCGCGGAGGACGCGGGGCGCTCGTACCCGTAGGGTTCGATCGTCTCGTGGATCTGGTCCAGCGTGTCTTCGAGCTGGCGTTGGACGATCCGGGTCCGCTTTCGCAGGCCCTGCACGTCTTGGTGGGCCTTCTGCCAGCGGCTGACGGCTTGGGCGAGCATGAACAGCTCGATGTCCTCCGTGTCGGGCGCCACGCCGAAGCGTTCGATCAGCCGCTCTCGCTCTTCGTCGAGCTGGTTTTTGTCCTCTTGGAGGCGCTCGATGTCGGGTGCGAGGGCGTCGTGCCGTTGGGTTTTCTCTTCGACGAGGCGATGCTGGGCGAGCGCGTCGTAGATCTCGTTGAGCCGGGCGTTGACGGGCTCTTGCTCCCAGGCGGCCGGGTCTTCCAGAGGCAATTGGCGGTACGAGGCTTCGTACGCGGCTTGAGCCTCGCGGGGCTCGCCGGAGCCTTGGAACCCGTACCAGAGGATGCCTGCTGCCCCCGCGAGCAGAGCCAGGAACCCGGGGTGGACCGCCAGGCCGAGCGCGGCGCTGGCTGCGGCGAGCACGAGCGCGGCCACGATCGCCAGGGTGCGGGCTCGATCGTTGCTGGCGCCGGTGGGAGCGGGGGCGGCGAGCCAGCCTTCGAGGGCTTGGCGGCCCCGCTGGAGCACGGAGGCTTCGGTCTCGTCCTGGGGGGTGTCCAGCCATCGTTGGACGGCTTGGTGGGCGGCTTCTTCGGCGTGGAGGGATTGAGCGTCCTTGGCGAAGCGTTGGAGCTCGCCCCAGGCGACGGGGTCGAGCTCGGCCAGGGCCTCTTGCGTCGTCTCGACGGGGATGTCGTGGAACGCGTTGGATCGCTTCTCGCGGGCTTCCTCCAAGCTGGCTTCAAGCGTGGAGATCTCGGTCTCCTGTTGCGCGGCGCGTTCCACGAGCGCTTCAAGCTCCTTGAGGAGGCCATCGGGGAGGCCTTCTCGGGGGAGGTCGGCTTCTTCGAGGGCGGCCTGTGCCTGGTCCTTGTTCTCGCGAGCTTGGTCGCGTTGCGTTTGGCGCTGCTGGATGCGACCTTCGAGGTCCTCGACGGTGTCGAGCTCGTCTCCGCGCATCTCGTCCAGGATCTCGGGGAAGGGCTCCAGTTCGGATTCGGCGCTGCGAAGGGCTTGGCGTGCTTGGGCGTGCTTGATGGCTTGGTCGAGGACGGCGACGCGTCGTTGGGCGTGTTCGATGCGTTCGAGCTCTTGACGAAGCCGGGGCAGCTCCTGGTGTTCGTTGCGGAGGGCTTGCTCGTGTTTCTTGGCGTCTCGGTACCGGTCGATGGCGGCGCGGGCTTGCTTGACGGCGCCGAGGCCTCGGGTGCTGACGCTGGCCTCGAAGTCGAGCTCGTCGGCGGCTTGGGAGACGTCGTACCCACCGGCGCTTTCCCGCTGGATGGTGTTCGCGAACGTCTCGTTGCGGGTCTCGTGTTGGAGGAGCTCGTGGAGGGAGAGGTTGTAGCGGTCGCGTTGGTCGGCGGGGGGAAGACCGGGGCGCTCGGCGGGTTGGCCGTCGCGTTGGTAGGTTCCCTTTTGCGCGGAGAGCTCGGCGCGCCAGGCGTCGCCGTCGAGGGTGAAGCGGCCGATCAGGCGGGCTTGTTGGGGGGCGGTGGAGGGCCAGAGGATCTCTTGGAGGCTGCGGGCGAGGGTCGTTTTGCCGGAGGCGTTGGGCCCGTGGAGGATGTTCACTCCGGGGCTTAGGTCTTCGACGGTGAACCCGCCGCGGGGGTACCCGGGGGCGCGGATGATGTCGAGGCGTTCGAAGGTGAGGGCGTCTTGGCTCACGCGGGTCCCTCCTTCTGTTCGAGAAGCTGGTCCAGCAGGAGGCGGGCTTGTTTGCGAAGCTGGTTTCGCGCGTCCTCCCGGGTGGGGCGTTTCGTCCATCCTTGGCGGCGGAGCTCGGTGTACGCGCCGGACCCGTGCGCGGTCCTCATGGCGCGGTGGGCGTCGTCGATGACGTCTTGTCGGGAGGCGTCGAGCTGGTCGTCTTGGAGGTCGATCAGCAGTTGGGCAAGCCACGCGGCGGGCGTTTCCCCGGTGGCGAGGTCGTCGAGGTTGGCGTCGGGTCGCGTGTCCACGCGTAGCGTTTCGACGTGGATGGGGAGGCGTTCGTGTTTGAAGGAGAGTTGATCTTCGAGGGCGTCTTTCTCGTCGTGGAGGCGGGCGTGGATGGGGGTCCTGCCGGTGAGGGTGACGCGGGGGAGGAAGACCTCGAGCGAGCTGGTGTCGACGCGTTCCAGGTGTTCGCGGAGGCTCGAGGAGACGAGGGGGGGCGTGTCCTTGGGGTCCGCGGCGCCGTCGATGTTGGCCTGGACGGGGTCGTAGCGGACGGTGGCGAGGGCGTGTTGCTCGGCGTGGAGGCTGCCGTCGGGGTCGATGTGGAGGGTCCAGGGGCCGTGCGGTCCGGGTTCTCCGGGGTTGAGCGGTTGGGGGGAGCCGGGGTAGAGGACGAGGGGGTCCTGGGCGTGGGGGCGGTGGGGTTTGTGGATGTGTCCGAGGATCCAGGCGTCGACGGGCGCGTCGGCGAGGGCTTGGGTGGGGGTGGGGGCGTAGCGGCTGTCGGGCGTGTCGACGTCGGCGTGGAGGAGGCCGATCGTGGGCGTGGAGGGGTCGGGGTCGGGGTCGTAGGTTTCGAGGGGGTCGTCGAGGACGTGCTCGGTGGGGAAGGACCAGCCGTCGAAGTGGAGGAGGGGTTCGTCGTCTCGTGTGAGGGTCCAGCGGTCCCAGGTGCCGTCTTCCCCGAGCAGGTGCAGGGTGTCGAGGTCGAGGGTGTGGGCAAGGCGGGGCAGCTCGTCGAAGTCGTGGTTCCCGGCGACGAGCACGAGGGGGATGCCGGCGTCGTCGAGGCGTCGGGCTGCGGTTTCGATGGGGCCGTAGGCTTCGTAGTAGCGATTTTCTCTGTCGAGAAGGTCCCCGGTGACGAGCACCGCGTCGATGTCGGTTTGGAGGGCGTGTTGGATGGTGCGGTCCCAGACGTGCTTGGGGGACAAGCGGGGCCCGTCGAGGTGTTCGGGGATGCGGGTGGGGTGGCGGCCGAGGTGGATGTCGCCCGTGCAGAGGATCGTGGTGGGTGTCTGCGTCATCGGGTGGCCTCTGGGTCCCACCCCCTTGTGGTGGGCTGCCGAGGGGACAGCCTGGGTGACCTATGAAAGACCCACGGTACCAAACCTGCTTCGAACCGTTCGAGGTGGTCTCGTACTCACGTGGGCGGGGTCGAGGCGGGACCCAGGCGGGTCTCGACGAACCCGGCCACGTCGCGGGCGAAGGCCTCCACCTCGTCCCAGTCCGTGAACTCCTGGTCCTGCGCCGTGTCCACGCCGGGCGTGGCCTCCTTGGCGATCTGCTGGATGAGCAAGCGCTTGAGGAACCCGTACCGGGAGAACCGCAGCGCTCCGCCGAACATGCCCACCCGGTCCGGGTGCCACCCGGTCGCGTCGAGGAACGCTTCCACGTACCCGGCAGCCTGAGCCTGGCCCTTCTCCTCGGCCGAGGACATGGACACCTGGAAGAACGCGGACGGGACGGCCCCGAGCGCGTCCCGGTTCTCCGAGACGAACTCCTGCACGTGGCGCTGGTGGCGCCCGAAGTGCACCGAGGCCCCCACCAGGACCGCGTCCCGTCCATCGAGCATCTCCGCGGTGGCCTCCTCGGCCGGTGACACGGTCGCCTCGTGCCCGCGCTCCTCGATCGCGTGGGCCACGCGCTCGGAGATCTTCGCCGTCTGGCCTTCCCCGGTCCCGTAGACGATCAGGAACGAAGCCATGGGAATCGCTTGCAGCGAGGACCCCAGGAGGGGAAAAGCTGGACCCAGGCATCGCTACGAGGGCCGCCAGCTTGTTCGGATGCCTTTAGAGGGTCAGGGAGCTGGGGGTGTCGGCGAGGGGGCCAACAGGTCCTTGGCGCCGGGTCGCGTCATCACCCAGAGCGCGTAGATGCCGAACGCGGTCCCGATCGGGAAGCTGAACAAGCTCAGGATGGCCACGGCGAACGTGATGCCTCTCGCCCACTCCTCGTGGTTGAGAAGGCCGTACCCGCCGCCAAGCGACAGGGCGGCCAGGGCGCCGAACAGGATCGCGAAGAACCCCATCATGCCCTGCGCGAAGCCCGGCATCTCGGCCGCCATGACTCCGGTGAAACCCAGCATCATGATGACCCCCAGGGCGGCCAGGGCCCCCCACACGAGCATCAGGATGCCGACGATCTTGACGTGCCCCTCCATCGATTCTGCAGTTTCCGTCATGGTCCGAACCCCACGGGGACACGCGAGCCTGCGGTCTTGGTTCTTCCGAACTTCATCGCGCCTTCTCGCTCGGGTCGCGAAGCGGGAACCTGTCAGGGGACCACGCGTTGCCACGAGCTTGCGCCGTCGAGGGACCGGTACACCTCGTCCCCGGTCGTGGCCACCCAGAGCACGTCCGGGTCCTCGCGGTGGGGTTCGATCGCGAACACCGCCTCGCGGCCGCCGATCTCCAAGCCCTCGTTCAGGGGCGTCCACGAGGACCCGCCATCGTCGCTTCGGACCAGCCCGTCCCCTTGGACGAACGCGTACCAGGTCCCGTCGGGATGGACCGCCACGCCGCCCGTGCCCGCCTCGTGGACCGCTTCCCACGAATTGCCCAGATCCTCGCTCCGGAGCAAGCCCTGGGTGGTCCCGGCGTAGACTCGCTCCCGGTCGTCCGGGTCCATCGCCAAGCATGGAGCCCCGAAGCAGGCTCCTTGCGGGGCTTGCCCCGTCAGGGTCCAGCTCTCGCCTGCGTCCTCGCTCACGTACAGTTGACCGGCGTGGGCTCCCGCGAGCACGTTCGGGTCCGCGGGGCTTACGGTCATGCCGTGGAAGTCCACCGGGCCCTGGGGGCCGCCCTCGGAGAGGGGGGTCCAGTTGAACCCGTCCTGGTGGGACTGGATCACGCCCATGTTTCCGCCGCCGGCGGGGTGCCCGCTTGCCCACATGGTGCTCCCGTCGCGAGGGTGAAGCGTGAAGCCCATGAAGTCGTCTCGCGATTCCCCGACCTGGTAGAGGGCGGGGGTCTCGGTGGTCGCGTCTTGTAGGACGAAAAGCCCGTAGTGCGTGGCGAGGAACACGCGGTCGGCGTCCTCGTCGAAGCCCATCCCGTGGAGGTGGTTCCCGGAGGCTTGGTGTGTGAGCGAGGCAACGGGTTCGAGCTCGCCCGGCGTTCCAGGCTCGGGGGAGTTCCCCATGAGAGCCAGGCCTCCAAGGAGGAGAATCACGGCCAAAAGACCGCCCAGGATCCAGTCGCTCGTGGCCATCGCCCCATCGCTGGGGTCCGTGGGCCCTCTCGAGGGGGTCCTCATGGGCGGGCTACGGGGGCCGGGTTCAAGGGGTTGACGGTTGGGGGCCTGCCGTGATGGATGTGCCTTCGTCGCTAGGTTCAAGCGGCCGGGGCGTTTTCCCAGGTTCGGCATGGCGCGCAAGCGAGGACAGATGCGGGCCTGGGCGTACGCCCTGACGGTGGCAGGGGGAGCCTTGATCCTGGGCGCGACGGGGCTGTTGCTGGTGTTCGGGGCAGCCTTGGCGGGCGTGGTGTGGGCGGGCGCGTTCTCGCAGGCGCAGGAGCTGATCCAGCAGGCGGGGCTTCACTTCGGGTGGATCATCGGGCTGGGGCTTTTCAGCGGCGTGCTCGTGCTGTGGAGCGGAGCCCGGATGGACCCGCGAAAGGAGGGGGACGTGCGTGTGGAGGGCGTGCTTTCGATCGTGGCGTCGATCTTGAGCTTCCCGGCGACGGGCGGGTTCTTCTTCGGGGCCATCTTCGGCGTCATCGGGGGCGCGCTGGCGTGGGCGTCTGGGAAGAACGCGTAAAGCGCGTCGATGGGAACACCGAAGGCGGATGCTTCGCATGAGGCGTCCCCATGGCAGGGCCAGAGGACGAACATGCTCCTGGAGGCGAGCCCGAGGGTCCCCAGAGGCCGGCCTCGGCCCGGTCGTGGGCCGCGGGGGCGCACCTGGCCGGGTTCGCGTGGCTGGTCGGCATCCCGGGACCGATCGGGCCGTTGATCGTGTGGCTTCTCAAGCGGGGCCAGGACCCGTTCGTGGAGGACCAGGGCAAGGAGGCGCTGAACTTCCAGATCTCCGTGCTCGTCTACCTGCTCGTCTTGTTCCTGCTCGGCCTGGCGTGGATGGTGACGCTCGCGGGCTCCCAGATGCCCCGGGTCTCCGCCGTGGCGGGCCTTGCGTTCTTGGCGGTCGTGGCGTTCGTGCTCCTGCTCGTCGCGGTCGTGTTCACGGTCGTGGCGGGGTACAAGGCCAGCGAGGGGCACGCGTGGAGGTACCCGTTGACGATCCGGTTCGTCTCCTAGCCCCTCACACCCCTGCCCAGGCCAACGCTTTAGTACGCCCCCGACGCCTGTGCCAGACCCTCCCATGCGTTGGCGCTTCGCCGGGACGATGATCCTGCTCGCATCCGCCCTCGCCCTGGCTGCAGCCAGCGCACACGCCACGCCCCTGGACCTCCTCGACGACGAGACCCCCCAGGACCCGGACGGCCCCGTGGCCCTGATCACGCACGACGTCCCCGACGACGGTGCCACGTACACCGACAACCTCAACCGGTTCGGCTGGACCGTGCTCGACGAGAACGGCCAACCCACCCCCCACCTCGACGCCGCCTTCACCCTCGAACAACACGGCACCCCCCTGTTCAGCACCGCCCCCAGCAGCGGGCACGACTACGACGCCATCGACCGGTACTGGGCCACGCTCCAGCCAGGAGGTTACAACGTGACCGTCGAGGTGCCCCTCGACGGCGAGACCCTCACCGCCACCCACCAAGGCACCGCCCACGAAGCCGACACCACGCCCGCCACGCTCGAACACGACCTCCCCACGACCGCGCAAGCCGGCGAGCCCCTCCCCCTCGAATACGACGTCACCACGCACGGCGGGGACCGCATCGAGCACGCACACGTCCTGCTCGAAGCCTGGGACACCGACGACGACCGACGCGTGCTCCAAACCACCACGCACGGCCACCAAGGCCCCCACGAAGCCACGATCACGCTCCCATCGGAAGGCGAGTACGCTCTCAAACTCACCGCCTACCACCCCCATCCCACCGACCGCACCACGCCCTTCTCCGCCTTCACCACCACGCACACCCTCACCGTCGACCCCGGCACCCCCCTGCTCCCAGGCATCCCCACGCGCGAACCCCTCGAGAACACGGTCGAGACCGGGCAAAGCGACGCCCCCTACGACCTGTTCGTCACCTTCGACCCGTACACCAGCACCGGCCCCGACCAGAAGATCCGCATCGGCACCGCCATCGTCGACACCCGAACCAGGGCCCTCGTCGAGCACGTCGACATCGACGCCCGCCTCGAAGCCCCCGACGCAACGCTGCTGCTCGAAACGCACGAACACTCCTACGACGGCGTCGCCGAGATCGAAGCCGCGCCCCCCGTCCCCGGCGACTACACCCTCGAAATCCACGCCGAGAGCACGCGCGAAGACTGGACCGGCACGCACCAAGCCACCTTCAGCATCCACCCCCCCGCCGTGCCCCTGTACGCCGGCGACTACTACCTCGCCCTCGACGGGGACCGCACCGTCGACGCCGGCACCCCCACCGACTACACCTTCCGAGCCACCGACGAAGCGGGCGAACCCTACGACCACAGCGAGGTCGCGATCACCGTGCTCGACCCCGACGGCCAGCTGCACCTAGCAGGCAAGCTCCACACGCACGACGACGGGCTTTTCCCCTTCACCCTCAACCTGCCAGACCCCGGCACCTACACCGTCCACGCGGACCCCTTCCCGCTCATGCCAAGCCCCGTGCTCGACCACCACGGCCCCACGCGCGGGGACGAGCGCACCTATCACCTCGAAGCTCAAACCCCCGAGTCCGCCGAGCCCACAGACACAGCCGATGCTCCCGCCTCCACGAGCCTCCTCCCAGCAGCCGCGCTGATCGCCTCCATCCTCGCAGCCGCCGCGATTGCCCGACCGTGAACGCCCCGAGGGTCACGCCTCGTCCTCGGCCGCACGCCTGCGCGAGCCCTCGTCCTCCTCGTCCCCGTCCTCCTCGGCCTTGAGCTTGTCCTCGAGCTCGTCCAACTCCTCGCTGACGCGCTTTTCCACCTCGGGAGGCAGCTTCTCCTCGACCTCCGGGCCCACCTTCTCCTCGACCTCCCGCGCCAAGCGCTCCGCGATCTCCGTCTTCACGTGATCCTCGAGATCGCGCTCGACCTGATCCTGGACCTCCTGACGGACCTGGTCCCCGATGCGCTCCTCGGCCGCGGTCACCTGCTCGACCACCTGCTCGCCCACCTCGCTGACGACGCGCTCGCCGACCTCCTCCGTGATGCGCCGGTCGATCTCAGGACCGACCTGGTCCTCGACCTCGGCCTCCACCGTGGTCCCGACCTCCTCCTCGACCTTGGTGGCCACCTGCCGCTCGGCCTCCTCGCTCACGGCGGACGCCAGGGCCTGCTCGTAGAGGGTCATCTTCTCCCACACGCGCAGGAAGTAACCGATGATGAGCCCCCCCTCGAACGCGGCCACCCGCGGGTCCAATTCCACCGTCGCCAGGTAGGCGAACCCGACGATGAAGATCACACCGTAGACCAGGTCGATGTAGAACTGCGAGCGCCGGTGGTGGACCTCTTTCCCAGCCATCTCTGTACCCCCGTACAGAGGGACTCATATGTAAGCAAGCCCCCGCAAGCACGCTCGCGAGCGTGCAAGCAGCGGATTCGTCACCGGCGGGATTCTTAACGGCGGTGCCCTTTGGCTGGGTCCCTCTCATGCCGTGGGACCCCATCGTGCTCACCGGTTTAGCCACCGCAGCCTTCGTGGGCATCAACATCGGCGGCGCCTCCACGGGCGTAGCCTTCGGCCCGGCGAAGGGGGCTGGCGTGCTCTCGGACCGGGTAGCTCAGGCGTTGATGGCGGTCTTCGTGCTCGCGGGCGGGATCCTCATCGGTCCCAACGTCGTGGAGACGCTGGGCACGGAGTTCGTGCCCGGTGGTCACTTCACGCCTGCCGCCTCGACGGCCGTGCTCTTGTTCACGGGGTTGGCCATCCTTTTGGGCAACATCGCGAAGGTGTCCACGGGGACCAGCCAGGTGATGGTGGGTTCCGTGGTGGGCATGGGCGCGGCGCTGGGCGTGCTCGTGTGGGGCACGGTGGGTGAGGTGTTGACGTGGTGGTTCGTGAGCACGGTGCTTGCGTTCTGGATCAGCGCGGTCATGGCCCGGTATGCGTTCACGAGGATGCGGCAGATCTGGAGCGCAGAGACGCCGAGACAGCGCAAGGCGTTGAAGGGTGTGATCATCGGGGTGGGGTGTTTCATGGCGTTCTCGGCCGGCGCTTCGAACGTGGCGAACGCGGTGGCTCCGTTGGTCGGGTCGGGCACGTTGCCGATGCTTGAGGGGGTCATCTTGGGCGGGGTCGCGATCGGGGTGGGGGCGTTCTTGTTGGGGAGCCGCACGATGGAGACTGTGGGGGAGGAGATCACGGAGCTCCCGTTGGAGGGGTGGGTCATCGTGATGTTCCTGGCGGGGGCCATCATCACGTTCTTGAGCTGGATCGGGATCCCGGCGAGCTTGGCGTTGACGTTGCAGGCGTGCGTGATGGGGTTCGGGTGGGGTCGGACCACGCGTCGGCAGTCGCTTCTTCGCTCGCTGGGGTACCCGCAGCCTACGCCCGAGCACAGGGCGCGGCGCGAGCAGGATACGGCGGCTGAGTACCGGGTGGATACGACGCGGCGCATCGTGAGCGTGTGGCTGATCACGCCGGTGTTGGCGGGGTTGCTTGCGTTCTTGACGTTCTTGGGGGCCCGGCTCACGGGGCTGCTTTGACCAGGCTTGGCCTCGCACCCGCCCCGTGCCGCTTGTTGGCAGACCGCATGGAAGGATCGTTCCTTATCGAGGAACGAGCACGTTTTGGATGGAGGTAAGACGCGTGCTCGGCCCGCGCCATCCGGACGGGGGCAGCGGCACGCTGCGGGCGGGGAGAGGCTCGAAGGGGGACGCTCCCCGCCAAGACGGAGCTCCAAGGAAGGCAGCACCCCTCGTGGGCGGGGAGACTTGGCGACGCCCGCAGGCCCCGTTGGACCCTGGGGCTTGAGGGCCCTTTTGTCTCCTCTTTGGACCCTCCTCATGATCCCGCCCTCCAAGGTTGGCGCCCCCCCTTGCCTTTAACCGGGAGACCCCGTTGCGGGGCCTCGTGGACAAGGCCCTGTTGCGCTTGTACGTGGCCACGTTCTTCTTCGTGATGCTCATGGCCACGGGGTTCCCATTGGTGCCCCAGCACCTCGACGAGACGTTCGAGGCCAGCGTGCTGTTCATCGGTCTCGTCGCGGGCCTGTACGGGTTCATGCAGATCTTCCTGCGCTTGCCTATGGGGGACATGGCCGACCGCGGCGGGCGGAAGCGCTCGCTCGTGGTCACGTTCCTGCTCTCGGCTGTGGCCGGGATCTTCTACGTGTTCGGGCCGTCCAAGTGGTGGATCGTGCCCGCGCAAGCCATCTTCGGGCTGGCGAGCGGGATCTTCTGGGTGGCCGCGAACGCGTACCTGTTCGACCGCGTGGCGGACGAGGACGTGCCCACGGCGACGAGCAACTACGCGCTGGCCATCGGGGGCGCGTTCCTAATCGGTCCCCCGCTTGGCGGGTACCTGGCGGACGCGATCAGCTACGGGGCGGGGTTGTCCGTGTTCTTGTGGGGCAGCGCGATCGGTCTCGTGCTGGTCGCCCGGCTTCCGGAGACGCGCGAGCCGGGGGAGGATCTCTGGCCGGGGCCCGACGTGTACGCTCGGGCCTGGCGCATCTTCAAGGATCCGGACATCCGCATCAGCGCGTTCGGCACCGTGCTCTTCGGGCTCTTCCTGGGGGTTCTCTCCAGCTTCTATCCCGTCTACATCCGCTTTCTGGCGTTCACGGCGTTCATCGTGGGCGTCCTCATCGCGCTTCGCCAGCTGGTGGCCATGATCCTGCGCGTGTGGATCCCGGGTTGGGTGGAGCGGTTCGGGCCGCGAAGCGTCTTGATGAGCGGCGCGTTCGCGGGCGCGGTCAGCATCGGGCTGACCCCGTTCGCGCCCAGGATCGTGGACGCGTACCTGGCAGCCGGGCTCCCGTCGCCGGGCCTTTGGGGGTTGACCTCGCACGACGCGGTGCTGGGGCTTCTTGTGTTCTTGGCGCTGGTGGCGGGGTTCGCGGTGGGCGTGATGGTCCCCGCGAACCTGACGCTGGTCAGCCGGGGGGCCCCGCCCGAGGAGAGGGGGTTGGCCAACGGGATCTACGGGACCGCGTTGGGTGTGGGCACGGCCTCGACGCAGTGGGCATTGGGCGGGTTGGGGGAGGTGTTGAGCCTCGAGTGGACGTTCTGGGGGGCGATGTTCATGGTGGTCGTGGGTTTGGCGTTCATGCTGCCGTATTCGCGGGCGAACCCGCCCCGCACGGACGGGTACAAGCGGACCGCCGCGAGCGAGCCCGAGGCGTAGGCCGGGTCAGGGCACGAGCATCGGTTTGATGCAGCCGTCCTCTTTGTCGTTGAACATCTGGTACATCCGGGGCCCCTCGTCGAGGGGCGCGGTGTGGGTGAAGACGAACGAGGGGTCGATCTCGCCGGCCTCGATCGTGTCCAACAGCGGGTCAAGGTAGCGGTGCACGTGGGTTTGCCCCGTCTTCACGGTGAGGGACTTGTTCATGATGGCTCCGAAGGGCAGGTTGTCCACGGACCCGAGGTAGACGCCCGGCACGGAGAGGGTGCCGCCCTTGCGGCAGCAGAGGATCGCTTCGCGAAGCGCGGCCGGCCGGTCGTCCTCGAGGCCGATCCGTTGCTTGACGCGGTCGCTGGCGGCCACGATCCCGGAGCTGTGGGATTCGGTCCCGACAGCGTCGATGCACCCGTCGGGTCCCCGCTGGCGCGTCATCTCCATCAACCGGTCGTAGACGTCTTCGTCCTCGTAGTCGATGGTCTCGGCGTCCCCGTGCTCGCGCGCCGTCTCCAAGCGTTCCGGGATGCGGTCGATGCCGATCACGCGGCCGGCGCCGAGCATCCAGGCGCTCTGGATGGCCAACTGGCCAACGGGGCCTAACCCCCAGATCGCGACCGTGTCGCCGCGGTCGATGTCGGCGTTCTCGGCCGCCATGTACGCGGTCGGGAGGACGTCCGCGAGCAAGAGCACCTTCTCGGGGGGCAGGCTCGGGTCCACCTGGAGGGGGCCCACATCCGCGTACGGGACGCGAAGGTACTCGGCCTGGCCGCCGTCGTACCCGCCGAGCATGTGCGAGTACCCGAACAGCCCGGCCGGGGAGTGGCCCATCTCCTCGCGGGCTCTCTTCGCGTTCGGGTTCGAGTTGTCGCAAAGCGAGTACAGGTCGTTCTCGCAGTACCAGCAGGACCCGCAGCTGATCGTGAACGGGACGACGACGCGGTCGCCCTCCTCGAGCGTGTCCACCTCGCGGCCCGTCTCGATGACGCGCCCCATGGCCTCGTGGCCGACGATGTCGCCCTTCTCCATCGTGGGCATGAACCCGTTGTAAAGGTGCAGATCGGACCCGCAGATGGCCGTCGCGGTGACCTCGATGATGGCATCGGTGGGGTTCACGATGTGCGGGTCGGGCACCTCGTCGACGCGGATGTCCTGCTTGCCGTTCCAGGTGAGCGCTTCCATGAGGGGTCCCTCGTGTTCTTGGTCCTCGCCCCGGTTTGAGAGCTTCCAAGCAAGGCCCGCAAGCGGCCAGGGCTCCCTGTGCCAGCCGGGCGCCTCCCCGGGCGGTTCGTTCGGCTGCGAACGGGTCCCAAGGTGCGGTCCCGCGCGGTCGTGGTCAAACCAGGTCCACGCCGAGGGCCTCCCCGATCTCCTCGTAGGGATCCTCCGGCCACGCCAACGGTTCAACCTCGGACAGCGATGTCACGAAGCGCCACGCCGCGATGCTCTCCCCCGCCGCCACGCCCACCGGGTCCCCCATCCGGCCCGTGACCACGCTGCAAGGTCCCTCCGGCGTGCTCGTCTCCAAGACGAGCCGGGGCGCCTGGACCGTGTGCCCGATCTCCTCCTCGAACTCTCGAAGACCCGCCTCGAGCGGCGACTCCCCCGCTTCCAAGGTGCCCCCCGGGAGCTCCCAGCCGCGCTGCTCGTGACGCGCGACGAGGAACCGCTCCATGCTCTTCGTCTCGAAGCAGACCACGATCGCGAACGCGGACGGCGCCATGGTGCCTACTCAGCGAACAAGGGCCACACGCTGGCGTGGTCCATCGCGAACGGGCCCGGGGGCTGATCGCCGGGGGCCACGTGCTCGACCGTGACGCCGCCGGGAAGCTCGGAGAGGTCCCCCTGGGAGGCTTGAGCCTCGAAGACGTGCACGATGTACCAGGCCGTCTCGCCCGCGTCCGTGTCCGCCTGGAACGTGAACACGTCCGCCAGCTCGGCGTCCAGCTCCTCCCCGAACCACGTGCGGGAGACGCGCAAGGCGCCCTCCTTGACGTCCTCGTTGGGGCGAAGCGTCTCCGCCGGGATCCACCAGCGACCCGGGTGGTGCTTCTCGGTTTGCGCCAGCGCGATGCGACCCTCCCCGTCCCTCGCAAGCAGCATCACCTGCAGCCGGAGCGCAAGGCCCTGCGCGTTGACGTGGTGGAACGGGCTCTGGCTCGTCGGCGAGCCGATCTTCTCGAACTGCTGAGGCATCGTACCCGGGAACGCGTCCCCCCCATAAGAGGCTCCGCCTCGACGCGCGCCGTTCGACACCAACCGGGGGCCCTCTTCGACGTCAGGGAGCCACAGCGGGGTCCTCCCCCCTCGGCCCGGGACCCGATGCGAGCCCGGATCCCACCCGGGCCGGCTCGTACAACCGGGCCTGAAGCGACCCCCATCCTCCCACGTACAACGCCAGCGGGACCGCCAGGAGGACCCTCGTCACGAGCAAGGCCACCGGGGCCGAGACCACGCCAGCCTCCAGGATCGGCGTCAAGGCCACCACCAACACTCCCGCCAGCGCGCGGAACACGAACGCGCCCCCCAGGCCCGCGCCGCCCGCGACCACGAGCACCGCCTTCCAACGCCTCCTCACCTGGGAGAGCCCTCGCCGGAGGGCCATCCCGAAGCCCCCGTCCTCCAGGACGATTCCCGGGAGGACCAGGAACGTGACCGCGATCCACGACCAGGAGGACCCCACGTACAAGAGGGCCCCCTCAGGGCCCCCGATGCCCGAGCCCAGGGCCCCGATCGCGAACACACCCACCGCGATGTCCACGACGGCCCACGCCGCCAAGGCCCACCACGAGGCCCCCACGGCCCCCCAAGCCTCGCCAAGCGACCGGTCCCGCCGGGACCCTGACCCCGCCACGCCGACCACGAGCGCGCCCGCCCCCACGACGAGCCCACGCAAGAACACGAGCGTCCAGACGTCCACCGGAGCCATCGCCTCCGGGAGCTGCAGCGGGAGCTCCACGAACCCCACGAAGGCCAGACCCGGCCGGATCCCCCCGAGCACGAACGAGCCCCCCAAGCCCCATGCCCTCCAGGACAGGAACGGGACAAGGGCCGCAAGCACGCCCACGACGAGCCCGATCAACCACCGGCTCCTCGATCGTAGAGCCGCGCCGAACGCATCCTCGATGACGGACCCGCCCTCTTCCACCGCACCCATGCGCCGAGAACGCCGGGCCCGGCCAAAAACCTGCCGAAAGCAGCGGCAAGCTTACGAACAACGATCCCCGTACCGAACACGATGCGCCTGGACCACTGCTGCTTGAACGTGGAGGACCTCGACGCGTCGATCGACTTCTACCAGCAGCACTTCGGGATGAAGATCATCTCCCGAAAGGAGATCCCCGAGAACAACGCTGAGATCGCCTTCGTCGGGTTCGAGACCGACGGCATGAAGCTCGAACTCACCGAATGGAAGGACTGGGACGAGGACGACCACGAAGCCGGGAACAACTTCGACCACATCGCGGTCACGTGCCCGGACGTCAAGAGCCTCTACAACCAGCTCATCACCGCGGGCGTCGAGTCCGCGATGGAGCCCTTCGAGCTCTCCACCGGCTCCCACATCGCGTTCGTCAAGGACACGGACGGCAACTGGGTCGAGCTCGTCGAGCGCGAAGAACGCCGCTGACCCGCCCCAGCCGGACCGGGCGCGGTGAAGCTCTGCCAGGCGCGGCACCCCGCCCGTCGATGAAAAGTCCACAACCCGTCGATGAAAAGTCCACAACTCGTCGTTGAAGGGTCCTCAAATACGCTTTTCTCAGTGGACGCCCATTAACCTCGTCCCCCGACAGGAAACGGGGGAACCAGGCCCGGGGCCGACGTGGAAGGCAAGAGGAAGGGCGACGGGATCGGGGACCGACCGGTTCCCACCCGCCGCCCCTCGACACACTTAAGCCACCTCCAGAGGTTCGACCGCTTCCCCCTCGGGAGGCCCGCTCGATCCGCACCACCCTGCCTGCCCTGGCCGGCCTGATCGCGATCCTGGCCCTGTTCAGCGCAGCCTTCCTCGCTCAGGACGCCGCCGCGCTCGAAGGCCACTTCTCCACCGACGAACCCCTCCTACTCGACGGGCAAGCGACGACGACCGCGCAGGGCGGGTTCCTGGCCACCGACACGGACGACATCGACATCGAGCTCAGCGCCGGCGAGCTCAGCGTCCTCATCGAGTACGAGCAAGGCGACCAAGCCGGCCAACCGTTCCCCGTCGCGATCATCTCGGACCAGGGACGCGACCGGTACGCGTTCACGAACGCCACGCTGACCCTCGACGCCTGGGGCCCCTCCACCCAAATCTTCGCCCAACCTCGAGACCAGGCCACGCTCCAAGCCACCGGCGACGGAGCAAGCCAGCAACGCGTGCTCGACGAGGGGAACCGGCTTGCCCGAGGCGGGTACTCCGACCAGACCATCGGAGGAGGCTCGCCCCCCGCCTACAACTACCGCGCCGAAACGCCGCTGGTCGCGCACGAGCACCTCGACCAAGCCCGCCTCGAAGGCACGTTCACGCTGTTCGTCAAGAACGCCACCCTCCAGATCCAAGAAGGACCCCACACGTGGACCAACTGGACCGGGTACCGCGAAGAGAGCACCACGCCCCTCTCGGAATCCTACGAGATGCGCGTCACCACGATCGCCGTGCAACGAGGGACCCTCTTTCTGGATGCTCCCGGCCACGTGGGCGCGATCGCGCCCCGCTTGCACACCAGCCTCACCGGGTCCCTGTCAAGCTCGCAAGCCGAAGGGATCCTCTCCACCGCCAAAGGGACCGTGAACCTCCAAGAAGACGCCTTCAGCCTCCAAGGCGACGGGAGCCTGGACACGCGCATCCTCGAACGAGAATCCAACCCCCGCATCGGCGCCTGGACCCTCGGCGACTACGCCATCGTCGACCAGGACCTGGAAACCACGCGCCCCGCCCCCAGCGCATCCTCCCCCCTGCCATACTGGCTCGCCGCCGGCCTTCTCACCGTCGGGCTCGTCCTCGCCGCGACAGCCAAAGCACACCCAGCCATGCTCCGGGTCCTGCCCGCTCCCCTGCGGGAACGCCTCTACCGACGCCTGCGACGCCAAGGCCTCCAGCACGAGAACGACCGCGCCTGGGCCGACGCGGCGAAGGCATACGGTCGCATGGCGAACCTGTTCCCCAAGCGGCCCCTGGGCTGGTACGGGCAAGCCCTCTGCCTGCTCGAAGACGAAGACCCCGAAGCCGCGCTCGCCACCCTCGACGACGCCAACCACCGCCTCGACGAGGTGCCCCTGGACCTGCTTGAGCTCGAGGTCGCAGCAGCCTGGGAAGCCCGAAGCGAAACGCGCGCCCAACGCGCCCTCATCACCCTGTCCCAGCGATCCCGCCCGATGGCCAAAGGCCTCATCCGGGACCTCTCGCTGGAACCCCTCGCCCGCACCGCCGGCCTGGACGATCTGATCGGCCCCGACACGGGAGGAGGCAGCATCGATGGGTACGTCTGACGACCGCACGGACGAGGAAGACGACCTGGAAAGCGTCAAAGAGTCCCTGCTCCGAAGCCCCGTGCGCAAGCGCATCCTCCGCCAGCTCCGCGAGACGCCCGGGCTCAACAAGAACCAGCTCAGCGAGAAGCTCAACCTCTCCGAGAACAACCTCCGGTTCCACATGGAGCGCCTCGAAGACCGAGGCCTCATCGAGATCCTGCCCAGCATCCGAGACCAAGAACAACTCTGCTTCCTCGCCGAAGACAAGCACCTCTGGGACGACGAAGACACACGCATCCTCTTCGGCCGATGCTCCACCCGCCACATCGCGATCTACATCGCCCAGCACCCAGCCGCCAGCACCTCCTCCATCGCGGACGCCATCGGCCGCAAGAACGTCACCGTGCGACACCACCTCTGCAAGCTAGAAGACCGCGACCTCATCGAACGCGTGCGCGTCGGACGCGCCGTCGAGTACCACCCCACCGAGCCCCTCACCGACTGGACCGACGAGCTCGCAGACGCGTACGACTGCCCCTGGCAACAAGCCCCCGACGATGCACCCGGGGACGAGGGCCCCCTCCCCTGACGCACCGCCACGGCCCGCTCAAACGTGCGGCCCACCCTCGCCCATGGCCGCCTCGAAGTCCAACATGATGGTCTCAGCCAACTCCTCCGGATCCAACGCCTCCACGCGCCCCCCCGCCGCGTCCGCGATCTCCCGCGCCGCATCGATGTAAAGCTCCTCCTCCGTCTCCAACTGGATCATCATCACGCGCGCCCCCCGCAACATGCGAAGCTCCTCCGCCTGCTCGCGCGCGTACTCCATGCACACCTCCGGCTTGTCCACCACGACCTCGCCCTGGTCGTCCGTGTACGCCTCCGGCAACCCGTCCGTGATCAAATACACCAACCGCCGGTCCGCATCCTCCAGCTCCAACAGCTCCCGCGCCTGCCGCAGCGCCTCCCCGTGGTTCGTGAACCCGCCAAGCTCCGCGTTCCACGCCCCCTCCAAGTCCACACGCTCCACGTCCGTGGCCATCGACAAGATGTCCACGCGGTGACGAGGATCCGCCTGCAAGACCGCCTGGTGCATAATCAAGCACACCTTCTTGGCCGCCTCGAAGCGCCCCTTCTCCTCCATCGACCCGCTCCGATCGAACACCAACACCACGTGCGTCGTGTTCGACCGCACCTCCCGATGCACCAGCAAGTCCGAATCGTACAACCGGTTCACGCCCGGATGGTTCTGCCTCGAACGCACCATGCTGTCCACCAGCGCGACCGCGCCCCGCTCGTTCAACGACCGGATCGGGCCCTTCTCATACTCCCCCTCCCCGCCCAAGAACGCCCCCGGCTGCACGCGGCCCCCCTGCGGCAACGCCCGCTGAACGTCCTCGTACAACAAGGAGCTAAACCGCTCCAAAAGCCGCTTCGTGGGCGTGCCCTCCTCGCTGACCAACCCCGACTCGGCCAGCTCCCCCATCAACATCTCACGCACCTCCTCAAGCGCGCCCCGCTCGAAAAGATCCTCCACCTCCCCCAACCGCTCGTCGTACTCCTCCTCAAGCTCCTCCAAGCTCTGCCGGCGCTCACGCCGCGTCTCAGCGGTCTCCTCCACGACCGAGTCCAGCTGCTCCTCGACCGTCTGCTTCTGCTGGGCGCGCTCGGCCTCGATGGTCTCCTCCGCGCTCGCCAGCTCCTCCTCCATCAACCGCCGCGCAAGCCCCGAGTAATCCTCATGGCCCGAGAACCTGCGCCACCACGCCTTGAACCGCTCCCGAAGCCCCCTCTCTGAGAGCTTCTCCTTCACGCGCACGCGAACCCCCGGGTTCGTGGCCATCGCCTCGTGAAGATCGATCTCCACATCGCCCGCGATGTCCAGCGTCGGCGCCTCGTCATCGATCTCGCGGCCCCGAAGCCACGCCACGAACCGCGCCCACGTCTGCACGATCCACAACCAGGCCCGGTACAGCGTGTTCTTGAAGCGCTCCCACGGCGACGGCTCCTCGACCTCCTCGGGATCCGGCGCGTACACCTCGCGGAACAAAGCGCTCGTCTCAGCCAGCTCCTGAGCGGACGGGGACGCGTCCAGCTCTCGCATGCGGTCCTTGAGCGCCCGACGCTTTTCCTTACGCTCCTCGAGCTCCTGCTCGTACTCGGACTCGCGCTCGTGCTTTTCCTCCTCGAAGCGCTCCTCCAGCTGGCGCTTTTTGCGGCGGGCCTGGCGCTGGATGCGCTCTTTCTCCTGCTCGACGCGCTCGCGGATGCGCGGGTCGTTCTGGGATTCTTGCTCGATCCAGGCTTCCATGCCCTCGGGGCCCTGTTGCGCGAGCACGCGCACGAGCTCGCGCCGTTGCCGGGCCGAGAGCACGGGCCCGAAGGTGCGGTTGGCGCAGTCGGGCAGCTGGATCGGTCGCGTCATGGCTTGGCCTCGAACGCGTCGAACGCGTCCAGCGCGTCCACGATGCCGGGCAGGATGCGTGCGGCTCGCTCGCGGTCGACGCCTTCGACGCGTTGCACGTACTGGCCGAAGGCGCGCAGGTCGGGGTCGCCGTCTTGTCGCAGGCGTCGTTGGATCTCGTCCGGGGTTTGGTCTTGGGCTTCGCGTAGGGCGCGCACGACTTTGCGGCCGCGGCTTTCGTCGCCGTCGAGGTCGTCTTGGTAGAAGCGGCACCAGTAGTCGACGGCGCCGTCGGCGCCGGCTTTGGACCAGTGTTCTTCGACGAAGCGTTCGACGAGTTGGCGGTTTTCCTCGAACCCGTCGCCGCTTCGGGCGCGGATGCGGCCCATCATGGCGTCGCGGCTTCCGCGGTGGAAGTCTTCGGGGTCCGCGATGGGGTCTCCGGCCATGCGGGCGTAGCTTTCGGTGCGGCGGACGATGTCGAGCAGGGTGCGGTTGGAGCCGACCTCGCTGAGGTCGCGTCCGCCTTCGATGCGGTCTCTCCAGCGCATGACCAGGCGCACGGCGGCGTCGCGGTAGGGGCCGGGGATGTGCACGGTGGCTTCGTGCCCGTTGACGCCGTAGTCGATGATGCGTCGGTTGGCGGTGCTGGTTTCGGGGAAGGGGGTGTGGACGTTGCTGACGCGGTCGTTGAGGGGTTCGGTGATGTTGCCGAGGTCGGCGTAGTTGCTGGTGGTGATGGCGACGACGTCGGCGGGGAAGGTTTCGCGGCTTTTGGCGGGGCTGCAGGTTGCTTCTTGCAGGGCTTGCAGGAGGACGTTCTGGGTGCCGCGGGGCAGCTTGCCGATCTCGTCGACGAGCAGCATGCCGCGGTGGGCTTGCAGGATCTTGCCGGGTTCGAGGACGAGGGGGCTGGTGGGGTCGCCGACCTCTTCGAGGCGGGAGAGGTTCACGGTGCCGGTGAGGTTGTCGGGGAAGACCTCGGGGCTTCCTTGCACGCGGGCGAACCCGTAGCCTTCTCTCAGGCGCACTTGCTTGATGGGCACGTCGGCGGGGTCGATGTCTTCGGGGGTGAACTCGCCCAGTTCGCCGAACTCGACGTCGCCGTACCGGGTTTTGCAGTAGGGACAGGGGGGGACTTCGTCAGCGTAGCGGGGGTCGATGAGGCTGAAGGGGTCGTCGTGCACGGGGCAGTCGCTGACGGCGAAGCGTTCCTTGGGGAAGAGCTCCCAGACGGATTTGGCGAGCGTGGTCTTGCCGCTTCCGGGGGGTCCGAGCACGAGGATGTTGGACCCGCTGAGCAGGCTCGTGACGAGCACCTCGAGGGTGTCCTGTTCGAGCACGACGCCGGGGAAGAGGGCTTCGACGGCGCCTTGCCGGTCCAGGTCTTCGTCTTGTTCGAGGCGCTGGATCTCTCCCAGGATGGCGTCGCGCATGCGCTCGTGGGCTCGCTGGGGCGCAAGGCCCTCCTCGACGAGCTCTGCAGCGGTCGTTTGGGCTGCCATGGTGAACGGGGACAGGGGCGGCCATGAAAAGAGGGTTTGGGCCGACCCCGGCCCCAGGGCCCTAACGTCGCGTGACACCCGGGTTGCTTTTTGGTCCCGTCCTCGTAAGGCTCGCTGTGCCTTGGAGCAAGCCCGCGGTCGCGCTCCTGCTCGTCGTGTCCCCCTTGGCGGGGTGCGTTGGCGGCGAGGAACCCTCAGAGCTCCCTGAGGCAGGAGCGGAGCTTGCCTCGTTCTGCGGGCCCCAGCTTTCCTTCGTGCACGAGGGCGCCTTCGACGATGTACAGCAGGCCCTCCGGGGCGACTTCGTCGTCGGATCGGCCGAGCGCGCTCCCAAGGGGGGGTTGCCATTCGACTGGTCTCCTCCAAGCGAGGGCCAAGCCGAGCTTCGAGGCGTGGAGGCGACGCCTTCCTGGAACGAGACGAGCCTGGACCCTGTTTTCCGGCTTGCCGTGTCCACCGCGAGCACCGGCGCCTCCGTCGTGCTCACCGGGGAAATCATGGACGATGTCCCCGACGCTGAGGTCAAGGCGCTCTTCGAGGCTTTTGCTGCGAACGTCTCCGACCTCTCCGAGGAGGACATCGAGGAGCGAGCGGACACGTTCCTGGAGCGCGAGCAGTGGTCGGGCGTGACGCATCGTGGGGACGAGCGCGTGAACGTGACCCGCTACCAGATCCCCTTCGAGGAGGACCTGGCCACGGCAGAGCTGTTCGACGCGTTGGCTCCCGAGGCTTCCCCTCAGGAGGAGGGCCCCAGCCTGTCGAGCAGCGTCCTTTTCGAGACGGACGCGTGGTCGTTCTGGGTCCAGGTCGAACAGGTGAGGGTCCAGGTCCACGATGGGGAGCGCCTGGTCGAGGTGCGGGCCGACGCGATGGACCGCCTCTGGGTCGAGTTGGATATGGACGCGGACACCGCCGACGACGAGAAGCGGAGCGTCGTGACGTCCGTCTTCGATGATCTGGGGCTCGGGGAGCCCGGGACGGATCGTTGGGCCTTCACGGATGGGTGCCAAGGGGTGACCATCGAGAAATCGAGGTCGTGAAACCCCAATCGGTCACGTGATGAGGAACTGCGCGACCGTGGGCCACGTCCTGGCGAAGTCGCGGGCCAGGGGCGTGCTCATCCACAGTTTCCCTTCGCGGGGGCTGGTGCTGGCCACGTCCAGTTGCTCGAGCGCGTGGATGGCCGTGTCGTCGGCGACGTAGCAGCTGTCGGCGGCTTTGTGCGAGAGGTAGAACGTGATGGGGAGGGTCAACTCGGCGCGCGTGAAGGGGGAGAGCTCATCGTGCAACCGGTCGAGCGTGTCGGGGTCGAAGGCATGCGTGGACCCGTCGCGGGCTTCGACGTGCGGGTCGTCCTGGTCGACGAGCTCGGTGAGGCGTTCGCCGTTGGAGACGGTGGCGCGGTTGGCTTTCCGGATCTCGAGGTTCATCCAGCGCTTGAGCGTGTCCTCGTCCACGGGGTGCGTATGCGTCGCGCTCCCGGGTTAGGGTTTCGCTCCGCGGGGCTTGCTTAGAGCGTCTGCACGCGGGTTTCGCCTTGGTTGGGGAAGGCTTCGTCGAGCAGGTCCACGTCCTCGGGGTCGAGCGTCACGTTCACGGCTTGGAGGTTCTCCTCTAAGTGGTCGGGGTCGCTGGTCTTGGGGATCGTGAACACGTGCTCGTGTCGGGTGACCCAGGCGAGCATGGTTTGCGGGACGGTCGCGTCGTGCCGCTTGGCCACGTGGCGGATCGCGTCGTGCTCCTCGGTGCCGGGGCGGGGCATGTGGTTGCCGAAGGGCGAGTACGCCATCAGCGGCCGGTCTTCCTCCTTGAGGCCTGGGAGAAGCTCGTTCTCCGCGTTGCGTGCGCCCAGCCAGTAGAGGACCTGGTTCGTCACGAGATCGTGCTCGTCCCCGAGCGCCTTGTCCGCTTGGCGGAACTGGTCCAGCGAGAAGTTGGAGACGCCCACGTACCGGGTCAGGCCCTCGTCGAGGAGCTCGCGGAACGCGCCCATGGTCTCCTCGAGGGGCGTCGAGGAGGGCCAGTGCAGAAGGTACAGGTCCACGTGATCCGTGCCCAATCGGTCCAGGCTGGCCTGGCACGCCTCGATGGCGTCGCTGCGGCCTGCGTTGCGCGGCAAGACCTTGCTGACCAGGAACACCTCGTCGCGGATCCCGTCCAAGGCTTCACCCACGATGTCCTCGACGCGACCGGACCCGTACAGCTCGGCCGTGTCGATCAAGTCCGCTCCCAGCTCGACGCCCCGGCGAAGCGTCCGGACGCACGAGGCTTTCTCATCCTGCTCCATCTTCCAGGTCCCAAGACCGATGCGAGGCACGGTCTCGCCCGTGTCGGCCAAGGGCACGCGTGGCACGTCGACGCTCATCGTACGGGAACCGCTGTCCGCGTGTTTGGGGCTTTGGTCTCGCGAACGCGCCCTGGAACCCTCGAGGCCAGCTTCAACAGGCTGCTTGGGCGGGCCGCCCGGGTCCCCCTAGCCGAAAGGGTAAAAGGAGGGAACCAGACCGGTGGGAGCGAACCCCGGTGCCTCCCTGGCGCATCCTCCTGGCCTCCCTGTCGGTGGTCCTCATCACGACCGCAGGGTGCATGGCGCTCCTATCCGCCCAGGACGCACCAAACCAACCCCCCTTCTCCCCCAGCCAAGGCCAAGCCGCCGCCGACGCGTACGGGGACGAGCCCGCGCCCCGCGCGATCGTCGGCATCCCCGACAGCGGCATCAACCCCTACCACGAAGCCTTCCACCGGCCCGGGCTCACCCAGCACCCCTGCACGTACCTGGAAGGGTTCCCCTGCGACGTCGAGAAGCTCCCGCTCAGCGTCGGCGAGCACGACGACCACGAGGCCGGCCTCGAAGCCGACGAGCACCTCTGGGAGAGCGTCGAGGAAGGCACCGTGTACTGGATCCCCGAGACGAACATCGTGGCCGCCGCCTGCCACGAGCACGAGCGCGACGACCGCGACTGGGGCGCCTGCATCCTCGACGCGGACGGGCACGGCACCGCCGCCGCCAGCAGCGTCGTCACCGAGAACCCCCGCGCGCTGCTCGCCATCGAACACGGAGGCCCCCAACTGTCCACGCTCGACGATGCCGGCATCCCCGTGGACGTTCGAAGCATCTCGTGGCAAAGCCACGAACCCACCCTCGACCCCGAGAAGGGCGCCCCCCTGTACGTGATCGCCGCCGGGAACGAGCCCTGGAGCACGCTCATGGACGGATGGAGCGGGCACCCCAGCCACATCGCGGTCGGCGGCGGGTACGCCGACGGATGGACCCAGGAAGCCGAAGCCGCCAAGCAACCCGACGTCGTCAGCCACTACTGCCGCCCCGTCGCGCACCACGAGGACACGAGCGCCTGGCGCGAAGCCTGCGGCACCAGCTTCTCCGCGCCCACCGTCGCCGGCGCCCTCTCCAAGGCGATCCTCGAGGTGCGAGAGGAGACCGGGTACACCGGCGGCTTGCAAGGCAACACCGTCGACCCCATCGCGGGCGTGACGGTCCAGGACGTGCGCGATGCGATGAACCGCACCGCCACGTACGAGCCCGAGCCCCGGTTCGGCAACCAGGGCCAAGGCATCCCGCTCCAGGAGGAGGCGCCGTGGTTGAACTGGGGCTGGGGGTTCTACGACGGACGCAGCGTGGACGAGACGGTCGAGCACCTTTTGCGGCCCGACGAGGGGACAAGCAAGCCGGATCCGGCCCGCTCGTACATGCAGGCCCAGCAGACCGTGCGCGAGACGCTTTACCGCTGACGCAGGTTAGTGCGATTTGGGGGACAGCGGGAGCACCAGCTTCGCGGGTCGTTCCCCGTCGAAGACTGCCTGGATCTCGCCGGGGTCGTAGTCCGTGACCGTTTGCCCGTTGTCCGTGCTGGACAAGATCAACCGGAGCGTGTCTCCCTCCTCGAAGATGTCCTCTTGCGGGTACATCTCGATGGTGACGGGCGTGGGCTGGCCCGGGATCACGCGCTGGGGCTGGTCCACGCCGGCCCGGTACGTCGGGTTCAGGTACCCGTAGTTCTCGCGCTCCATCTGGCCGCTCCCGACCTCCAGGATGGCGACCAGGTGCACGTTCTCTTGCTCGGTGACCACGGTCAGGTTCAGCGTGGGCGTCCCGCTGATGTGCAACGCCTCGTCCAGGGGCTCGCTTTCGAGCACGACCTGGGGCTCGCCCATCGAGACCTCGGCCTGCCCGGCCGGCGGAGCCTCCCACGAGACGGTGCCCGCGGGCGCCTGGGTGAAGCTTAAGCCGTTCTCGGTCACGTTGACCGTCTTGCTCGGGGCCTCCAGCGGCGGCCACGCGTCCTCGTAGGAGTGCCAGGTACCGCTGTCGTCCTCGATGTAGGCGAGGTCGTCCTCGAACATGCCTGTGTCGGCTCCGTTGAGGGTCTCGTCGAAGAACGCGGTGGCAAGCTCCCACCAGTCGCCGTACGCGTCCTCGGCCTCCTCGGGGAAGCTGTGCGGCATCTGGGGGGCCACGAGCGTCTTGTTCGTGTCCAGCTCGTTGAAGTAGGGGTCGATGTGGTCGGGTTTCACGTTCCAGTCGGCCAGCCCGTGCGCCATGAGCACGGGCACGGTGACCTCGTCGGTGCGATCGTTGAGATCCCGGTCGGCCCACCACGCATCGTACGTGCCGGACCCGTCCAGGCCCTTCATCAGGCGGGTCTCCTGCTCGCACTCGGTCAGGTACTGGACCTCCTTGGTGACCCAGTTGTCGTACTGCGGGTTGAGGCTGGGCGTGGCGTCCTGCTCGTAGTAGAGCGCGGTGGTGTGGTGGCTGTAGGGGACGCCGTTCTTGTGGTGCCAGTCGTAGAAGCTGGTGCTGGCCACGACCGGGATCACGCCGCCCAGGTGCTCATTGTCGGCGATGGCCGCGATGTGGGCCTCGCTTCCGGGGTAGCTTGCCCCGATGAAGCCCACGTTCCCGTTGCTCCACTCCTGCGTGCCCAACCATTCCGTGAGCGCGTCCGCGTCGGCGATGTCCATGCTGCCGCGCAGGTCCAGGCACCCGCTGGAGTCGTTGGTGCCGCGCACGTCCGCGAACGCGAACGCGAAGCCCCGCTCCACGAACTCCTGCACGTACGTCCCGCTCGGAGGCCCCACCATGGGTTCGATCAGCATCGCGCGGCCCGGCGCGTTGTACGGCGTGAACTCCGCGATGACCGGCGCCTCGTCCACGCCCGCAGGCTTGACGACGCGAACGTGGATCTGGACGTCCTCCCCGACGGGCACCTCGATCAGGTCCGAGAACTCCTCGAGGTCGATGTCGGGGGAGCGCTCGGGCGGCTCGTAGTCGACCTCGTCAGCATCCTCGCCTGCAGCCTGAAGGGGCTCGTCGGCCCCGATGCACCCGGCCGTGGCCGCCAGGGCCACCACGAGCAGGATCCAGCCTCCGTTGCGCGCGATCATCGCGTCGAAAGGCACCCCGTTCGACTATCAAGTTTTGGGCGCAACGCTGGAAGGCCCCCACCTCGGACGAGCGGGATCCCCGCGTCAAAGCAAACCGACCGTTTGATATGGCGCGGGCCTCGATGAGAGGAAGGGTAACTGGGATGCACAACAGCACAGACCGCATGCGCAGGGTCATCCGCGGCCTCACCAAGTTCTACGAGGAGAAGCACTACGCGATGCAGGGGCGCGAACACGAGTTCAGCCACGCGTTCGACCCCGACATCAGCGAATACAGCGACGAAGACCCCGACCACGCGTACTACGCGTACATCGAGGAGCTCAGCAAAGGCGTCGACGCCGTGCTTGAGGAACTGGGCGTCGAGCTGGACCCCCTGCCCCCGGGCAGCCCCGACGAGGTCACGGACGAGACCCTCATGGCCGGGGCCCGCATCCTCAAGTGGGACATCGAGGTGCGCGACCGCGAGACCGGCCAGTTCGTCGGCCGCCTCGAATGGGGCATGTACCACCGCCACGACCGGTTCGCCATCCCCGGCCCGCCCCAGGTCACGTACCTGAAAGCGCGCGCCGGGAACACGATGATCGTGAGCTAGGCGCCGGGCGGCGTTCGGCAACGCAGGAGTCGGCTGGGCTAGTCTAAGATTTTACGCGGAGCCTCCGGGGGCGCGGCGAAGCGACGATCGAGGGACCCGCCGATAACCGTACCGCGTGGACACCCCGGAGGAGATCGGGGCAGACGGAAGGCCAGACAAGAGCAGACCGTGTCCCGGTTCCCGGGTTTTCACCTTCGCGACACACCCAATCCATAAACCGTGACGGGTCCTCGCTCGGATGCGTGGAGGCCAGGCACGATGAGGCGCAGAACGCTGATCACGATCGGGTTGCTGGCGGCCGCCCTAGCCTTGACAGGTTGCATCGGAGGCGAGGGCTCGCTCGAGGGCGCCGACACCGGGGACGAGCTGGACGAGGGTGACCCGTTGAACCCTTGGCAAACAGGGTTGGACAAGGAATACCCCACACCGGATGGGGTCGAGGAACGCTCCGCCGAAGAGCGAAAGGCGCGCGTGGCCGATCCAGGGGACCCCCAGTTCGCCTCCTTCGATGCGACCATGCAAGCCTGGATGGACACGCACGACATCCCCACCGGTCAGCTGGCCATCATGAAGGACGGCGAGCTCCGATACGCCAGCGGGTACGGGTACGCGGACCGCCAGCAGACCCAGCCCGCCGACGAGAAGACGATGTTCCGCATCGCCAGCGTGACCAAGCCCATGACGGCGGCCCTCGTCAACCACCAGGTCGAGCAGGGCCTGTACGACTGGGACGACCCCGTCTTCTGTGTGCCGCCCAACCCGGACCCGGACTGCCGCCTCCCCATCGATCCACACCCTCAGCGTCCCGTCGTCGACGATCGGCTTGGCGACGTGCAGGTCCGGCACCTGCTCGAGCACACGGGCGGATGGGACCGAGGCATCTCCGGGGACATCTTCTTCGAGCAGATCGAGATCGCCGACGACCTGGGGGTGGCCAGCCCACCGGCCGCCTGGCAGTTCGCACAGTGGACGATGGGCGAAAAGCTCGACCACGACCCCGGGACGACCGAAGCCTACAGCAACGCCGGGTACGTCCTGCTCGGGCTCGTGGCCGAAGCGGCCACCGGGGCAAGCCTGGAGGCCCTGTACGATGCCTACCTCTTCGAACCGTTGGAGATCGAAGACGACATCGAGATCGGTCACGTCCGTCCGGACCGCTGGAACGAGCGCGAGCCCTTCTACGTCTGTGAAGGCGGTGAAGCACCCAACGTGTACGATCCGAACGAGACGGTCTGCCCGGCGGAGGGCGGATGGTCCATGGAGGGCGCCTTCGCCGCCCCGGGAGGCATCATCGCGACCGCCGACGCCGTCGCCGCCTTCAACGACGTGTACAACTACTGGGGGGAAGTCCACCCGGACGGGGCAGCTAGCTGGCAGATCTCCGGCAGCATGCCCGGGACGGCAGCGTTCACGCGCCTCATCTTCGACGACGGCACGCTCACGGGCGAGCTCCAGTTCACGGTCCTGTTCAACAAGCGAGGCCAAGACGCTCCCACGTACCCCTCCACCTCGACGCACGATGTCCACCATCCACTCCTGCCGCAAGCCACGGCATGGGCCTCCGCGGACACCGGCCCGATGGCGCCAACGTCCCCACCCCCGCTGGGCCCTGCCGATGCTAGCGCCCGATGACACCGCACCCGGGACTCGACAGGCGGGCTCGACCCCTCCTCCTCGGTGAAACGATCCTCCCGAGGACGCGCGCGGGGGCCCTACGCGCTGTCGAGCAACCCCCGGCTGGCCCCGTACACCCCGTACAGGAGCAAGCCCGCGCCCATCCAGACGCCCCAGTACAGCCACGTCGTGACCGTCAAGCTCACCATCATCGCGCCAAGGCCCACGACCGCGCCCAACACCACGAACGGGGCCGCCGGCACCTGGAAGGGACGCTCCAAATCCGGGCGCGTGCGACGCAACACCAGGACCGCCACGCTGATCACCAGGTACACGAACAGCGTCGCCACGTTCGTGAACCCGATCGCCTCCCCCATCGGGATCACGCCCGCCCCCAACGCCGTCACCACGCCCGTGATCAACGTCAACCGCGCCGGCGTCTTGAACCTCTCATGCACCCTGCCCAGGGTGCCCGGCAACAACCCATCCCTGGACAGCGCCATCGCGATGCGCGGGATGCCCAACTGGAACACCAACAGGACCGTCGTGGTCGCCGCCACGCCCCCGAACGCGATCAACACCGTCCAGAACGGCGCATACCCCACCGCCTCCAACGCGACCGCCAACGCCGCGCCCGAGGCCGACTCGCCCGCCGGAACCAACCCCACGTACACCAAGCTCACCGCCGCGTACAACACGGTGACGCCCACGAGGCTCCCCACGATGCCGATCGGCAGATCCCGCTGCGGGTTCTTCGTCTCCTCCGCCGCGGCCGCCACCGCGTCGAACCCGATGAACGCGAAGAACACGACCGCGGACGCCGCCATCACGCCGCCTGCCCCATCCGGAGCGAAATCCGCCGTGATCATGCCCGGGTCCACCCGCCACGCGCCCAACGCGATGAACACGAACAACACGCCCACCTTGAACGCGGTCAACACCCAGTTCGTCGCCGCCGACTCCCTGACCCCCACCGTCAACAGCAACGTGATGGCCAACATCACCACGAACGCAGGCAGGTTGAAGATCGCGCCCGGCTCCGACGCCGGCGCAGCCAACAACGCATCCGGGATCGACACGCCCAGCGTGGCCAACGCAGCCCCCATGTTGTCGCTCCACGCCGCAGCCACGGCCATGTTGCCCACCATGAACTCCGCCAACAGGTTCCACGCGATCACCCACGCCGCCAACTGCCCCAACGCCACGTACGCGTACGAATACGCCATGCCGCTGGCGGGGACGCTCGCCGACAGCTCCGCGTAACAAAGAGCCGCGAAGATGCACGCGACGGCCGCCACCCCGTACGCAAGGACCACGGAGGGACCCGCGAGGATGGCGCCCGCGTCCACGGCGACGAAGATGCCCGCGCCGATCATCGCGCCCAAGCCAAGCACGACGAGGTCCCTGGCGCTCAACTCGCGCTCGAGCTGGCTGCTTTCAGCCTCCTCCGCGACCTGCTCGACGCTCTTGCGGACCGTCCAGCGTTCCCAGAAGGAGCGCCCGTCATCGGTCACGTCGGCTCGCGAGCAAGCACGCCCGTCGATTCATAAGCGTGTCGAAGGGTCACCGCCCCCCGGCCCTTCCCCGGGCCCCAAGCGGGGCCGTTACCGGACGATTCAAGGGCCAAGCCCTCGTAGGACCCGAACATGTCGGTGCTGGCCCTGGTCGCAGGCATCCCCACGTGGGTGCTGATCGTAGCCGCGCTCGTCGTGGTCGCGGTCCTCGTGTTCTCCCTGATCCGGCGCCTTTTCAAGCTGGCCATCATGGTGGCCGCGATCGCGTTCGGCGTCTGGGCCGGGCTGCTCCTGTTCGAGATGCTCTCCTAGCTGAGCGCGCCGAACACCGCCTGGCCCGGAAACACGGCTAATCGAGGCCGAGCTTGGGCTCATCGCGCGAGGCGGCCTGCTCGATCTCCTGCACGACCTCGTACCCGTTCGCCGAGTCCGGGATGCGGTTGATCGCGGGCATCGTCTCCAGCTCCTCGTCGCAGAACGCGAGGAAATCCTGGATCTTCGACTCGGGCACGAGGACTCTTGCCTCCACGTACTCCGGCGCCATCACCGCCACCCAGCACCAGGCCCCACTTAACCGTTTCTCCGGAGCCGTCCAAGGATAATACCAGCCCCAGCCCACCCCGGCTCCAACTCAAGCCGAGCGATCGCGGCAGCAAAACCGTCAAACCCCCGCCCCGGCTTGCCCCCGCGTGGCCCAAGCCCCCACCCTCGTCATCGGGCAAGGCGCGCTTGGAACCGTCTTCGCCGCCGCGCTTGCCCAAGCCGGGCACGACGTGCACATCGTCTCAACCAGAGCCAGCACCCCCGAACAGGTCCACATGAACGCCACAGGCGCCACCGCCGCCACGGGCACCGTCACCCTGCAAGGCTCCTACCCCAACGCGGACGCGAACCTCGCCCTCGTCTGCACGCGCGCCCAAGACGCCCTCGAACGAACCAAGCGAACCCTCGACCGCTTGACTCCCGAGGGGGGCCTCGTGCTCGTGCAGAACGGGCTCACGCCGCTGGACATCGCCGAGGACGTGGACGACGGGCGCGTGATCCCCGCCGTCGTCGGGTTCAACGCGCACCTGGACGACCGCACCCAGGTCACCGTGACCTCGAAGGGACCCGTCACGCTTGGAGCGCTGGACGAGATCACACGGGAGGCCGTCGAGGCGCTTGCGGACGGCTTGGACGGCATCCTGCCGGTTCGGCGAACGGCCAACCCGGAGGGGGCCGTGTGGAGCAAGTGGTGCATCGGGTGTGCCATCAGCGGGTTGGCCGTGCTCACCGGGCACGGGGTCGGTCCCGTCACGAAGCGGCGGGCCGGCCGCGAGGCGCTTGTGGGCATCGTGACCGAGTGCGTCGAGGTGGCCCGCGCCGAGGGCGTCGAGCTGGACCGCGTCGCGGGGCCGTTGGCGCCGGACACGCTGGCGGGCCCGGCGAGGTCGGGACTTGGAGGGTGGTTCAGGCGTTCCGTCGTGTGGGGGATCGGTCGCGCGTACGGGGACGTGAGGCCGAGCGCGTGGAGGGCGTTCCAGGAGGGGCGCGACCCGGAGATCGATCGCTTGAACGGGGTCGCGGTCGAGCGGGGGGCTCGCGCGGGTGTGGAGGTCCCGCGCAACCGGGCGCTCGTGCAGCTTGTGGACGAGATCCTGGGGGGCCGCCGGGAGCCGGGGCTGGACCTTCTGGGCGAGCTGGCCGCGCGGGCGGGGTAGCTCACGGGGGCGCGAACGTGACGCCGGGGGGCGTGGGGATCAGGGCCGCGTTCGGGGTGGGCTGGGGGAGGATCCCGGGCGGGGGCGGGGTCTCGCCGTGCACGACCATGTAGTTCCCGCCGCCCACGTCGGGGTCGATGTCGAGGCAGTAGTCGCCGGTCTCGGGCGCTTGGAAGTCGAAGACCCATGTCCCGTCGAGCAGGTTGGCCTCGGGTTCGATCGCGTCCCCGTTGGGGGCGGTGAGCGTCACGTCGATGGAGGAGGCTGCGCTCATCTCCACGACGAGGTACGCGTCGTTGCCGGCCTCGTAGGGCACGTGGTAGGCGTCGCCGGTGTCGCCGTCGTGCAGGCGCCCTTGGTACGCGACGGGGGGGGCGGGGGTGGGGCTGGCGCAGGATGCGGGGGCGTCGGTGCCGGTGAAGGCGTCGTTCTCGGGCGCTGTGGGCATGGGGTTGAGCACGGTCAGGCTCAGGTAGTAGTTCCCGATGCCGTTCTCGCGTTCGACGCCGATGAAGTAGTCCCCGGTGTACGTGGAGGGCAGCTCGGGCGTGAGCTCGGGCAGGCCCTTGGGGAGGTAGGGGTGCGTGCCGGCGTACCAGTTGGAGCGTTGCAGCGGGTTGCAGTCTTCGTCGTAGAGCACGAGCGCCATGTTGGCGCCGTCGAGGGTCTCTCCGGGTTTGAGCACGATGCTGACCAGTTCGCCGATGGTCGCGTCGAAGCGGTACGTGTCGGCGTGGTCGTCGTCGCGTACGACGCCGGGCCATAGGCCGGTCCCGATGGTGGGGATCGCGTCGTCGCTTGGATCGCAGGCGGGGGGCGCGTCGTCGCCGCTGAGCGCGTCGTTCTGCGGGAGAAGCGGGAGGGGCGTGATGCTTGCGGCGAGCGAGTAGTTGTAGGCTTGGGTGGGGTTGGCGCTCGTGGCCCGGTGGACCTCGACGAACCAGGTCCCGTTCACGTCCGCGTTGAACTCGATGCGCTCGGGCGTCCCCGCTGCGGGCAGGGACGAGACGTCGCGCTCGGTGAGCGTGGGGTCGAGGAGGCGAAGCGTCCAGGACTCCATGGGGCTCGTGGCGGCGCCGGGCGCTTGGATCTCCGGCGGCGGGGCGTCGCCGACGTGCACGTGGCCGCCGGTGACGGTGGCGCGGGGCGCGGGGGAGAGGGCGAGGTTGACCTTCTCGCCGTGTGCGACGTCGATCGCGTAGTAGTCCACCGTGTCCCCGGGCGGGAGGGCCCCGTCGTAGACGCCGGGCTCGATGGGTTCGGCGTCCTCGGGCGCATCCCCGACGTCTTGCCCGGTCCGGGCGTCGTCGGGCTCGTGGATGGCTCGGGGTTGGTTCTGGTAGGCGAACGCGTCGCCGGTTTCCAGCGTGGGCTCCCCGCCTGCGCCGAGCACGATGCTGCCGAGGATCGCCTCGCTTCGCGAGTACTCGAGCGGCGCGTACGCGTGGACGATGTTGCCGACGTAGTCGGCGCGGTCGTCGGCGGGGTCGAACGCGTGCTCGAACAGGGTCAAGAACCCGCCGGTCGGGAGCGGCACCGTGACGGGGTCGCCCTCGTACTCGACGGGCACCTCTTGGTCGGCGACGGTGAGCGTGTCGAGCTCGAACGTGGCGTGAGCGTCGCTGATCGTCTGGGTTTCGAGGTCCCACTCGAGGTGCGCGGTGTGGGTGAGGCCTTGGATCGTGACGAGCCCGTCGAAGAGCTCGGCGTGCGCGATGTGCATGCTCCCGCTCGCGTTCGCGGTGGTCCCCTCAAGCGTCACGGTCGCGTTCTCGGTGATGGCTTCCGCGTACGCGTTCTCGTTGTCGGGGTCCACGGTCGCGTGGTGGCGGGTTTGGTCTCCGTGGCCTCGTTGGTCGACGGTTTGCGTCTCGTACTCGAGGCTGGCGGGCACGCTGGTGCCGCTCCAGAGGCTCGTGACGAGGCTTTGCCCGGCGGGGGCTTGCACGGTCACGGTTTGGGCGCACGTGGTCGTGACGCCGCGGTCGTCGGTGGCTTGGATCGTGACGACGTGCTCGCCTTTGACGGGGTCTTGCCAGGTCCAGGTGCCCTCGACGGGATCCCCGGGCGTGGTGTCGACGATGGCCCCGGGGCCTTGGTGGACGCTGAGCGTGATCTCGGTGTCGTCTAGGGGCGAGGCGGCTTTGATGGGGAAGGAGACGGGTTCGCCTTCGATCCCGCGCACGGGTTCACCCGTCACGCAGGGCGTGGGGGCTTGGAACTCTGGGGGCAGCTCGTCCACGTCGATCGTGACGGGGCAGGGCGGTGCTTGCGCTCCCAGATCGTCCACGGCGGTGAAGATGACGAGGTGGGAGCCTGCGTGGTCGAGGCCGGGCTCCCAGGTGAACGTGCTGGAGACGGGGTTCGCGGGGTCGGGAAGCGGGAACGTGGCGCCCTCGGGAAGGCCCAGGTGGTCCAGGCTGACGACCCGGTCGACGTCGTCGCTGGCCGCGGCGATGTCGAACGTGATCGTGTCGCCGAGCAGGACCTCTTGCGTGGTCCCGCACACGGTCGTGGCGTCGGTCCAGTAGGGGAACTCCGTGTCCTCGGGCACGATCTCGATGAAGAAGTCCAGCGGCGTCTTGGTGGTCCCGTCCTCGAGCATCACTTGCATCGAGTACAGGGTGTCCCAGGACGCGAAGTCGGGGTCGTGTTCGGCGCCGGTGGTGTCCCAGTGGAGGGTGCCGTTCGTGTCGCCGATGGTGGCCTCGTTGGGCGCGTCGGGGGGACCGGGGGGGACGTAGCTTGCGTCTCCGGCCTCGCTCACGGTGGCTTTCCGGAACGTGATCTCGTCCCCGTCGGGGTGCACGGCGGGCACCTGGATGGTGCAAAGCGTGTCGATGGGGCATTGGGAGATGGGAGGCAGGCTGGTCTGGGGGGAGCTGTGGCTTCCTTCCAGGTCCACGGGTGTCTCGAGGCGGAAGGATTGGTCGGGGTTGTTGACGTGGTAGTTGCCGGAGTGCCGGTCCGAGATGCGGCAGCAGCCGGTCCACTCGGCCTGCCAGGGGTCCCCGTCGTCGTTGAGGTCGTCGTACTCGTACGGAATGCCTTCGGTGCCGTCGTCGCTGACGAGGATGCCGTAGAACCAGTCCTTGTCCTCGTTGATGGAGACGACCTTCACCTGGAAGGGGATCGTGGCCCCGTCGCCGGTCCGGATCGGGTCCACGGACCCGTCGACGTCCGAGATGGGCAGGATCTCCCCTAGCTCGGGCTGGTTGTAGGAGGGGTAGCTCCACCTCCAGGCGGAGTCCCCGGTGAACAGGACCTCGTTCTCGTTGTCGGTCGGTTCCCAGCTGATCGTCCCGTAGCGGTAGTGCGTGGCCTCGGCCTCGCCGGCCACGGCGAAGAGCCCCGCGGACAGGGCCGCGAGGACCCCAAGCCCGATCAGGACGCCTCGCAGGAGGCATACCTGGGGGGTTGCTCGTGAGCGGTTCGCCTGGCCTGATCTCCCGTAGGCTCCCAACATCGCAGCTCCCGTTCCCTCGAACACGGACGCCGATGAAAACCGTTGTGGCGTCTCTCGAAGCAGAGAACCCCACACGGTTCAGCGCCCGGAGCCTCGCGCGGGCATCGTCGCCGCGTGCTGCTCGGCGTGGCGGGCGGCGGGGTTTTCTGGAAGGGACGCGTTCGAGGGCGCGTGTCGAGGCTCGTGGCCGGGTGCGATGTCGGGGGCACGTTCACGGACGCCGTCGCGGTGGACGCCCAGACCGGGCGACGAGCGCGTGCGAAGGTCCCGACCACGCCCACCGGGCTTGAGGAGGGCGTCGCTGAGGCCCTGCTCGAAGCTTTAGGCGCGCTGTCCGTGGACCCGGGGCGCGTGGACGCGGTCTTGCACGGGACAACGGTGGCCACGAACGCGTTGCTCGAGGATGCCCTGGCACCGGTCGCGCTCGTCACGAACGAGGGCTTCCGGGACGTGCTCGAGATCGGTCGCCAGACCCGATCCTCCCTCTACGATCTCGACGACACGGGTCCCCCGCCGATGGTGCCCCGCGAGCACCGGTACGAGGTCCCCGGCCGCCTCGACGCGGACGGGACCGAGATCGAGCCCGTGGACGAGGACGCGGCCCGTCGCGTGGCGGGCGAGCTCGCGGCGGCCCCCGTGGAGGCAGTCGCCGTGTGCCTGCTTCACGCGCACGTCGACCCTTCCCACGAGCGCATCGTGGCCGACGCCCTCCGCGATCACGCGGACGGGCTGCGCGTCGTCACGAGCCACGGGACCAGCCCCGAGATCCGGGAGGTCGAGCGGTTCACGACCACGGTCGCCAACGCGGGCCTTGTCCCCCTCATGGTGGACTACCTGGATCGGCTGACCGCGCGCTTGGCCGAGGAGGGGATCGAGGCTCCGGTGCGCGTGATGGACAGCCAGGGGGGCCTTCTTCCGCCTCCCGAGGCGGCGCGGCTTCCTGTCCGCCTGGCCTTGTCGGGGCCCGCCGGCGGGGTCGCCGCGCTTAGACGCCTCTCCAGCACCCTCGACGAGGGCGACCTGATCGGCGTCGACATGGGCGGCACCAGCACCGACGTGAGCCTGATCCTGGACGGAGAGCCCACCACGCGCTGGCAGACCACCGTGGCGGGACGACGGTTGCAGATCCCCGCCGCGGACGTGCACACCGTCGGCGCGGGCGGCGGCTCAATCGCGTGGGTCGACGAGGCCGGCGGCTTGCGCGTGGGCCCCCGAAGCCAAGGAGCCGAGCCGGGACCCGCAGCGTACGGGAAAGGCGGCTCCAAGCCCACGGTCACGGACGCGAACGTCACGCTGAACCGGATCCCGGACGGCACGCTCTTGGGCGGCGAGATCTCCGTCGTGGGCGTCTCCGCCAAGGACGCGATCCGGCCCGTGGCCGAGAAAGCAGGCCTGGGCCTCGAGGAAGCCGCGGCGAGCATCGTGAAGGTCGCGACCGCCAAAACGGTGCGTGGCATGCGACGGACGGTGGCCCGCCACGGGGCCGACCCGGCGAAGCTGACCGTGGTCGCGTTCGGAGGCGCCGGGCCCCAGTTCGGCGCCGACTGGGCCACGCTGCTTGGCGCCTCGCGCGTGCTGGTGCCCCGCGGCGCGGGCGTGACCAGCGCCGAAGGCCTCCTGGCCGCGCCCCCGCGCATCGAGCGCTCCCGCAGCCTCGTCAAGGCCCTGCCCGACCTCGCGACCGGGCAGCTCGAGGCCGTGCTGGATGCCTTGGAGGACGACGCGGTGGACGCGCTGGGCGACGATCCAGCGCGTGTGCACCGGCTCGCCTCCGCCCGGTACGAGGGGCAAAGCCACGAGTTGACCGTACCCGCCGAGCCGGCGAGGCCCGATGCGATCCGTGAGGCTTTCCAAGCGGCCCACGAGCACCACCACGGGTACGCGCTCGAGGACGCACGCGTAGAAGTGGTCACGCTTCGCGCCCGCGCAAGCTCTTCCCCCGTCTTGGATCAGGCACGAGAGCCCGAGGCCAAACCAGGGGGGACCCCGCCGTGGGAGGACACGGTGCAAGCCTGGCACGCGGGACCCGAGGCTCGGATCCCCACGCGCCAGGCGCCCGCCTCGGTGCTCGAGCCCGGCCACCGCTTCACCGGGCCAGCGCTCGTGACGGGCCCGGACTCGACGCTCGTCGTGCCCCCCGCGTGGTCGGCTCGCGTGCTCGGGGCGGGGCATGTCCTGCTTGAACGGAGGCGGCGGCCGTGACGGGACCGGCTCATCGTGCGGTGCTGGATCAGGCGTTGAGCGCGGCGGCCGAGGAGATGGGCGTGGTCCTGCAGAGGGCAGCGTTCAGCCCGAACATCAAGGAGCGACGGGATCACTCCTGCGCCGTGTTCACCGCCAGCGGGGGACTTGTGGCGCAGGCGGAGCACATCCCGGTGCACCTGGGCGCGATGCCTAGCGCCGTGGACGCGATCCTGGACGAGGGGGCCCCGCTGGAGCCGGGGGAGGTCGGGGTCTCGAACAGCCCGATGCACGGCGGCACGCACCTGCCGGATGTGACCATGGTGCGGCCCGTTTTCGTGGCGGGGTCCCGCGTCGCGTACGTGGCGGCGCGGGCTCATCATGCGGATGTTGGGGGGTCGGCGCCGGGGAGCATGCCGGCGTCGGCGTCGTCGCTTGCGGAGGAGGGTGTCGTCATCGAGCCGTGCCGGTTGCGGGAACAGGGAGCTTGGAGCCGGCCCATGGCGGCGCTTTTGGAGGCCACGCGGTCTCCTCGCGAGCGGGAGGGGGACCTGGCGGCGCAGGCGGGGGCGCTGGAGGCGGGGGCTTCGCGGGTGCGGGAGCTGGGGGAGCGTGAGGGCGAGGCGGGTTTGCGGGAGGGGATGGAGGCGATCCTCGATCACGCAGAGCGGTTGATGGGGGCTCGCCTGGGGGAGATCCCTGGGGGGACGTATCGTGAGGAGGAGGTCTTGGAGACGGGGGACGGTGAGGTCGCGGTGAGGCTCGAGGCGCGGGTCCAGGAGGAGGCGGTGGAGCTGGATTACGAGGGGACGGGGGAGGAGGTGGTGGGCGGTTTGAACGCGCCGCGGCCGGTCACGGTGGCGGGGGCTGTGTACGTGTTGCGCGTGTTGTTAGGGTCGGATGTTTCGGGGAACGCGGGCATGGCGCGCCGGTTGGATGTGAGCGTGCCGGAGGGGTCGGTGTTGAACCCGGGCCCGGGCGCGGCGGTGGCAGGGGGGAACGTGGAGACGAGCCAGCGCAACGTGGACGTGCTCTTCGCCGCGTTGGGGGAGGCGTTCGGTCGGCCCATGGCGCAGTCGCAGGGGACCATGAACAACGTGACGCTGGGCGCTTCGGGCGAGCATGCGTTCGCGTACTACGAGACGGTCGGGGGTGGCGAGGGGGCCCTTGAGGGGCGCGCGGGGCGCTCGGGCGTCCACACGCACATGACGAACACGCAGAACACGCCGGTGGAGGCCCTGGAGAACGAGCTTCCCCTTCGCGTCGTTGAGCAGACGCTTCGCCGAGGCTCCGGGGGGGAGGGGCGATGGCGGGGCGGGGACGGGATCCGGCGGGCGCTTGAGGCGCTGGTGGACGGGGTGGAGGCGAACCTGATCACCACGCGCCGGTCGACGAGCCCCAAGGGGGAGCAGGGGGGTTCGCCGGGGGCGGCGGGGGAAAACCGGGTCGAGCGGTCAGGCGGGGAGGTCCAGGACCTTGGCGGCATCGCGCGCGTGGTGCTCGAGGAGGGAGATGTGTTGGTGGTGGAGACGCCGGGCGGGGGCGGATGGGGCTCGTTGGACCCGGAGGGGGAGCGCGGACCCGGGACAGGATAAGCATAAATACCCCCTGCGTATTGGCCGGCGTGCTGCCCTGGTAGTGTAGTCAGGCCGATCATACGGCCCTGTCGAGGCTGTGACCCGGATTCAAATTCCGGCCAGGGCGCTTCTCGAAGAGCCTACCTTGCAGGGTCCCTGGATCCCTCGTCGGCGAACGCTTCGTGACCCCCCATATCATGTGCCGGTTTAGCATGTCACTCGCTACCAAGATGTATTTCGATGTCGGGCCGAGCGGATTCTCCTTCCAGGTCGACGCTCGACCTCGAAATCAGCATGTTTAAGCCGCGGACCCCAGGAAAGCTTATGTACGTCGCAGAAAGACTTATGTAGAGGGTGTGGGGTAAAGGGGGTGTACCGGGCGCAAGCCCTTGAGCGTGTCCCGATGCGTACACAAAACGATTCCCACCCGTCACCGATCGGCCACGTGCTCCGCATCGGCCCCGACGGTCTTCTCGTCGTCGAAACCGAGGAGGACCCTATCGATCCCGGGGCCCGATGCCAACGCGAGGACGGCCGACCGGCCGGCGTGGTGCGGGACGTGATCGGGCCCGTCAAGCGTCCGCTCCTGGTCGTCGATCCCCAACGAGGACCCCAGGGGGACCGGCCGGACCCCGAGGACCCCGACGACTGGATCGGCACCACGCTCTACCCTAGGTGAAACCCATGAGTGAAGAACAAGCCGCCGAGGTCGAGGAGGACATCAAGGAGATCAACCAGTGTCCCGAGTGCGGATCGGACCACCTCACGCAAGACTACGAGCGGGGGGAGCTGGTCTGTGAGATGTGCGGCCTCGTCCTCGACGAGCACTACATCGACCAAGGCCCCGAATGGCGAGCCTTCGACGCCGAACAACGAGAAAAGCGAGCCCGCGTCGGGGCCCCCATGACGTACACCATCCACGACAAAGGACTCTCCACCGAGATCGGCTGGCGCAACAAGGACTCCTACGGGAAGAACATCCCCACGAAGTCCCGCGCCCAGCTCTACCGCCTGCGCAAATGGCAACGCCGCATCCGCGTAAGCAACGCCACCGAGCGCAACCTGGCCTTCGCGCTCTCCGAGCTCGACCGCATGGCCAGCCGGATGGGGCTCCCGCGCAACGTGCGCGAGACCGCCGCCATGATCTACCGGCGCGCCGTCCAGAAGAACCTCATCCGCGGACGCTCCATCGAGGGCGTCGCGGCCGCGTCGCTGTACGCCGCCTGCCGGCAGTGCAACGTGCCCCGCACGCTCGACGAGATCGCGGAAGCCTCCCGCGTCTCCCGCAAAGAGATCGGGCGCACCTACCGGTTCATCGCTCGCGAACTCAAGCTCAAGCTGCTCCCGACCAGCCCCACCGACTACATCCCTCGCTTCTGCAGCGAGCTCAAGCTCAGCGGCGAGATCCAGGCCAAGGCCGTCGAGATCCTCAAGCAGGCCGCGGACAAGGAGCTCACGAGCGGTCGCGGGCCCACGGGCGTCGCGGCTGCGGCCCTGTACATCGCGAGCATCCTCTGCGGTGAACGGCGCACGCAGCGCGAGGTCGCCGACGTGGCCGGCGTCACGGAAGTGACGATCCGGAACCGGTACAAGGAGCTCGCCGAGAAGCTCGACATCGACATCATCCTGTAGGCGGGTCCAAGCCGCCACCCGGACCGAGCTTCTCTACACCTCCCCCACCCGGGGCCGGTTCTCACGGCGTCCGAGGCTTGAGTAGGTCCAAGGCTCCGGTAGCTTCATCGGCTCCATCCTGATATGCCGTCTCCCGTGCCTGAGCGCGACCTCGTCGTCCGACCCGCACGGCCGGCCGAAGCCGAGACCCTGGCCCGGCTCGTCAACGTTGCCTACGGACGCACGTCCAAGGAACCTGGATGGACGAGCGAGGGGCACCTCATCCAGGGGCCGCGCGTCGAGACCGAGCAGATGCGAGAGATCATCGAGGAGCAAGAGGGCGTCATCCTCGTGGCCGAGGCAGAGGGCTCATTGTTGGCCTGTGTCCAGCTCTCCCCCGAGGGGGACGCGTACAAGCTTGGCCTCCTGGCGGTCCGCGTGGAGGCGCAAGGGAAGGGGATCGGTCGAAAGCTCGTGCGCGCCGCCGAGGACCACGCCCGGCAGACGGAGGGCGTAGAGCGCATCGTGCTGAACGTGTTGACCGTGCGCGAGGAGCTTTTCCCCTGGTACGAGGATCAAGGGTACGAGCGAACCGGCGAACGGGTGCCTTTGACGCTTGGCGAGGCCCAGGAGTCGACCGTCGGGGCGTTGCGCCTTGAGGTCCTCGAGAAAAGGCTCTGAAGAGGGGAAGGATGACCAACCGGGCCTCCCGAGCCCGGTTGGCAGGTGCATCGCTCCACTGTGGACGGACCAGGACCGCCCATGGATAGCATGGGCGTCCCAGGGCCCCGGTCGGGGTGGGGCCCGGAATCCGTCCCGCGGCGACGATGCGGGACAGGCTCCCGAAGCGGCCAAGGGGGGGCCGCACACCTACCGTCCCCTGGGGCCCTTAAAAAGAGTCTCGTGAGCGAGGCTTCGAGAGCCGTGTCACGCTCGGTGGTGACGGCCTACGCGAGCTCGCTGACCGGCCCGCGTTGGTTCTCGCCTTACACGAGCTGCGAGTCCGCAGATTTCTCGTTCACGTTGTACGGGCCCATCCACTGCTGGGGCACGCACTCGGCGAACCAGACGAACGTTCCACACTGGAAGTCGTCGGGCTGGAGACCTTCCACGTTGTTGGACTCCTCCCATAGGACGGAGCCTGGCAGGGGGGCCATCATGGGATCGTCCATGAACGTCTCCGTGGGGCCCTTCTGGACGTACAAGAGCCCCTCCTCGTCCGTGTCCTCGGCGACCGTGTTGTTCCCGCCGATCGCGTACACGTACTCGTCGGTCGCGGAGACGTACTCGCCGCCCTCGATGATGTAGCAGAAGATCACGCTCTCGCGCTGGTAGTCCCCGCACCGGCCAATCGGGTACGGGTCGCAGGGGACCTCGTCCTCGGCCTTGGCCGGTTCGGGCAGGATCAAGAGCCCTCCCGTGACCATCGCAATCGCGATGATGATGCACCCAAGCCTCCTTCGCATGGTCGAACCTCACATCCTGACACGTTTCTGGATACTTAGCCGTTCCGCACGTCGGTTTCGGCGGTTCCAGTCTCCCCCACCCCGCTCGGCGCGGAGGCGATCACGTCGTAGCCTCCCGTAGCCGTTTCGAAGGTACTCCCTCGCGCCCCGCCGTCGGCTGTCGCCTCGTACGCGCCGGGATGGTGGACGGCGAAGGAGGCCTGCGGGGAGGGGCTCTGGAAGTTCTCGGGGACGTGGAACGTGATCTGGCCCTCCTCGTCCGTGGTGCCCTCGAAGGAACGCGTCTCGTACCCCAGGGCGTCTTGCATGAACTGAGGCATCATCCGGACGGCGTCGTCGACCGCGGGGTTCCCGCTGGACCGCGTCAGCGTCACCGCCACGTCTGCGCCCTGGACGGGAGACTTGTCGGAGAAGGAGACCTCCACGGTGCCGGTCACGTTGTCCGTGGGCAGGTAGATCTCCTTCTCGAAGAGGACCTGAGCGTTGAGCTGGTCCGTGATGTGCACGGTGGTGGCCTGGGTGGCCGAGAAGCCCTCCGAGTCCGTGGCCGTGGCTCGCACAACGAACGTGCCGACGTCCGCGAACTCGTGGACCAGCGTGTCGCCTTGGCCCACCGTCTCCCCTTCGATCTCCCAAGCGATATCCGTGATCGACCGGTCGGGAGCTGGTAGGACCTCAGCGGTGAACGTGAGCGGGTCCTTGTACGAACCCGTGGAGGGCCCGTCGAGGCGCACGATGGGCAGCTGACGCACCGCGTCGGGCTCCGGTTCGCCCTGCGTGAGGCGCCAGAACGTGTTCGCCCGCAGGTCCGTGAACGTCTCCGTGGCCCCGTCCGGCCACTCGACCGTCACGTCTGCGCTTTCCGCCTCCAGCAGGCCCACGTGGATCCTCGGGTCGCTGGAGCTCATGAAGGAGCTCCCGGCCACCTTCTCCCGGTGCTGGGTGGGCACGCCGTCGGCGTCCACGGTGACCGTGGCGCCGATCGCGTCCCGGTTGACGTCCGGGCTGGACGATGCCAGGTCGAGGCTCAGGAAGGTCCCGCCGGTGCCGTCGGCGCGGAAGAGGTGCGTGGGGGCTTCCCCGCCTTCGGAGACCTGGACGTCCAGGTCCCCGTCGTTGTCGTAGTCGGCCCAGGCGGCCCCGCGCGAGACCCATGTGTCCTGGATATCGTCTCCGACATCCTCCCGGATGCTCCGGAACGAGTCCCCGTCTATGTTCTCGTAGAGGAGGATGGGCTGGTCCACGGGGACGACGCCCGAGTCCTCGGTCATGCTGTTGACGACGAGCAGGTCCTCGTGGCCGTCGTGGTTGAGGTCCCAGAACCCCGCGCCCCATCCGCTGTAGTTGTAAGCGTCGGTGAACGGGTCCTGGCCGCCGATGTCTTCGTAGTCCGTGGCGGTGCAGGTGAAGATGCCGTTGTCCTCGGAGCGGAAGTTCGTGGTCACGATCTCCCAGCATCCATCGTGGTCGAGATCCCCCGTCGCGGTCCCCATGCCAGCTCGCGGGTCGCTGACGACCGAGGATTGGCGCGTAAAGGTCCCGTCTCCGTCGTTGAGGTAAAGATCGTTCTCGTCTCCGTCGTTGGAGACGTAGATGTCCGGCCAACCGTCGCCGTCGTAGTCCGCGGCCACGCTGGACCATGAGTCGGATTTCTCCGCGGCCAGCCCGGCCTCGTCCGTCGCATCCTCGAAGGTCCCGTCGCACTGGTTGCGGAAGAACGTGTTCACCTGCCCGGGACCGGGCTCGTTGAACTCTGGCGGGTCGTCGATGTCGTAATCGGTGAAGTGGTCGACGTAGAGGTCCAAGCACCCGTCCCGGTCGGCGTCCAGCCAAGAGGCGCTGGTCGTCCAGCACGGGAAATCGCCACACGTCGCGGATCGGACGCCCGCTTGGGAGGTGACGTTCTGGAAGCTGCCATCGCCCTGGTTCTCCAGGAGGACGTTACCGCCGTATCCCGTGACGAAGAGGTCGGGGTCCCCGTCGTTGTCGTAATCGGCGGCAGCACAGCCCTGGTAGAGCCCCGACAGGTCGACCCCAGCAGCCTCCGAGGCATCGGTGAAGGTCCCGTCCCCGTTGTTGCTGTAGAACGCGCTTCGCGGGTCCTGTTCGTCGTTCTTCTCGGGCTCTGTCAGGTAGAGCCCGTTGACGAGGAACAAATCCATCCATCCCTCGCCGTCCGCGTCCAACCAGCACGCTCCGGGGCCCATCGATTCAGGGAACAACGGCGCTTCGCCACCCGGCTCGCCCGAGCCCAACCAGCCAGCATGAAGGAACGTATCGAGGCCGGCGGCGTCGGTGACCTCCTCGAACGTCGGTCGCCCCACGGGAGGCACATCGTCCGGGTCAGCAGCCGGGTCAGCACCGCTTAGCCCCGCCACGGCGACCGTTCCCAAGGCCACCGCCAGACCGATACCAATCACCAAGAGTCTCCCTCGTGCCCGTGAACCACCAACGTCTAGCCTCACCGGATGCAAGCCTCCTCACCCCTAGAGAGAAGTTTCCCACCAAGGCTTTTCCGCTGCCCCCCACCCCGCATCCCGCCATGCCACCCCCGGCCCCGGCACAGCAAGAGTCAAGTACGCACCCGGGCCTTTGGCCCGCGGGAGGCTCCCATGGGGAAGACCCTGTTCGTCGTGACCATCCTGCTCGCAGCGAGCCTGTCGACCGTCCCGGGCGCCGCTCAGGCCGACGACGATGTCACGTGGTTGGCGCAACAGCTCGGCGTCTCCGTGGAGGACCTTCCCGAGTCGATCCCCGGCACGGGCTTCACCGTGACCGCCGATTCGGTCACGACCTGGGAGACCAAGACGTCGATCGCGGACATCGCGGCCCAGATGCGCACCGCCC
>CAZOQA010000007.1:18766-63552 GCA_964581775.1 uncultured Thermoplasmatales archaeon | reverse complement strand
ACACCGCGCCCACGAACGCGACCGCCGACGGCACCAGGAACCACGGGAACGAAGCCACCACGCCCGCCTGGGCATCCACGCTCACCACCCACCACGTCGCCCCCGCCACCCCCACTGACAACACGCCGAACGGCACCCACGGGACGCGCCCCTTGCCCCGAAGGCGCCAGATCACCAGCAACGGCACGATGGCCCCGCCCAGGTTCACCGCCAACACCGTGCCCCCCACGATGCCCAACGGCACGTTCAACGCTGGCGCCGCGATCGCCCCGATCGTCAACAACGCGATGTCCGGCGTCTGGAGCCCCATACGGTCCACCAACCCGCTCCGCGCACGGGAAGCGACCAGGATGACCAGCAACGCCCCAGCCACGATGACCACGGGCCACCGGAGCACCGCGGAAGGCACATCGACGAGGGCGACCACCGGGTCCAACACGAGGCCCCCCAACGAGCCAGGAAGGAAAAGGTCTCCCATCCTCAGGCCAAGGTTCTTCAACGCCGGGAAGCTACGCAGGTCGCGTGGGACCCTCACGCCGCGGTCATCGGAAGGGAGACAAGTACTACCACAAGGCCAAGCGCGAGGGGTACCGCTCCCGGGCAGCCTACAAGCTCAAGCAAATCCTCGACAAGCACCCCATCTTCGGGGAAGGGGACACGGTGGTGGACCTCGGGGCGGCCCCAGGCGGCTGGAGCCAAGTCGCCCTCGAAGAGGTCGGACCCTCCGGGCGCGTCATCGCGGTCGACCAGCGCCCGATGGAGCTGGAGGCCGCCACCGTGATCCAGGGGGACGTGACGGAGGAGGATACGCTGCGCGAGATCAGCGAGGCAGCGGACTTGAGCGTGGACGCGGTCATCTCGGACATGAGTCCGCGCATCAGCGGGAACTACTCGGTGGACCATGCCCGGTCCGTGTACCTGGTGCAGGTGGCGCTGGATGCGGGAAGGCGTCTTCTGGAACCGGGGGGCGGGTTCGTTGCGAAGGTGTTCCGTGGGGACATGTTCATGGACGTGTACGAGGAGGTGGGCGAGGCCTTCGAGCAGCACGGGTCCACGAGCCCGGATGCCTCCCGGGATGAGTCGAGCGAGGCGTACTTGGTGGGGGATCGGTTCCGTGGGTGACCCGTTGCCGGCTGCGCCGATCGAGCCGCGCGTGCCCGAGCAGGGGGTGTACCCTTTGCGGGAGATCGTGCCGGGTTTGGATGAGTTGCCGGTGTTCGAGAGCGTAAGCGCCGGGTTCGATGAGGAGGCGTTGTGGGAGGCTGCGCACGTCGTCGTGTTCCGGGGGGATGGGTACCCGCGCGTGGACGATCACACGGGGAACATCTTGTGCCCGGATGAGTACGCGCGCACGTACGAGCCGATCATCGTGTACCTGGATTTGGTGCATGAGCTCGTGCACGTCCGGCAGGTGATGGAAGGCAAGCAGGTGTACCATTTCCCGGATCCGTACGTGCGGTGGCCGACGGAGATCGAGGCGTACCGCGTCACGTACGAGGAGGCCAAGCGCGTGGGGTTGGAGGATGCGTGGTTCTGGGAGTACTTGGCGGTCCCGTGGGTGGATCAGGCGGACTTGATCGAGTTGGCGGAGAGCATCGGGTTGCCTACGGAGGGGCACGTGGCGGCCGCGGACGAGGAGGGCGCGCGGCACTGATTTCGGGCGCCCTAACAGTCGACCGAGTTTAGTAGGAGGGGGCCCCCATACCTGTCAGAGGGATACGATGACGGTGATGGCGACGAACCCGCGGGACCTTTGCAACGAGCAGATCGTGAACGAGCTGCACGCCAGCCACCTGTACTTGTCCATGGCGGCCTACTTCAACCATCAGGGCCTGCGGGGGTGCGCCGCGTTCATGCTGGAGCAGTCCGAGGAGGAGCGCGAGCACGCGATGCGGTTCTACGATCACCTGGTCGGTCGGGATGCGCGCGTCGAGATCGGGGTCGTGCCGGAGACGCCGAACGCGTGGGAGAGCCCGCGCGCCGCGTTCGAGGACGCGCTCGAGCATGAGAAGAAGGTGACCGGGCAGATCGAGGCCATCTTCGAGGCGGCCGAGTCCGCGGGTGATCGTCCCTTGATGAACATGCTGGATTGGTTCGTGGACGAGCAGGTCGAGGAGGAGCGCACGTTCCGCCGCATCCTGGAGCTGTTCGATCACATCGGGGACGAGGGGGCTGGCATCTTGGAGATCGACGAGCGCCTGAGCGAGGGGCACGGCGAGAGCGAGGCCGAGGAGTAGCGTCAGGCGCCGTTTGCGAGCTCGTCGAGCACCTTGAGCACCTTCGCGGGGTCCCCGTCGTGGGCGAGCGTGGTGGGCCCGTAGTGGGTGCGCGCCGTCCGGATCCCTTCCTGGTGGAGGGCGTCGCGTAGCGCGTCCCGCGCGGGGGGTCCGCCTGCGTTGCGCGCTTTGACGGCTTGGTCGACGTCGAGGGGGAACGGGCCCAGGCTCGCTTCGGCGTGTAAGCGTTCCAGAAGCGTCGCCACGGCGTCGTGTTGGGCTAGCGTGGCTCGGGTGGCTTCTTGTTGGAGCGCTTCGATGAAGCGCGGCTCGTGCAGGGGCCCGGTCACGTAGGGGCCGGTGGGTTCTGCGGTTCCGCAGGGGCAGGCGTGCTCGCCCCAGCCTTGGCAGCGGGGGCAAAGGGCGATCGTGGAGAGTTCGTCGAGGGCTTGGTCTGCAGCGGCGGCTCCGTCTGTGATGCGGACGATGGCGCGGATGGCATGCTGGTGGTGGTGTACCAGGAGGGGGTCGGCGCGGCGGTCGTAGCGGGCGGCTTCGCGCACGATGGCGGCGACGAGGTAGCGGGAGGCGGCGGCTTTCCATCCGGGCGCGTTGCGGGGTGGGGGGGTGCCGAGGTAGCGGCGTTTGCCGGGGGCTTGTTTGACGCCGTGGAGGGCGGTGGTGTCGGTGGCGGTGAGGCCGAGGAGGCCTTCGTCGTCGACGGCGCGCACGGCGAGGCCGAGGTAGGGGGTGGGGGATCCGTAGGGGTCGATGTCGACGAAGGCCCAGCGCCCGGTGGCCATGATCTGGTTGGCGTCTTGTCGGCGGACGACGACGCGGTCTTGGAGGTCGAGGCGTTCGGTGTTCTGTTGGGCGACGTGCGTGGTGCGGCGGGCGCGGTCGTTGAGCGTGACGAGCCAGTCGGGGGTTTCGTGGGCGACGCGGAGGCCGCGGGCGCCGGTGGCGGCTAGCGCGTCGAGGAACTGGGGGTCGTGGGGGGGTTGGTGGGCGCGGGCGGCGAGCACGGTGAGGTCCCGGGTGAGCGCCATGGCGGGGTTGTAGAAGGCTTGGCTTGCTTTCTTGGGGCCGTCCCCGGTGTGGGCGTGCGTGGTGGGCACGAGCAGGGGGGTGGCGCCTTCGGTGACCTCTTCCAGGTCCACGGGTGGTCATCGAGGCTAGGGGTTTAAACGCGCGGGCGGGGTGCGGGGGGCGTGTCGACGGGTCTCGTGGCGGGGATCTTGGCGTTCGCTCCTGCGTTCGCGGCGGTGTATTGGGTGCTGGGGGCGCAGGAGGATTTCTTCGAGCACAAGGCGATGGTGGTGGCGTTGATTGGGGGGTTGGTGTTGGGGATCTTGGTCGCGATCCCGGAGATGTTCATCTTGGTGGATGCGGGGGTGTTGTTCGTGATCCCGATGTTCGCGTTGGTGGAGACGATGGGGAAGACGATGCTGTTGGGGTTGGGTCGGTTCCGGGATGAGCCGCAGACGATCTTGTTGGGGGGCGCGGTGGGGGCGACGATGGCGGCCATGTTGATGATGTTCTTCGTGCAGACCGTGATCGAGCAGCCGTTGTCGGCGGTGCTCGTGGCGAAGGTCGCGTTGGCGTCGTTGGGGTTCACGGCGGCGCACTTCGTGAGCGGGATGAGGTTGGGCGAGGGCCCGGCGTCTGGGTCTGTCGTGGGGGGGTTTTTGCCGAGCTTGGGGTGGTTGTTGCCGGCGCATGTGTTCCTGGGGCTTTTGGGTACGGTGCCGGCGAACGGGCAGGTGATCGTGCAACCGTTGGCGGGGGATTGGATCTGGTCGGTCCCCCTGGCGGTGTACGGGGTGGTGGTGTTCGTGTGGAAGACGCCGGACTTGGTGAGGAAGGGGCTCCCGCAGGCTGAGCGTCGGCGGATCCGCCGGGAGCAGAGAGAGACCCGGGGCTCGTAGGAAGGTCCACGTATGCCTGTCCCCGTTCTGGGCGCGTACGAGGAGGATGGTGTCAGCTTGAGGTGCTGCTGCGGCATCTTCGAGCGCTTGGACGAGCCCGGGTTGACCGGAGCCTACTCGTCCTCTTCCATCTCCTCGACGTAGCTTTTCCAGGCGGAGACGGTCTCGTCGAGCTTGTGCTCGAGCGCGTCCACGGTCATCTTGATGTCGCTTCGGGCCGCGGCCATGTACTCGTGCTCGTCGTGGTAGGGTTCGCTGTCGGCCAGCCACTGCTTGAGCCCGATGAGCGTGGTCTCGATCTCGTTGGCGTGCTCGTCCAGGTCCTCGCGGTCGGGCTGCTTGTCCATGACGTCCTCGGCTTCCTCGATGAGTTGACGCCCCACGTCGAGCAGGGCCGCGATGCTCGTCCCGGTGTCCTCCGCGTCCACGGGGTCGCCGAAAAAGTCCGCGATGCAGGCCTCGAGCTCTTCTTTGCACTCGCGGGCCTCCTCGCGCACGTCCGCAAGGTCCCCGTCGCCCTCCATGTCCTCCGTGTCGGCGAGGAACTCGTCGATGGCGGCCAGCTGGTTCTCCCAGATGTAGAGGTCCTCCTCGTCCTCCACGGTCTGGTCGATCGCGTCCTTGGCGTTCTTGACGAACTTCTCGCCTTCGAACACCGCCTGCTGGGGGTTCTCGAGGGAGGGCACGTTCCCCGAAGGCACCAAGCCCCCTAATGAGCGTTCCGCTCCCCCCACGGGGGAGGGGCGAGCAGAATCCGACGCGTTTAACAACCCCCGTCGGACGTGGTAGGTGTGGGATGCACCAGACCCCATCCCGGGGTGCAACCATGACGGACAAGGACACCGAGTGCGCGGTTTGCGAAGAAGGCGTCACGGTCGAGCGCCACACGCCCAAGAAGCTAGTAAGCGGCGTGATCTACCACTTCTGCTCCGAGGAGTGCCGGGACACGTTCGTCCAGGACCCCTCGAAGCACACCGGTCGACGGCGACGCCGAAGCCTGCCCTGACCCACGTCCCGCGAGCGTTGGCCGGGCACGCCAGCCGAGGCCACGACGGCAGCTGCGTGGACAGCAACGAGTGGGCCCAGGCGGATTCGAACCGCCGACCGACGGGTTATGAGCCCGCCGCTCTACCAGGCTAAGCTATGAGCCCAACCAAGGGAACAGGACGCGTCTAGCTCTCCTCGGGCTTGCGGCCGCGACGAGAGCTTATCACGAGCGCCGTCAAGTACCCCACGCCCAACGCCAACACCACCGCCCACACGGGACCATCCAGCACCGTGAGCGCGATCACGAGCACGAGGCCGAACGCGAGAAGCCCCCACGCGAGGCTCGCCATCGTGCGGCGCTTCTCGGTCATCGTCAACGTGGCATCCACCGGCGTTTGCTCCACGTGCGTGACGTGGAAGAGCACCACGGGAAGCCACGCCCACAGGACCAAGCCCACCGCGAGCGTCAACGCGAGAGGGAGCCCCGTGGCATCTCCCAACCCCAAGATGGGCCCCTCGACGGGGATGGCCTGAAGCGCGAACCCCGTCAGGGTCCCCAGCCCGATCCACGCAGCGAGGATGACGAGCGTTTTCCCCTTGTCCCGGGCCGTGCGGACGCGAGCGACGACGTCCGCATCCCAGCCGCGGTGACGGGCCAGGCCCATCACGGCCGCGGTCCCGAGCACGAGGCTCACGAAGAAGGGCAACCCGAACAGGGAGACACCCACCGCGCCTAAAGCGAGCGCCGCCGTGTACATGCCGACCAGGAACGCCGCCAGGAACGTGAGCACGAGGATCGAGATGCGCGCGCTGGCATGCTCGTCCGCGCTCGTCATCACGCCGTGGCCCAGCGCCAGGTCCTTCGAGAGCGCGAACACAGCCCCCAACCCGAACAGGGCGCCGATGACGACCGCGAGCTCGACGGGCACCGCGAAGATGCCCACGGCGACGGTGCCGTACACGAACGCGAGAGCGAACGTGGCCAAGAGCGCCCCGATCTCGCCCCACCAGTCCAGGGCCTGCACGGTCTCGCGGATCCCGCCCACGAGGCCGGTGGCGTGCGCGAGCACATACGTGAGGCCCGCGGCCGCGACCACAGAGACCAGGAACGCGGCCCGGAAGTCCCCCGCGGCGAGCGCGACGACCGTGAACACGACCGCCAGGGAAGCAAGGAACGCGGCTGCCAGCACGCCGGCCTCCACCACGGGCGGATACGACTCGAACTCCTCGGCGAACCCCTCGCCCAGCTCGAGGCGGACGATCAGGCCAGCAAGAAGGGCGCCGGAGAAGAGAGCGCTTGCCACGAGGGCGACCTCGACGATCTGCACGAACAGGGCCACCGCGAAGTACGCGTACGCGGCGACGAGCAGGAAGAACGCCGCGAAGATGCCCAGGCGCGCGGGAAGCGATCGTCGGCGCACGATGCGGGGGATGTCCTGGGTGATGCCGAAGGCCGTGCCGGTCAGAAGGAAAAGCGCCACGCCGAGGGGGATGCTGAGCGTGTACGCGATGGCGAAGCTGTCTGAGAGGAAGGCGAGCAGAAGGAACAAGAGGACGGCGCTGAGGGGGAGGATGGGAAGGGTCGCGAGGACGCGGCGGTCCTCACCGAGGCTGACGAACGTTCGCCAGGTGTCCGTCCACGTGTTCGTCCACATCGAGAAGGGGACCAGGAGGGCCAGGGCGAGCGCGGTGGAGACGGTGTACCCGATGAGCGCGTTGGGGAGGAAGGGTCCGACGAGGAGGGAGAAGTAGAGGATCAGGACGAGCAGGAGGCCGGTGAACAGGCCGATGCGGGTGCCGAAGTGCCAGCCGGCGAGCGTCTTGTGAACGTGGGGGAGCCATCCCAGCGCCCATCCGGCGAGGGTGAACCCTGCCAGGGCGCTGGGGAGGAAGGCGGCCAGCGCGAACTCGACCTGCTCGAGGCCGGTGAGCGTGGCCAGGAACGCCACGAGGCCTGCAAGCAGGCCCAGGATGGTGAGCGCGGTGAGGCGCTCGGTAGGGCTGGAGGCTCGTACGCGTCGTCCCAGTCCGTGCCAGAGCCCGGTGAGGCCGATCGCGAGGCCGGTGCCGAGGGCGGCGAGGGAGAGGCTGGCCAAAAGCAGGAAGCGGAAGTCGTCGACGGCGCCGCCGAAGAGGGGGAAACCGAGGAGGGTCAATCCCGCGAACAAGGGCAGAGGGAGCAGAAGGCGCGCCCAGACGGGCAGGCCCATGACGGCTTCGGGGAGCTCGGACCACATGCCGGAGATCCAGACGAGGGCCCCGGTCAGGGCGAGCGCGAGCAGCGCGGCGCTGGCTGCGAGGAGCGTGAACTCGGTGAGGATGGCTCCGAACGCGATGAACGACACCATGTACAGGAGCGCGAACAGGGGGATCGGGTAGAGAAGCCGCGCCCACAGGGGGGAGCCTTGGCGGGCTCGGTCGAGGGTGGTGTGCCAGCCGCGCCAGTAGGCGAGGGCTCCCGTGGCGGCGAGGGCCAGGAAGGGGGCCAGGACGAGGGCGAGCGCGAAGCTGTCGAGGATGACGCCGGCGAGCAGGAAGAAGACGGGGATGAACAACAGCCAGGCGAGCAACAGGAGCCCGCTGGCTGCCCAGGGGTTGTCTTGGACATCGTGCCAGGCTGGCGTCCCGTCTTGGCTGACTTCGTCTGCCTCGCTCTGGGAGGAGCGTAGGCTAAAGGAGGGCAGCCAATCGGGGGGCATCGCCGGTCGACCCCTCCTCGCACTTAAAAGTTTACCGAGGAGATGCCTTGAACAAAGATGAAGTAGACGGGTGAAGCTGCCCAGAGCGACCAAGGGGAATCCGAGCCGGATGATCGAATCAAAGGACGTACCCACAAAGTTGATAAGGGGCCCCTTGGACTCGGTCTCCATACCTGACCCCCCTCGCCTCCCTGGCTCGGTTCGGTCCCGTAACCGGAACGACCATGAAGGGGATGCGAGTTCGGACGAAGGAGGACAAACGCACATGATGGCACGAAAACTGACGGTTGCGGGCGCTCTCATCGCGCTCGGGGTCCTCGCCCTGATCGCGTTCGCGCCCACTGCAAACGCTCAAGCACAGGAAGTCTCGTTCCAGCTAAGCTGCAGCGGCGGGCCCGACGAGATCCGGCCCCTCTCCACGCCCGGGTCCTGGAGCTGCACAGCGGACCCGCGCGTGACCACGGGCCCCGTCTCGGATCCCGCCACGTTCATCTCCATCCAGCTGGAGCCTGAGAACGAGCAATCGTGGATGAACACGGTCATCGCCCCCACGTCTCTTGTCTTCGAATACGTACAAGGCGAGGGGTACGAGGCCCAGAACTTCAACGTGGAAGTCGCGCTGACCCAGAACGCGCCCGCGTTCGAGTCCAACCGGTTGACCATCGGCGGCAACGTGATCTCGGAAGGGGCTCCCGCGGGCCGATCGGTGTCTGTGCAACCCACAGACATCCTGGTCACGCCCAGCTACTTCAACCTCTACAACGTCCGCCTCGACACCAAGATCGGGCAGGGCGGCCCCCAGGACTCCGTCGACTACAACATCCAGATCGATAACTTCAGCAACGGCGACACCCGGTTCGAGTTCAACCCCGCCAACGAGGAGATCCCGGAGGGCTTCCAAGCCGTCCCCCCGGACCCCGTGGTCCTCCAATCTGAAGCCACGGGCGGCGAGCGCACCACCGAGCAGGTGACCTTCAGCGTGTACACGCCGTACCGGAACGGGTACGTGAACGAGGTGGGCGCCATCCGGCTGGCCATCTCCAGCGCGTACGCGACCGACACCACCTACGAGGGCGTCGGGTCCACCATCTCCACCCTGACGCAGGCTCGCGGCTTCTACGTGCCCGGGCCCGGTGGCGCCTTGACGGGCCTGGCGGTCGTGGCTGCAACCATCGGCCTGGCCGGGGCCGACGTCGTCCGCAAGGACTGAGACCACGAAGGTGTCATCTGTGCGGAGAAGCGGCGCTCCTGGACGCGCGATCGCGCCGCTTCTCGTCCTTTTCCTCTTCTCTGTCCCCTTAGCCGGGGCCCAGCTTCCAGGCGTCTCCGAGGGCGAGTACTTCGGGGCCACGATCCGAGCCGATCAAAGCTCGGCCTCGATCGACTACCTGGGCACCGCGAACATCCAGCTCACTGTGGTAGACATCAGCGTCACGCAGGACCTGGGCGGGGCTCAACCGTCGAACAGGATCCAGTTCGACACGGAGGTCGTCGGTGAACCGCGGGGCTGGACCGCCTACACGAGCCCCAGTAGCATGCTCACGCGGCCCGGGGACGTGCACTCGGTCAACCTCAACATCCAAGCTGGCGCGGGCCTCGAGGAGCCCCGCGTCGTCGTCAACGTGAACGCCACGTACATCCCCACCGAGGGCCCCGAGCGCACCGTGCAAACGTCCGTGCTCGCGGTGGCGAACCCGAACGCCATCGTGCAGGTCCAGACCGGTGGCTCCACCGACAACTTCCGCCCCGACGAGCACCGCCGCGTCCCCTTGGACGTTTCCAACCGGGACTACTACCCGCGGATGGTCCACTTCGAGGTGAACGCGCCCGAGGGCTGGGTCGTCTCCCCGCCCTCCTCCGTGCAGGTGGGGCCGCGTTCCACGGAGACGGTCTGGGTGGACGTGCGAGCGCCGCAGGACCCCTGGTTCCAACTGAACCCCACCTCGGCCGCCCCGATCGTCGTCACAGCTTCCATGGAAGGGGAGGGCATCTCGGAACAGAGCGTGGCCATCTCGTCCACGCTTAGCGGGTTCTTCCTCCCTGGATGGGTGATCCCGCACCTTGTCCTGTTGGCGGCAGGCGTCTTCCTGTTCGGCCGGCGGAGCATGCAGGAGGCCCGCGAGCACCGGCTTCGCAAGGGCAAGCCGACGTTCCCAGGTCTCCCCCCGGAGAAGGAGGCCCGGTACGAGGCGCTCAAGCGCAAGGACCCCGAGAGGGCCGAGACGATGAAGCAGCGCCTCGAGAAGGTGTATGCGAACCGCAAAGAGGACTGGAAGGAGGCCTACACGCGCTTCAGGAAAGGGCTAAGCCTGGACCGACGGGAAGCCCAGCGACGACACGATGCGATGCTCGCGGCCCAGACGCGGCAACGGGACAAGCAGCGAGAAGCGGAGAAGCGCAAACGGGCCGAGCTGGAGCGTCAGCTCGAGGAGCGACGCAGGCTCCAGAGTGAGCAAGAGGAGCTCGAGGCCCGCGAGGAAAGCAAGTCGTCCAAGGAGAGGCAGGCTAAAGAGGATCGCCTCCGGGAGCTTCGACGTCGCAAGGAGGCGCTGGACGAGGAGGATGAGTGATGCCCCGTGGCTTCATGTCCGAAGCCCCCACGAAGTGCACCTTTAAGGGCCAGGAGGTACAACGATGAGCCCGATGGATGAGTTCCTGGGCCTTCTTGCAGCGCACGGAGGCAAGATGGCGCTCGTGCTGGGGCTCGTCCTCCTGGCGCCGGCCGGAGCCAGCTTGCTGGGAGGCCAGGACCTGCACGTCGCCGCGAACGCGCCCAAGAAGGGCGACACGATGAGCGTGCTCGTCACGGGCGACACGAACCTTCTCGGGTCCTGCAACGGGGAGGCCACGGTCGAGGTCCTCAAAGGGGACTTCAAAGCGTACACCGCCACGCGCAACGTCGAGATGGACGGGTGCGAGGGCGTCGTGGAGGTCCCCTACAGCGAGTTCGCCTCCGAGAACGGCATCTACACCGTGCAAGCCACGTACGGCGACCAGACCGCCACCACGGACGTGGAGGTGGACAAGGTCGTCAACTGGGTGTACCTGAGAGCCTTCCCGAACGAGGACGAGCAACGAACCCGCGTGGACGTCTCCCTCGAATCCTCGCAAGGCTCGCCCCTGGCAAGCAGCATCTTCGGAGCGGGCACGCTCGAGCTGGACATCCGATGGGAAGAGTGCACCCAGCAGACGATCGGGTTTCTCATCACCGACCCTCGCGATGACTGTCAAGCCACGCAAAGCAGCGTGTTCTACGAGGAGATCCCGGTCGAGCACGAGGCGAGCACGCACGTGATCATCCCCTGGGAGAACCTGGAAGCGGACCAGGACGGCGACGGGAACCCTGAGGAAGGCTGGTACAACGTGACGGCCACGTTCCACAACGACCTCGCGCTCGCCAACTCGAACGTGCCCATGGACCCGACCCTGTTCAACGAAGACCCCCCCGCAACCTGGTTCGAGGTGGAGTACTGATGCACCGCGCCCTGATCGGTCTGTTGCTCGTCACCGCGACCCTCCTCGCCGGCTGCAGCTCCTCCCCCCAAGGCGGGTTGCCGCAAGAGGTCCAAGAGAACGGATGGACCGTCGAGGTCACCTACCCCAACGGGACCACGCACTCCTACCACACGACCTCCGACCCCGACAAGACGGACACGAGCGGGAACGGGCTCAACGACTTCCAAGAGTACCAGCTCGGCACCGACCCGCGAAAGCTCGACACGGACGACGACGGGCTGCTTGACGGGCCCAACCAATGCGTCGACGAAGGAAGCCAAAGGCACCAAGCCTTCCAGGACGCGGACATCGTCGAACACCCCGACGACGCCGGCTGCTTCCTCGGCGAACAACCGCTCACGTTCCGCGACCTCGACGTCTCCATCGACCCCACCGACGCGTACACCAGCGACAACCAAGACATCGGGAACGGGCTCACCGACAGCGAAGAGATCCTCGGGTGGACCGTCCAACTCGAGGGCGGCGAGGACTACTGGTCCTACAGCAACCCTCGCGTGCCCGACACCAGCGGGAACGGGCTCCACGACGGGCTCGAGAAAGCGCTTGGCACCGACCCGCAGCTCGAAGACACCGACGGGGACGGCGTCAACGACCAGCTCGACGCAGCCCCCCTTGGGAACCTGCTCGTCACGTTCACCCTCGACGAGGTGTTCCTCAAAGAGGACAAGACCGTGCTCCCCGGCGGCGGAGCCGAACTCGTCGTCGAACTCATCATCGAAGGCGACCGCCACGAGCTGGGCCCCTACAGCCTCGACCCCGGCGAGAACAATCTCGACGTGGAACACGAGATCGACGTGCCCGATAGGACAAGCGGCCTCGAAGACGGCTCCGGCGCAGGGAACTGGGAGCGCGAGGTCCACATCGCGTTCTGGCACAACCAGACCGACGGAGAAGAAGTGCACGTCCGCCAAGGCAGCGGGAACACGCACATCCTCCAACTCACGTTCGCCGCGTTCGAGGACACCTGGACCGGGCACGCGCAAAACGGCACCTCGAGCGGTCAAGACGCCGACGTCACGCTCGACCTCGAATCCAGCGTCGAACCCGCCTCCTGAACCCCACCTACAACGCGGCGCCCTGCAACAACAAGTAGAAAAGCGCCACGATCGGCAGCCACGCGAGAACGAACGCAACCACTGACCACCGCACGATCTTGGACCCATCCAACGGCTTCACCGGGATCATGTTGAACGCCGCCAACACCACGTTGATGAACAACACCAACTGGAAGAAGTTCTCCGCCAACGGCAACCCCGTGCGCGCCACCTGCGACTGATCCGTAGCCAGCCACAACGGCAACGCGACCGCCGCGATCACGATGTTCACCACCGGACCCCACACCGAGATGACGCCCGCCTCCCGCTTGCTAGCCGGCCCCCGGATCACCACCGCGCCCGGCGGCGCCACAACCACACCCAACCCCGCGCTCACCGCCAACGCCAACAACAACCCCCCCACGGACGCGCGGAACTCCGCCCACAACCCGTAATGCTGCGCGCTGAACTTGTGCGCCAACTCATGCAACACGAACGCCCCGAACACGATCGCCAAGCTCACCGGCAACGCCGGCCACAAGAACAACCCCCACTTGATGCCCGGCTCCTGCGCCACACCCAACCCCAGGTCGATCAAGAACGACCCAGACAACGCGAACGCGAACGCGGCCGCCAACACGACGGTCGCGAACGACAGCTGCAAGACCTCCTTGCCCGAGAAGCGGAACGCGGACCGGTTCATCCGATCAGGACCCCCAAAAGGTCCGCCGCCTCGAACAACGCCGCGAACCCAGCCCAGCTACCAAGGATCGAGCCCAGGTTCGTAAGCGCAGCGACGAGGATGACGCGGACCAGGTTGTTCTCACGCATGTCCCGGAACGAGTAGATCTCCGAGAGGCCCTCGATGTCCCCCACGCGCGGTTCCCGCTTCCACGCCTCCACGCCGCCCGCGAACCACCCCGCCGCCACGGCAGGATGAAGGCTCGTCAAGGGCGAGGCTAGGAACGCGGTCCCGATCGCGAACGGATGCCCGCCCGCGATGAAGCACCCCAGCGCGGCCAACGTCCCCGAGAACAGCAAATACCAAGCCGCCCCGCTGGCAAGCCCGCTGAAATCACCGGTCTGGAACCCCTGGTACCCCAAGTACGCGAACAAGCCCACGACGGCGACCGCAAGACCCCACGCGAGGGTCTTGCCCCACGGGATGCCCGACGAGGCATCCCGCGTGAGCTCCTCCGTGTCCACGCGAGCCTCGCCCTCGATGCGGTCCTGCACGCCCCGAAGGTGCCCAGCCCCCAGGATCGCGACCACGTCCCCGCCCTCGTCGATCGCGTGCTCGACGGCGGGGTCCAGCTCCGCTTCTTCTTCGGGATCCTCCTCGGGGACGGGCTCCTCGGGCGGGCTGGGGGGAGCTGGCGCCTCTCCGCGGGGGGCCTCGGGTTCGATGTCCGGTTCGAGGTCCCGTTCGGGCTCCGGTTCGAGTTCCGCGTCGGGCTGGGGGTCCTCCGGCGGGAGGCTGTCTCGGGCATCGAGGATGCGCGTGGCCATGTACGCGTCGCGCTCGTCGATGAGCACGTGCGAGGCGGAGGGCGCCAGATCGGCCAGCTCTTCCATGGCGGCGGTGAGCGCGTCCTCTTCGAGCAACTCGTCCACCGTGTCCGCGTCGAGCTCGGCGTCGTCTGCGGGGAGCAGGGCAGCTTTGAAGATCTCCCAGCCGACGCGGGTCTTCTCGGTGAACGGCATGGATTGGAAGGCCCGGCGGAGCGTGATCCCGACCTCGCGGTCGGCGAGCACGATCTCCGCGTCGGTCTGCTTGGCCGCGTCGACGGCGGTGAGAAGCTCCTCGCCGGGGCGGACGCCGGTTTCCTTCCCGATGCGGCGTTGGAAGGAGCCGAGCACGATTTGGGCCAGAAGCTGGGGGCCTTTGCCTTCGCGGATCAGGTCCAGGACGGGCACTTGGGCCCAGGCGTGGGGGTCTTGGAGGGCTCGAAGGCGCGTCTCGTCGAGCTCGACGCACACGATCTCCGGTTGGAGCTGGAGGATGGTTTGGCGGACCTCGTCCACGCTTCGCTGGGAGACGTGGGCGGTACCGACGAGCGTCACGTTGCGAGTCGTAACGCGCAACAGGGGTCCACGGAGGGGGTTCCTGATAAGCGGTATGGAAACTGGCCGCGTTCCATGGGCCCGGTTGGGACTGGGAAGCCTTTTCCTTGGCAGGCGCCTGGGGGGCTGATGCGTCGTGCGTGCTTGGTGGTCCTGGTGGTGCTCGCGGTGTCCCCGGTGGCGCTGGCTCAGGACGACGCGGATACGCGTCGGGTGGCCATGGAGATCCATGACGAGGGGTGCCCTGGGGGGGAGGATCGGTTCTGCGTGCTCCCGGAGAGGATCGAGGCGGACGAGGAGCGCGATCTCGTGCTGGAGGTGACCAACGAGGGCGCGGTGCGTCACAACGTGACGGCGGCGGGGGGCGTGACCGCGTTGGAGCAGGCGTTGGACGAGCGCGTGTTGGAGCCGGGGGAGGAGGCCACGATCGAGCTCTCGTGGGAGGTGCTCTCCGAGGCCCGCGAAGAGAGCGGGGACCGGCGGGTCGCGTTGGAGTGCGGGTTCGACGGGCATGCGGACCTGGGGGAGCGTGTCGTGATCTTGGTGGGCGAGGAGGAGCAGCAGCCTCAGCCGGGCTTCACGGGGTCCTTGGCGTTGCTGGGCGTTCTCGTTGCAGCGCTCGTGGCGTGGCGACGGTCGTGATCAGGCTCGCGTGGCGGCTCCTTTCAGGGCTTCGTGGTAGTCGCGGGCTTTCCGCGCGGGCGCGTCGGGGAAGGCTCCGTCGGCGTGCGCGATGCTTCGGGAGGCGTTGACGAGGAAGGGCCCGCCTTTTGCGACGGAGACGGCCTCCTGGACCGTGCCGCCTTGCGCGCCGACGCCGGGGAGAAGAAGCGGGGCCCCGGAGGCGGTTTGGCGCACGTGGCGGGCGGTGTCGGGCTCGTTGCCGGGCGCTACGAACCCGACCCCGTGCACGTTGAACCGTTGCACGACGTTTCCTGCGACGGGGTCTTGGATCTGGCGGGCGCTGGGGTTCGTGGTGCGTGCGAGCACGAACGCGTCCAGGCCGGCGTCGAGGAAGGGGTCGAGCACGTCCGTGCCCAGGTAGGGGTTCAGCGTGACGGCGTCGGCGTCGACGTGCTCGCGGGCGAACCGGGCGTAGGCTTGGGCGGTGGAGCCGATGTCGGCGAACTTCGCGTCGAGGATGACCATCAGATCGTGCTCGTGGCCGGCGCGGGCGGTGGCTTCGAGCGCGTCGAGGCCCGTGGAGCCGTGTTGGAGGAAGAAGGCCAGGTTGGGTTTGATGGCGGCCGCGTGGGGCGCGGTGGCCTCGACGAGGTCCTGGCACCATCGGGAAAGCCCCGTGTTGGCCCGGTAGGCCTCGGGGAAGCGTTCCGGGCGGGGGTCCACCCCGACGCAAAGGTGCCCACGCTCTCGGTTGAGCGCGTCCACGGTCTCCTTGAAGGACGCCATCGGGTCACGTTCCGGTGATCTTCTTGCGTCCCATCGCTTCGAGGTAGTCGATCTCGCCGCCGGGCTGGATGTCGTCCTGGAGCTCGTCCGGCATCTTCAGCTCGAACGTGTCGTAGGACTCCAGGTCCATGAGTTGGACGATGTCGCCCTCCACGCTGACGACCTGGGCCTGCCGCTTGTCGATGATGGGCACGGTGACGCGCTCCGTCACGGGCGCCTTCATCCGGTACTTTCGGCCGTCGAAGATGCTGCGAGCCTGGATCTTGGCTTTCGCGCTTCCGTGCTTGCCCGGTTTGCTCGTGCTGATCGAGTCGATCTTGCACGGCTCCTCTTCGATGACGAGGTAGCGCCCCTCCCGGAGCTGTCTGATCTCGGCCTGCGTCGTGCTCATCGTGTCTCGACGTCGACAGCGGCTCAGCCCGTTTAAGGGTTATTGCGGGCCCGCGCAAGGCGAACGCGTCAGGGTTCCCGGCTCGCCGAGCGGAACCGCTCGAGCACCCAGTCCCGCTCCAGGCTCGCCAAGAACGGTCCAAGCCGCGGGCCGCCCGATTCGCCCAGAAGGGCCAGGTACGCGGCCTTGAAGACGCCCCCCGCGGACGCGTCCAACCGGTCCGCGGCCTCGTACACGGCATCCTGGATCCCGTCCGCCTCCCAGGCCCGCTTCTCCAAGACGCGGACCAGCTCGCCCAAGCGCTCCCGATGCACGTCCTGCAGAAGGCCGTATGGGGTCTCCTCGGCCAGCTCGAACCGAAGATGGTCTGGAGCGAACGTGTCGATCCACCGGCGCGTGTGCTCGATGCGAGCCTCGAGAAGCGAGGCCTCGGCACGAGAGAGCCCGTCCACGTGCCCGCTGCGGCGCACGCTCTCGAGCACCTCGGTGGTGGACTCGTAGATCTGCACAAGCGTGGCCAGGTGCCGCATCGAGACGCTCTGGCCAGGGTGCTCGGGCAGGCTCCCGCTGGGCTGGGAGAGCTCGAGCACGCGTTGGGCGTCCTTTAGCTCGGGGGTCTCGTCCTCCTTGGCGAGGGCGTGCATGGCGCGGTCGTACTCGTCCACCAGGTCCAGCATGCCCCCGCCCGCGTCGAACTCCACGTGCTTTTCGGGCTGGTAGCGCATGAAGAAGAACCGCAGCGCTTCCGGAGGCGTGGCCTTGAGCACGTCCTCGGCCGCGATGCCCGTGCCCTGGCTGGAGCTCATCGCGCCCTCGCCTTTCACGTGCACCCACTCGTACACGGCGTGATGGGGTTCCTGGATCCCGAAGACGTCCCGGGCCAGGGGCACGGCGGTGTCCCAGCTTCCGCCGCTTGCCGCGTGGTCCTTTCCGAAGGCTTCGAACGTGACGTTCAAGAACGACCAGCGGGCCGGCCAGTCGACGCGCCAGGGAAGCTTGCCCGCTCCGCCTTCGACGGGGTCGACCTCGCCTTCGTGCCCGCACGAGCACGCGTACTGGATGCGACCGGACGCGTAGGTTCGCGCGGTCGTGGTGGACAAGCGCCCGCACGATCGGCACTTCACGTTGAACGGGATCCATCCTTCTTCGAGGTCGCGTCCGGCCTTCTCGTTGAGCACGCGACGGATCGTCTCGCGTTTGTCGAGCGCGGCGCGGATCGCGTCCGCGTACGCGCCGGTCTCGTAGAGGTCATGGGCAAGGTGGATCTTAGGGTCAAGGCCCAGCTCGTCGAGGGCTTCGAGGAACGGGGACAGGAACGCGTGCGCGTAGCTTTCGTGCTCACCGGTGGGCGCCGGGACCTCGCTGATGGGTCGGCCCAGGTGCTCTTCGTAGTCGATGCGGTCGTGGTCTTCGAGGAAGGGGGGCACGTTGCGCAGGGGGTCGTACGTGTCGCCGACGTACAGGAGCGTCGCGTCGGCTCCGCGGTCCTTGACGGCTCGGTGCACGGCGTCCGTGGTGAGGACCTCTCGGAGGTTCCCGACGTGGATGGGGCCGGAGGGCGTGATGCCGGTGGCGAGGGTGTGCTCGTCGCCTCGGTCGGTCAGCTCCTCGGCGAGGACGTCTGCCCAGTGCATCGTGCGTGCCGCGCATCGGACGGGGGGTTATAGACCTCCCGGTGCAACAGGGGCCGGTACCCGGTCGCGTCGGCGCGGGCTAAAAGCAGGGTCCGCCGGGCGTGCATTGCCAGTTCAACAGCATCGTGGTCAGGGCGACCAGGAAGCAGCCTGCGAGGACGAGGCGAGGGTCCATGTTGATGCTGGTCTCTTCCTCCTCGTCGAAGTAGCGGACCAGGCCGGCTGCCTCTTGGAACCCGCCACCTTCATCGTCCTTGGCCATGCAGCCCTCCAGTACGTTGCCTCCTTGATAAGCCTAGCGGGACGTGGGGGTCGGGCCAGCGGGGCCCCCCGTACGTTATCCGAGGGTTCAAATCGGGGGGGGAGGGTGCGGCCGGGTGTGACGAAGGCGAGCTTGCTCGCGGTCGTCCTGCTTCTGGGGCCAGCGATCGTGGCTCCGGTCGCGGGCGCGCAGGGTGCACCCGGGGCCCAACAGCGCGTGTTCACGGAGCCCGTCCAGTCGAAGGCGCTCGCGGTCGCCATCACCGAAAACGGTTCGATGGTGGGAGCCAGCGCGGACATCAGCTTGACCGTGGCGACCGAGGGGAGCGGTCACGTGTTCATCGACACGCGGCCGTTGGCCGGCACGGACATGCAGGGCTCGGCCCGGATGGCCGCGCAGGTCGCGGCCAGCGTGACGGGGTACTCGATGGAGGCGCACGATTTCTTCTTCACCGTGCGCAGCGATACGCCGTTGATCTCGGGCCCGAGCGCGGGCGCGGTCATGGCGAACGCGGCCGTGGTGGGGTTGATGAACGCGAACCTGGACGAGGGGGAGGATCCGTGGGAGCTGGATCCAAGCGTGATGTCCACGGGCACGATCGCACCGGACGGGAGCATCGGTCCGGTGGGAGGGATCCTGCAGAAGGCCGAGGAGGCGCGCGACGAGGGGGCTGGCTTGTTCACGGTGCCGGCGGGCCAGGAGCGGATCCGTCCGGGCGAGATGGTGCCGGGGATGGACACGCAGCAACCGGTTCACGTGCCCACGTACTGCGAGGAAGAGCTGGGCATCGAGTGCCGGGAGGTCGGGAACCTGGAGGAGCTCGTGGAGCTGACCACCGGGTACCGGTTCGACAGGCCGGATCTGGGCCAGGCGCCGACGACGGCCGAGTACAACGCGACGCTGGCGCCGCTTTCCCTGGACCTGCTCGAGGACGCGACCGTGTACCAGGACGTCTGGGAGCAGCTCAACGGGACGGACCTTAGCCAGCAGGGCGAACAGGTCGTGCAAGCGAGCCTCGAGCAGGCGCACGCGTCCTACCAGGAAGGCGTCCAGTTCCGGCAGGATGCTCGCTACTACAGCTCAGCCAGCCGCGCGTTCGCTGCCAGCATCCACGGCACGCACGCGGGGTTCCTGTTGACGTACTTCGAGACGGGCCGAAGCTTGGACTACGTGGAGGACCGCTTGGGGACCGTCGAGGAGCGGGTCGACCGGGCGCGGGAGAACGCGACCGGCGTGCCCGTCGAGGATATGCACGCCTTGTACACGGTGGGCGCTGCTCAGGAGCGCGTCTCGGACGCGGAGAACCACGTCGACTCGGCTCGCCAGCTCCTGGACGAGCGGAACGTGCCGGAAGCGTTGTTCGACATGGCGTGGGCCTCCGAGCGGGCCAAGACGGTGCACTGGTGGTTGCACCTGGGCGAGGAGTTCGGGGAGGGGCCCGGGTTACCGGTGGAGATCGATCGGTTGTCCGCGGACTTCATCGACCTGGCGGACGAGATGATCGTGTACGCCTCGCAGGTGCTGGACTCGTCGCCCCCGCGCGCCTCGGAGACGGTGCAGGATGCGCGCGCGGACGACCGTCGGGGCTTCCACGCGGCCGCGCTCACGCAAGCGGCGCAAGCGCAGGTTCAAGCGGCCATCACGGTCGAGCTGCGCACGGGCGAGCCCAGCCCGGAGAAGGTGAACACGAGCCAGCGCAAGGCCATGGAGAGCATCCACAACGCCCGCGGGTTGGGCGTGGAGCCGGTGTTGGCGGTGGCCATGTTCGAGTTCGGGGCCGACCAAGACGAGGCGACGCTTCAGCTCGAGCACTACCGGACCGCGCAGGTGCTCGCGGGCATCTCGAACGTGCTCGCGGGCGAGGGCGAACAGCGCCCGTCCACGTTCACGGGCTCGTGGGAGCCGAGCGAGGATGCGCGGTTCCCGGTCAGCGGGGGCGACCGGGACGCGCAGGCCTGGGCGGTGGGGTGGTTCTTGATCGGCATGTTCACGACCGTGGCCGTGGGCGCGTTCGCAGCGGGGTTCCTTAGACGGGGCGAGGCTTAAGCGGGACCGTTCGCGTCCTGGGCGAGCGTTTCGAGCACCTCGCCGGCCTGCTGGGTCACGTCCACGCCGTGTTCTTTGGCCACGATGAGGGCGGCCGCCGGCAGCGTGACAAGGCCCCCGAGCTCCTCCTCTTTCGCGTTCACGGCCGCGACGGCGCGCGTGCGGTCTTCGCCGTCGAGGCGTTCCGTGATCGCATCGATCAGCGACTCCAAGACGGGGCTCTCCACGGGCCGCGACGCGGGCGCCTTATCCTCCGGGCTTTCCTCTTCGGGTGCGGCCTCGGGAGCGTCCTGGGCCCCGTCGTCTCGGGGCGCTTCCACGGGCTCGAACAGCTCGCTGGGGGGGTCGAACCCGAAGGGCACGTCCACGTCGCTGGGGTCGAACAGGGGAGCGTACGCTTCCTGGTCCTCCTTGAGCAAGCCCTCTTGGACGCCGCGGGCCAGAAGGTGCTTGGCCCGGGAGGGTTTCGTCCAGTTCAGGGTCAGGCTCATGCCCTTGACGAGATCGTCCTCCGAGACGGGCGGGTCCCGGAAGCGGCGGAACAGGAGCGCCAGCGCGTGCTCGAGCGCGTCCGTCATCAGAACACGCCTCCCGTGGGGGAGAACTCGTCCATGCCCGAGGCTGACTCGTCCACGTCCTCGTCCTCCTCGGGCGCGTCCGCGGGCCCGGACCAGCTGGCCCCGCGCACGTCCTCGCCCTCTAGCAGGGCCGTGGAGACGAGGGCGCCATGGTAGCCCATGTCCTCTAACTTGTCCAGGTCCCGGTTGTCCCGGATGCCTCCGGCGAAGTACGCGCCGGGCCCGTGATGGCGGGCGTGCCAGGCTACGGACTTGTCGATGCCCTGCGCGGTCCCCGCGCGGGAGAGGTCCACCACGACCAGCGGGATGCGAAGGTCCTCGGCCAGCTGGATGAGCTCGGGCGGCGTGGCGGGCCAGCGTTGGTTCTTCACGAGTTGCTGGTCCTTGAACTCGAGGCCCAGAGCCACGTTCTCGGTCAACCGCAGCGCGTCCCGGATCACGTCCTCCCCTTGGACCGTGTGGTGTCGGATCGTGACCTGCTCGGCGCCCGCGATGACGAGATCCATCACGTCCTCGGCGCTCCTGGAGCCCGCGTCGGCCCACGTGTGCACGCGGCGGCTGACCTCCTGCACGAGGTCCACCTTGGGCGAGTTCGAGCGGATCCCGTCCAGGTCCACGAGGTACAGCGCGTCGTGCTCGCGGGAGAACCTGCGCGTGACGCTTTTCAAGTCCTCCTCGAGCGGGGTCGCGTCGGGGCCGACCAGGTTGCCCTTCATGGCGTGGATGACCGGCAGGACCTCGATGCGGCGCGAGGGCACGAGCCCGCGAGACCGCGTCGACGGTTTGAACCCATCGGTGAGCCGGGTAGGCAGCTCGCGCGCGCGGCGAGCGCCTGGGTTACTCCATCTCGTCCACGATGCTTCTCACACGCGTTTTCCCGTCCTCGACGAGGCTCGCGGCGCGCTTCTCGTCGCGCGCCTCCGCGTACACGCGGATCAAGGGCTCGGTCCCGCTGGGTCGAACCAACACCCACCCGTCCTCGTACACGACCTTCACACCGTCCGTGCGATCGACCTCCTCCCCGTCGACCGAGTCCGCGAACGCGTCCAGCACCCGAGGCTTGTCCTCCTCCTGACACGGAACGCTCTCCTTGTTCAAGTGGTACGTGGGCACGGCCTCGAGCAGGTCCTCGAGCGAACGGTCCTCGCGGGCCAAGTGCTTGGTCATCCACGCGGCCGTCATGGTGCCATCCCGGCAGTGCAGATGCTCGGGGAACACGAGGCCCCCGTTCTCCTCGCCGCCGAACAAAGCCCCCTCGCGCTTCATCACGTCCGCCACGGTGGGGCTTCCCACGCTCGTGTAGCGCACCTCGCCGCCCGCATCCCGCACGTGCTCTTCCACGCACTGGCTCGAGCTGACCGGCGTCACGACCAACCCGCCGCCGTTCTCCTCCACCTTCGCGCGGGCCACAAGCGCGAGCATGCGCGAGCCCGGCACGTACGTCCCATCGCCCGTGATGAACACGCACCGGTCCGCGTCCCCGTCGAGGACGACCCCGAAATCGGCGCCCACCGCTTCCACCGTGCGGATCGTGGACGCGACGTTCTCGGGCGTCGGCTCGCTCGGGTGCCCAGGGAACGAACCATCCGGTTGCGCGTTCACCGTGACCACGCGCGCACCCAACCGCTGCAGCACGCGCGGCGTCACCGTGCACCCGGCCCCGTTCGCGCAGTCCAACACCACCCGGGGCGCATCCCCCTCGATGGGGCCGCCCACGTGATCCACGACGGCGTCCCCGTACCGCTGCTGCAACCCCTCGTCCTGGGCAAGGCCCCCCACGTCGTTCCAGCCCGCATGCTCGTAGTCCTCCTCGAAGAACACCTCCTCCAGCCGGGCCACCTCGTCGTCCACGAGCTCGGACCCGTCCCCCTTCACGACCTTGATCCCGTTGAACTCGGGCGGGTTGTGGCTGGCCGTCACGACGGCTCCCCCCGAGTAGTCGCCGTGTTTGACGCCATGCTGCACCGTGGGCGTCGGGCACACCCCAGCATCCACGACGTTGGCCCCGCTTGCACGCACACCAGCCAAGAAGGCGCCCTCAAGCATGGGCCCGGAGGTGCGCGTGTCGCGACCCACGAGCACGGGCCCATCCGTCCAGGCGCCCACGGCCCGGCCCAACCGTTGAGCCAACTCGACCGTCATCTCCTCCCCGACGACGCCCCGGACACCGTTCGTACCGAACAATTCTCCCATCAGCGATCCCCTCCCACGGGCCGCTTCGGGTCCACGCCGATCGCGGCGCCTTCCCGTTTCGCACCAGCGGGAATCGTCTCCCCGTCGGCGACGACGCACCGGGAAAGCTTGGCGTCCTTCCCCACGGTGACGTTCGCTCCCAGGATCGAATCCTCCAGCCGCGCCCCCGCCTCCACGGTCGTACCTTCAAGGAGGATCGAGCGGGCCAACGTCGCGCTGCCGGCCACGTGCGCGCCCTTGCCGAGGCTTGCCCAGTCCTCCCAGTCCCCGTCCAGGGTTGCCTCTTCGTGAACGGCGGCGGTCCCGTCCAGCAGGATCGCGTGGGCGCGTCGGTACACGTCCGGACGACCCGTGTCCACCCAGTGGCCCTCGAAAGGGACCCCCAGAAGGGCGTACCCGTCTTCGAGGAGGCGGGGGAAGACCTCGTCCTCCAGGCTGACCGTGCTGCCCGCCGGGATGTGCTCCAGGATCGCGTCGCTGAAGCAGTACGTGCCAGCGTTGATGAGGTTCGAGGGGGCCTCCCCGGGATCGGGCTTCTCGATGAACCGTTGGATGCGGTCCCCGTCCATGTCCACGACGCCGTAGTGCTGGGGCTCGTCGACCTCCCACAGGGCGATAGCTCCCATCGCGTCGGCCTTCTCGCGGCGGTCGATCATCTCGTCGAGGGGCGCCGTGGAGAGGACATCCCCATTGAAGCACAGAAACGGGCCTTGGATCTCGTCCTCGACGTTCTTGATGGCGCCACCGGTTCCCAGGGCCTCGTCCTCGTTCACGACCACGACCTCCACGGTCGTCTCGTACGACTCGGCCCAGGAGCGGACCTGGCCGATCCTGTACCCGCCCGCCACGATGACGCGGTCGACGCGAGCGGGAAGGCGCTCGACCAGGTGCTCCAGCATGGGCCGGTTCGCGATCGGCAAAAGCGGCTTGGGCCGCGTGTATGTGAGCGGGCGAAGCCGCGTACCGAGCCCGCCGGAGAGGATCACCGCATCCATGGTGGCAGGACAGACGGGAGCCTGCCCTTAGAGGTTATCCGGTCCAGGGGCTGGCTTGGCGCACACAACGGACGGTTCAATCCCCATCCAGGACGCGTTTTGCGAGATCCGGATCGTCCACCACGAACACGACCTCCCCCCGCTCAGGGTCGGGAGCTCCCCCGAACACGATCTCCACGTTCACGCCCTCCTTGCCCAGCCGCTGCAGCGCCTTCGCCAAGGCTCCAGGCCGGTTCCCCATCTCGACGCGAACGCCCTCCAGCACCTGCGTGGGATGCCCGGCCTCTTCGAGCACGCGCTGGCCGTCAGCCGGGTCGTCCACGAGCAGGCGGACAAGCCCCATCTCGGCGCGCGCATCCCCGAGCACAGCCTCGATGTTCAGGCCTTCGTTCCCAAGCGTGGTGGCCACGTGGGCGAGGGCTCCTGGCTCGTTCTTGAGCGCGACGGACAGGATGCGGACCACGGGAGTAACCGCTGGATGGAGGGGGCTACAGGGTGATAATTCTTCGCGGAGCAGGGGTTGGAATCCGTGGGCCGTTGCTCGGGTCGTCGGTAGGCAAGCGGTTCTTTGGTTTCGTTATGGCTCGGGGGCGTCGGTGGGTGCTTCTTCGACGAACCCGCCGAGGGTCTGTTGCGTGGCGTGCAGGCGGGGAACCATGGGTAACAGCTCGTCGAGGTCCAGCTCGCAGAACTCGAGCTGTTTGTCTTCGAGGTACCGGCGGGCTTTCTGGCTGACGCCGGGCGCTGCGAGCAGGCCTCTGACCTCGTCGTGTTTGGCTCGTTCCCGTTCGACGTAGCGTGCCAGCTGGGTGGCTTCTTCGATGCCGGCTGTGCGCCGTTTGACCTCGACGACGGTTCGGGTGCCGTGTACGTCGTGCCCGTAGATGTCCATGGGGCCTCGGCGCCGGTCCAGTTCCATCTCGTAGGGTGTGAAGCCTTCCTCGATCAGGTCGGGGTGCAGGCGCAGGAGCTCCGCGATGTCGGCTTCTGTCCCGAGCAGTTGGAGCTCTTCCCAGTCCTCGAGATCGAACGCGGCAAGGAAGTGGATGTCTTCGAACGCGAGGGTGACGATCTCGTCGGGGTTGGAGCGTTCCACGGTGAGGACCAGCAGGTCCTCGTCTTCGTCGAGGTTCTTGACGGCGACGGCTGTCGTGGTCCCGGGGGGTTGCCAGTTGACGGGTTTGACGCCTTCGTCGGTGTGCACGAGCAGCGTACCGTCGGGTTTGACGAAGACGAGGCGTTCCCCGCTGGCCAGCGTGCTTTGGGCGCGTCCTTGGTAGTCGATGGTGCAGGCTCCGACGATCTGCACCATGCATGCGTCGAGCGTTTCGGCGGCGAGCTCGCGGGCTTGGCTGGGGGTGGGTTGGACGAGCAGCTGAGGCTCGGGCACGGCCGGGTGAGGGTTGGGGGTCGCCTTAAGGGTCAAGGGGGGGTTTCGTCTGGAGGTTGGGGGTCGTCCGCGGGGCCGTCGCGGGGGAGGCTTGGGCGGGGGCCGGCTTGGACGGGCACGGTGCGGGGGTCGAGGTGTTCTAGGAACCCATTGCACCAGTCGTGGACGTCGTGGTCTTGGAGGATCTCGCGGAGATTGTGCATGCGTGCGGAGCGGTCCCGGGGGTGCATGGTGCAGGCTTGATGGATCGTGTCGGCGGTGTCGTCGATGTCGTGGGGGTTGACGAGGAGGGCGTGGTTGGCGAACTCTTCGGCGGCCCCTGCGAACTTGCTGAGGACGAGGACCCCGTCGTCGTCCGTGTTCGCGGCGCAGTATTCCTTCGAGACGAGGTTCATGCCGTCGCGAAGGGGCGTGACGAGGGCGATGTCCGCCAGACGGTACAGGGAGAGGATCTCGTCGAAGGACAGGTGCCCGTAGCTGTAGCGCACGGGCGTCCACTCGAGGGTGCCGAAGGCGCCGTTGGTCCGGGCGACGGCGAGTTCGACCTCGCGTCGCAGCTGTTGGTAGTGGTCGATCTGTTCGCGGCTGGGGTTGACGTGTTGGAGCAGGGTGACGTTCTCGAGGAGGCTGGGGTAGCGGTCGAGGGCTTGGCGGTAGGCTTCCAGCCGTTCGGGGATGCCTTTGGTGTAGTCGAGGCGTTCGACGCCGACGATGTAGGTGTGGTCGGGTCCGTGCAGCCGTTGTTGGAGCTCGCGGGCCCGGTCCGTGACGGTGGGTTGGGAGGCGCTTTGTTCGATCTTTTGGATGTCCGTGCTGATGGGGAAGGATTGCGCGAGGGTCCTTCGGTCGTGGTGTTCGAGCACGAGGCGGTGTCCGTCGGTCCGGACGGTGGCGTCGTCGAGCAGGCGGGGGAAGGCTTCGCGGAGGTTGTTGAGATCGCGGCGGGTTTGGACCCCGATCACGTCGTACGCCGTGAGGGCTTCGAGCAGTTGTTCGTGCCAGGGCAACCGTTGGAGGGCGCCTTTGGGGGGGAAGGGGATGTGCAGGAAGAACCCAAGGGGCCGCTCGTCTCCCAGGCGTCGAAGGTGCGTGGCGGCGAGGAAGAGGTGGTAGTCGTGGATCCAGAGGGCCTCGGAGCCGTGCCCGGTCTTGCGGGCGGTCTCGGCGAAGCGGTGGTTGACGGTCCCGTAGGCTTCCCAGAAGCGGGGTTCGAACTCGCAGTAGGGGTGCAGGTCATGGAAGAGGGGCCAGAGGATCTCGTTCGCGAACCCTTGGTAGTACTCTTCGTGCTCTTGTTCGCTGATGTGGACGGGTACGAGTTGGTAGGGGAGGTCGGGCATCTGGTCGGCCTGGTGCATGTCGACGGGCCCTGGGATGCCGGGCCAGCCGAGCCAGGAGCCCCCGCGCCGGGTCATCAGTCGATGCAGGGCGGAGGCGAGGCCGCCGGGGCTCTCGTGGACCTGGAGTCCGTTCTGGGTGTGTTCGACCTCTACGGGCAAACGGTTCGAGACGATGATGAGTTCAGGCGAGTCGTGGTCCACCGGTCTTCTCCTCCGGAGGGGGCTGCGCTGCCCTCACCCGGTCCCTCATCGCAAGGCCCTCCGTATGAGGCCTCGGTCCCCCCTACATTTGCCCCTGGATGGCCGCGTCGGGGGTCGCCAGGAAGGTGACCACGTCGTCGAGCGTGACCGGCTCGTTGGCGGGGTTCGTGATCGTGAGCGCGGCCACGGCGTTAGCCAGCGTCAAGCGGTGGCGCGCCCCGAGGCCCAGCAGGTCCCCGAGGAGGTTGCCGGCGTTCCACGCGTCGCCGGCGCCGGTGCGGTGCTGGGGGGCAACGTTGAACGCCTCGGTGGCTTGCCAGTTTCCTTCGTGAAGCGTGAACGCCTGGGCCTCGGTGTGCACGTCGATGCGGGGGGGAACGTGCTCGTCGAGCAGGGCTGCTACGTCCGTGAGGGCCTCTGGGGGTTCGGATCCTTGGAGGGTCTTGGCGAAGAACCGGGCCTCGTGCTCGTTCATGCCCCAGGCGCTGACGTGCTCGAGGGTGGCGGGATCGGTGAGGAGGGCTTGGGCGTCTTGGCCTCGGTGGGCGGGGTCTCCGGTGTCCAGGAACGTGAACGCGCCGTTGCGTTTGGCTCGGGCGGCGACGGTCTTGAGGAGCTGGGTGCCGTGTTCGAGGGTTTGCGACCAGTTCGTGATGGCGACGGCGTCGGCGTCGTCGATGAGGTCCCAGGCCTCCTCGTCGAGGTCCGCGGGCCCGAAGTCTCGCAGGGGCCCGGGGTTGGAGAGCATCACGTTGGCTTCGTCGGCGTCGAGTTCAAGCGCGACCGTGCAGGCGGCTTCCTGGGTGGGGACGAGCGCGTCCTGGGTGGAGGGGAGGCCGTCCATGGCTTCTTGGAAGAGGGCGCGCCCGAGGTGGTTGGTGGGGGCGATGAGCGTGGAGGAGACGCCGAGGCTTGCCAGGGCGTGGGCGGTGTTGGCGGCGTTCCCGCCGAGGTGGATGCGCTGGCTCGGGGTGAGCATGTTCCCGCCGCCTTGGTCGATGAGCCGGTCGAGGTCCTGGTCGAGGGCGTCGCGGCCGGGCAGGGGGATCAGCAGGTCGAGGAACAGGTCTGGAAGGAGGACGGCGTGGGCGTCGTGGAGCTCGGATCGTCCATCGCGCAAGGCGTCGGCGAGCTCGGTGGGCACGTTCATGGCGAGCGACCTTGGGGCTTAAGCGTGTGGGGAGGGCCGATGATGTTCCCGATGGTCTGGGGAGGTTAGAGGGGCCCGTCCCCGTTGCGGGTCATGCGTTCCGCGGTGAGGGCTTTGTCGAGGAGCAGGGCGCTGTGGATGAGGCCGATGTGTGTGAAGGCTTGGGGGAAGTTGCCAAGCGAGTACCCGTCGACGCCGACCTGTTCAGCGAAGAGGTTCAGGTGGTTGGAGTGGGTGAGCAGCTTCTCGAACTCGAGCCAGGCTTGGTCCATCTTGCCTTGGAGGACGAGGTTGTCCACGAGCCAGAAGGAGCAAAGCGAGAAGGTGCCTTCTCCCCCAGAGAGGCCGTCGTCGGCTTTCTCGGGGCGGTACCGTCGGACCATGCCGTCGTTGGTGAGGTCCTCAAGCGTGGCGTCAAGCGTGTTCTCGACGCGGGCGTCGTCGGGGGAGAGGAACCCGGACAGGGGGATGCGGAGGTTGGAGGCGTCCAGGGCGTCCGTCTCGTAGTGTTGCGTAAAGCAGCCCCGCTCCGGGTCGACGCCGTGCTCGAGCACCTGTTCTCGTACGGCGTCGCGCTGGGCTTCCCACGCGTCCACGTCTCCGGGTAGATCGTGAGCCTCCGCCAGGCGGATGGCACGGTCGAACGCGACCCAGCACATGGCTTTCGAGTACACGAATTGCTTGCGCTCGCCCCGGATCTCCCAGATGCTCTCGTCGGGCTGGTGCCAGTTCTCAGCGAGCCAGTCCATCAGGGGTAGAAGGTCCTCCCAGGTGCCTTCGAGGTCCTCGAGCTGGTCGGCGTAGTCGTACACGGCTTCCAGGACGGCGCCGAAGACGTCCAGTTGGCGTTGCGCGTGGGCGAAGTTGCCTCGACGGACGGGCCGCGAGCCGCGGTACCCGCTTAGGTGGTCCAGGGTGTCCTCGGGAAGCGTCTTGCTCCCGTCGATCCCGTACACTGCCTGGATGGGCTCGTCGTCGGGGGATTCGTGGATGCGTTCGAGCAGCCAGTCGAGGAAGGAGCGTCCCTCCCGGGTGTACCCGAGGCGGAACAGGGCTCGAAGCGTGAACGCGGAGTCCCGAAGCCAGGAGTACCGATAGTCCCAGTTGCGCTGTTGCCCGATGGCTTCGGGGAGGCTCGTGGTGGGGGCCGCGACGATGGCGCCCGTGGGGGCGAAGGTGAGAAGCTTGAGGGTCAACGCGGAGCGGAGCACGTGCTCTTGCCAGCGCCCGTCGTAGGTGCATCGTTCGGTCCAGGAGCGCCAGTAGAACATGGTGTCCTGGAGGAGGGCCTCCATCGCGCTGGAGGAGGCGGGGTCCAGCCCGTACGGGAGGCCTTCTTGCTCGTCTGATAGGAGGAACCACATGGTCTCATCTTGATCCATCTGGAAGGACGCGTGGGCCCCGGCCGTCCCGGGGGGGCCTTGCTGAGCTTTGAGGTCCACGGGCGAGGTCAGGTGCAGCGTGCGCGAGTCCCCTTCGAAGAGGGCATCCCCGTCCCGGATGGTCACGTCGGGGGCTTGCCTGGCGTAGTCGAACGTGGGGCGACAGGAGAGCTCTGCTTGCACGTCGCCTCGGACCGCGCGCACCCGCCTCATGAGGCCGTGCCAGTGCTGGGATTCTTGGTCCACGATGTCGGCCTTGACGGGCATCATGTCGGTGACCTCGAGGAGCCCGTCGGGGCCCAGAAGGCGCGTGATGAGCACGTTCGTGTCGGGCATGTAGAGCTGGCGGATGCCCTGTCCGCCCTCGACGCCGATGGCGAAGCGTCCGCCCTTGTCCTCGTCGAGCAGGCCGCAGAAGATGGGATCGTCGTCGAAGTGAGGGTAGCAGAACCAGTCGATGTGAGCGTCCTGCCCTACCAGGCAGGCGGTGTGCATGTCGCCGATGATGCCATGGTACCCGATGGGGAAGGACGCGCCGGTCTCGGCCCCCTGTCGGAGGGCCTGGACCGTGCGTTCGGCTGCCAGTTCGGGTCGACCATGTTCGGGCATCCCCCGAAGAGGTCTGGAACGCCCGGCATATGAGAACGTACAGGCCGGGGGTTTCCTGGGGGGAGGCTGGCTTCGCGTGGGAAAACGGTCGTGACGCCGGCCAAGAGGCGCTTAGGCGTCCTCGTCGGCGTCGGGGGGGCCCATCCAGGGGCCGCCGTCTTGGGCAAGGAACAGCATCGCGGCCAGCGCGTGGCTGCACAGCGCGCCCTGGGGGATGCCCCGCATCGTGGCATACGGGCACGTGCACGAGAACGTGTGATCGCTTTCCAGGCGCACCCCGTACGTGTCCTGCGTACCCTGGACCTCCAGGTAGGCCCGCTTGTCGGTCTCGTCCGCAAGCCGGACCCGGTCCTCGTCCACCAAGCCCCTGGCCTTCTCGTACATGCCGTGGTCCACGAACCTCACGCCCCCTGTCGAGTCTCGAGCGGCACCGTCACCACCTCGAGCGGCCCGGCTGGTACCCGCCCTGTATGTGCCCTTGCCTGCCCGGGAACGCGAGCCCGGCTTGGCGAAGCTTGTACCCGACGAGGAACCCGACGGTCAGCCCCGTCAAGTGTGCCAGGTGAGCCACGTTCGTCTCTCCCCCGAACACGCCCAGGTAGATATCGAGCGCCGCGTACCCGATCGTCAACGCCCAAAGCGGCATAGGGATGATGAAGAAGAGCAACACGCTCAACCGGGGGCCCAACACCGTGAGCGCGCCCAGGATCGCCATCAGGGCGCCGCTGAACCCCAACACGCCGCTCTCGTCCCCGAGGAACACGGAGTACACCGTGACCTGGGTCAGCCCGGCGAGGATGCCGCCCGCCGCGACGAGGTACAGGAACCTTCGAGACCCGATGCGGCGCTCCAGCACAGGCCCAAAGAAGAACAGGATGATGCCGTTGACCAGCAGATGATAGAGGCCCCCGTGCGCGAAGACGCTGGTCACGAGCGTCCACGGTTTCGTGAACCAGCCCGCATCGAGGACGAACAGCGTGCTCATGAGGTCCGAGTCGATCCCGTGGACGATCAGCTGCGCGACGAACGTGACCACGAGCGCGCCCAACAGGTACATCGCGACGCGGCCCTCGTGCTTGCCCAAGGTCCCGCCCCCAGACGGGGACCGTCCTCGGTCTGTTCCCGTCCAACCGCCCTGGACCTCCACCCCGGGGTGACCGGTTCGCTGGCGCTCGATCCGCGCGGCGGCAGCCTTGTCCGCGCCCGGGCACGCGTGCGCCTCCGGGAGACGGTGCTCCTGGCAGTGCACGGACCCGCAATACGAGCACGTGTAGGGCATATCCACGTCCTGCCCGCACAAGCTGCACCGGGGCACGAGCCCGGCCAAGGAAGCATCCTTGTTTAGCGCTTGTGCTCCGCGAACGCGCCCGGAGGCGCCGACCCGGGAATCACGCACCCACCCGGTCCGGGTGCGCCGCCTGGAACCCATCCGGCATCCGGCCCGTGTCCGCGAACCGGAACAAGGCCGCCTTGAGGATCCCGTCCACGGCGCTGTTGGCGGCCGCCAACAGGACCCACCACGCCACCGCCACGACGAGGGCGCCGACGAACCCGACGGTGGACCCGGAAACGATGCCCAAGAACAAGGGCGCCACGCCCAAGAGGCCAAGGAGAAGGAAGATCACGCTCGATCCCACCACTCCCGTGGCCGCCTCGCCCCACGCCTGCCGGACCAAGCCCCCGCTCTCCTTGATGGCCCCCAAGGGGCCCACGTCCCTGTACACAAGGACGGGCACGGCCAAGAACGTGGCCACCGCCCACCCGACCTCCAAGAACGCCCCCAAGATGCTCCCCAAGCCCCTGGTGCGCCGACGGAGCACGCGCAACAAGATGCCCACGGTCGCCGCGACCACGGCCCACGCCAGCAGCTTGCCCTTCTTGCTCCAGGCCTTCGACAACCCGTCCCTGAGCACCGGATCCTGGCCGCCCAGGCGCAGGCTCGCCATCTCGATGGTTGCCGCCAGGAAGAACGTGCCCACGAACGCGGTCGTCACGTACATCACGAACAAGAGCACGTAATGCAACACCGTCGGATCCGAGCCCGGGAACCCCAGCATTGCAAGCCCCAAAACGCCCCAGAACGCCAGCCCCAGCACCAGGCTCAGGAACGCGAGCACGGGCAACACGAGGATCTCCTTGTCCTTCTCCAACACGCGAAAGCTGGCCTTCGTCAACTCCCACCCCCGTCGCACGCGCTCGAACATGCCCCCCCGGACCTCCCGGAGCGGTTTTCAACGTGTCGGAACGTGGCCCTCCCGTGACGACGCTTCCGCCCAGCTTTTACGCGCGAGAGACCGACCGCATCGCCCGGGATCTGCTCGGGCAAAACCTCGTCCACGAGCCCCCTGGCGGGGACCGGCTCGTGGCGCGCATCGTGGAAACGGAAGCCTACCTGGGCCCCGAGGACCCAGCCAGCCACGCGCGCCACGGGCCCGACTCGCAAGCCCGGCGCATGTGGGAGGCCCCAGGCGCCGCTTACGTGTACGTGTGCTACGGGATCCACCAGATGATGAACGTGGTCGCACACCGGGAGGGGGACATCGGCGCCGTGCTCGTGCGCGCGGCCGAGCCGGTCGAAGGCGTCGACGCGATGCGCGCGCGCCGCGGAGAGGCGCCCGTCGCATCCGTGGCCTCGGGGCCCGGGAACCTGACCGAGGCGATGAGCATCCGGCGCAAGGAGCACGACGGGGCGGATCTGACTGCCCCTTCGGGTCTGCGCGTGGAGGCGGGCTCGAGGCTGGAGGGCTCCGAGGTTCTCGTGACGACCCGCATCGGACTCACGAAGGGGACCGAACGCAGGCTTCGCTTCGTCGACGCTGGCTCGGACTCGTTGTCTCGGCCGGTCCCCGAGGGTGAACCGGTGAAAGCGCGAAGACAAAACGGATAAGAGACCGGACACGGTATCCGGGCTCTGGGTTCCCCACATGACGGTTCGCCCTCCCGGTGCCACTTCTATCCTGCAAGCCGTCGAGAAGCGGGGAGACACCGACACGCACCCCTCCTACTTCGTCCACGTGATCCTGCCGTTCCTGATCACGGTGGGCGCGGGGCTCATCGTGCTCGCCGTGGTCTTCTCGCTCCCGCAAGACCCGGAGCAGATCGCGCAAGGGTCGATCCCTGGCGTCCTCCTGGGCACCGTCGTCGTGGCCCTGCTCGCGGTCCTCGTCTCCATCGTGCTCCTGTTCCGCGGATGGTACCTTTTGATCAAGCGTCGCAACCAGCACTTCGCCCGGGACCGGGTGCTCCGGCAGGGCCTGCTGGACTACGCGCGCCGCATCGCGGACGTGGGCCAGGGCGAGAAAAGTGGCGGCCACCTCGAATCGATGCAGCGGTTGCACAACGAGGCGCTGCTCGAAGAGAACGAGCGCCCCGCCGCCGTCCACATCCTCTTGTACGTGCTCACGAGCGGGTTGTGGGGCTTGTACGTGCTGTACTTCCTGCTCAAGGACTTCCCCCGCCACGCGCGCCGCCAAGCGCGGTTCGCCCGAGAGGCCCGCCACGTGTTCGAGGACAACGAGGTCGACCCCGACCACGTGCCCATCCTGGAGCCCCTCGACGAACGCTCCTACATGCTCTCCCTGGCGTTGTGGATCTTCATCCCCGTCATCGGACCCTTCGTGGTCACCTGGTGGCTCTACCAGGACCCGATCGGCCACTTCGACCGACAATGGGAACACGAGGAGGCCCTCGTCGACCTCGTCCAAGAGGACGAGATCCCCATCGAGCGCCCCCAACCCCCCCAGCCCAGCGACGAAGACGCGGCCCCCCCTGACGACGACGAGCCCGAGAAGGGCCCACGCGACGCGTACGACACTCAGGAAGGGCCCGCCCCTGAGCAAGAGGAAGACCAAGAGCCCGAGCACACCATCTGGCAATGCGGACAGTGCGACGCCAAGTACAAGGTGCCTCCTAAGCGCCCCGTGCGCGTCACGTGCAAAAGCTGCGGACACAAGGAAGTCCTCGAAGCCTAACGCCCCGTCTCCCTCACCGCAACCTCTTCGCCCCGCACGACGGGCACCGAGCCGCCTCCCGAGGCCACGGCTCCCGGCACCGCCAACAGCTGCGAGGCCGATCCTCCAACACGGGCGCCCCCGACGCATCCTCCGCCACCCACGCCTCCCCCGGCTCCCGGGCCACAAGCCACATGCCCAACGCCAAGCACGACAACCCCAACGCCGTCAACACGACGCGCAACGTGCCCGTTGGAGCCGGGCCCGCCTCGAGCCCCGCCTCCACGACAGCCTCATGCACCGTGTCCAACAGCGCAAGATCCACAAAGAACCCCCCGCCCAGCCACGCCACCAGGGCCCCCACCACGCGCGACCCAGCCAGCGTCAAAGGACCCCCTCCAAAGAGCGCGCCATCTGCAAACCGTTGAACGCCGCGTGCAGCAAGATCGCCACGAGCAACCCCACGACCAACGGCCCGATGTCGCCACGGATCCGCGAGCGCCCGTACCCATACGCGGACGCGGTCACCGCCAACCCGTGCATGGGCACGGTCAAGCTCATGCGTGTGAGAAGGTTCAGGTTCGCCAGCGTCAACGATTCCGGCGCGATCATCTGCCAGTACAAGATCGCCTCCGCGATCCCGAACCCGATGCCCGACAACGCCCCCAGCGCCAACCAGCGACGGGGCGCGTACTCCGCCCGCTCCTCGAACCGCAAAAGGAACAGCGAGAACAGTTTCACGTGCTCCTCGACGAACGGCGCCACGAGCACGGTCAACGCGAGCAGGAACGCTTGCTCGCTGTGCAGCGCGAAGGGCAGGCCCACGGCGGTCCCGATGGTCGCGTTCGCGTACCCCGCCAGGCCCCCGGCCAGGCCTCCCACGAGCAGCGCGAAGCCCTTGTGCCGTCGCCACCGGCGGCGGTGCAGGGATGAAAGGGACGTCGCGGGATCGGCGGGGGGGCGCTTGTCGCTTTCGCCGTGCACGAGCGTGACCTCTGGCCCGAGACGCATCGGAGGGCTTGAACCCCCACCAAGCCTACGGTAGCGCCGTGGGGGAAGCGGTCAGGGTTCCAGGATCGTATCGTTCGCACGCCAGGCCTTGGGGGCTCGGTCTCGGATCCAGGAGCGGACCTTGCGGCGTGCGTGGTAGGCGGGCATGCCGTTGATGAAGCGTTCCACCAGCTCGCGGGCGATGCGGTCGTCGTGCTGCACGGGGGGGTGCTTCATGGTGTACGCACTGATCTCCTCGAGGGGGCCTCCGATGTCGCGGTCCAGGCCGAGCTTGGCGCATCGGATCGCGTCGATGGCGACGCCGGCGCTGTTCGGGGAGTCTTGCACGGAGAGCCGCAGCTCGAGCTCAAGCGGCACGTCGGCCCATCCTCGCCCTTCGAGGCGGATGTTGGCGACCTTGTTGTCGCCTTGCCAGGGCACGTAGTCGCTGGGTCCGATGTGGATGTCGTCCTCGTCGAGGGGTTCGCCGAGCTGGCTTTGGACGCTTTGGGTCTTGGAGACCTTCTTGGTGGACAACCGGGCTTGGTCGAGCATGTTCAAAAAGTCCGTGTTGCCGCCGAAGTTGAGCTGGTAGGTTCGGTCGAGCTTGACGCCTCGGTCCTCGAAGAGCCGTGCCAGGGCGCGGTGCACGATGGTGGCCCCGATCTGGCTTTTGATGTCGTCGCCGACGATGGGGACGCGTGCCTCGGTGAACCGGGAGGCCCAGGCTTCGTGGCTGGCGATGAAGCAGGGCATGCAGTTCACGAATGCGACCTCAGCTTCGAGCGCGGCTTCCGCGTAGGTCTTGGCGGCGTCCTCGGCGCCCACGGGCATGTAGTTGATGAGCACGTCCGCCTCGGCGCGCTTGAGCTCCTCGACGATGTCCACGGGGTCTTCGTCGGCGGGCGAGAAGCGGTGGTCTTCCTCGTAGTCGCTCATGTGCTCGGGCATCCCGTCCAGGAGGGGGCCCATGTGGACGCGGGCGCCGGTCTCGGACAGGGGCTCGTCGAGGATCTCGTGCGCGCAGTTGGGGGGCGCGTAGAGGGCCTCGGCGATGTCCTTCCCGACCTTGCGCTCGTCGATGTCGAAGGCGGTGACGATGTTCACGTCGCCGACGTCGTACCCGGCGATGTCGCGGTGCATCAAGCCGATGGGGTCCGCCTTGGGGCGGCGACGGTAGTACTCGATGCCTTGCATGAGCGAGGAGGCACAGTTCCCCACGCCGGCGATGGCGAGGCGGATCTCACTCATCTTGATGCACCCGGTTTTCCCCTCAGCGCGCGGGCTCGTGCACGCCGGTGTCCGTACTTGAAGTTTGCTCGCTTACCAGGAGCGCCTGGCCGTGGCGATGGCCAGATGTTCAGAGAGGTTGGAGGGCTCCCTTGCAGAGCAAAGGCGTCTCCAGGCGCCGCGTTCTCCCTCCTCGCTTCGTGCGGGGACACGAGCCACGAGTACGTTTTCCGGTGTACAAGTTTTCATCGGTGCGGGTCCCGGAGGCCTCATTCTTCGTGGACGAGGCCGACGAACATGTCCATCGCGTTCGTACCTGTTGGCCCGGTTCGGATCAGATCCCCGAGCGGGTCGAAGAACGAGTGGGAGTCGTTGCGGGCGAGGTGGTTGTCGGCGTCGAGGCCTTGTTGGGTGGCTCGTTCGAGGGTGCGGCCGTCCACGATGGCGCCGGCTGCGTCCGTGGGCCCGTCGATCCCGTCGGTCCCGAACGCCGCAGCGACCGCGGGTTCTCCCGCGAGGGCGCGCACCGTGGCTAGGGCGAGCTCTTGGTTGCGGCCGCCCTCGCCGGGTCCTCCCTGGTGCACGGGGCGGAGGTTGACGATGGTCTCGCCGCCGGCGATCAGGGCGTTGCCTTCGCGGACCAGGCGCTTGGCGAGGCTCTCGCCGACCACGCGGGCCTCGCCCTCCATCAGGCTGGGCAGCGTGAAGGCGCGGTGGCCGAGCTCGCGCGCCATCTCGTCGGCGCTTCGAAGCGCGTCCTTGTTCGTGGCGAGCAGGTGGATGTTGCCTTGGATCTCTTGGCTTTCGGGTTTGGGCGTCTCGGGGATCTTGCCTTGGGTGCCCTGGAGGATGCGTTCGACCACGACGGGGGGAACGTTCTCCTCCCCCAGGCGTTGGATCAGGGCGTGGGCCTGCGCGAACGTGGTGGGGTCGGGCACGGTGGGGCCGGACCCGATGTCGCTGGCCCGGTCGTAGGGGACATCGCTGATCGCAAGCGTGATCACGGACCCGTCGCACGCGGCTCCCAGCTGGCCCCCCTTGATCCGCGAGAGGTGCTTTCTAAGCATGTTCGTCTCGTGGATGGTCAACCCTCGCGCAAGCATCGTGTTCGTCAACAGTTGAAGGTCCTCGAGCGGGATGCGAGGGTTCTCCATCAGGGCCGAGGCGCCGCCGGTGAGCAACACGAGCAGGGTCTCGTCCTGGCCGATGCGTTCGACGAACTCTAAGGCGGCCTGGCCGGCTTCGAGGCTTCCCGGGCCTGGGACCGGGTGCTCGCCCTGGATCCATTCCCACCCGGGAAGCTCGCGATCCCGGGGTGCGATCACGAGGCCCTCCGCCTCGGGCAGGGCTCCGTGCGCGACGACGGCGAAGCCCTCCGAGCCGCGTCCGGCCGCGAGCACGTGCACCCCTTCTCCCTGGCCCAGATCGTAGGCGTTCCCGTCCACGCGGAGGCGTCCATCGTCGAGGCACGCTTCGAGGAGGGGGCCAGGTTGCACCGCGTCCAACCCGGCCTCGAGCACGGTGAGCAGGTCCCGCCGGAGGCCCGCGAAGGGCTCCGGGTGGTCCTGGGCCAGATCGCCGGACAGAGCGGTCAGGGATGGGGAGGGCGCCGAGAACACCATCCGGTGCCTGACTCCAACGGGCCTACTTGGAGTTTTGCTACCCGAGCATCGGCCGGTCAGTCGGCGGGCCCGACGTGTCCTTTCAACGCCAAGAGGATGGACCCGGCAAGCAGCCAGACCGTGCCGACCTGAGCCACGTTGTACACGGCCAGATCCGGCTTGCCCAAGGCGAACAGGACCGGTGCAACGCCCGAGCCCAACACGGCCGTCACGCCGCCGAAAAGGACGGGCGTGCAGCCCGCGCAGAAGCTCGTGGCCAACGCGCTCAGGCTTGCGCCCCCCATCATGCCCGCGCTTCCCGCGGTCAGGTTCACCACAAGCAACCCCACGGAGAGGCCCACCAGGCCGCTCAGCGCGACCGCGAACACGCCCGTCGCGGCCGTGGCCTGGGCCATGAGCTTCAACGAGGGAACCCAAACGGCCGCCACGGACCAGAACGCAAGAGGGCCATAGCTTCCGTCCTCGACGAAGAACGCCTCCGCGGACGGGTGAGCGGAGACGTCCCCCGTGGCCACTTGAAGCATGTCGGTCACGAACGCGAACGTGACCAGGAAGACCAGCGCCGCTGCCACGGCCGCGGCCACGGATCGGGGACGCCCCCGGAAGCGCTCGCGGATCTTCCCCCACCGACGGGCGACGATCCACCAGGGCAAGCCGAGGGTCCCTAGCAGGAGCGCCGCCGCTGCGAGCTTCCAGGAAGGATCCGCCAGCCACGTGGTCGGCACGCTCACGGCCGCGACGACCCACGCGATCCCCAGCAGGACCATCACGCTCACGGCGTCCAAGCCGCCGCTGCGGGTCCAACGGGACCGGAGATACGTGAACGCGGCGAGCACGAACACGGTCGCTACGAGGAACGAAAGCGCGTGCGCCTGCAGAAGCGTGCCCGGGACCACGGGGCCGATGTCGGTCCCGTCATGCGCCAGCGCCGATGGGGTCGCCCCGAGAAGGGGGGCAAGCATCGTCAGGCGCAACAGGGGGCCCCGGCGCATCGGCGAGCCCAACAACGCCCTCCCGATAAAGCCTTTCAGGCCCCCCTGTGCACACCTCGCCCTCGTCGGAGGTAGCATGCGCGCCCACGGGGGATGCGCAGATGCATGCCAAGAGGAGCAAGAAGGCTGAGCCCGAATCCCTGGCCCACCCCCCACCCTTTAAAGGAAGGGGGGCTTTCCTTCGGCTCGATGACCCTCCCGGACGTTCAATCGCTCCGGAGCGACCACGACTTCCGGCTCACGCGCGTGGGCGTCACAGGCGTCCAGAAACCCGTCATGATCGAGCGCCCCGGCGAGACCCGGACGAACGCCCTCCATGCGACCTTCGACCTGTTCGTGGACCTGCCCGCCGAGCAGCGCGGCTCGCACATGTCCCGCAACCTGGAAGCCATCGCGGAGGTCCTCGACGAGGCCGTGCGCGAGCCCAAGAAAGGGCTCGAGTGGATCGTGGAGGGCGCCGCGCACGAGCTGCTTGACCGGCACGAGTACGCGACCGTGGCCGAGGTGGAGGCCGAGTCCACGTTCTTCGTGGAGCAGACCACGCCCAGCGGGGCCAGCACGCTCGAGCCCCACGACCTGGTCGCGAAAGCCAAGGCGCACCGGGACGAGGGGATCCGTCGGTCGATCGGGGTCCGCGTGACCGGGATGACGGCGTGCCCGTGCGCGATGGAGACCACGCAGCACATCCTCGAGGAGAAGGGCGCCACCATCGAGGGCGCGCCCAGCGTCACGCACAACCAGCGCAACCGGGCGCTTTTGATGCTGGACGTCCGAGAGGGCAACGACATGGACGCGCGTGATCTGGTGGACATCGTGGACGCGTCCATGAGCGCGCCCACGTACGAGCTCCTCAAGCGGGGGGACGAGGCCGAGCTCGTGCTTCAAGCGCACGAGTCGCCCCGGTTCGTGGAGGACGTCACGCGCGAGATCCTCTCCCGCGTGGTCAAGCGGTACGGTCACCTGCCGGACGACACGATCGTCACCGCGCGCAGCCAGGCCGAGGAGTCCATCCACAAGCACGACGCGTTCGCCGAGCGCGTGACCACGATGGGCGAGCTGCGATCGGGCCCCCCAGCTACGTGAGGCGGCCGATCGCGACGACGACGAGGGCCACGCCCACGATCAAGTTGATGGCCCGCTCGATGAGGCCAGGCACGCCGATGACGCCGGCGTAGAGGAGCAACCCCAGCACGACGGTGACCGTTCCGACGAGGGTCCCTCCCGAAAGGATGCCAAGGAGCATGAGCACGCCCAGGACCACGAGGATCACCCCCAGCCAGGGAAGCAAAAATCCCAGGGTGAACTCGCCGACCAGGACCAGGATGCCCACCAGGAGCAGCGCGACGCTGACGAGCGTGTTCAAGCGGCTCATCGTCCCCCCGGGCAGGCGACCGGGTCGTCAAAAGCCTCGTGGTTCGCATCCGGTCCCCAAACAGCCCCGTCAGTTCGATGACGCATCGGGTAAACTTAAGAACCCACCGTCGGTCCCTCGGGATGCCCGCCTCCCGCGGGCACGGGCGGGTGGAGGATTCCCTGCCAAACCCCCCAGACAACCTCCTTCGCCTCCCCCCTCCACCCGTCCTACCCTTTCCACCTCTCAGCGCAAAAGCCGCAGCGCATTCCCCACGACGAGCAGCGTGGAGCCCTCGTGAGCAAGGATGGCCGGCACGAACCCGGCCAACCCAAGCGCGGCCAGCGGGACCAACACCAAGATCACCGCAAGCGAGACGAACAGGTTCTCCACTACGATGCGCTCGGTCCTTCGAGCCGTCTCGAACGCGAACGGCAACCGGTCCAAGCGGTCCCCCATCAAGGCCACGTCCGCGGTCTCCAAGGCCACGTCCGTGCCGGAGGCGCCCATGGCGACGCCCACGCTGGCCCTCGCCATCGCAGGAGCATCGTTGACGCCGTCGCCCACCATGGCCACGCCCCCATGCTCGGCGCGCAACATCTCCACCTGCTCGACCTTCTCACCCGGTAAAAGCTCGGCGTGCACCTCATCGAAGCCCACGCGCTCGGCCACGTGCTCGGCCACGTCCTGCCGATCCCCGGTCAAGAGCACGAAGGGTCCCTCCACGCTGCGTCGAAGCTCGCGCAGGGCCTCCTTCGCCTCGGCCCGGGGCTCGTCCGCGATGGCGATCACGCCCAGGAACCTGGCTCCATCGTGCACCAGCACGGGCGTGGTGTGCCGGGGCATCGCGTCGAACGCGTCCGCGACGAGGTCTGGCACATGGAGGCCTTCCTCCTCGAACAGGCGCATCCTGCCGACCCGGAGGGTCCCGTCATCCGTGTCGGCCACGACGCCTAGCCCGGTGCGGGCTTCCGCGGTCCGGACCGGGTCCGCGGCCAGGTCTTCTTTCTGGGCCGCGGCCACGATGGCTCGGGCAAGCGGGTGTTCGCTTCGAGCCTCTACGCGCGATGCTACGGAGAGGACCTCGTCGCGGTCGGTGGCTCCGAAGGGCTCGACCTGGACGACCTGGGGTTCTCCTTCGGTCACCGTGCCGGTCTTGTCGAACGCGACCGCATCGATCTCGCTGAGGGCTTCGACGTGGGCCCCCCCTTTGAACAGGACGCCGCCGCGAGCGGATCGGGCGACGCCCGCCAGGATGGAGGCGGGCGTGGCGAGCGCAAGGGCGCAGGGGCTGGCGGCGACGAGGATCACGAGGCCGCGGAGGACGCTCTCCTGCCAGGGAAGCGCGAGGACGTCGAGCCAGGCGAGGGTTCCTGGGTGGGGGGCGGTCCAAGCGATAAGCGCGGGGACGGTCATGACGAGGGCGGTGAGGGCGAGCACGGCGGGGGTGAGGGTGCGTTCGAACCGTTCGCTGAAGCGCTGGGTGGTGCTTTTGCGGGTTTGTGCTTCCTCGACCTCTTGGATGATGCGTTGCAGGGTGGATTCTTGGGCGAGACGGGTGATCTGGAGGGTGAGGCTGGCGTGACCGTTGACGGTGCCGGCGAACACCTCGTCGCCGGGTTCTTTCTCGAGGGGGACGCTTTCTCCCGTGATCGGGGCTTGGTTGACGGTGCTGGTGCCGTGGAGGATGTCGGCGTCCGCGGGGATGCGTTCGCCGGGGCGAACGACGACGTGGTCGCCGCGTTGGAGGTCTTCGACGCGCACCTCGGTCTCGTCGCCGTCGTCGGAGATCAGGCGGGCGGTTTCGGGCGCGAGCTCTTGCAGGTCTTGGATGGCGTGGCGGGCTTTGTCGAGGGCGCGGTGCTCGAGTGCGTGGCCGAGGCTGAACAGGAAAAGGAGCAGAGCCCCTTCGCGCCAGTGGCCCAGCGCAGCTGCCCCGAGCGCGGCTGTGACCATGAGCACGTCGATGTCGAACTCGAGGTTGCGAAGGGCGTGGTAGCCGTGGTGGGCGGGTTTCCATCCGGCCGTGGCGTAGGCGCCCGCGTAGGACGCGAGCGGGACGTACCAGGGGGCTTGGAGGAGGAGCTCTGTGAGGAGCCCGAGGCCGGCGAGCAGGCCGGCCGTGAGGGGCCAAACGATGGGGGCGATGGCGTGCTCGTGGAGGGGGGCGTGGGGGTCATGGACCCTGTAGCCCATGCGTTCGATGAGGTCGGTGATGGTGTCGAGGTCGGTGGTGTGCGCGTCGTATTCGATGCGCATGCGTTCGGCGGCGTAGTTGACGGTGATCTCGTGCACGCCTTCTTGTCGGGCGAGGATGTGTTCGATGCTGGCGGGGCAGTCGGTGCATTCCATGCCGCGGATGTCGAGCGTTTCGTGTTGGTAGCGTTCCGTGACGCGGGCGCCGGCTCGTTCGGTGGCGTCCTGGATCTCGGAGAGGGAGACGAGGTGGGGGTCGTAGTGCAGGCAGAGCGTCCCCGTGGGGGCGTCGTCTGCGGGGGCGTCCTCGTCTTGGATGACGTGGGCGTCGTGGACTCCGGGGAGGGTCTGGACGTCTGCGAGCAGGCGGTCGATGCAGGGGTCTTGTTCGTGGGGGAGATCGGGGAGCAGGATGGGGAGGTCTAGGCGCAGCGTGGCCTCTTCAGATGGAGGGCGGGGGGTTTGGGCGTCGGGTTCCGTGTCCACGGGGTTCGGTGCGTTGTTCACGTCGTCGAGGACAAGTACCCTTCGTTCCGGGTCCTGGGGCGGGGGCGCATGTGGTGGGTGCGAGCGGGTCCTGCGCTGCGTGGTCCTGCCTTGGTGCCATGGGTCGGTCAGGGGTTGACGACCAGCAGGAGCACGAGGCTCGCCGCGATGAGCAGGAGCGTGGCGACGATGACGGCCAGCAGGGGTCCCCGGTCGCTGCCCCAGGCGATGGGGATGGGTCCGATCAGGAGGATGCCCGCGCTCTTTGATGATGCGTCGCCGGCCGGGGACGAGGGCGGCTCCCGTCGATCCCCGAAGCTTCGATCCGACGGGGGGGAAGGGGCGAACGCGGTGAGGGTATACCCGAGGAGGCCAGCCATGGCCAACAGCCCGCCGAGGGCGGCTGCCGGACCCGTGCCGGTGACCACGGGGACGACGAACAGCAGCATCACCTGCAGGTCCCCCTGCACGGCTGCCCACGCAAGCAGGATCCCCCCTGACGCAAGGGCGAACAGGGAGACGGTCCGGCCCCATCTCACAAGAGCCCCTACACGAGCCTGTCTCTTACCCGTTGCGGCGACGGTTCACGCTCTACCCTTCTCGTTCACGGGAAAGGCTGAAGCAGGATGCTTCCCACTTGGAAGCGATGCCACGACTGGGAGCCGTGGGGCTGCTCGCCGCGACGACGCTGATCCTCGTCCTCGTCGCCGGCACGGCGAGCGCGCACCTTGCCCCGGAACCCCTCGAGAACGAGCTGCACGTGCTCGAGGACCACCCCCAGGACGAGCTGTACTTCTACGACGGGTACGATCTGCACCACCTGCACGCGCGCGAAGCCTACATGGAGGACGCCCAGGCGCACGGCATCGTGTTCCGGTTCGCGCTGTACGGGGGCTTTGCTCCCGCCGGGACGGCCCAGGCCCTGCACATCGACATCGAAGCGACCGGTCCCGACGGGACCGAGACCGTTCGGCTCTCCACGCCCGACGACGAGCAATGGGACCCCACGCACGGGCACCTGGTGTACGCGAACGTGACCGAGGACGATCTTCCCTGGACGGGCGTCACAGCTCAACTCCAGTGGTTCGTCCCGTACGAAGCGTTCGGAGCCCAGCCCGGGGACCAACTGGAGGCCGTCACCATGTACTCGTGGGCCGACGAAGACCTCCGAGCCAAGGCCCCCGGCGGCATCATCGTGCCCCACACGGGCGGGCAAGGCGAGATCCCGCCCGCGGCCGAGGTAGAAAGCCACCGGTACGTGGACCCGCTCGAGCTCGACGGCCCCGACGGGTACGTGGACGTGTACACCGAGACCAACGCATCGCACGTGACGGTGCTCGTGAAAAGTGCCGTCTCGAACGGGCAACACGTCACCATCGATCCCCAGGATGCGCCAGGATGGACCGTCGAATCCGAAGGACCCACCAGCATCCCCATCGACGCCGACGGGACCGCCTGGTTCCCGCTGCGCGTGAACGCAAGCCAAGACGCCAACACCCCCCTCCCGGTGCGCATCACCACGGACCTCGGGGCCGATCGCACCCTCTACATCGGGACCACCGGGAGCCAGCTGGTGACCGCCCAAGCCCCCGACGAGGTCGACGTCACGAGCGATCCGATCCAGCAGCGCACACCGTTCCTGCCGAGCAGCCTTATCGGGGCTCTCCTGTTGGCCCTCGCCGCCCGCGTCAAACGCTAAGAGTGCGCGCCCGGACCCCGGTCTCTTAACAGGGGAAGGGGCCCTAACGGGGGCGACCATGGCGATCGGATCCGACAAGGCCACGATCCCGTCGACCGTGCGAGAGAACCTGGAAGAAGGGGCCCGGTCGTACAACGCCGGGGACTTCTGGGACGCTCACGAGGCGTGGGAGGAAGCCTGGCACCGTCTGCGCGACGAAGACCTCCAGACGGAAGGAGACGTCGTGCAAGGACTGATCCTGGCCA
>CAZOQA010000007.1:1253-18666 GCA_964581775.1 uncultured Thermoplasmatales archaeon | reverse complement strand
CGCGACGAAGACCTCCAGACGGAAGGAGACGTCGTGCAAGGACTGATCCTGGCCACCGCCGCGTTCGAGAACCTCGAACGAGGCAAGCCCGGCGGGTTCGCCGTGCAAGGAGCCAAAGCCCTGACGAGGCTACGGGAGAACCCTGGCCACGCCTCGCGCCTTGGCGTCGAGAACGAGCCCGCGTTCCGAGAAGCCCTCCTCGAGGTGTACCTGCGCGTGCAGCGGGACCGGATCCAGGACCTCACAGACCTCGACGACGGGGCCCCCCGCTTGACCGTGCGCACCTAGTCCCCTTGCTCGGGCTGGTTGTCCTCGTACACCACGAGCCCAATGCCCGCAAGCACGATGGCACCGCCCAAGACCGTGACCGCGGGCGGGACCTCGCCGAGCACGAGTAACGCCAACACGGTCGCCCCCACAGGTTCCCCCAAGATCGCCGTGGCCACCACGGGAGCCGTGACGTGCTTGAGCGCCCAGTTCAGAAGCGTATGCCCGATCACCATCGGCACGACCGCCAACGCCAAGAACAGCGCGTACTCCCGCCACGGGTACCCCGTCAGCGCCGTCCCCGTCCCCCACGACGCCAACACCAACGTGACCGCGCTCGCCGCGTACACCGGGACCACGTACGTGAACAACGACAACCGCCCCCTGAACCGCCGCCCCGCCAAGAAATACGCGGCAGCCGCCAACGCGCCCACCAACGCCAACCCGTCCCCCACCGCAGAGCCCCACCCGATCTGCACATCCCCCGAGACCACGACCACGCCGCCCCCGAACGCGACCCCCACCCCCGCCCACCCCAACGCGCCCAATCCCTCATCGAACAACCACCCGCTCGCCAACGCCACGAACACCGGGTGAAGCGTCACAAGCGCCACGCTCGCCGCCACCGTCGTCCACGACAAGCTCTCGATCCACGCTGCGAAATGCACCGCCAACACGACGCCCACCCCGCAAAGGCCCACCCACTCCCAAGGCGCCAACGAGGCCAACTGGCTGCGAGTCTCAGCGTGCAAAAGCGTGACCGGGGCCAACAGCGCAGCCGCGAACACCAGCCGGTAGGCAGCGATCGTCAACGACGGCGCCTGGGAGAGCCGGATCAACACCGCCGCCGTGCTGACCGCAGCCACCGCGACGGCAATGGCCGCCGCCACGAGGGCCGCCGAAGGACGAAGGGCTTGCTCCTCCACGGTCACGCCTCGGGCCCGACAACGCATCCCCGTACTTGATGGGTCGCCCAATCCGGCCCGATGCGCGGCCCAAGCCCGCAACGCTTTAAAGAAGGCCCCTTCATCCAGGCTCGATGTCGAACCTCCGACCCCTCCTGCTCGGAGCGCTTCTCGTCGCCACCGCGGCCGCGGGCTGCCTTGGAGGCGATGAGCAACCCACCGCGTACGATGTGCAAGCCACGGGTGGCCATGTCGCGAACGGATGGGCCTACGATGGGCAACCGATGGCAAGCGGCGTCGCCAGCCTGGAGGGCTTCGTGGACGCCGAGGAGAACCGCGGGTCCCTCAACATCACGTACGAGGCCTGGAACAGCACGTGGGAGATCCGGCACGCCCAGTTCGAGGGCCAGCAGGACTTCCACGACGGAGGCATCGCGCTCGACGTCACCGAGCACGGGGACTCAGGGGTCGGCCACACGGAGATCCCGCGCATCGACGGGATCCTCCTCACCTGGGGCTCCGCAGAAGTCCTCCGGGACGGAGAACCCTACGAGATCACGCAACCCGGGACCTGGAGCGCGCACATGATGTTCAACGAGAACACCATCCGGGGCACCAACGGGCAGATCCTCCAGGAGGATCAATCCACTCCCTTCGACCCCAGCAGTCCCGGGAACGCGCACATCGAGGAAGACAACCCCCAAGCCTTGATCGAGCTCACAAGCCCGGGCGGCGACGACGATGCTCGCCAGCCGGCGAACATGAGCGAGACCATCCAGATCCAAGGCCAGGGGGAACAGGGTAGCGTGGAGGTGCCCACGAGCGCGCACAGTCGCGCCACAATCGGGATCAGCACGGAGACCGAGATCCCGTTGCACGGGGGCACGATCGAGGTACAAATCGTGGACACGGAAGGTGAGGCATTGGCCCAGGACGAAGCGGAGATCACGCCGCTTGAACCGTACTCGGGATCGTGGGAGATCAACGACGCAACCGGCCCCGTAGAGGTCATCGTCAGCGGAAGCGGTACCTACGAGGCCGCGGTCTCGGCCGAGGTCCAGTACGACGACCACCCGCACATCACGATCACCTGGGATGACTACATGCTCGAGCCCAGATAGGGCTCCGCTCAGGCGGCCTCTGCGGGTGGAGGACCCGGGAGTTCGACGGTCGTGAGCCAGAACGTCTCGATGGCGCTGATCACGGCCAGGAAGTCGTCGAGGTCCACGGGCTTCGTGATGTAGCAGTTGGCCTGGAGCCGGTACATGTTCAGGATGTCTTGCTCTGCCTGGCTCGTGGTGAGCACGACGACGGGGATGGTGCGAAGCTCCGGGTCGTCCTTGATCTCCTCGAGCACTTCGCGACCGTCCCGCTTGGGGAGGTTCAAATCCAAGAGGATGAGGTTCGGCCGAGGCGCGTCCTCGTGAGGCGCGTGGCCCCGAAGGAACGCGAGCGCGGCTTCTCCGTCGGCGGCCACGTGAAGCTCTGGGGAGAGCTCCCCCATCTTGAAGGCCTCCTGGGTCAAACGGACGTCACCGGGGTTGTCTTCGACCAGGAGGATGTTCACGGGGGACCCGCTCATCGACGCGTCCTAATCCCTCGACCCGGCATATAAACACCTTCCCTTCCTCCCTCCCGGTGCAGGGTCCCCCCCGCACGGGGCGAGGCGAGCAGCCTTTACGGGGGTTCGACCATGGGTCGGGCGTGCACGAGGATGTGGGCGCCACCGAGACCGTGGGCACCCTCCTGCTCGTGGCCGTCCTCCTGGTCCTAGCCGGGGGGCTTGCGGCTCTCGTCCTCGAGGGCGAGCCTGGCTCCGGGGATCAGATCAGGGCGAGCTTCGCTGCCACGGTCCTGCCCGGGGAGGGGGGGATCTGGGGGACGGGCGACGAGCACGTTCGCATCGAGCACAAGGGAGGCCAGGCGGTGCCCTTGGATGGCCTCTTGTTCATCGTGGACGTGAGGGGGGAGAGGCTTCGTTTCAGCGAGCAGGACCATCCCTTGGATCACGGGGCGCAGGATGCGTTCGGGGCCTCGACGGTCTCGTTCGAGATCGGGGATCGGTGGAGGACGCCGGATGTTTCGATCGCTGAGGAGGCCCAGGTGGAGGTCATGATCGTGAGCCAGGGGGATGGATCGCGCGTGCTGTGGGGGGACTCGGTCCAGGCGGGCGTGAACCCGTTGGATGCTTGCGACCCGGACCTCGTCGGTCCGTACGTGTTATCGTGGGATCAGGACCCAGCCGACGTGACGACTGCGACATCCTCGCCCGTGTCCGTCACGGTCACGGTGGGGGACACCTGCCAGGTGGACACCGAGCAGGCGCCCTCACTCGAGCACCGTGTCAACGACGGGAGCACCCCGAGCTGGACCAACGAGGGCCCGATGGATCACCTGGGCGACACGCAGTGGAGCGGCGAGATCCCGGATCCTGGTTGGAGCCAGCACGAGGGGGAAAACCTGGAGTACCGCGTGGTGGGCATGCAGGATGCCTCCGGGAACAGCGCCACGAGCCCGATCCGGTTCGACGGGATCGAGGTGTTCGCCATCGACCCGTTGGACTGGTACGTCCAGACGCCCCTCACGATGGTTGAGGGGACCGTGGAGGACGAGGTGAACGTACGGGACGCGGACGGGGCGGTGGCGACCCTGCGGGAAGCGGAGCAGACCGAGACCGGGGGCCCGGTGACGGATTGGTTTCCAGCCAACGTCGTCTCGCAGAACCCGGTCCAGCAGCAACAGGCCTCGTGGGAGGCCCCAGAGAACGCCTTCCAGGACGATGCGGCGTTCGCAAGCGTGGGCTTGACCGGGGGCAGCGGGACGCAAAGCGCGATCCAGTACGGCCTCGAGGACCCCCCTGTCGTGGACGATGCCATCGAGGAGGTCGTGCTGAACGCGGACGTGCGCAGCCAGCAGCCCCAAGGAGGAGGGACGAACCTTCCCTCTTGGAGGCTTCAAGCATGCCTACCGGGGGCATGCAGCGAGGCCTCGACGGCTTTCCCGGGGGAAACGAGCAAGCGCACGATCTCCTATGATGTCACGGAGAGGCGCCCGGGAGCAGGGTCGTGGTCCTGGCAGGACCTTCAAAGCCTCGAGGTCCGGGTGATCGCCGAGAAGACGGGCGGTGGCGGCCGGACGGTCGAGCTCCACTACGCGAACGTGGACGTGACGTTGATCGAGTCGTTCTCGAGCTTCCACCTGGAGACGGGCGTCTGGGGGTTCGACGAGATTCAAGAGGGCCAGGACCCGGTCCTCGAGGTGCGCTACAGGGTGGACGGGGGGGAGGCGTACGACGTGGAAGTCTGGGACGGTGCCTCCTGGAACGCGCGCGGGGATCCCCTCGACCAGGCCTCGATGACGCTCTGGAGCACGAGCTTGACGGAGACCGAGATGCAGGAGGGCCCCCAGGTCCGCATCCTGGACCGCGGCCAAGACGATGGGACGCAGGGGAGCCTTGGCCTGGACTTCGTCCGCATCCGGACCACGTAAGACGTGTGGGGCTCAAACGCATGCTCTTTAAGGGTCCCTAAGGATGGGCTTGCATCCCTCTGAACGAAGCCTCCTCCACGAGCAGGTCCCCCGCAGGCCAGCCTGCTCGAGGCCCCTCATCGGACGAGGCAGCCAGCGAGGTGATCGGGAGCATCCTGATGGTCGGGATCACCGTCGCGGTCGCGGCGACCCTGGTCCTGATGATGACATTCACCGAGCACGTCCCCGGCGACCAGACGCGAGCCTCCCTGACGGGGAGCCTGGACCCCGGTGGCGACGAGGCGTGGGGGACGGGGGACGAGGCGGCCCTCCTTCGCCACACGGGCGGCTCCGCTGTCCACCAAGCCAGCATGGCCGTGATTGTGCACGTGGGCGATTCCTCGCACCGGTTCAACGACCAGGAAGGCACCCTCGCTCACGGGGACCAGGACGTCTTCGGGCCCGGTGAGGACCGGTTCTCCCTGGGGGAACGCTGGCGGTCGCCTGCCGTCACGATCCCCGCCGGGGCCCCCGTGGTCGTCGACGTCATTGCCGGCCCCGGCCAATCGACGGTCATCTGGAGCGGGACCGTGACAGCTCCCACGGGAGGGTCGCCATGAGCAACGTCACCCCCTGGAGGTCCGCGCCGTGAAGAAAGGCAAAGCCGGGGACGAGGGGGTAAGCGTCGTGATCGGTGCAGTGCTCCTTCTGGCGATCCTCGTGGCGGCGCTGGTCGCGTTCCGCCTTTCCTACATCCCGGCGGCGGGCGAGCACGCGGAGGCCGAGCACGCGACCATCACCTCGCGCGCGGCGGACACGCTCGGCGTCGAGATCCGCGATGGGGCGCGGGACGGGCAGAGCGTCCCCTCCGCAACGGCGATCCCGATGGGCGCCTCGTACCCGTTCTTGGTGCCCGGCCCGCCCCGGAGCGGAGCCGTTTCCTTCGACCCGGGAGAGCATGCGATGCGGCTGGAGTCCCCCAGCCTGACGATCCACACGAGGAACGGGACGCACGTCGGGGGCGGCGGGAGCTCGGGGGCCTGGCAGTCCATCGAGGGGGCGCAAACCATCACGGACGTGGACGCCGTGCACGCGTTGAGGGTCAACGTCACGGACCCGGACCCCCTGGATGGGGAGACGGTGAGCGTCGAGGTCCGCGACCAGGACGGCGAGTACGCGGGCGAGTTCTGGCTGATCATCGAGCGCGACCCTCCGGACATCAACCTGATCGCCCGAACCATCGCGCCGCCCGCCCCCGGCACGGTGGTGTTCGAGAACCACCTTCTGAGCGTTCACCAACAGAACTGGCCGGCCCCGTACTGGGTGGACCTTCGCACGCCGCTTTTCGGGTTCGCGACCCTCCTGGACCAAGCCCTGTCGCCCCTGACGCTCGAGTTCGCCGAAGCAGGGTTGGAGGCCACGTTCGTGATCTCCTACTCGGAGCAACAGGACGGCGTATCGCGGACGGTCGGCGGCGGCGTCACGGTGGAGCCCTACGAGCGATCCTGGCAGACCGGACCCATCACGATCGACACCCCCGCCGAGTTCTTCGTCGGCCAAGAACGCATCGTGGAACACGGAGCCGTGATCCTGGCGCAACCGGACGGCGCAACCTTCCAGACCGAGCCGCCCATCACGTTCCAAGCGACGAGCTCGTTCGCCAAGGCGAACCTGCTCCTCCCCGCCCTGCAGGGAACCCCGTTCAGCGTGGCCGGGAACGAGCGCGTAGACGTACGCACGTGGGCCCAAGCGACCCAGCACGTAAGCGCCGGCGCACCCGAGGCGACGCTCGTCCTCGGGACCGGGTTCCCAGACCTCTGGACTACGTACCTAGAGGACGAACTCGAGGCAGAAGGCCTCGAGGCTCCCGGGGACTACCAGATCGCCGCGAACGCCACGCACGTGACGCTCACGCTGACAGGGCCCGACGGGGATCCCGCCACCCGGGACGTCTCGCTGAACCTGATCCAGTCGCGCATCCAAACGAGGGTGACGCGATGACCGGCCACGAGGACGAACCTGACGAGGAGGACCCTCCGGAAAGGGATGCGCCCGAGGATGATGCCACAGGCGACGGGATCGCACGGGATCCCGACGAGGTCGAAGAGGCCCCAACCGAGGAGGTTCCCGCCTCCCCGTTCCACGAGCCCGAGATCGAGGAGAAGCCCGGCACCGCGCCCGTGACGCCGGGCACCGAATCCAGCGAGATCGTGGACGAGTTGCGCGTCGAACAGGAACCCCTCGCCCCGCAGGAGCCCCCCGAGACAGGGAAAGATGAGCCACGGCTGCGGCGACCCCACGCCAGCGAACTCGCCACCGAGCTCGGCCTCGACCCCTTGGAACCGGTCACCCGCGTGCCCCCCGTGGACGAGGACCGCGTCGAAGTCCTCGACGTGCAGACGATCCGAGACGGGCTCGCCTACGTCCGCATGCTCCGGGAGAAGGAAACCAGCCGGACGTACTACCAGGTCATCGAACCCCCGCTGAACCACGACGAAGAGCACACCTTCCACTTCCTCCGGGAAACGCTCGTCCAAACCCTCGAAGGCCGAACCCACGCCGACAACGGACGCTGGCGAAGCCACCTGCAAACAGCCGTTCAAGAGGCCATCCACCACCACGGCCTCGACCTCTCAGACGTCGGCCAGATGCGCGTGCACTACTACCTGGCCCGGGACTTCCTCGGCTACGGCCCCATCGACGTGATGATGCAGGATCCCAGGGTCGAGGACATAAGCTGTGACGGGCCTCAGATCCCCCTCTACGTCTACCACCGCGACCACGAGTCTACACGCACCAACGTCCTCTTCGACGACGAAGCGAAGCTCGACGCCTTCGTCCGGCGCCTTGCTCAACGATGCGGCAAACACATCAGCATCGCCGAGCCCCTGCTCGACGGGACCCTCCCCGACACCAGCCGCCTGCAAGCCACCCTCGCCCGCGAGATCACCACCCGCGGATCCTCCTTCACGATCCGCCGCTTCCGAGCCGACCCCCTAACCATGCCTGATCTGATCCGGTTCGGGACCCTGAACCCGCGCATGGCGGCATGGTACTGGATCGCGATGGAGGCCGGGTCCCCGATGATCATCGGGGGAGGGACGGCCAGCGGGAAAACCACGACCCTGTCCGGGCTCTCCCAGCTCATCCCCCCCGCGAAGAAGGTCGTCAGCATCGAGGACACGCGAGAGTTCAGCCTCGAGCACGAGAACTGGATCGCATCCCTGACCCGATCTGGTAGTTTCGGCCAGGAAGAAGGCGCGATCGACATGTACGAGCTGCTTCGAGCCGCGCTCCGGCAGCGCCCGGAGTACATCCTCGTCGGCGAGGTCCGAGGCGAGGAGGCTCAAACCCTCTTCCAGGCGATGGCCACCGGTCACGCCACGTACAGCACGCTGCACGCGGACAGCGTGAAAAGCGCGGTCCACCGCTTGGAGAACCGACCCATCGATGTGCCCCGCATCATGCTTCAAACGCTGGACGCCATCAGCGTGCAAACGCAGGTCCATGTGGACGGTCGCACGGTCCGTCGCATCACGGAGCTCACCGAGATCACCGGCATCGACGATGCCTCGGGGGACCTTCTCACCAACCAGGTCTACCAGTGGCGCCCTGCGAACGACACGTTCGAGTACCTGGGCCGAAGCCAGGTTCTCGACGAGTGCCGGCGAATGCGGAACATGACGCGACGAGAGATCGAGGAGGAGTGGAGCAACCGCGCGCTGGTCCTGTCCTGGATGGTGGTCCGGGGGATCCGCCACATCCGGGACGTCACGGACGTCGTGCAGGGGTATTACGCGCGCCCGGAGCGGGTGCTTGAGCGGGTCCGGGAGGACATCGAGGAGGCCGAGATCGAGGAGGTGGAGACGTGATGCAGGACCGTTTCGGTCGCGTCGCGTACAGGTTGTTCGGGGATCTTGCGAGGTGGACCCTTTCGGATCGGCCCTCGTTCAGTCAGACGCTTCAGGGGGCGGGGATCCGGGAGCGTGCGGACGCGTACGTGGCTCGATGGTACGCGTGGGGGGGCTTGGTGGTCGCGGCGTGGGGGGTGTTGTTCTTGCTGGGGCTCGGGTTGCACGTGGGGGGCGTCGTGGAGGCCTCGTTGCCGGTGCTGGTGTTGTTCTGCACGGTCCTCTTGGTGGCGTTGGGGGGCGTGTACGCGTGGGCGTTCTATGGGCCAGAGGTGACGCGGTTCATGCGGGGGGAGGCAATCGACGATACCCTCCCGTTCGCGGTGAATTACTTGGCGTCGATGGCGTCGGCGGATGTGACGCCGGAGCGGTTGTTCGAGAACCTGGCGCGGCAGGAGGTGTACGGGGAGGTTGCCCAGGAGGCGGCGTTGATCACGCGGGATGTGGAGGTGCTGGGGCGGGACGTGGTGACGGCTCTTTCGTTGGCATCGTCCCGGTCTCCGTCTTCGAGGTTCGCGGAGTTCTTGGACGGGGCGGTGAGCGCCATCACGGCGGGGGGTGCGTTGTCGACGTACTTGTCGTCGAAGGCAGATCAGTACATGGAGAGTCGTCGCCAGGAGCAGGCTTCGTTCTTGGATAGCTTGAGCATCTTGGCGGAGAGCTACGTGACGGTCGCGGTGGCGGGCCCGATGTTCGTGATCGTGATGCTCACCGTGATGGTGTTGTTCGGGACCAGCGGCAGGTTGCCGTTGGAGCTGGGGTACGTGTTGATGGTGGTGCTCGTTCCGCTGGTCAATATGGGGTTCGTCGTGGCGGTGGAGACCATCAGCCCGGAGGTGTGAGAGGGATGCATGGGGACAAGGGAGCGGTCGAGCGGGGTGCGCGCGGGGGGGATGTCCCGATGCGCCCGGTCTTGTTGCCCGAACGGCCGTCGGTGCCTGAAGAGGGCGTCACCGCGGGGCAGCTGGCGCGGGGGGTGGCGGTCGTGGTGGGGGGTCTTCTTGCGGGGTGGAGCGTGCTCGCCATGCTGGGGGCCTCGGTGGGGTTCCCGGCGCTTGGCCCGTTCGGGGCGGTGGACGTGTTGGGGGTGGGGTTGGTCGTGGCGTTGGCTCCGGTGGGGTTCCACGCAGCCGGGCGGGTCCGGCGGGTTCGGCGCTTGGAGGATCGTTTCCCGGATTTCTTGCGGGACGTGGCCGCGAATAAGCGGGCGGGGATCCCGTTGAGCTTGAGCGTCCAGCGTGCAGCGCAGGCCGATTACGGTGCGTTGACGCCGGAGGTTAAGCGCATGGCGGATCAGTTGTCGTGGACCATCCCGTTCGAGGAGGTCTTAGAGCGGTTCGCGGATCGGGTGGATACGCCGTTGGTGCACCGCGCGTGCACGTTGATCTTGGAGGCGGAGTACACGGGGGGGCACGTCACGGACGTGTTGGAGGCGGTGGCGCGGGATGTCCGGGCGTTGCAGACGTTGAAGGCGGAGCGGCGCTCGGAGATGGCGATGTACACGATCGTGGTGTACTTGACGTTCTTCGTGTTCTTGGGCGTGGCCGCGATGCTGTACGGGCAGTTCTTGCCGGAGCTCTTGGTGGCGCAAGAGGTCGATCAGGGGCTTGCGGGGGCTGCGGGGGGCTTGGTGGGGGGCGCTTCGGTGTCGTTGGAGGACTACCGGCAGTTCTTCTACGTGGCCACGATGGTGCAGGCCGTCGGCAGCGGCGTGCTGGCAGGCGTGCTCTCGCACGATGCGTACGGTCCAGGGCTTCGCCATGCGGCCGTCATGGTGGGGGTGGCCGCGGTCGTGTTCGGCCTGTTCGCGGTGTAGGCGCGCTGCTGCTGGGGGCCTCGTGTCGTCGAGGGATCCTAGGCCGCGTTCTGGCAGTTGACTTCCCGGTCCAGCACGGCGGTCCCTAGGATGGTGAGCGTGACCTGGTGGCCTCCGTCCCCGGCGCATGGGACGAACTTGGAGGAGCCGACGTCCCAAGTGTCCCCGTTCTCGAACGGGTCTGCGCACCCTGGGTACGCGCCCTCTTGCTCGGGGGTGTCGCAGACGGTGGACTCGACCGAGTTGTCGCTGTCGAGGATCTCGACGCTGACGTCGCTTTCATCGTAGGGTGCATTGTCGCCCGAGGTGAGCGTGATGCGGATCCAGTCGCTCGTCGTGTTGCCGGTATGAGGCTGCACGGTGGCAGAGGCACCATCGTCACCGTCTCCACCCACGCCGAAGCCCCCTACCCAGATGTACACGGTGGCCGCGATGGCCACGGTGATGGCCACCATGAGGATGACCCCGATGACCGCGCTTACGCCCTCATCGGATGCTCGTCCGGAACGTCGCCTTCTCTTCAAAGGAGAGCCCTCCGACCAGACATGTACGGTCACCCATTAAAAGGCCCGCTCTCGTCGCAGCTTCCGCATGACGGGCTGCTTCCCACGCTTTGTCGTGGACCCGGTCCCAAGCCAGCCTGCCGTCCGGGTCCCGTGTGGCGGCCCTCAACCGTTATCTACCCCTTGCCCTTGCGCAGGGTATGACCACCTTCTCCCCTCACGAGGCCCTGCCAGAACCCAGCCCTCGTCGAGGGGATGCTCCTCAAGCCCTCGCCGCCCACCGCTACATGGCCGGACACATGGCTAAGAAGGGTGCCCTGCCGGAGGATGCTCCCGACCGCGTCACCCTCAAGCCCAAGCTACTTGACCGCCACACCGAGCACCGGCTCTCGACCGGGCTTGCACGCATCCACGAAGCGCTCGAGACCCTCATCGAGACGATCCTGGAAGACCCCTCCCTGAGAGCCGGGCCCATGAACCCGGACCTGCTGGAGCTGGCCCGCGTGGACCCCGGATACGACGCCGCCATCCAAGTCGCTCGCTTCGACGGCCTCCTCCACGAGGGAACCCTTAGACTGCTCGAGTTCAACTGCGACTCGCCCGGGGGCGCCGCGCGAGCCGACACCCTCGACCAGGCGTACCGGACCACAACAGACACCTTCCCATCCATGGACCTGCCCACCCCCCGCCGATCACGCGAACGCGTGCGCGCCCTAGAGCACGCCCTCCGGGCCGCATACGCCTCGTGGCGAGGCGAAAAGGACCCCGCGCAGCCCCGCGTGGTCCTCACCGACTGGTCCGACGTCGGTTCCCGCGTGGACATCGACCTGACCGTTGAGGCGTTCAAGCAACGCGGCCTGGACGCGACCTTCGCAGACCCCCGAGACTTCGAGCTGGACGGGGACACGCTCGTCTTCGACGGCAAGCGCGTCGACCTCGTGTACAAGCGCGTGATCCTCGACGAGCTGCTTGCCGACCCGGACGCGCACGCCCTGCTCACCGCGTACGAGCAGGGGACCGTGTGCATGATCAATCCCCCCCGCTCGATCCTGGCGGGCGACAAGCGAGCGATGGCCGAGCTGTTCGATCCCGCCATACAGGACGAACTTACGCCCGCCCAGCGCAAGGCGGTGCAACGGCACGTCCCGTACACGCGCGTGCTCGAAGACGCCACGGTCGAACGCGACGGGGACACCATGCCCTTGCGCGATCTCGTGCTCTCGAACAAGGACGGGTTCGTGTTGAAGGCAGCCGAGGGGTACGGGGGAGGCGACGTGCACCTGGGCTTCGAGACCTCGGACGAGGACTGGGGGCGCCTCGTCGACACGCACCTTCCCGACCGGTCCTGGGTGGTCCAAGAGCTCGAGCCCATCCCCACGAGCACGTACCCCATGCTGGACGCCGGACGCCTCGAGGAGACCGCGATGCGGGAGACCGTGAACCCGTTCGTGTTCGGTGGCGCGTACGCCGGGTCGTACACGCGCATCTCCCGCAACGCTCGCGTCAACGTGAGCCGCGGCGGCGCCATCTGCCCCACGCTACCCGCCTGAGGCGGGAGACGAGACCGCAACGTTCCTGAACGGGGACCCTCGTCACGACGCGTGGCTTCCCCGATGGAGGACCCCATCGCCCCTTGGGAGTACCGGGCCCACCTCGAGCACGACGAGGGCCCCCTTACGGCTCGCTCGTCCAAGGACGCCGGCTCGATCGATCTGGAAGAGCCCAGCCCGATCATCGGCGTCGCGCTGCACCACAGCCAACGGGTCCGCAAGCACCTGGAGGACCGCATGGCCATCAGCGCAAAGGACCGCCGCTACGAGGAGGACCCCGAAACGCACCGGTTCCTGCGCTGCACAACGCACCGATTGACGCCCAACCAATCCCGCTACGAGATGGACATGAACCGCCCCCCGCACACGGCCGTGTACATGAGCCCCGAGATGGCCTGGGGGAACAAGCTCTGGAAGGCCCCCCCAGAACCCGCCACCATCGAGCAGACGCTGGAACGATGGTACGAGTTCCACACGCTCGTGGACATCGCCGTGCAAGACGCGATCGAGCGGTTCGGGCGGGCCGTCGTCCTCGACCTGCACAGCTACAACTACCAACGGGACGGCGCAACCGACTGGCGCACCGACGGGAAACCCGTGATCAACCTGGGCACGCGCCACCTGGAGCTCGACGAAGAAGGCCAAGAGCTCAAAGACTGGTTCCTCGACCGCTTAGAAACCACGACCGTGGACGGAGAAGAGTGCCTGGTGGAGGAGAACAGCGTCTTCTACGGCGGGTACCTCAACCGGCGCCTGTCCCGCACCTACGGGGCCGACTGCATCACGCTCAGCGTCGAGTACAAGAAGGTGTACATGGACGAGAACACGGGACGCGTCCACAACGAGATCCTGCTCGATCTGCTCAACCAGTTCGACGACGTCGTCCAGGAGCTCGGCACGCGCCTGGAGGCCCCCGTGCGCGAGTCCCCCAGGACACCGCGCACGATCGGGTCCTGAACCCCGCATGTGGGCACTCCCCGAACCCTCAAACCGTCGGGCAGCCCTACCCCGACCATGTCCAGGGTGAACCCTCGCCTCGCCGGCGCCGACAGCCCCTACCTCGAAGAGGCGGCCGAGCAACCCGTCGACTGGCGCACCTGGAGCCAGGACGCCTTCGACGAGGCCCAGGATCAGGGCAAGCCCGTGCTCGTGGACAGCGGCGCCGTCTGGTGCCACTGGTGCCACGTGATGGACCACGAATCCTACGAGGACCCCGACACGGCCGAACTCATCAACGAACGCTTCGTCCCCATCAAGCTCGACCGCGACGAACGCCCCGACGTGGACAAACGCCTGCAACAAGCCGTCGGCGCCATCACCGGGCAAGGCGGATGGCCCCTCACCGCGTTCCTCACCCCCCAAGGGGACGTCTTCTACGGCGGCACCTACTTCCCCCCCGAACCCGCGCGCGGCATGCCCGCCTTCCAAGACGTGCTCGAACAAGTCGCCAACTTCTGGGACGACGACCCCGAATCCGCCCGCGACCAAGCCCACCGGCTCAACGAAGCCCTCGACCAAACCCAGCCCTCCCAACGCGGCGCCCTCACGATGGACACGGTCGAAGACGCCATCGACCAAGCCCTAGGCTCCTACGACGCCGCCCACGGCGGCTTCGAGACCCGCCCGAAGTTCCCCCACCCCACCACCCTGGACCTCCTGCTCGAGTACGCGCACGCCCGCCCCGACGACGACCGATCCACCCCGGCCCGCAAGGCCACGCTGCACACGCTTGAAGCCATGAGTCAAGGAGGCCTCTTCGACCACCTCGAAGGCGGGTTCCACCGCTACAGCGTCGACGAACGATGGCACGTGCCCCACTTCGAGAAGATGCTCTACGACAACGCGCTCCTGCTCGCAACCCTCTCCACCAGCCTCACCCACGCCGCGCGGACCGACGCGCCCGAACACGACGCGCTCAAGCGCGCCGCACAAGGTACCATCCAGTTCCTCGGACACGTCCTCCAACGACCCGAGGGAGGGTTCGGAGGCAGCCAGGACGCCGACCGGCGCCCCGACGAAGACGGCCCCCTGCGCAAGGAAGACCTCGACGACGGCGGGTACTTCACCTGGACCCTCGACGAAGTCAACGATCTCCTCGACGACGAACAAGACCAACGCATCGCACGCCTACACTACGGCCTCACCGAGGACGGCGACATGCCCGACACGCCCGGCCAGAACGTCTTGCGCATCGACGCGACCGCGCACGACATCGCCGCCGGCATGAAGCTCGACCAACACGAAGTCCGCGAACGCATCCAACGCATCCAACGAACCCTCCGCGAAGCACGAACCCGACGCAAGACCCCGCTCGTCGACCCCACCGTCTACACCGACTGGAACGGGCTGGCCATCGCCGCGCTGCTCCAACACGGCCTCCAACACGACCACGAACGCGCGCTCGAGCTCGGCCTCGATGCCCTCGACAGGATCCTCGAAGACGCCTGGGACCCCCAAACCGGCTACCACCACGCGCTCCGCGAAGACACCGCGCGCGTCACAGGCCTCGTCGACGACCACGTCCAGATGATCCCCGCCCTCATCGAAGCCTACCACGCCACGCAGGACGCCTCCTACCTCGACCACGCCCAACGCACAGGGGAGATGCTTCTGGAGCGCTTCCTCGACGACGGCACGCTTCGGTTCAACGCGGACCAAGACGACCCCGCCCCCCAAGGCGACTCCCCCACGCCCTCCCCCGGCGCGCAAGCAGCGCTGCACCTGCCCCGCCTGGCCCGTCTTACAGGGGAAGATGTCTTCGAGAACGAGGCACGGACGCTGCTGGAGAGGCTAGCGCCTCGCGCCGACAGGCTCGCCGCCGTGCACGGCGGCACGCTTCACAAGGCCCTGCTTGCCCACAAGACCGCGCCCGCGCACGTCGTCGTCACCGGCGAGGACGCGACCCTGTGGGAGACCGCCGTGGCGAACCGAAGCCCCTTGGCTACGGTTCGCTTAGCCAGCGACCCGGACGAGAAGGGGGTGCCCGAGGCTGCACGGAAAGCCGCTGATGCGTTCCAGAACGAGCCCGCCGCGGTCGTGTGCCGTGGCCAGGCGTGTCAGGTCTTCCGGGACCCGGATCGCCTCCGGGATGCGCTTCTTGGCTGACCTGGCAAGCGTGCGGTGGCATGGCTCTTGGCGGGGAGAGGCTGGGGCGACGTTGGCGTACAGACCCGTGGCGGTTCTCGTGGCGTCCTTGCCGTCGTCGCAAACGCCCCTCTCGCGGCTGCTCTCGAGCGCCGAGACGTGGATCCCGATCGCTCCGAGGGGATCCTCATCTGCTCTCCCGCGTCCGACGACGAACGGAAGACCCTGCCTTCGCGATCGGGGCGGACGTGAGCATGGCGACCTGGCCCGATCTTCACAGGCGAAGGTCGGGGGTTCAGGCGGTCGTCTCGGGCGCCTGGAACCGGTCGAAGCCTGCGTGCCGAGGGTGCACGCCCACGGTGCCCGTGCCCAGGAGGTCGGCTTTCTTCTCCAGCCGGTCGAGCAGCGCGTCGCTGGGGGACCCGTACACGTCGATGCTTTCCAGCGTGAGCCAGTTGGCGAACTTCGGGAACAGGTCCCCGGACGCGTCGATGTGTTGCTCGAGGGACTCCGAGTCGGGGTGGACTTGGACGACGGTCATGCGGTCCTCGTCCTCGTCGATGTAAGCGCTGTACGCGATCGCTCGGGGGACGTTCTCTTCGACGAACGCGACCAGCTCCGAGAGCGCCTCCCGAAGGGGCTGGACCTTCCCGTCCGCGATCTTGGACGTGTCGACGTACACGAGAGGGGGATCCATGCGGCGGAAGGCGTCGCGAGCGCCATGAACCTTCGCTCCACGCGCGGGGCGGTGCGTCATTCCCGGGTGAGCGCGTCGAAGAGGTTCCCCACTAGCCACTGGCCCCCGTCCACGACGAGGCACTCGCCCGTGACCCAGCGGGCTGCGGGGCTGGCCAGGAAGACGGCCGTGTCCGCGATCTCCTCCGGGTCGCCCAGGCGGGACAAGGGGATGCGTTCGGCCATGCGTTCCTGGACCTCGGGGTCGGCGTACCCGAGGTGCTCGCTGGCCTTCTCGGTGACGACGGGGCCGGGCGCGAGGGCGTTCACGCGCACCTGGTCTTCGCCCCATTCGAGAGCCAGGGACCGGGTCAGGTTCAGCACGCCGGCCTTGGCGGCGCCGGAGTGGCTCACGTATGGGGCCGCGGTCCACGCGTACGTGGCCACGATGTTGATCACGCACGCGTCCCCGTTGTCGCCGGCGGCTTGCGTGAGGGGCTCGCTGGCGGCTTTGCTCATGTTGAACGTGCCGTCCAGCACGATCCCCGTTACGGCGTCCCATCCGTTCTCGGATAAGTGCCGAGCGGGGGAGAGGAAGTTGCCGGCCGCGTTGTTCACGAGCACGTCCAGCCCTCCCATCTCGTCGACGGCTTGCTCGACGACGCCCTGGCAGACGTCCGGGTCCCGCACGTCCAGCTCGTACCCGGGGATGCCGAGCTCTTGGGCTGCTTTCTCGTACTGGGATCGGGACGCGATGGCGACCTGGGCGCCGTGGTCGAGGAAGGCTTGCGTCATCGCGCGCCCCAGGCCCGTGCCCCCGCCGGTCACCATGGCTTTCCTTCCCGCTAGCGCGTCGTCGGTGAACGTGCCAGGCATCGGGCCTCGATGGTCTCCTAGCACGTAAGAGGCCCGGTCGGGGAGGCTCCGCTGGGAGGTTAGGAAAGATGGGAAAAGAGGGAAGAGACGGGCCGGGGGCCCGTCTTTTAGGGCCAGTCAGGGCGCGGGGACGGCGGGCTCGCAGGCTTCCTGCTCGTCGTCCTCGTTGTACTGGTAGAACTCCGCGCCAGCGTTCCCGGCCTCGTCCGCGTGCACGTTGACGCCGTCGCAGCCGATCGCGCCGGCCGCTTCAGCGGGGAAGTCCACGTCCTCGTCGACGAGCTGCGCGTCGACGGGCGAATCGGGCGCGGGGACGGCGGGCTCGCAGGCTTCCTGCTCGTCGTCCTCGTTGTACTGG
>CAZOQA010000007.1:0-1153 GCA_964581775.1 uncultured Thermoplasmatales archaeon | reverse complement strand
ATCGCGCCGGCCGCTTCAGCGGGGAAGTCCACGTCCTCGTCGACGAGCTGCGCGTTCAACGGCGCCTCGGGCGCGGGATCGCACGCTTCTTTCTCATCGTCCTCGTTGTACTGGTAGAACCCTGCGCCTGCGTCGGGCTCATCGTTCGCGTAAACGTTGACCCCGTCGCAGCCGAGCGCGCCCGCCGCTTCGGCCGGAAGGTCGACGTCCTCGTCGACGATGCCGGCAGCCGCGGGGGTCGCAAGGAGCCCAGCCAGGATACATGCTACAACCTTGTACTTCATGTCGTGTGTCCTCCTGTCGTCCTGTCGGTGTCAGGGAGAGAGGCTCGCCTGGTCGACATCGACCAGCGAGTCTCGCCCACGCGGTGGCGTGGGCGCCTCCCGCCTTCGTACCCTCAACGAACCTCCACGTTATTATCGGTTTTCATAAATGGAAATATAGCTGTTTAGCGACCCTAGAACGCCCCACCCCGTCTCGCACGCGACCCTTCACGACGAGCCGGAATCGTGCTCTTGGGCGGCCTCCACGATGAGCCGGGAGACCTCGTCCGGGTCGTGCTTGTGCGTGTTCACCTCGAGATCGTACACGCTCCGGTCGGTGAGGTCGATCTCGTAGATGTCCATGTACCGCTTGCGCTCGGACTCCTCGCGCGACCGGTTCGCCTCGAGCGCCTGGTCCTTGGTCAACCCCTCCCGTTGCGCGACGCGCTCGGCGCGCACCTCCTCGGGCGCGGTCAACCACACCGTGAGCGCGTCCAACCCCTCCCGCGTGGTCATCCACGCCGTCAAGCGGCCCTCCAGCACCACGTCGCCCTCCTTGGCCCGGTTGACCATGCGCCGGTCCAGCTCCCAGTCCACCTCGGGGTGGTCCTCGGCGTACTCGCTGAACTCCTGCAGCGTCATGTTGCGCTCGACGGCCAGGTTGCGGAAGATCATGCCCGCCGTCACGTGGTCCAGGTCCAAGTCGTGGCAGACCAGGCGCGCCGCCGTGGTCGTCCCGGACCCCGGCAGCCCGGAGAGCGTGATCAGCATCTAGGCCGCCTCCGTGCGAGCGTCGGGACGAAGGTCCCGGCCGAAGTCGAACGCTTTGAGGCCCTTTTGCACGAGCTGACCGATCGGGATGCTGAAAAGCGAGTACATGAGGATCCACG
>CAZOQA010000006.1:33117-66514 GCA_964581775.1 uncultured Thermoplasmatales archaeon | reverse complement strand
GGTCCGCCTTTGGGCACGGGCCAAGGTACTGGCGGGTCCTATTTAACGGTGAGGTCTGAGAGGCGCCCCGTAACTCCAGCGTCCGGTGCGGTTTTTTGATTGCCGCGGACTCGATAAAATAATCAAGAAAACCGATAGTTTATACATCGGAAAGCCTTTGGATTCTTGGGGAATTAGATGAGAGGGAGGGAGAACGGGCGACGTACGTTAGTGTTTCATATAGCAGCCGTAGTTGCCGTCTGTCTATTTTTGGCCGGCATGGTCCCTACCTTACTCGCACAGGATAACCTTTACTTTGATTCTGATTCGGATACCTCGGGGCCAGAATCTAACGCGAAAGCGTTGTACGGTGCGGGCCAATATGAGGTTCTGAGCGTAGAAAACAAAACGAATTCGACTGAAGCTTTCGAGGATCAGTTCCCGAGTTACAAGCTCTACTACGCTATACAAACTGATTATACCTATCCAGCCTACGTAGATACTTTTGTAGAGTCTGGTTCAGGAGATGCTTATGATATTATGGAGGACTATAACGCCCTGTTGGCTGACGCCGGAACGAGCATCCTCAGCTCAGATGATGCCCTATCCCATGCAAAAATCATAGCCCAGCACACTAACTCTGACCTCTCGTTCGGAGGCGAAATCGTAGATAGCTCAGATTCCGGCCGCCTCGGGATCCCTCTAGATGATCCCGATGTGACAAACATGGTCACAGAATACGAAGTTAAATTACACACTTGGTCAGAGGAGAATGGAATCGTCTCCAATTGGACGATTCGCCTCGCCTCTGATTCTCTGATAGAATCCGAGCAAGAAATCCCTTGGGTAGCCCAGGGCAACTTTAACGTCACGAAACTTCGACCCGACATACGCCCGGGGACATCTATCATCAACGACTATACAAGCGGCCATGAACGAGAGATATTCAGATCAGACGAAGTGGCCCCAGAAGGTATGGTTGAACTAGACCCCTACGAGAAGCTCCCTCGTCTGAATTGGTCCTCGATCGGATCCGAGACGAACTTTGATGGAACTGAATGGACCGTCCACATCCCGCAAGGAGAAGATGCTGGCGACCACATCACCTGGGCCAACAATATCCTGAATGCTTCTACCGCTATCTACCAACGGTTTGTCAGCGATTCCCCGAGCCAATGCGCAAGCGTCACGAACCCCGACCCTAACTGGAGCCTCTCGGAAAGGAATACGGACTGCTCCCTGGACATCCGTATCGTTCCGGACGATTTCCTCGCCTGTGCCGCATGCGTCGAGTACGGCGATAATGTGACACTCTACGTTGCAGAGGCAGCCACCGGATGGATGGAGGTTATCAATTACTATGAAGAAAACCATCCCTATACCTCCACAGATATTGCGAAAGAGATGATTTCGGATGCCTACCTTGGTCACCTCATATGGGAGACCCCCGAAGATCATCCGCAAATCAACAAACCCGACAACGCCGGCGACCGTTACACTTCAGATGGGAACATGGCCCTGCTTGAGTTCCCGCTCCAGGCATTCCTCAGCCCCTCTTTCGACACCATCTACGAAGAAGCTACCTCAAAAGGCGCGTTCTACATAGGACCAAATGAAACCGGGACAAGGGAAATCATCGCATATGTAAGCGAGGAACCCTCTACTTGGAATGAATCCATCATCCCACGCTCGTGGAACCTAACGTTTTCCCAACAAGACGTGAACTGGACTGAAAACCTTCAGCCGGTAACCAATCTAGATACGAATGAATCATGGCCCCTTGAAACCTTGGAGGTTCCTCCCGACCCACCCTTGGGGTCCGAGGCTTTCATCTACCACGACCTAGGATTGCCAGCCTTTAACGAGACCCTAAAGGAAGAGGCAGCCTCTCTGCAAGACCTTATCGATGGAGGCCCTTTCCACTGGACCGAGAACCTGGCTAAAGCCAAAGAGGTGAACCACGAAGGTGCCCTCTGCGAAACGGGCCTCGAGACCGATTTCGGAGCCGCTCTCAGCTCGCTAGACTCAAAGGTTGACCGGAATCTCTCCGTGAACACCGATCGGCCCGCAGACCATGACCTCGAGCAAGTTTTCGCCAGGGTAGCAGACTGCATGTCTCGTACCGTCGGAGGACTTGGGTTCGCCCCCTCGGAAGCTCAACCCCTTCCTAACGGAAGTTTTGTTGAGAACCAGTTAACGGTCCAACACACCTGGGATCGATTCCTGAATGACACTATCGACAGCCTCGAAAGCCTATCTGGCGACATCGGGCCCAACAGCACCCTCTTTGATGGAGCCCGGGGAAAGGTTTGTTGGGATGCGGACTGCCTTTTCGTAAGTAGCTCACCGGAGAATAGCTCTGGCCGAAACGGTACTACTTTCGTTAACAATACGATGTTCATAATATCTGAAGGCGACAATACGTATAATAACGATGCAGGGGCTTCAGCGGGCGCCATGGGTGACCACTGCGAGAATGAGACCGGAGACCAATTTCCACTCCTCTCCGTTGTGATTGACCTATGGGGAGACGACAGCTATATCCCCGATTCCTCACCCGGGCTGTCCCTATGCTCGCCATCCATCGGAAGTGGCCTCTATGGAGGTGTCGGATATCTCCTTGATATGGGAGGGGAGGACAAGTTCGAAAGCTCAGGCCTAACCATGGGTGCAGGAATGCTTGGTGGCGCGGGGACTGTCGCTTCGCTTAACCAATCTGAGCCGGGGGTAGATACATTCCTTATGGATGGGGGCTCCGGAGACTACACTGGATGGGGGATGGGCCTAGGTATGTGGAAAGGCATAGGCGTCTTAGTCTCCGAAGGTAATACTACATACAATCTGACAGGGGAGGCACCCAGCTTGGGGACTGAGGAATTTGGTGCCCTGAGCGTCAAGCTAACAACCGACGGAATAGCCTCATTGGAACTGCCGGGGGACCTTAGCTACTGTATTAACCTCGCCTGCGCATGGGTATATGTAAGCTGCGGGGGGGAAGAATGTGCTGGAGACGGGGCTCATTGGGCCTTCCTACACCACGACAGTGGAGAGGGTCATTTGACGGGTAATGGGGCAAAGAATGACAGCTGCGAATTCTCCATGGGAAATAAGTGTACTACCCGGATTTCGAAAGATGACTGTCTTCGTGCCAAAGCTTGGACATATACCGACAATACAAACGGCATAGATACGCATGTTTCCGTAGGATGCCCCGAGGGATCCATTATTAGTTAGAGAAGAGTGGAGACCTCAACCCTTGTGAGAATCGATCCAAGGACGGTCCAAGGCAGCGCGCTGTGGAACCAGGCCCAGCGGTCACCCCCGCCCCCACCCCAAGCCGTGGGGATATTCTCCGAGGGTCCGAGGGATCGTGGCCGCGCGGAGAGAAACGCGGGGCTCGGTCAGGTATCCTGAAGCAATAATTCGGATAGAATAAGGCTCGTCGGCCTCAATCTAGTTTATGATGGACAGGGCTTTAGGCCTTCCGTGGGGGTTTTGGTGGAGATATCAGCGTTATCCGGCGTGGTTGAGGATGTCGAGTAATAGGACGAGGGAGATGTGGGGGAGGATCTGCCGTCATGCGTCAAGAGAACCATATGAAGTCAGAGAGAAAAAGACCTTTTCAGCAATAGAGTAACGGTCATGACGCCAACCGCTAAGACCGTAGGGGCGGAAACAACGGACCGCTCTTGCTCGTCGATCAAGATTTCAGGCACCTCATCTCCGCCCTGGCCGTCAGCCTTGACTTTTCGATCACCGGCCCCCACGGTCACATTCCCCTCTATGAGGGCCTCCGTCCCCGGAACCGGAGGCTGACATCCCGGAGGAGAAGCCTCCGGCGCATTCGCTCGTACCTCGAAACCCAGCCGATCCTCAGGAGAGGCATCCCCGGCGGTGGAGATGTTCACATTAACAGTCTCCCGATGCTCATAGCCCTCTACCGTCCTAGACTGATCAAAGAACACGAGCGCCTGGCCAGGGTTTAGACTAACCTCAAGGCCTTCGTCGGCCGCAGGAACAATCGGGATTCGCATGAAAAATCCAGGCAGGCATACAGCACCTTCGATTTCATACGTGAGACCAACTTGGAAATTTGCGGGAGTACCATTGATCTGTGCTTCGAGATCCTCGTCGGGTTCCCCCTCGAACCACAACCGCGATTCCGCCTCCTGCGCCTGGACCCCGCACGATACGACGACAAGGACCCCAACCACCAAGCCGGTCCACCAAAAGAGCGCTGAACCCTGCATCGTTCTAGCCTCCAATGCTCTCATACAACGGCAACCGATCCCACCCCACATCCGTGTGAACCACGGCACCGGTCGGGCCTTCGATCAAGGCAGTATACGGGACCATCACGATCAACCCTCCGCCTCCCTGGGGGTCGGGGTCTTCGTGAAGGCTTCGGACGAAGGGACCCGCCTGGGAGTGAACCGCTCCATCGGCAGCCCATGAATGGCTGAAGGTCCGCGCGTACATCCGGATCCAGTCTATATCGGTTCGGGGTTGCCCCGTCAACAACTCCCCCCGCTCGATGGCAGCCTCGAGCTTTACCTGCTCGCTCGAAAGCGTCTCCCTCGTGGGAGGGTCCTCCATCGTTCCCGACCCCTCCTCCTCGACCTCGTAGGTCGCCGCGGCTTCGGAAACCCTGCCCCGGTGCACGACGACCTCGACCCACGTTCCGTTCTCCGCGACCGCGAACAGCGTCCGCCGGTCCCCTTCCATATCAACCAGGCCCACCTCGACCCCCTCCTTGCGGTAGTCGGTGCCCACGACAAGCGGGTCCCCCTCTTCGAACAACGAACGATACGCGTCGCTCCATCGGAGAGCCTCCTCGTGAGCCGCCTCGACGTCGAAGGCGGACGGATCCGTCTCGTCGGCAACGACCAAAGGCGTCTTGGCCCTGCGTGTCTCAAGCGGGCCGAACCGCTGGACGCTTTGATCCTCCGAGCCCTGGGTGGGTGCCTGGGGCGGGCGGGTGACGTTCTGGAGGGTCCAGGTTCCCCCTCGTGCCGTCGTGAACTCGACGGGAAGCGCATAATCCTCGCAGAGCGTGACCGGACCGCCGAGCGTTGCGAACTCCAACGGGGGAGCGTAGACAACCTGCTCCCAGGGCTGGCTGCGAACCTCGACGCACTCGCTCACGTCCCAGTCGAGGCGCTCAAGGGAGACCTCTACGCTCCCGTTCGTGGAGAAGAACGGGGCCTCTCGAGGCGCATCCTCCTCCAAGGGAAGGCTCGACCCCCAGAACGGGCCAGCCCCGAACGCACCCGGGTATCCCGCCGCATCGAAGGCCACCGACCCGGGCCCTTCCGTGCACTCTCTGCGCCCGTCAGGCTGGATGAGAGTGCCCCCGCACCATGCCAGGTGCTGGACGACCCGGCCTTGCGAATCCACGGCCTCTTGGAACCGGAGAACAGAGTCGAAGTTAGGGAGCCCGGCGATGGCCCAATTGAAGACCAAAGACGGTTGAGGCTCGAGGAATGTATCGTACCGTGGCTGTTCCCCCACCACTTCGACCGTCATCTGCGTGCCGTCCTCCCGCTCGTACACGAACTCCTCATCTGGAATTGGCTCGGGGAATGTCGATTCTACCTGCGCGCCAGAGATACAACTGTATCCGATCATGAGGAGCACCACGCTCAACACTATTCTAGCCCGCGTGGAGTACAACCGAATCATGACCCTGTTCGCTTCAGGAAGGGTTACTGACTCAATATGTCTTTGGGGCTGCGAAAGCCATACCCGCGGCCGCCATTAGAGGCAGGCTATATCCTACGGCTTTAATAAAAAAAATAAGAGAATGGAAGACCGCTTGTCACAGCTCGGTCAATTCCCCATCGAGGCTGCAGCCCCACTCGTGCGTGGCGATTTCGAGGCCGGTCTCTGATTCTTGTGCGTAGCACACGTGCTCAAAGTCTGCTCCTTGGGCTGGGAACGCCCCTCCGAGACCCTGGCATGCGACAAGTTCACCGCTGTCGAATGTGCATTCGAATCCTCTGTCATCGCCATCATGGATCAGCCAACTTTGGAAGGTTCCGGTCCAGCCTTCCTCGGCGTAGGGCACATCGCTGAAACCGTGCGCCACGGCGAATCCAGATCGCTCGTATTCGCCGTTCTCGCAAGTGGCCGGGTAGGCATTTTGGGGATTTGTCAGGATAGCATCGAGCGTGCTAGGCGCCTCGCAGATCCAGGGGCCTTCTTGGTCAGCCTCGAGGTATTCTATCCCCTCCGGTGTATCCATCGCGATTGGTTCCTGATTCCCGTCGGTGGCTCCGATCCCGGGCGCCATCGAGATGACCATCGCCAGGCTCACGATCGCTGTCAGTAGCTTGTACTTCATTGCTCATTCCTCCAAACCCTCAGGGAACGATCGCAAGAGAGAAAGAGAGCCCTGGCTGGGGTGTACGCTTCCATCGGCTGAAGAGCCGACCTGCGTCCCCGAATCCCAGGGTGCCTCCTCTTGCACGGTCTGTTGCAACTCCCTTGCCCCCCAAGGGCACCTCTAAAATCCTTTCTTCCCGTAAAAATCCATGCTCAACAACTGTTTAGTCGCGGGTTCGGGGGCTATGAAGCTCTGGTGAGGCCACAGAGGATACTTTAGCCTGCAAGCCCTTACCGGGACTGCCATGGCTAGCAACGACGCGTTCGTGGAAGCGGACAAGTTCCGCAAAGCCGTGTTCACCGGGATCGTCGCGGGCGAGTCCGACCCCGAGCGCATCGCCAAGAAGCAACGGCTGCTGGAGCGCGGCGTCAACCGCGCCGTCGAGGACCTCGAAGAGCACGGCCTCATCGAGGACACCGACGACGGGTACAAGCTCACAAGCAAGGGGAAACGGTACGCGGACGAACGGCGCAACCTGCAACAGTGACCCCATGACCGACGACGCGCCGGAGCTTTCCCCCGACCAGCGCGGCCTGCTCAAGCGCATCGCGGAAGAGGCCGGCCTGGGCGGGTTCGCCGCGACCTCCTCCTCGAAGCTAGCCACCTCCTTGGCCGTTAGCCAGCAGACCGCCAGCCGCTGGATCCTGGACCTCGAAGAGACCGGCGTGATCGAGCGCCGGCTGGGCAGCCGCGGCCAGCAGTTGCGCTTGACCCAGCAAGGCGTGGACGTGCTCGCCCGGGAGCTCGAGCGGCTCGAGCGCATCTTCCAGACCGGCAGCTTGCTGCACGTGCAAGGCACCGTCGCGGAGGGCGAAGGCGAGGGAGCCTACTACATGAAACAGCCCTTCTACGAGGAGGGCTTCGAGGAGCTTTTGGGCTTCACGCCGTTCCCGGGCACGCTCAACCTGGAGCTCGACGGGGACGACCTGGACGCGATGCGGGGCCTTCGCTCGCGCACGGGGTTGGAGATCCCCAAGGTCGAGACCCCCGAGCGGACCTTCGGCGGCGTCACGGGGTTCCCCGCCCGAATCGAGGACGAGGAGCAAGCAGGCGTCATCTTCCCCCACCGGACCCGGCACGAGGACGTGCTCGAGGTGATCAGCCCCCACCGGTTGCGGGACACGCTCAGCCTCGGGGACGGGGACGTCGTCACGGTGACCATCGAGGCCAACCCCCCCAGCAAGACCTATCAGCCCCGCGCGGGGTTGCTCTCCTGATGCTGACCGGCACAACGAGGCGAACCCCGTGGACGTGACGGTGCTCCGGCTTAGCCATCGCCCCCACCGGGACGAGCGCCTGTCCACGCACGTGTGCCTGGTCGCTCGCGCCTTCGGCGCCACGCGCGTCGTGTTCCCCCGGATGGACGCGAAGGTCCAAGAGACCGTCCAAGACGTGGTCGACCGGTTCGGAGGCCCCTTCGAGCTTGAGGAGGACCCCGACTGGCGGGCCCGCATCCGCGGGTTCGAGGGCCCAAGCATCCACCTGACCATGTACGGGGAAGAGCACGCTCGCGTCCTCGAGCAGATCGACCCCGACGCGTTGCTCGTCGTGGTCGGGGCCGGGAAGGTCCCGCGCGAGGTGTACGATCTCGTGGACCGGAACGTGGCCGTGGGCAACCAACCGCACAGCGAGGCCGCTGCGCTCGGCGTCGTCCTGCACGAGCTCAAAGGCCCCCAGGCGCTGTTCGCAGAGCGCGAAGACGCCCAGATCCGCGTCGAGCCGAGCGCTCGAGGCAAACGCGTTACGCGCCTAGAGGACGCGTAGGCCCGGCCCGATGGTCCAACGTGGAGCTTCGGACCCCTGCCATCTCGGGGGCTTGTCCGATGGGAACTTGAGGGTTCTTTTAAGTGCGGTGAGCGGCGAGTGTAGGGAGGAGGGCGAACCTGCTGTGACGGATATCCCTGAAGAAGTACGAACCGTTGTACGCGAGCGCATCGGGGACGAAGAGCTCGACATCCTCGAGCACCTGGCCGAGATGGGTCCCACCACGGACACGGTTCTCGCCGAGGAACTGGACGCCCGAACCAGCACGATCCGCAAGGCCCTCTACCAGTTATACGAACAACGCATCGCCGACTACGAGGAGAACCGCGACAAAGAGAAAGGCTGGCTGACCTTCGTGTGGGACTACACGCCCCGGGAAGCCATGCGCGCGCTCGACGAAGCCCGACGGGAATCCGCGCAAGAGATCCGCGCCGAGATCGAGGAAGCCCGCCAGAAAGAGATGTTCGCCTGCCAAGGCGGGCACGCCCGCTACGAGTTCGCCGACGCGATGGACCTCGAGTTCCACTGCCCTCGCTGCGGAGGCGCGCTCGAACGCGAAGACCCGCAAGAACGGATCCAGTCCCTCGAAAACCAGCTCGAAAGCCTCCAAGACAACCGAGCCGAAGCCTAGGCACGGTAGCCTTTTCACCGGCCCCGGCCCCTAGACGAGGCGTGATCCCGGACCACGACGCCTGCCGGGCCCTGTGGGAGAAAGCCGGGCTCGAAGAGGACGTCATCCAACACGTCCAAACCGTTCAACGGCTCGCCACGCGCATGGCCAACGAAAGCCAGGACGCGAACGTGCGCATCGTCGAAGCCGCGGCGCTCCTGCACGACATCGGCCGCGCCTTCACGCACACCACGGACCACGTGCCGCAAGGCGTCGCGTTCCTCCAAGACGAAGGCATCCACGAAGCCGTCGTCTCCTGCGTGGCCTGCCACATGGGCGCCGGCATCCCGCAAGAAACCGCCGACGCCTGGGGATGGCCCCCCGACCGGCGCTATATGCCTGAGACGATCGAGGAGAAGATCGTCTGCCACGCGGACACGCTCACGTTCGGCACGCGCCACGGGACCCTCGAGGACGCCGTCACCAAGTTCCAGGACCGCGACCTCGAGCACGTGGCCCGCCGCGTGCAAGCGCTCCACGAGGACCTGGAGGCTCGCCTCCGCGTGGACCTTTCTCGGCTCGTCCAACAGCTCGGGGAGACGTAGCCTCACGCCGGCGTGCGGCCAAAGCGCTTCTTGAACAGGAACGCCAGGTTCCGGACGCCGTCCTCCCACGATTCAAGCTTCACGTCCCCGATCCGCTCTCGGTACGGGATGCCCACCTCGATGGCACGGATCTCCGGGTGACGGTAGGCCTCGATCTTGATCTCCTCGCTGAAGGGCATCCCGTCATGTGTGACGTGGAGATCGTCCAGGATCTCCCCCTTGAACACCCACATCCCGCTTTGAGAGTCCTTGAACCCGGTCGAGAACAAGAGGCTGCACCCGGCCGTGAGGATCCAGTTCCCCAACCGGTGCTTGGGACTCATCGCGCCGTCCTCCATCTCGGCGAACCGGTTCGTCGTGACGAAGTCCACACCGTCCTCAAGGCGCTCGACCAAGTCTGGCGCGACCTCGAAGGGGTAGGTTGCATCCGCATCGCCCGTCACGAGGATCTGCCCCTTGGCCTGCTCGAACCCGGTCTTGTAGGCGCGCCCGTACCCAGGGCGGGGCTCGGTGACCACGCGGGCCCCCCACGTTTTCGCGATCTCCCGGGTGCGGTCGGTGCTCTCCCCGTCGACCACGAGAACCTCGACCTGGTAGCCGTTCTTCTCCAGCAGCTCGACCGGGATCGTGTCGAGCGTGGGTTCGATGGCTTCTTCCTCGTTGAGGGTCGGTATCACGAACGTGACCAGGGAGCCCACGATGCCCCCGACTCGCACCTGACGCTTAATAATTCCTCCGTCTCGAACGTCTCCCGTTCTCCCCCACAGGCGTCTGCGCGTCGATGCGATGGGGATGAATGTCCCGATCTGTCAGGTTCGGGGCAAGAACAGCAAGCGTCGCGCCCGCAAGGAACAGGACGCTGACAGCGGGCCCCGTCTGGGATGCCAGCAGGGTCCGGACGGGAGCCAGGGCGAGCGGGGCGAGCAGGATGATGGCTAGGAGCGCGAGTCTCGTCCCGATGTGGAGCCCCAGCTTGCTCGGGAGGGGGGGCCTGGGTGGGGCTTCGGGGTCCAGGCGCGATGCGAGGATGATGAGCGCAAGGAAGGGGAGCCCGATGGCGGCGAGCGCGAGCAGCGCGTGGAGGGAGGCGTGCGACTGGATGGGGATGCCGGCGGTGGCGATGCCGATCAGGGCCGCGCCGATGCGCACGGACCAGAGGCTTGGTACGAGCCCGGAGGCGAGGATGAGGAGCACGCCGAGGTCGCCGACGGGGATCCAGGTGGGTGTGGCGAGCAGGCGCAGCGCAGCGGCTATGTAGAGGCCTAGGAGGACGAGGGCGGCGCGGAGGCTCCAGGGGATCTCTTGCGTGGCTTGCAACGTTTCGAGCAGCTCGCGGGTCCTCACGGCGTGGGGCCTCCTGGTGGGGCTTTGCGTGGGGCGGGGGTGAGCGTGGTGAACAGTTCGTAGGTGGGGGTTTGGGGGGCGAGGTCGATGACTTCGGCGCCGGAGGTTTCGAGGCGCTGTTCGAGGTGGTGGTGCCTGTTCCAGGCGTTGTAGACGTCTTCGAGGAGGTTGGCGGTGAGCGTGTTGGGGTTCAGGTGCATGAAGGGGGTGAAGGTGGAGGCGATCACGACGCGGTGGTTGTAGCGGAGAGCTTGTTGGACGGCGCGTTCGGCGCGGTCGGGGTGGGTTTCGAGGTCGGTGACGAGCACGATCGTGCCGGGGGGTTTGTAGAGGCTGGCGCGGGCGAGGGCGCGCGTGAGGCCGTCGGGGCCGTCTTGGTTGGGGAGGGTGGCGAGGGGTTTCTCGAATACGGTCGCGTCGGGGGTGTCGTCGTGGGGGAGCTCGAAGCGGGTCATGTCGGGTTCGGCGGGGGGTTCGCGGACGACGTACGCGGTGTGGCCGCGCACGCCGCGCGGCAGGGCGGCGTCGGCGGGGCGCGCCCGCACGACGTCGGCGGTGACTCCGGCGGCGCCGTCGAGGGGCTGGGGGGTCTCTTCGAGCGCGGTGTGGACGCGGCGGGATTGGGCCTCGTCGCGGCGGGGGGGGATCTCGGTGAGGACGCGCTCGTCGTCGTGGACGAGGAGGCCTGCGGGGGAGCCTTGTCGGTGGCGGGTCTCGAGGAGGGTCGTTGCGAGGGTTCGGGCGTGGTCGAGCATGCAGCCGCGGGGGGTGCGGTGGCGCATGGTTTCGCTGGCGTCGAGGATCACGGTGAGGGGGGTGGCGCGTTCTTGCGGGGGCAGGCGGGCGATTAGGCGGGGGTGGCGGCTGGAGGCTTTCCAGTCGACGCGGCGCGTGGGTTCGTTGGAGTGGTAGGCTCGGGAGGCGTGGGCTTGGGGGGTGGAGGGTGTGGCGTGGAGCAGGCGTCGTAGGCGTTCGGCGTGGCGGCTTTGTTGGAAACGGTGGGGGGCGGCGTGCGCGGTGAACTCGGCGGGCGCATGGAGGGTCACGTCGTGTTCGTAGAGGTCTTCGGGGTCGGTGAGGGTAAGCGTGATGCTGGGTTGTTCGATGCGGCCGCGTTGGGTGGGGGACAGGCGCACGGTCGCGGTGAACGTGGTCCCGTGGGGGGTCTCGTCGTCGCGTTCGAGGCGGACCTCGTGAACGGTGTACGCGTGGGTGCTCTCCGCGGTGGCCGTGGCGTAGAGGCCGGGGGGTTCGAGGTGGAGGGTCCGGGGGATCTCGAGGGGGTCGCCTTGTCGGGGGGTCCGGTCGGGGGGGTGGGCGTGCGCGGTGGCGTCGAGGCGTTGGATGAGCAGGCGGAAGCGTGCGTGGGCGGTGGCGAGGTAGGCGAGCAGGAGCGTGGCGAGGAGGGCGGGCGTGACGGTGGCGAACCCGTAGGCGAGCAGGTAGAGCACGAGGGCGACGAGGAGGCCGCCTTTGCCGCGCCAGGTGCGCTTCATGGTTAGGGGGGCTTGATGGCGGGGGCGTCTTGGGATTCGAGGATGTCGCTTAGCACGTCGAGGGCGGTGCGGTTCTCGATCTCGGCGTCGACGCTGACGGCCAGGCGGTGGGCGAGCACTTGCTTGGCGACGTTCTTCGTGTCGCTGGGGAGCGCGTGGTCGCGGCCTTCTAGGAGGGCGTGGGCGCGGGTGGCGTTGAGCAGGTGGAGGCTTGCGCGCGTGCTGGCGCCCAGGCGGAGCTGTTCGTGCGTGCGCGTGGCTTCCGCGATGGCGAGGATGTAGTCGACGAGCGCGTCGTCGACGTGCACCGTGTCGGCGGCGCCGGTGAGCGTGTCGGCGACGGAGCCGCTTGTTTGGGTTTTGGGTTCCCGTTGCAGGGTGCCTTGGAGTTCGCGTTGGAGCACGCGGCGTTCTTCGTCGTGGGGCAGGTAGTTGAGGCGGGTTTTGAGCATGAACCGGTCGAGTTGAGCGATGGGGAGCTCGTAGACGCCTTCGACGTCGATGGGGTTCTGCGTGGCGATGACGAAGAAGGGTTGGGGCAGGCGGTAGGTTTCGCCTTCCACGGTGACCTGGCCTTCTTGCATGGCTTCCAGGAGCGCGCTTTGGGTTTTCGCGCTGGCTCGGTTGATCTCGTCGGCGAGGATGACGTTGCTGAAGATGGGGCCGTGGCGGAACTTGAACTCGTTGTCGGCTTGGTCGAAGTAGTAGTGCCCGGTGATGTCGGCGGGGAGGAGGTCTTGGGTGAACTGGATGCGGCGGAAGGTGAGGTTGAGCGCGCGGCTGAAGGCTTTCGCGAGCGTGGTCTTGGCGAGCCCGGGGACGCCCTCGAGGAGCACGTGGCCTTGCGTGATGAACGCGGTGAGCAGATCGTCCGTGGCGCCTTCGAGCCCGACCACGCTCTGGTGGATGTGCTCGCGCACGTCGTCGAGGGCTTGGTGCACGGGGTCGGCGGGTTGCTGCGTGGCCATGGTCGTCCTCGTCGTCACGGGGGCTCGGTGAGGCTTGGCGGGTCGTCTTGTTGGGAGAGAAGGTGGATGCGCGTGGCGAACGTGGCCAGGGTGTGCGCGTTCCAGTCGGGGTGGCGTTCTAGCACGATGCCTTGGGGATCCTTGGCGGGGCGCTCCCCGCGGAGCCACTCGACGGCCAGGCGGATGCTTGCTTGCCCGATGATGGCGAGCGCGAACGGGAGGCCTAAAAGCGCGAGGAGTCCAAGCTTCAGGCGGGGCGAGGCTTGGGGGAGGATCATGAGAAACCCGGGAAGGGGCTCGGGGAGAAGGGGGAGCGTGAGGCTTGCGGCGGCGATGAGGGCGCCGGTGGCCGCGAGGGCCAGGCGGGTGGCTCGGGCGTCGTCGGCGTTGGGGGAGAAAACGCGCATGCGTTCGGCCTCCTGGGACCGCGGGGGGTCATGGGGGGCCGGGCTAGGCCTTCGCCTGGGAAGTAGCCTGGCGGGGAGGGAACATGTTCGGCAAGCCCCTGGCCCGGGCCGGGCGGGCACGCTGCGGCCCGGGCGAGGGGGTTCTGGAGGGCGCGTCAGGGAAGGCGGGGGTCGAGGGTCGCGCGGGGGGCTTCCTCGGCGGCCGTGCTCGCGCCGGGCAGCGCGACGTTGTCGATGACGACCGCTTGGTCGCCTTTGTTCCAGTTCCAGAAGCTGATCTGCGTGATGCGGTTCTGGGCGAGGATCTCGCGCTTGTCCTCCTCGCTGTCCGCGTCGTCCCAGTCGGCTTCCATCTGGGCGCACACGTCGTCGTTGGCGCTCGTGAAGCGGGCATCGGTGGGGTCGATGGAGACGTGCCCGTCTTCGTCGGCGGCGGCGTTGATGTGGTCGCCGGTGAACGTGAGCACGCAGTCGTTGTAGTACGCGGCGCTTTGCGAGCCCAGGGGGGTGGGGGTCAGGCTGAGTCGAACGTTCGCGTTCGCGGGGGCCTCGCCTTCGAGCAGGTCGAGCTCGAACGCGTCAGCGTTCGCGGTGAAGGCCTGGAAGGGGCTTCCCGAGAACTGCCAGAGGTTCTGGTTCGCAGCGCTGGGGTCGGGGAGGAACTTGGCGGCCCGGTCGCTGGGGTCGCCGTGGTCGTAGGTGAACTCGACGCTGGGGTCGTTGGCGTCCTTGCTCCAGTGCAGGGGTTGGTCCATGCGCTCGACGGGCGTCACCCATGCCAGATCGTACCCGGTGTCCTCGCCCCAGACGCAGTGTCCGAGGCCTGCCAGGAACATGGCTTCGCCTTCGGGGTCCTCTTGGATGCGCTCGACGGCGTGTTGGGGGTCGCTTTGCGTGGGGTCGGGGTCGTCGTAGACGCCGCCGGCCAGGTCGCCTTGCACGGTGTCCTCGCCGAACTGGGCTTGGTGCCCGACACCGATGCACGTGTCCAGGGGGGTCCCCTCAAGGGGGCCCGTGGCGACCTCGGGCGGGTGCTCGAAGCCTCCGTTGAGCACGGGGTCGATGCCGGTGGCTTCCGATGCGGTCTGGCTCGTGGATACGGGGACGGTCACAAGGAACATGGTGACCGCCAGTAGGATGCTGCATGCGCGTCTCATGGGATCCCTCCCGGTGGTCCGAGTGAAACGGCCCGAGGTTAACGTTTTCGGTGCACCCGGCGGTCGCGGGCGTCCTAGAAGCCGGTGAGCTTGTCGCGGTTGTACACGTCGATCTCGTGCACCATGGACGGGGCCTGCTTGGCGGCGAACGCGACCGCGTCGGCGACCTCGTCCGCTTCGACCACCTCGCCGGGGTCGAAGCGCTCCTGGAAGGGCGTCCCGTCCACCGTGAACTCGGTGCGCACCGCGGCAGGGTTCACGATGGTCACGGCCACATCGTCCCCGGCTTGCGCGCTCACGCTTTGCGCGAAGCCACGCGTCCACCACTTGGTCGCGGCGTACACCGGGTTGTACGAGCGAGGGTACTTGCCGGCCGCGCTGGCCACGAACACGAGCGTCCCCTCCGCCTGACGCAGATGTTCGAGCGCGGCCCGCGCGGCGTAGAACATGCCATCGCAGTTCGTGTCCATCATGGCCCGGTAGGCCTCGTCCGTCATCTCCTCGATGCGGCCCCCGCGCGCCAGGCCCGCGTTGTTCACGAGCAGGTCGATCCGACCGAAGCGCTCGACGGTGTCCTCGACGAGCGCGTCCACCGCGTCCCGGTGGCGCACGTCCGTGGGCACGACGACGGTCTCGGTCCCATGCTCGTCCTCGATGTCCGCTGCGAGGGCCTCCAAGCGCTTGCGCCGGCGGGCTCCCAGGCTCACCTGGGCTCCCTCTTGGGCCAGGCGCCTAGCGGTGGCTTCCCCGATGCCGCTGCTGGCGCCTGTCACGACCGCGACCGTGTCCTCAAGGGACTCCAGCATCGGCCGCAGTAGGGGGAGATCCGCATAAAAACATCCGACCAGCCCGGACCTGCACGGAGGCTCCTGCGTTACGCGGGCGTTGCTCGTTCGGCGTGCTGGATCTCGAGACGGTCGGCGACATCGCGAAGAAGAAGCGCTACCTCCTGGATCTTGCTCCACCCTCCAACCTCGCCGTCCAGGATCGGTCGAAGGCGCTCAAGGTCCTCCTCGTAATCATCAAGGAGCTCCGAGTATACAGGATGGGCCAAGACCCCGCGAAGCGACTCACGACCCTGTGGAACAGCCGGGAACGGTGGCCGATGCACGTGACGCGATGAGATCTCCGACCGCTCGACGGACCGACCGGCACGCCGAAGCGCATGGCAGATGACGCATTCCCCTTCGGCCCTGCCCGAGCCGGGGGCGTGCTCGAGGAGCACGCCGCACGAGCAGACCTTCAACACCAACGCAGTTCCGTCGAACGATTGGCGGAACGTGAACGGCTCTTGGCACCGCTTGCAGACCCTACGGTTCGAAGGGCTCAAGCTGGCGCTCGTGGACGGCCTGGGCAAGTAAACGGCTGTTTCCTCCAACTCTCGATGCGGCTCTCATCACATAGGCTTTCAGCAAGCGCTGGCTGGGTCCTCCAACCTCTCCTTTGGAGCGGGAAAGATGTCGGAAGAGCGTCAACGATAAAGCCCGTGATTTTGTACGCGCTCTGCGGCCCGGGCGGCCAAGAGCGGCTTTAACGGCTGTTTCCTCCACCATCCCGGGCCGCCCCCTACCGGGGGACGCGAGGACAACCCCTAAGCCCGGGCCATGTTCCGGCAGGAGTCCGCGCACCGTCGGCACGCCTCGGCGCACGTCTCGGGGATGGCACCATCGAAGCGCTCGCATTCGTCCGCGCACGTATCGCACAGGTCCGCGCACACGGAGGCCAGCTGGCTGTGGTACTCGGAGTCGCGGGCCATCATGCGCGCGTGCAGGCTCGTCATCTCGGCGACGTCCCGGCACAGCTCGATGCATCGCGTCCGGTCGGTCTCGCCCATCTCGATGCAGTGCGTGGCGCACTTCTCAGCGGCTTGAGATGCTTCGAAGCAGTTGTCGATGCACTCCTCGATGTCCGGTCCCATCTGAAGCTCGGTCAGGGCCATGAGCAGACGTATGGACGCCCGCCCGGAATAGGTGCCGAGGGCCGGATATGTTCCGGCCCGCGCGAGCACGGTCGGGGACGGCGCCCACGGCATCATCCGGCTCGGAGCCCGTTGGCGACCGCGAGCAGCTCGCTCGTCTCGTGCGCGATCACGGCCGCCGCGATGCCCAACAGGCCCAGCACGGCCAGGGGCACGAGCACGGCGAGGATGGCCAGGCTGAACACGATGTTCTGCTTGCCCACGCTCTGGCTTTTGTCCGCCGTCTCGAACGCGCGCACCACCTGCAGGGGGTCGTCCCCCATCAGGACAACGTCCGAGGCCTCGATAGCCGCGTCCGATCCCGCCGCGCCCATGGCCATGCCCACGGTCGCCGTCGCCAATGCAGGCGCATCGTTGACGCCGTCCCCCACCATGCACACGGCCCCGTGATCCATCTCTAAGCGTTTCACAGCCTCGACCTTCTCGGTGGGATCCAGCCCGGAACGCGTCTCCTGGATGCCAAGCTCGTGCGCGATCGCGTCCGCCGTCTGGCGGTTGTCCCCGGTGAGCATGACCACGTGCAGGCCCCTCTCGCGCAACCCCTTCATCGCTAGGCGCGCGTTCTCGCGAGGCTCGTCCCGCAGCGCGATGGCACCGATGGCTTGACCCTCGACGCCAACGAGCACCACAGTCTTGCCCTCCCTGGCAAGCCGGGTGGCTTCGCCCGCGAGTTCGTCCCCGATCTCGGTCCCTTCGGTTTCGAGGAACCGGGGGCGCCCGACGAGGGTCTCCTCGCCCCCGATGCGGGCTTTCACCCCGGACCCGGTCACAGCCTCGAACCCGCTTGCCTCCACGAGTTCGATGCCCTCTTGACGGCCCCTCTCGACGATGGCTTGGGCCAGGGGGTGCTCGCTAAGGTGCTCGACGCTGGCCGCGCGCTCAAGGACCTTCTCCTCGGTGGCCCCCTCCACGGGGACGATGTCCGTGACGGTGGGGGCGCCCGTGGTGAGGGTGCCGGTCTTGTCGAGGGCCACGGCGTCGAGCGTGGCCATGGTCTCGAGGTGGAGGCCGCCTTTGATGAGGGCGCCGTGTTTGCCGGCGCGGTTGATAGCGGCGGCCGTGGCCACGGGCGTGCTCATCACGAGCGCGCAGGGGGCGCCCGCGACGAGGAGCACGGTGGCCCGGTACGCCCATGGCGCGGGGTCGAGCCCGATGAGCCAGGGGACGGTGAGGAGGGCTGCGGCGGCGAGGAGGATGGTGGGGCTGTAGCGGGTGGCGAAGCGGTCGATCCATCGCTGCTTGCGGGAGGCGACGTCTTGGGCGTCTTCGACGAGGTGGATCATCTTGGAGACCGTGTTGTCCTCGAAGCGCGTGGTGACGCGGGCTGGCACGGCGCCGGTCTTGTTCACGGAGCCCGCGAAGAGCGCATCCCCGGGCTCCTTGTCCACCGGGATGGACTCGCCCGTGACGGCGGCCTCGTCCACGCTGGTGCGGCCCTCCAGGATGACCGCGTCCGCGGGCACGCGCTCGCCGGGGCGAAGCAGGATGGTGTCTCCCGGTGCAAGCTCCTCCGCGTGCACGGTTTGTTCGTGATCGTCGTGGATGCGCGTGGCGGTCTCCGGGACCAGGTTCAAAAGCGAGCGGATGGCGCCTCGGGTGCGCGCGTACGCGTACTCCTCAAGGGCCTCCGCGGCCGCGTAGATGACCACGAGCATGCCCGCCTCCAAGTGCTCGCCCAGCACGATCGCGCCCGCCGCGGCCGCACCCATCAACACCTCGATGCCGACCCTGTGCTCGTGGACGAGCTCCTCGAAGCCCTCGCGCGCCCAGAAGCGAGCCCCCAACACGATGGCCACGCCGTACGTGGAAAGCACCAGCCACCGCGGGCTTCCCGCCAGCGAGAGGGCCCAACCGAGCGCGAGGATCAACCCGCTAGCTGCCGCGTTGACGAGCGGTGGGAACCGGTACCAGGGGTCCTGAGCGCGGTGGGGTTTCTTCATCGTTGTCTCGGGTTCTGGCGGTTCGTCCCGACGGGGTGTCGCCACGCGGTCGTGTTATGGGGCCCCTTCTTGTCATCGTCACGGCCGGGCGGAGGGGCCGGCGTACCGGGCCTTCTCATCGGGCTTGGCCTGTCCCGTTCCTATGCGCGTCTGCAGCCAAGGAAGGAAGCCGGCGAGGAAGCGTTCTGTGGCGGGCATGAACCGCGATCCAAAATGGTAGATCGGGTCTAGGCAAGCGGCGAACAGGGTGCCCTCGTACGTTTCCTCGTCCATGTAAACGACCGCTCCGCCCCGTACGTCCTCGATGAGGACCTCTGCGCAAGAGGGAGGATCGAACACCCCATGGAAGTGCCACTCGCAGTCCTCAGGAGGAACGTGAGAGAAGAACGGGTGCTGGGGCCTCGGGAATCGCAGACCGCTGTCTGCATCGGGCTCCATCCACCACCAGAAGTTCGTGGGCCGCGGATCGAAACGGAGATCTTCGAACAGAGGAAGGTGTCGTTTACCGAACAGGACCAGGTGGCCCCCTGCCCTGAGCACCGCTCGAACCGTATCCGCATGAGCCGCGAGCGTGCCCAGGTGCATGCGGGATGGGATCAGAAGCCCGTCAACGGCCGATGGCTCGAGCGCGTCGAGGTTCGTCTGGTGGAGGATCTCCCCGAAACCCCGTGAGAACTGGGACTCGTGGAAGGCGTAGTGTTGGGAGCCGTTCCCGTTGTAGAGCGTGACCAGGCGCGTCACCGTCCACCCTCCAAATCGCTGACGGTCCGCATCCAGTCGATCATCTGTTGGGGGATGCGAGCCGCGGACGTGTTCCGACGGGCGAACCCGATCAAGTCGTTCCCGCTGTGGACCAGGATCGTGCCCGGGGTCGTCGTCGTGTCCACGTACACGACCGGTTCCCCGCCTTCGAGATGGACGAGGGTTTCGGCGCCGGGAGGGGGAGGGTGATGGCCGCGTGCAAAGAACCCGGCCACGCCCTTCTGGTAGGTCAGGTGCTCGGCTTGGACCCCCTCGAAGATGGGGTGATCGTGGACGCGGGCCACGTGGTAATCCTGGTGCGACCGGATGGTCTTGGCTTGGAAGGGCGCCGCGCCGGGGAGCCATGGCGTGCACAAGTGGCCGCTGAAGGCCACCACGCCGCCCCTGTCGAGGTAGGTCTCGACGAGGGCCCGATGGTTGAGCAAGAACTCTTGGTCCGCTTGGCTGGAGACCACGATCCCTGGATACTGCCCCAGGTCTTTGCCTTCGATCTCGTACTGATCGATCGGACGGCAGTCCTTGGGGAAGGGGGCGCGGTCGACCAGGCCCCGGCTGAACGCGGTGTCTGGGTCTAGGAACGCGACGGGGTCTTGTTGCGTCATGGCTTGGACCTCGGGCGGACGGGGGGCGTCGGATTGGGGGTGTCGGCGAGGCGTTTGGCCGCGGCGATGAGGCGTTGCGTCTCGGCGTGACGGGGGGACTCGATGACTCGGCGCGTGGGGCCCGCCTCGACGATGTGGCCCTCTTCGAGCACGAGCAGACGATCGGCGACGGTCGCGGCGCGGGCCACGTCGTGCGTGATGAGGAGGGTCGTCATGCCCCGCTGGTCGCTGACCTCGCGGATCCGCGCGAGCAAGCCCTCTTTGAGCGGGGCATCGAGCATGGAAGCGGGTTCGTCGGCGATCAACAGGGAGGGCCCTAGCGCTAGGGCGCGCGCCAGGGCGACGCGTTGCCGTTCTCCGCCTGATAGCTCTCCGGGGACGCGCTGTTCGTAGTCCGCCGGGGGGGTCAGCTCGGCCGCCTCGAGCGCCTTGCTCACCCGGGCGCGGTACCGGGAGGGCCGGGGCTCGTGGATCTCAAGAGGCTCCCCGACGATCGAGCGGGCGCGGAAGCTTGGCGGAAGGGCTCCGTAGGGATCCTGGAAGAGGTAGTGCACAAGACGGCCCAGGACGCGTTGGTCGTCTCGAAGCTCCTCGATGAGGCGCCCCTCGATCTCGACCCGCCCCTCGTCGTGGTGGGCAAGGCCGGCCAGGATCCGCCCGATCGTGCTCTTCCCAGCCCCGCTTCGACCGATCAACCCGACGACTTCTCCACGGTGAAGCTGGAAGCTAACCTCGTCGAGGACGGTGTCGGTACCCTTCCGGTTCCCGGGCCTCGGGAAGCTCTTCGTGATCCTCTCGGCTTGCACCACCGGCGTTGTTGCCTGTCCGTTCGAGCGTCCCGAACGTGGGGGGTTCCTCAGCGAGGCTCGGGCCTCGAGCAGCTCACGCGTGAAGGGGTCCCTGGGTTGGGGGTCGCTCTCGTTGAGGTCCAGGGTCTCCACGATCGCGCCGTCCTTCATGACGGCCGCTCGGTCGGCTATCTTCGTGACGGCCGGCAGGTCGTGGCTGACGGGAACCAGCGCGAACCCCTGGTCCTCCTGCAGGGCCTCCAGGAGCCCTAGGACCTCGACCTTCGTCACCGTGTCCAACCCGGTGGTCGGCTCGTCCGCGATCAGCACCTCGGGTCGCGGGGCAAGCGCGATGGCGATGGCGACCCGCTGGCGCATCCCGCCGCTTAGCTCGTGAGGATGCAACGCATGGGCATCCCCGGGCAACCCGACCCGACCAAGCAACGCTTCCGCCTCCTCGCCAGCGGTCCCTCGTGGCGTCCCGTCATGCGTCGCGATCGCCTCGGCGACCTGGGCGCGAGCCGTCATCAGGGGGTTCAGCGCGTTCATCGCCTCCTGGGGCACAAGCCCGATCCTTCGCCCTCGAAGCTCGGCCACGCCTCGGGCCTTCAGGGCTCCAAGCTCCAGGCGCCCCTCCTCGACGTGGCCCGAACGGGGAAGAAGGCCCACCAAAGCAAGTGCAAGGCTCGACTTCCCGCTCCCCGAGCCCCCTACGACGGCCAGCGTCTCGCCCGGCCGCACCGTCAGGTCGACCCCGTCGACCGCGGGATCCTCAGCCCCGTCGTATGCGACCGTCACATCCCGCGCCTCCACCACGCTCGACGAGCCGTTCCCTGCATGGAGCTCCGGGGCATCCTCTGCCCGCGTTGGCCCGGTGCGGGGCTGCGTCCGGGTGAGGTCTTCAACGGCGAAGCCCACGAACACGAAGCAGAGCACGCTTGCGCTGATCGCTAGACCGGCCGGGAGGACCCACCAGAGCCAGGCATCGGTCAGGAACGCGCTCCGTTGCTGGGCGAAGAAGAGGATCGTGCCCCAGCTTGGCGAAGACGGGTCCCCCAGCCCCAGGAAGCTGATGGATGCCTCCAGGAGGATCGCCGTCCCGGCGGCCTTGGCGAACTGAGCTACGACGAGAGGGGACACCGCTGGGAGGACGTGTCGGGCGCCCAGGCGGAGCCTTGAGGCGCCCATCGCCTCGGACGCCTGCACGTACTCGCGTTCCTTCACCGAGAGCACCTGGGAGCGGAGCTCACGAGCCGGTTGGGCCCAGAGGACGCATCCCAAGACCACGACGGTGGTCCACAATCCCGGCCCCGCGAACGCCGTGGCGACGATGATCAAAGGCAAGAACGGGAGCGTCAAGGCGACGTCGACCCCACGCATCAGCCCGTTCCCCACCGCCCCCTCGAGGAGGCCTGCGCCGATGCCCACCAGCGTGCCCAGACCGATCGCGAGTCCGCCCCCGAGCAGACCCACGAGGAGGGATGCACGCGTGCCCACCATCAGGAGCGTGAGCAGGTCGTGGCCCACATCGTCGGTGCCCAGCGGGTGCTCGAGGCTGGGCGCCTGGAAGGGGAGCCCGGGCGTCTCCGTAGCGTCGTAGGGGGAAAGAAGGGGCGCAGCGAACCCGGCCAAGAAGAATCCGACGAGCCCCGCCAGGCCGATCAACCCCAAGGCGCGGGCTGTTCGGCTCTTCGGGCACAGATCCCCGATTCGCCGCTGGAGGCGGGCGAGGACGTTCACGCTCATGCGGAGGCCTCCGGGGTGGGGTCCGTGCTCGTGCGGGCATCGATGAGCGGGTAGGTGAGATCCGCGAGGAGGTTGGCCACGATGACGGTCAGCGTGAGCAGAAGGAAGGCCCCCTGGAGGAGAGGGTAATCCCGGGCCAGTGCGGCCTCGTAGATCAGTCGGCCCAGGCCTGGGTAGGCGAACACGGTTTCGACGACGACCGCGCCGCCCATCATGGCGCCCACGTCCAGCGTAAAGCGCGTGTAGATCGGTAGAAGCGCGTTGCGCAGCGCGTGCTTGAAGAGCACGACGCGATCGGAGAGCCCCTTGGCTTTCGCCAACAAGAGGTGATCCTCGGCCAGCGTGGCCATCGTCGAGGCCCGTGCGATGAGGAAGATGCCGCCCACGCGGGCCAGCACGAGGGTCAAAAGCGGAAGCCAGAGGTGCGAGGCGATGCTGACGAGGTTGGTCGTCCATCCCGCCCCGGTCCCTAGTTGGCCGGTCCCGTAGGAGGGCAACCAGCCGAGCTGGACCGCGAAGATCGACAGGAGGATCATCCCGATCCAGAAGGCAGGAGCGGACTCCAGGGCCAGCAGGGTTCCCAGAAGGCCAAGGTCCTTGGCCTCGCCTCGGTTCCAGGCGCTGACCGCTCCAAGGAGCACGCCCAGGAGCGTCGCAAGGATCAGAGCGCTCCCGGCCAGGAGCACGGTCCAGGGAAGGCGGTGGAGGAGCACCGAGGACACCGCGTCGCCGGTCATCAGCGAGATGCCCAGGTCGCCGTGGAGGAGACCCCATACGTACCCGAGGTACTGCTCGTGCAGGGGCTGGTCGAGCCCATAGGTGGCCAGCAGCGACTGGCGCTGGGCGTCGGAGAGGCTTCCCGCCCATTGGCCGAAGATGTACGTGAGCGGGTCCCCGGGGGCCAGGTGGGGGAGGGCGAAGTTGATGGTGATCGCGGCCCAGATCGTGAGCGCGTACTCTCCGACCCGGGTCGCGATCCTCGGGGTCTCCTCGCTCATGGGTTAGGGGACCGTTCGGGTCGTCGCTGTGCCATGTGCGTCCTCGGGGAGGAACGAGAACTTGTGGTGGATCCCGAACCCTGGTGAGACGGTCCAGGAGTCGTGCGCGGCGGGGTGGTAGGCCCAGCGGGGTTCCTCGTACCAGAGCACAAGCGAGGTGGGTTGCTCGTTGAACAGGCGCTGCATCTCGAAGAGCACCTCCTTGCGCTCGTCGACCGTGGTCGTGTTCTCCCATCGGCTGTGGAGCTCGTCCCACTCGGGGTAGGGGGACCCGTCCCATAGGTAGCCGCTCATGTGGGACATGACGAACTGGTCGGGGTCGGCCACCCCGTGGGGGGTGATGCTGCTGATGTACAGGTCGAAGTTCCGGGACCCGAGCAGGCTGCCGATGGTGCCCGAATCCAGGCTGACGGCTTCGATGTCCATGCCGACCTCGCCCAGCTGGCTGGCCATGATCTCAGCGGCACGGACCCAGACGGGCCGGTTGGAGGCGACCTGTAGTGTGAAGGATAACTCGGTCCCGTTGGGGGCTTCTCGGACGCCGTCGCCGTCGCGGTCCGTGTAGCCCAGTTGTTCGAGCGTTTGTCGGGCCTGCTGGGGCTGATGGGGGGTGCTGAGGTCGGGCGCGGTCCAGGGGGAGGCGGGATGGGGGTAGCCTTGCGTGCCGGGCTGTGCCATCCCGAGCTTGACCGTGTCGACGATCGCTTCTCGGTCGACGGCGTCGGAGAGGGCCCCGCGGAAGGTGGCGTTGTCGAAGGGGGATCGGTCGTAGTTGACCCTGACCTCGACGAGCGAGAGCGAGCTGGTGGCCGCGACGGAGACCGCGTCGTTGTCCTCGAAGGTCGAGACGAGCTCGGGGGGAACGGGGACGGTCGTGCTGTCGACCTCCCCGGTGCGGAGGGCCGTGAAGATGGCGGAGTGGTCCGTGATGATGGGGACCTCGATCGCGTCGACCGTGGGAGCTCCGAGGAAGTAGCCCTCGTGCGCTCGGAAGCTCAGGTGTTCGCTTTGCTGGTAGTCGACGAGCTCGTAGGGGCCCGTCCCGATCGGGAGCTTTTGGTACGTGTAGGGGTCGTCGACGTCGCTCCAGACGTGCTCCGGGAGGATGGGCAAGTCCGGGAGCGTGATCTGTGCAAGCGTGGGGCAGGGGTAGGCGCATTCGAACCGCACGGTTTGTTCCCCTGTGGCCCGGATCGTCTCGATGTGGGGGGCTTCACTGACGTGGTGCGTGTGGCGTGTGGGTGGACCGTCCCTGTAGTATTGGTAGGTGAAGACGACGTCCTGCGCGGTGAAGGGTTCTCCGTCGTGCCACGTGACGCCTTCTCGGAGGTCCACGGTCCACGTCGAAGGGTCAAGCTGGGTCGCGTTGGTGGCCAACCCGGGCATCGGTTCCTCGACGTAGGGTGACGGGAGGAACAGGCGGTCGTAGACCAGATCCTTGAGCCAGTCGAACTTGCTATGGGCGCTGACATAGGGGTTGGCAGCGGACCCGGGGTCTTCGTCGGTGGCGATGATCAGCGGGTCCTCGCCGTCCGGGTCGTCTCCGGTTCCGCCTGGCGAGATGCACCCGCTGAGCGCGATGACGAGGACGAGCAGGCCCAGGCAGAGCCGATGGTGTTTCATGGGGCTCTCCTCCATGTGAGGGTTGGGCGGGGCGTTCGTGGGCGAGCGTCGGCTCGGTCCAGGTGGCGTCGTGTTCGGGGTGTCGTCATCGTTCCATCCTGCCGGTGTGAGACCGGCCGGGGGGAACCGGACGAATGCGGTCCTGTTTGCCGAGTTTAGGCAACCCTAAAGAAGTTTAGGCTAGCCGAAAGGTGGCATGGTGGGCTCCCCCAACCCACCTCGAGCCGACCCTCTATCGACGCAACAACCACACGAAGTACGGGGCGCCGACGACGGCCGCGACAAGCCCCGAGGGGATCTGCGTGGGCGCGAACACGACGCGACCCACAAGATCCGCCCCGACCAAGAGGATCGCCCCGAGCAGGAATGCGACAGGCACCAAGCGTCGATGGCGACCCCCGATCAACAACCGCGCCGCATGCGGCGCCACCAACCCCACGAACCCCACCGTGCCCACCACCGACACCGCCGCAGCCGCCAACGCGACCGCCACCCCCAACAAGACAAGCCGAGACCGCTCCAAAGGCACCCCCAACCCCCTCGCGCTAGCATCCCCCAACGCCACCACGTCCAACCGGCTGGCCCACACCCAAGCCACCGGCGCCAAGACCAGCGCGAGCAAGCCCAGCGTCGCCACGTCCGACCACGCCTGAGCGTACGTGCTCCCAGACAACCACGTCAACGCCTGAGCCAACCGCACATCCGCCCTCACCACGAGCATGTTGATGACCGCCTCCCCCAACGCCGCCACACCGATCCCCACAAGCGCCAACCGCTCCGGCTGGATCCCATCCCTCCACGAAGCCGCGTACACGACGCCGAACGAGACCGCGGCCCCCACGAACGCCGCCCCAGGCAAGAACGCCACCGGGGCCTCCGGGAACGCCAAAAGGAGCACCATCGCGCCCACGCCCGCCCCCGACATCACGCCCACGATGTCCGGAGCCGCCAACGGGTTCCGCACTACGCCCTGCAACAACAACCCGCTAAGAGCCAAACACCCCCCCGCCATCGCCGCCACCAGCACGCGCGGCACCCGCAGCTGCAAAAGGATGAACCGCTCGCCCTCCGCCAACGCCCCGCCCACGACCCCCCACAAGTCCCCCAGCGAAGGATCCACCGCCCCCATCCCCAAACTCACGACACCCACCAAGCCCAACACCCCCCCGCTCACCGCGAGCGCCCACCCCAACGAGACCCGACGCGCACCCCCCGGCCCCCGCGAGCGCTCCTGGCCCCGCTGGACCACGCCCCCGCTGCCCACGCGGCGAGCCAGATAGATCAAAAACGGCGTGCCCAGCAGCGCCGTCACGACGCCCGCAGGGACCTCCGAGGCCCCCACCGAGACCCACCGGCCCACCACGTCGGCCCCCACGAGCATCACCGGGCCCCACACGAGCGAGCCAAGGACCCGCCCCAGATGCCGCTTGAGACCCATCAAGCGCACCACGTGCGGCGCGACCAACCCCACGAACCCCAACGGGCCCGTCAACGCCACGACCGTCGCAGCCAACAACACTCCAAGGCCCGTCGCCGAGACCCGAACCCATCGAGCCCGCTGGCCCAAGCTCCGCGCCGCATCGTCCCCCAGCGCGAGCACGTCCAAGGACCGCGACAACAGGACCGCAGCAAGCAAGCCCACACCCCCCCAAGGGAGAGCCGATCGGATCCCGTCCCAGCCCTGCTGGATCAGGGACCCCGACCCCCAGAAGAACAAGCCAGCCGTCTCCTCCTCGAACAGGATCTGCAGGACCGCAGCGCCGGCCGAAGAGGCCATGGCCACGGCCATCCCCGCCAGCGCGAGACGAACCGGCGTCGCCGAGAGGCCCCCGGCGACGGCAATCGAGACCCCCGCGGCCGCCAAGCCTCCCAAGAAGGCGACGCCGAGAGGGGGAGCCCATGAGGCGCCCAGAGCCGCTGTGGCCACGACGGCTAGGAACGCGCCGCCGTTCACGCCGAGCGTGGCGGGCGAGGCCAACGGGTTCCGGGTCGCGGTCTGGAGCAAAAGCCCCGCGACCGCGAGCACCGCTCCCGCCAGGATGCCAGCGATGGCTCTGGGAAGGCGAAGGTTCCAGACGATCGCGTGGTGCAGCTCGTCCTGGGGGGAAAGGAGCGCCTCGAGGACGGTGCGAGCGGAGATCCCGGCAGGGCCTTGGGTGAGATGGATGGCGAGGAGCCCGGCCAAAAGGGAGAGCCCGCCTGCGAACACCCAGAGGTGGGCGCGCTGGGGCTGCCTTGCTGGCTTCAACGTGGTCCCCCTTGCTGGGCGCGGGCGGCCTCGTGCACGCTTGGCACCGTCAGGGAATCGCGCCCGAGGGGACCTCGGGGGCTTCGTGTCCGGTGGGGTTCAGGGGGACCACGAAGGGGGTGTCTGTGGCGGGGTGTCGCGTGACGGTGACCGGGATCCCGAAGACGTCCTCGAGGATGTCCGGGTCCAGCGTGGCTTCGGGGGTCCCGCGGCGGACGATGTCCCCGTCGTGCATGAGGATCATGCGGTCGCTGTAGGCTGCTGCTTGGTTGAGGTCGTGCAGGACCCACGCGACGGTGAGCCCGTGCTTTCGGTTGAGGGTTCTCACGAGCGAGAGGGTCTCCATCTGGAATCGGAGGTCGAGGTTGTTGGTGGGTTCGTCTAGGAGGAGGATGTCGGTCTCTTGGGCCAGCGCCATCGCGATCCAGGCGCGCTGGCGCTCTCCGCCGGAGAGGGAGTCCACGGACCGGTCGTGCAGGGGCTCGAGGGCGGTGACGTCGAGGGCCCAGTCGACCGCGTCGCGGTCCTCGTCCCGGGTCAGGGACAGAAGGCCCTTGTGGGGGTGGCGTCCGTACGCGACGAGCTCGCGGACGGTGACGCCCTCGGGGGGTTGGGCGGATTGGGGGAGGATGGCTAGCCGGCGCGCGATCTGCTTGGTGGAGTGCTTCCGGATGGCCTCCCCGTCGAGGTACACGGTCCCTTCCTCGGGCTGTTGCAGGCGGGAGAGCATGCGAAGGAGCGTGGTCTTCCCGGAGCCGTTGGGGCCGATGATGGCGGTGATCTCGCCGCGCGGGAGGTGCACGTCGACGTCGTCGATGGAGAACCCATCGAAGCCGAGGGCGAGGTCAATTGCGGAGAGGGGGCTTGGTTCAGCTGTCATCCGTGCTTCCTCCTGGGGCGAGGGCTTCGACGATGGCGTTCGCGGTGGCGGCCGCGGAGAGGGGCCCGCCGAAGAGCCACACGTCGGCGCCGAGCGGGTGCACGCGGTCTTCTTGCACGAAGGTGAGGTTCTGCCAGGCGGGATCGTCGCTGTAGGTTCCGTTGATGGGGTCATCGTCGGGTTGGGCGACGTAGAGGAAGGTGGCGTCTTCGACCTGTTCGAGGGCTTCGAGGCTCACGGTGGAGAACCCGTAGGCTTGGAAGCCGTCCTCCCAGGCGTTCTGGAGGCCGACCCGTTCGACGAGGTGCGTGGCCAGCGCGTTGTCCGTGAACAACCGGAGCACGGGCGAGGCTTCCTGCGTGTAGGCTTGGGCGAGCACGATGTCTTGCCCGGCTTGGTCGGCTTCCTGGAGGCTCGCGCGGGCTTGTTGGAAGGTGGCGTTGACCCCTTCGAGGACGTGCTCTGCGCGGTCGGTTCGGTCTACGGCCTCGGCGACGGTTCGGAACGTCTCCGTTGCACGCTCGTATTGGTCGGGCCCGTCCTCGGGGGGGTAGGGGTCGAACAGGAGCGTGGGCGCGATGGAGGAGAGCTGGCCCTCGATCTCGGCGTGGCGGAACTCGACGCCGAGGATGAGGTCGGGTTCGAGGCTTGCGATGGTCTCGAGGCTGGGCTCTTGCCGTGTGCCCACGTCCGCGACATCGTCCTCAAGCGCAGGGCCGGCGTCGACCCAGCGCTCGTACCCGTCCACGTCGGCGACGCCGGCGGGTTGGATCCCGAGCGCGAGCAGGTTCTCGACGAGGTCCCACTCGAGGGCGACGACGGTCTCGGGTTGGCCTGTGATCACGGTCTCGCCGGTGGCGTGCTCGACGGTGCGGGTTGGTCCGTCGTCGGCGGGGCCGCTTTGCCCGGCGGGGCCAAGGCACCCGGCCATGAGCACGGTCAGGGTGACGAGGATGGCTAGGGTCTTCGAGACGCGGGATCCGTCGTGCGCTCCGGTGTCGCGGTTCATGAGGGTCCCTCCCAGGGGCATGCTCCCCGGGGATTAGGCAGGCCTAAACCCGTCCCCTCTGTTAACTTTTCGACCCATGGATCCCTCTCAGCCAGCCCCCCTCTGAACTCTCCTCCACACCCCCTCGCCGAGAACGGGCGCGGCGACCACGAGGACGCCCGCGAGCCCTCCCGCAGGCACGGCCACCCACGCCGCCGGGCGGGCAAGATGCAGCCCCAGCAGGACCATGGCTCCCGACGCCATCACCGCGAGCGCGAGGGCGGCGCCGGTCCACGTGCTCGAGCACCGGTCCACCCTCCCCGAAACGCGCGCCCACGTGACCCACGCCCCCAATATCGCGCCCAAGACGACCAAGCTCCCCGAGCCCGGATCCACCCCCCACCGCCCCAAGGCGACCGCCGCTGCGAACGCCCACACGGGCCCGAGCCCACCGGTCCGGTTCGTGGCCCATCGCAGCCCCGCAAGCACGAGGACGCCGATCAAGACGCCCGCCACGACATCCACCAGGTGGTGCAAGCCGAGCACGAGGCGCGAGACGCACACGACGAGCACGATGCCGGCCGCGCCCGCGAACCGCGTCCTCACGGTGCCACGGTCGACGACGAGCGCTACGCCGCCCCACGCCATCGTGGACCCCAGCGCGTGCCCGCTCGGGAACCCCTGCCCGGTGGCCGTCATGGCCTGGGCAAGCGCTCGCTCCAAGACCCAAGGAAGGTGCTCCATCGCCGGCGGGGAACCGGCTCCCGGGGGCCGAGGCAGATCGAAGATCCCCTTCAGGAGACCGATGAGCCCGATGTACGCTGCCACGAGGCCCAGCACGAACAAAGCCTCTCGCCTCTGGACGCCCAACGAGACGACGGCGCGGTGGGCCGCGTAGGGGACCGCTGCGAGCAGGAACAAGAACCAGATGTCGCCCAGCTGCGTGAGGACCGCGAACGCGACCAGCACCGCCAGGGGCGCGTGAGCGGTCAGCCACTCGGTCAGGCCCAGGCTCCTCGCGAACACGAAGGCTTCCCAGACCCCCACCGGCTCGTCTTCCTACAAACCCTGGCCTTCTCGAGCCCGTGATCAGTCCGTCTGCTCTGCCGGGGACTCCCGGCGTTGGGCTTGGATCTCCTCGCGGATGTCCTCCTCAGAGAGGTCCACGTCCTTCTCTTCGATGATCTGAAAGATCTCCTCCCACTCCTTCTCAAGGTCCGGAAGCTCAAGCCGTTTGAGCACGATGACGTCCCCCTTACCGTAGACGACGAAACGCGACCGCTCGGAGAGCCCCAGACAGTCACGGAACTGCTTGGGAATCACGACCTGGCCTCGCTTGCCCATGGTCGCAATCTCGGGTTCATCAACACCTTCCGCCATCTAAGCTCAACATCATACTCTATCGTACTTTTCCGTTTCCTGTCGAAGTCGTATGAGACCCAACTTCGGCACCCATAAACGGAGGAAGCCCTGGGGGTAGAGTTGGTTACCTCGCCCAATGTGGGGAACCGAGATACTCCCGATGGAGGAGACGATCAGCCGCGCCGTTGCATGATGTTCTCCATCTCGGTGATCTCCTCCCGTTGCGCCTCGATGATCCGACCGCAGAGATCGATGATCTGCGAATCCGTGAGGTTCGCCTCCTGGCACATGTGGATCGCACGAGAGTGGTGGGGGATCATCGAGCGGAGGAACGCATCGTCGCCGACGAACGCCTCGAGGCGACCTGCCGCGAAGGCGACGACGAGCAGGAGGCCGAAGCCGACGTACAAAGCCACGTTGACCTGCCGGTTCGGGAGCATGTTGAGCATGGCTGTCAGCATGATGAGGCCCATGGCGGCGACCATGGACAAGGAGATCCAGAGGACGCTGAGGCTCCACTGAAAGTGGGCGAAGAGATCGATCTGCGAGAAGGCAAGAGCATACATCGCGATGAGGCTTGCAACCAGCGCGCCCGCGAACCGGCCGTACATGTTCAGGCCTGAGTCGTCGTTCATGCCGTTCTAGTCTTTCAGGCTCTCAAAGTTGTTGGTCTCAGAGCTTCGATATCGGCTCCCCCGGCGGACGGCTCCGGGGAAACCCAGCACGGGACCAGCTCCGCTACTGGTGGGTGCCTTCCCGGGCTCCTTGACACCGTTTCGCCAGTAGGGGGCGCCCGATGGTTCACGTTCGAGGGACAGCGGCAGAGTCCGTGATCAGAGGGGCAGCTCGTCCGGCAGCGAACACGTCGGCAGCGGGATGCTCAGCGGATCCGTCGGGTCCGACGCGCAGTCGACCTCGGTACCGTCTCCGTAGAAGTCCCCGTCGGTGTCGGGGTCGAGGGGGTCCGTTTCGTGGGTGTTGACTTCAGGTCCGTCCTCAAGCCCATCGTCGTCGGTGTCCGGGTCGAGAGGATCCGTTTCGTGGGCGTTGACCTCAGATCCATCCTCAAGCCCATCGTCATCCGTATCCGGGTCAAGGGGGTCCGTTTCGTGGGTGTTCACTTCAGGTCCGTCCTCGAGCCCGTCATCGTCTGTGTCCGGGTCGAGAGGGTCCGTTTGGTGGGTATTGACTTCGGGGCCATCCTCGAGCCCATCGTCATCCGTGTCGGCAATCAACGGATCGGTGCCGTGCGTGTTGACCTCGGGACCATCCTCAAGCCCATCGTCATCCGTGTCCGGGTCGAGAGGATCCGTTTCGTGGGCGTTGACCTCAGATCCATCCTCGAGCCCATCGTCGTCCGTGTCGGCAACCAAGGGATCGGTACCATGCATGTTGACCTCGGGACCATCCTCAAGCCCATCGTCATCCGTGTCGGCATCCAACGGATCCGTGTCGTGGGTGTTCACCTCAGGTCCATCCTCAAGCCCATCGTCATCCGTGTCCGGGTCAAGGGGATCGGTGGCGTGCGTGTTGATCTCCCCTGGATCGGTAAGGCCGTCGTCGTCGGTGTCGGCATCCAACGGATCGGTACCGTATGTGTTGACCTCCTCCCCGTCGGTGAGACCATCGTCGTCGGTGTCGGGATCGAGGGGGTCGGTGCCGAGTGCAGCCTCGATGTCATCCCGCAACCCGTCGCCGTCCCGGTCGGAGATGAACGTGTAGGCGCTGCCCGCGCGGGTTCCTTGATCGTCGTCCAGCGGGGCGCCCACGATGATGGTGTCCCCGTGGGCTGCGACGGAGCGGCCGAACCGGTCGTCCGCGTCGCCGTCGCTGGCAAGGAGCTTGACGCGCTGGCTCCATGAGGCATCGTTTCGGTCGAAGACGTACGCGCTGCCCGACTCGCTACCCTGCTCTTCGTCCCAGAAGGCTCCGATGGCCGCCGTGTCGCCGTCCACGGAGACGGAGCTGCCGAACGCATCGTCGCTGTCGCCGTCGTCGGCGAGGAGCTTGGCCTGCTGGCTCCAGGTGGATCCCGATAGCGTGAAGACGTAGGCGCTCCCGGAGAAGCTTCCCTGATCGTCGTCTCCTATGGCTCCGATGACGGCTGTTCCGTCGTCCAGTGCTACGGATCGACCGAAGCGATCGTCAGAGGCGCCGTCGCTCGCCAAGAGCTTGGCCTGCTGGCTCCACGAGGAGCCGGCGCGCGTGAACACGTACGCGCTGCCCGACTGGCCTCCATGATCGTCGTCTCCCCAGGCCCCGATGAGGGCCCTGTCATCGTCCAAGGCGACCGATAACCCGAAGAAGTCGGCTTTCGCACCGTCGCTGGCGAGGAGCTTGGCCTGTTGACTCCACGAGGAGTCGGAGCGGGTGAACACGTAGGCGCTGCCGGAGTTGGTCCCCTGGTCGTCATCCAGGTGGGCGCTGACGAGGACGGTATCGTCGACGACAGCCACAGAGCGACCGACCCGGTCGGCCCCCGCGGCGTCGTTTGGAAGGAGCTTGGCCTGCTGGGTCCAGGAAGACCCAGAGCGTGTGAACACGTACGCGCTGCCCGTTAGGCTACCCTGGTCATCGTTCCCGCGAGCCCCGACGACGGCGGTGTCCCCGTCGATGGCGACGGCGTGCCCGAACCGGTCGCCGGCGGCGCCGTCGCTGGCGAGGAGTTTGGCCTGCTGGGTCCAGGAGGATCCAGAGCGTGTATACACGTAAGCGCTGCCGGAGTTGGAGCCTTGGTCATCGTCGAAGGGTGCTCCGACGACGGCGG
>CAZOQA010000006.1:0-33017 GCA_964581775.1 uncultured Thermoplasmatales archaeon | reverse complement strand
GCGCTGCCGGAGTTGGAGCCTTGGTCATCGTCGAAGGGTGCTCCGACGACGGCGGTGTCCCCGTCGATAGCGACGCCGCGACCGAACCGATCGTCCGCGTCGATGTCGTCGGATAGCAACTTGGCGTCCTCGGGGAAGACCGCCTCGGCTGGGCTCGCGGATGCGAGGACCGCCCCCAGGACCACGATGGCCAAAGCTCCGATCAGCCATGACTGCAGTAAAATCGCGCTTCCACTCCTGATCCACCCGTCCTCGTCGGTGTTCATCTCGTTTCGCCTCCCGTTCGGGTGGGCTCGTAGATCCGGGGAGCGGAGACCTAGCGTGGTCTCGTGCCGGGTACCGGGTCGATGCTCAGCGCCAGCCTCCAGCGCCGGTCCTCAAGCCCGTTCGATCAGCCCGAACGCCCGGTATAAGTCCTCGGGGAGAACGGGCGTGGTGCATCCGCGCCGGCGCGACGTCCCCTTCCTCATTGCTTTAGCCCTTTAAGGGTGGCAATACATTCGAGGAAAGCTTCGTCGTCCTTGAGTTCCCTCTCCTGAAACCGCTCCTTGAATCTCTCCGAGCCCTCCGACAATAAGCTGTCCAAGGGCCTTCTCCCTTCGGATGGCGTCCTCCACCGCGGGGGAGTCTGTCATCACTCCACAAGAACCAGCCGAGAGGGATAATTATAAGAGCAATTAATCCCCAATAGGATTGCATGTCGACGGTGAAGGAAACGACCGTCACCGAGGGCTACGCCGCCAGCATCCCGGCCGACCTGAGGCGAGAGCTTGGCATCGAACCCGGAGACAAGCTCGTGTGGACGACCGAGGGCGACAAGCTCCTCGCCCGCGTCAAGAAGCGCCGCCAAGGCGCCTTCCGGGACTTTGAACCCTACGACATCGGCGAGGAAACCAACGCGACCGACGAACACGACGAGGTGCACTAACCTGGCCCCCACAGCCATGATGGACACGGGCGTCCTCGCAGGCGCCCTGCTCAAACGAGACACCCACCACGAGGAGGCAAAACCCGTGTTCGACGCCGTCGACGAGGGCTCCATCCCTCCGGTCGTGATCACAGAGTTCATCCTCGCCGAGACGTTGAACTTCCTCGTGGCCAAAGGCAACTCAGCGATCGCGCGCGACACGCTTGACCGCTTGGAGCAAAGCACAGGGTTCTCCATCCAACCCGTCCCCGCGCACGTGATCGACAAGGGCAAGAACAAAGCGTTCCAACGCTTCGACGGGCTCTCCTTCGTCGACGCGCTCACCGTCGCCTACATGCAAGAACACGACCTCGACACCCTCTACTCGTTCGACAGCGGATTCGACAAGGTGCCAAGCATCACGCGCCGCACCAGCCCCCCCAAATGACCACGCGGAGACCGGTCGACTGAATCCACAAGGGGGCCAAGCGGAAACTCGACCGAGTTCCCTGTTGGCTGGGGTTCGAGCGCTGAGGACCCGCGGCCTCGGTCTGGCCTCGTAGCCCTCGATCTTCAATCGGGCTCTTCGCTTCCGATGAAGCGGGCAATTTCCTTAAGGACCGCCTCGGGACTCATGGGCTTGCTCGGTTGAACCTCGTCCTCGACATGGACGTGATGGGGGAAGCTCTCTATTTCATCATGATGAGGAGCCGTGTCCCATCGTCGTATTCTCTCCCCGCTCCCGCTTTGATAATGGTACCTGTAATCCTCCCGGACAGGCTCCCCCTCCTCTATAACGACGTATTCGAACAAGTGGAGTTCCGAGTTATCAGCAAATGTTACGGTTGCCTTCACGTACCCTCGGTCTAGATCTACACGCTCGGTATCAGCTTCGATAGAAACGACGAGGGGAAACGAGCCAATTTGACGCTCCAGTTCCCCGAAATACTCACCGATCATCCTGCAGCCCGCAAATCCGAAAGTTTCTCTTCCCAGTGCTTGAGGGCTTTTAGGGCGGCTACCCACTCGAAGTAGTCTTCGTCGTCCCCCAGATCCCCCTGTTGGAACCGTTCCTTGAATGTCTCCGAGGCCATTCCGTGCTCCTCCTCGAAGCGCTTCAGCTTCGAACGGTACCGTCTGACAAGAAGCTCTCCAAGAGCCTGCTCCCGTCGGATGGCGTCCTCCACCGCGGGGGAGTATGTCATCATTCTATAGACCGCGCGGCATCCCTTAAACTGTTTCCGGAAGAGGGGGCATCCCAACTAGTTGGGCCTGGGAAATGGACGAGAGGGCGTGACTGTGCGCCTGCGGCACCGACCCTTCGGTGACCTCCCCCCTCATCCGCTTATCTCACGTCCGACCGTGCGTGCCGGGAACCCCATGCGGATCCTCGTTGCCGGCGACTTCCATGGCCCCGATGGCCTCGAATTAGCAGACAAGATGGCCCAGGCCAGGGGCTGCCAGATGATCCTACAGGTCGGCGACTTTTGGGCCTACAAGCAGCCCGTGCAGACGCCCACGCGGTTCATCTGCGGCAACCATGAACGGTGGCCAACCGTTCGCAACGGCAGCTTCCGAGAGGGCATCGAGCTGCTTGAGGACTACGAGACCTACGAGTTCGGCGGGTTGACCTTTGGCTGTCTTGGCCGCATCCAGAAGAGCCCGGCCCACGAGCGACTGATCTGGCGCGGCTGGTGGCTCGGAGAGACACCGGAAATCTGGATCGAAGAGGACGCCAGAGCCGCTACCAACCTCCTCGGGTCGGACATCCTCGTCTTCCACGACCAGCCCCACTTCGAGGTTGCCGACGAGGACTTCCTCTGCCGCGTGGTCCGCCGCGTCGAACCGCGATTGGTCCTCCACGGCCACATGCACCGCTACGAGGTGACCGAACCTGTCCCAGGGACGAAGGTCGTCTCGTTGCCCCCCTGCGATCCCTCCGGCCGCGTCATCGTCAACGAGGAGGAAGACACCATCGGTCCTGTCGAGGAGACGTTCGTGCTCGACACCCAAGAGGGCACGTTGTGGAACGCGACGAAGGGAACGGTCGAATGGTAGGCCCCCCTCCCCTGGAAGGACGACCGATCCTCGGATTCAGGCGGCTTGGGCTCCTCCCATGACGTCTGGCTACCACAGGTCAGGTGGAGCCCACGCCCATGCAAGACGAGCATCGGCGCCGAAGTCCTCCTCGGAGAACCAGTTCGCATCCACCGCTTGGGCATCGTCGAGCTCCTCGCGCACATCCTCCGGGACCAGGTGATGTTGCAGGGCGTAGATCCCCGGCGTGGCGTCGTGACCCGGATCGGACGCATCCGTGGGGCCGATCGTGTCGTCCGCACCCTTGGGATGGAAGGCCTGGTTTACCACGTCAGGTAGCCTCCAGAGTCTCAGGCAAGAGGGTGCTGGCTTGCTCCCGGATCGGGTGGTCAGGGTGGTGCTCGATCGTCCACTGCGGGAATGCTCCCAGCTGGCTTGCTTTCCGCTTCGAGGGAGCGGCCGCCAGCACGTCCTCGACGTCGAAGTCCGGGGACTCCATCATCCTGAGGAGGGCTTCGGGCATCAGCTGGGCATCTCGAGGACGACGGAGGCAAGCCGTCCGACCGTCGGGACCTGAAAGCCGTGAGCGGATGGTCTGGTACCGTCGAGACGGGAGTTCTCCACGAGGCCAAGCGGGGATTCGACCCGCCCGAAGGAGAAGTCGAGTGGACGAGGTGGGATTCGGAACCTCCCCTCCCGAGACCCCGGGGGGTAGGGATTCTGGCCACCCCCCTGTCGAGAATGGCAGAACGCTGTCTAGCTCCCGCGAGGGAGCCTCTCCTTCTCTTTCTATTCCGTTCACGCAGCGAGAGCTCCGCCGGATTCGCGACGAGCTGATCCAGGCCGCGGGCGACCCCCGTCTCGAGGAGCTCGACGTCCCGCCGGCGTGGCCGCTGGCCCTGGCCGCCCACATCGAGGCCGTGCTCAACGGCTGGCTCGACCCCTGATCGAGAAACCCTGACCGAGCGACAGCAAGGAGACCGTCAACCCCGATGTCAACCCCCTCGCCCTCCCTACCAGCCCCGCCTGCCGTTGACGAGGTTGACGCGGACGTCAACCCCCCGTTGACATGGCACCGTGGGGTGGTGGTCTGAGCGACGTCCCGTCGGTGACCCCGGCCCAGCGGCGGGTGCTCGAGCACCTCTACGAGGGCAAGTACGCGGCCGCCATCGCCGACGAGCTCGACGTCACCCGCCAGGCAGTCCACAAGCACGTCAAGGCGCTCGAGGGCAAGGGCCTGATCTGCGAGAACCCGGGCGAGACCGCCTTCTACCGGCGCACGCTCGGGCCCGGCGCCTCGATCAAGATCTACGGGCTCACCAACGCCGGCCTCGAGGCCCTCCGCCGCGCCCACGACCCGGGCAAGGAGCCCGATCCCGACGCGTCAACCACGGGGTTGACACGGGCCTCAGCGGGGGTGGGTGAGCCAGTCAACGAGACCGGCCTGCACAACGCACCCCGGGCTCGCGAGCCGCGAGTCGAGGTGCACAACTTCGAGGTCAAGATCCCCGTCGAGGGCGACCAGGCCAAGCTCTGGCTCCCCGAGACGGCCGAGCTCAACAACTGGACCCGCCGGTGGGATCCCAACTTCCACGGCGTCTTCCTCGAGGCCACCACACAGCACCTGCTCCTGCGCGCGGGCGCCGAGGCGCACACGGTCGAGATCGCCGAGGCGCTCACGCTGCGCAAGCTCGTCAAGGCGATCCGCCTGCTCGAGGACGCCTACCAGCTCGACCTCGGCGTCCCCGAGTTCCGCCACACCTACACGCCCGGTCGCGCCAAGGTCGGCGTCACCGAGCACCCGCTCGCCCAGGGCCGCGGGTACGAGCGGGGCGAGCTGGCCACGATCGACTCAACGCCCGAGCCCGACACCATCCACCCGACCGACGATCCCGCCGACGCCGACCGGATCGTGCAGATGGCCCGCCGCGCCGAGCGCACCGAGGACCTCCTCGAGGGCCTCGTCGAGCAGCAGACCCGCTTCTTCGCCTCGCTTTCAGGCCTCCTCCAGCCCGACGAGCCGGGGGAGGCCGATCCCGACGAACGGGGGATGGAGATCGCATGAACCAAGCAACCCACCAGACCGAGAGCCAGCCCAACGAACGCGTCCACGTCGTCGACCCCTGCCCACGCTGCGGGACTGACCACGGCGAGCAGCCCTTCCAGCGCCTGGTCCGACCGATGCGGGTCGGGATCGGGACCTTCGCGTGGTGGTGGACCTGCACCACGACCGGCGAGCCGGTGCTCGCGGACATCCAGGCTGCGGAGGACGCCTGATGCGTCCGGCCGCGCTGTTTATCCTCGTCCTTCCCCCGCTGACCGCCTGGAGAGCGTATGATCCCGCAACCGGCGAGGGTGGGGAACGTGCCTGAGAGGGCGTGGAAGCGCGCCGAGCGCACTGTCGCTCGCCTGCTCGGCGGCGAGCGCACCCCGCTGTCGGGATCCAACAGCCGGCACACGAGCGCGGACGCGATCGAGGTCGACGAGTACCTCGAGCACAAGCGCCGCAAGAGCGACCCCGTGCACGCGCAGCTCTCCCAGCTCGGTGAGCGGGCCCGCCGGCGGGACCGGTGGCCGGTCATCTTCTACGACCTGGTCGGCGACGACGGGCCGCGGGCGCGGTGGGTGGCGATCTGGCTGGAGCGCTACGTGCACCTCAAGGGGATCGGGGACGGCGAGGGTGTGTACCCGTTCGAGCGGACCTCGCCAGCGGCGCCGTGGCTGGTCGAGCACGAGGTCGGCAAGCGGTTGCCCCACGGTCGGCTGGTGCTCGAGACGGTCGAGGCGGCCAGGGCCGAGGGGAGAGAGCCCCTGGTGGTCGTGACCCGGCATCGGTCGTCCAAGCGCGTGGCGTTGGTGCCCGTGGAGGTGCAGGGGTGAGCGCGAACTCGGACGGGGTTGCGATGGGGTGTGGGGTCGAGGGCGTGGAGTGCAGCTGTGTCCTCTCGATGGGTGGCCTCTTGGGCCACGGTCCCGGCCCTTCGCGGTGGGCGCGGCCGGGCTTTCGCGGCCCAGGGGGAAGGCCCAGGGCTTGGTCGAGGGCCTTCCCCCGCCGGCCGGGCACCCCCATCCATGGGGCTTCGCCGGCGCCGGTCCTTTCCGACGTCTTGGCGGCCGCTCCCGGGTTGCAGCCGGCCGTGCGGCCCGCCTTGCAGACGGCAGCGGCGGGTCCTACGGGCCGGCTGCGGCCGCTCGCTCGCGACGCCAAGACGTCCCGGACCGGCGCCGCGCGACAGGCTTGGAGGAAGCCCCCCACCCCAGGTCCCCTCTCGGACGAGGGGCGCGCCGGGTCACGTGGGAGGTGCTCGCATGCAGGTGTGCGGTCACTGTAGGGCGCGGGGCGGCCAGCCGCACGTCTGCCCCGTCGACGGGCGCGGGTGCGACTGCGAGTGCAACGACGACGCCCAGCTGGCGTTCGTCCTCGACCCGGACGGCACGGTCCGCGGCGCCGATCGGTACGCGGGGGGCCGGCGCCGTGGGTAGCCCCCGCGGGACCGGCGCGATGTTCGCGCTCGACGGCGGACTGAAACGGTCTGAAAAAGCGGTCTGGAAACCGATGCAAAACTCCGATCTTCAAGGGAGAACAATCGGGGTTACACTTTCGGGATACTCCCAGGGATTTCTTAAGTGTCATCGGGTCGTCTGTCGACGTGGGTCAAGACCGCATGCAAGACGACTACGAGCAGAGCCGCCGCCGGCTTCGCGCGCTCAAGAGCGGGTGGCGAGCACGACACCAGAACCGGGTGCACATCGACCCGGGGATCGCGCCAGAGTACAACCGCCGCTTCTACGCGGCCCTCCACGGGAGCGAGCCTCCAGCCTTCGAGCTGCTCGCCCACCTGGACCAGCTTGGAGCGTGAGACGGTGCCCAGGCCGACCATGCGCCAGCTGCAGGACCCGCTCCTGCGAGGGATCGAGCGCCACGAGTGGAGCATCTGCCGCGAGCCCGGGTGCAACACGCGGGTCCGGTGGGAGCTCCGGTGCGAGGAGCACCGGCCGACCGACCGGTTTGGCCGGCCGATCTCCACGCTCAAGGCCTGCCGGGCCGAGGGCTGCCACGACGTCCTGCCCAAGGACAACCCGCGCAACTACTGCGGGCTGCACGAGGAGATGGCCGGCCCGCTCACGCTCGACGAGCTGCTCGGGCGCCAGCTCGACGACGACCAAGCCACGCTGGAGGCGTTCGCGTGACGTTCCCGGCGGCCGCCGACGCGGCGACCCTGCCCACGTGGTGGCTGGTGAGCACGATCTGACCCCCCGCCTCGATCCGGCGCCCGGCCCCGGCACACGGCGGGGTCTGCTGCTCATCGCCCCCGCGGATCCGACCCGCCCCAGCGGCGGGACCGGACCCAAGGAGGGCAGCCTCCCACAGCGGACGCGCTCGCATCATCGCGGGCCCCGGGCCTCATGGCATCAGCCACAACCGAGAACGGTAGCAAGGTGAGACCACTGCACGGGACCGACCCGTCCGAGATCGAACTCGGGCCCGACCCCGGCGTCCGCGTCGCCGGCGGGCAGGCCCAGGGCCAGCCCGGCCCCGGCCTCGTCGAGGGCCTGTGCACAGCCCGCCAGGAGATCGAGGACGTCGAACGCTCCGGGTACAACGACCACCTCAAGCACGCGTACTCGACCTACGACGACGTGATGGCCGCGGTCGCCGAGCCGCTGGCCGAGGCCGGCGTCTGGGCCTTCGAGAGCGTCGTCAAGACCGAGCGCTGGCCGGAGGGCACCAACGACCGCGGGATCCCCCGCTACCGAGTGGGGATGGTCCTCGAGGTCGTCTGGACGGACGGCGAGAGCGAGCTCCGCACGTACTGGACCGGCGAGACGCTGGACACGGGCGACAAGCAGCACTACCAGCTCTTGAGCCAGATCACCAAGTACGCCTACGCCAAGACGCTCAAGCTGCAGACAGGGGACACCGACGTCGACGCGCACGCCTCGGGCTCCTCGGGCTCGGGCGGCCGGGCGCGCAAGGCCACGGACAACCAGCTCGAGTTCGTCGAGGACCTCCAGGCGCGCTGCGAGGCCGCCGGCGCGGATCCCGACGACTGGCCGGAGATGCAGCGCACGGCCAAGGGCTTCGACGCCGCGAGCAAGCAGATCGACGCGCTCATCGCGATCGAGGAGGCCTACAAGCGCGCCTCCGGCGAGGAGGCCAGGCAGCTGGCCGCGGCTGGCGTCGAGGACGCCCGCAACGGGGGTGGGGACTCGTGAGCGAGTTCAGCAATCGGTTCGAGCGCGTCAAGGACCTCGGGTGGAACCTCCTGGGCGACGAGCGGGTGATCCTGGACGGGGACGAGGTCAAGGAGCTGGAGGAGCTGTTCCGGTGGGCCTACCGCACGATCGGACGCCTGGAGGCGCAGTGCGAGCACAAGGACGGCGAGGAGTTCCACAAGGGCGACCGCGTGGTCATCGAGCGATCCGGGGGAGAGGCCCTGGCCGGAGAGATCACCCGGATCAGCGAGGGGGGCATCGGGATCCCTGCGGAAAACGAGCGGGCGACAGCCATCGCCAGCTGGCGGCAGATCCTCGCCCTGGTCCCGCCCGAGGACTACGTACGATGAGCCGGAGAGCCAGGATGTGGGACCGTGGAAGCTGAGGAGACCCGGGGAGCGGGCGCGATGGCCGTCGGGAAGCTCGACGAGATCGAGCGGGCGCATGCAGGGCACCTGCAGGTCGAGAACCTCGACGCCGCCATCGCGGAGTTCAGCGCGAGCCGGCGGTGCCCCTACTGCGGGGCAGGGTTCGTCGAGTTGGAGATGTACCGGATGCACGTCGAGCGGGCCAACCGGACGGGGACCTGCCTGGGGCAGCCGCCCGCGGGATCCCCCAACAGCTCGGAGGGCAACGGCCAGCACAGCCAGCACCTCTACGTCGTCCCCGAGCAACGCCCGCACGACGCGGTGGAGGCCATCCCCCGGGAGGGCGCCTCGCTGAGGGGCGAGCTTGAGGCCGACGACAGGTACACAGTCGTCGGGTACGAGGAGGCGATGGACCTCGCCAGTCAGCCGGGCTGGATCGTGTCGCCGTGCTGGTGCGGGGGCGACGGCTTCTCCAAGAGAGCCAAGCGCCACCCCAACGGAGCCGTCGGGCGCAAGTTGGGGGTGGATCGCTGAGGTACCATCGGTCGCCGGTCCCCGCCGGCTGGTCGATCCCGCCGGCGGGGACCCCCGGCGGCCGGTCTTCGTCTGTATCCGCATCCGGGGGAGGCCGGTCGTGAGCTACCACAGCCCGATCGGGTTCCGGAACGCGCGCGAGTTCGGGTGCGGGTGCCGGGCCTGGTTCGAGCCTGGATCTCGACTGCTGTGGGTTGAGGCCTGCCGACCTGCGTGCCCGATCGTGGGGAAGCTCCAGGCTCTCGGCGAGGCGCGGGGGTTCGCTGTAGGCGTCCTCGGTCGTCTCCCAGCGTGGGGTGTGTCGCGGCGGTCGCGGGCCCGGCGGTAGTGCTCCCCCGCACCTCGCGGGAAAGCTCACTAAGCTTCATAGCTCAGTGGGCATCCGTCACCTCCGCCGTCCTCTCCGTCGTCGAGGACTGGCACGATGGTTCGTCCACCGGAGCCGTTGGCCGAGCTCGATCCTTGAGGCTCGCCCCCACTCACCGCGGAACCCTTATACGTGACAGGCTCCAATCGAGCGTCGAGGACGCGCCATCCCCGGGGCGTCCTCGTAGCAGAGGAGCACTCCACCACGAGTCATTGTCTGCTTTTCTTTCTTAGGCCCTTCAGTCCGAGGGCCCCCGATGTCGAAGACTGTCACAGTCCCGGCGCAGCTGACGAAGTATCTAGGCAGGATGCGGTGATGCGCGCAAAAGAGAACGCAGCTACGGGCGTGCGCGCTGGACCAACGATGAGCGTCCTCAGCAGGGAACGCCCCTATTCGGAGCTGTTGAGCTCCTCGGTGTTGCCGCCCTTCGAGACGTACTCAAGCCTGAAGAAGCCGCCCCGCTTCTTCCGCTTCTTCCGGGAGGACTCAGACTCAGCGGGCACGGTCTATACTGCCCCCGCATAGTATATTAACCCTATGGCACTCGCTCCAAGCACAACGAGGCCCCCAAACAGCGTCCAGAGCGAGTACCGGAGCCGCCTGGCGGTCGTGTCGATGTTCGCTCGGTTCGTCTCCACCGCCCGTGCGTAGGCTTCGACCATCTCGCCCAAGAGGTCCTCCTCTCCGAACCCCTCCTGGTGTGCTCCTTCGATGTCCTCCGCCCGTAGGCCTGTCGCGAACTCGGTAACCATGTACGCCATGATCGCCAGCAGAGCTGAGACACTCAACAGAACGACACCGGCGCCCATGGCATAGAGGACCCAGTCCCCCATCTCGAGCGGAACGTTCTCGAAGCGGAGGAAGATCGAGATCGCGGAGACCAGGATCCCCACCACCAGTGAGTTGAAACGGAACACCTGGGACGCTTTCGTGTCCAGGTCCGTGCCGGTGGCCAGCTGGGCGTCGACGTTCGTTCTTCCCTCGTTGTAGAGGTGCCTCAGCGCCTCAAGCTGATCGTCGGCCACGCGCCTCGAGCCCAGCCACGCCATTTAGAGCCATCGCATCCCCGCAGCATGCCCGAAACCAGAGCCACAGCTTTTTACCTGTGAAAGGTTGACATGTGAACATGAATGGGATGCTTCCCCTCGACGACCGGATCCTCTTCGCCTGCTCCCGCGGCGCCCGATCGGCCACCGAGCTCGCCCGCAAGCTCAAGACCGACAAGCCCAGCGTCTACTCGGTGCTCAACCGGCTCGTCGAGCTCAAGCTGCTCGTCGTCGACGAGGCCCGCGCCCCCGTCTCGATGTACGAGACCGCCGACGCCGTCGAGGTTGACTACGGCCCCCGCGGGATCGACGTCACCGTCGACGGCGACCCCGATCCCCGCGAGGCCGACGACGGCCGCTGCACCGCCACCACCACGCGCGGATCCCGCTGCAAGCGCGACGCCACCAGCGACTCAGCCTACTGCGGCCTGCACGCGACCGACGAGAACGAGACGCCTGCCTGGGGGTAGCCGATGACCCGCTGCGGGGCGCCCACGAGGGGCGGGGAGCCCTGCACGCAGTACCCCCTCCAAGGTGGGGACCGCTGCCGCCACCACGTCGACGTCGACGAGGCGCTCGAGGACGCCACCGAGCGCTGCGGCGCGCCCACCGAGGCCGGCCGACCGTGCCGGCGCCAGGTCACCAACCTCGACGGCGACCGCTGCCACCTGCACAGCGAACTCGTCGAGGCGACCGGGGCCGAGCGCGAGGCATCGCGCTCGAACGCGGTCACGCACGGCTACTTCGTCAGCGGGTTCCTCGACGAGGACGAGAAGGAGCTGTTCCGCGAGGTCCTCCGCGGCCGCGCCGACATCGGCGAGCTCAAGGAGAACATCGTCGCCGCCCTCGTCGTCCGCGCCAACCGCATGCTCAAGTGGGAGGCCCAGGGGGAGAAGGTCAGCGGCTTCGCCACCGAGGTCTTCGAGGAGCTGCGCAAGGCGCTGGAATCGATTGAGCCCGACGAGCTCACGATCGAGCACGCCTGGGACGAGGCCGAGATCGTCGGCCAGGTCGAGCGCCTGCTCCGCGAGGACGAGGAGCTGCTCTTGCGCGTGGTGCCCGAGGAGGCGCGGGACGCGGTCGAGGAGGCGCTGGCCGCGTGAGCCTCGAGCGTATCGATCCCGCCGCCGAGGCGCCCAAAGGCCTGGTTGAGGCCATCGAGCACGACGTCGGCGACGCCCCCTCCGAGCAGGCCGTCCGTGCGGCGCTGGATCCGGCCGCGTTCGCGCGGGAGCACTTCGCCTTCGATCCCTACCCTTACCAGCGCGACGTGCTCGACGCGGTGATCCTCCAGGGCAAACAGCGCCTGGCGTGGATCGCCGGCCGCCGCGTCGGCAAGTCCGAGGGCATCGCGCAACTGGTGCTCCAGCTGGCCGTGCGCCGGCCCGGCCTCGAGGTCGTCGTCTTCGCCCCCAGCCAGTCCCAAGCGACCGTCGTCTCGCGCAAGGTCCGCTACCACCTCGCCGGGTCCAAGTGGGCGGACAACACGCCCACCGACAACGTCGGCGAGCTCGTCATCCGTCACGGCCGCGACGAGGACGGCAAGCCCGTGGACTCCCGGATCCTGTTCATGACGCTGTCCGGCAAGGTGCGCGGCGAGGGGGCCGACGTGCTCGTGATCGACGAGTCCGCGTTCTGCGAATCCGAGGCCTACCGCAACAAGGCCCTGCCGTTCGTCGTGGACCGGCCGGACGCGGTGATCGTGCACATCTCGACGGTGTGGAGCGAGGACGACCATTTCATGCAGGCCTACCGGCGCTACCAGGAGCTGCCCCACGGGGCCACGTTCCACACGCCGACGCTCGCCAAGCCGGGCGTCACCGAGGCGATGCTCGAGGAGTTCCGCGCGGAGATGCTCGAGAGCGAGTTCAAGCGCGAGTACCTGGGCCAGATCGTCGCCGAGGGCGGCGTCTTCAGCCGAGAAGACGTGCACGCCTGCCTGGTCGACCACACGGTGCGGGGCGTGGCCGACGTCGACCAGGTCGAGCTGTCCGAGCAGGGCATCGCGCTGGTGGGCGTGGACTGGGGCAAGCAGAAGGACCGCTCGGTGATTGCGGCCTTCACGCAGCGCACCGACCGCGACAAGCCCCCGGCCCGGTTGCAGTTGTTAGAGGTGTACGAGCCGGACGGGGACGATCCGGTCCGCTACAGCGCGGTCGTCGAGGACGTCAAGCGCGTCGCACACGCGCTCGACGCGCATCGGATCGTGGCCGACGAGGGCGAGGGCGCCCACCAGGCCGAGCTGCTCGAGCAGGCGTTCGGCTCGCGGTTCGTGGGCTTCCGCTTCACCAAGACCAGCAAGCCGGCGCTGATCGAGAACGTGCTCTGGTTCTGCGAGCAGGGCCTGCTCGAGCTCCCGATCGACGAGGAGGAGCCCCGCAACGCGCTGTTGAACGTGGAGCGGCGGGAGGAAGGTTACGAGCACGCCTCGAGCAAGCTCAAGGACGTGTTCGACGCGATGGGGCTCGCGTTGACGGAGGCGCGGACGGGGCCGCAGCGGTCGATGGACGTGCTCAGCGCCAAGCGGACGGTGGACGATCCCAGCGTGCCGAGGCCGGCGACGGGCGGCTTGGCGGGTGGGGGGCCGGCGAGCCTGCGGTGAGCAGCCTGGAGACTTTCTAGGGGCGACCTTCCCCTGCGTCCGGCCTTGGTTCATGTAGCATATGGAATTTTTGGTTCCTCGACGTTCCGTGTGGGTCAATCGAGGGCCGTCCGCGCCGGTGAACGGAGAAGAACCAGCCGACACCTCCCACGAATCGATCAGCTCGCCGAGGCATCGTCGACGCGAAGCGCCCCCTCGTTAATGGTGGGTCTACGAAGCTGTGGCCCCGATATACCCATCAGGATAATCCTGGTTGAGGCGTTTAGGGGTGCCCTGGCTGCGCGCTGCCATGGGGCTTAGTCCAGGTCCTTCTCTCGGAGCGACTCGATGAGTTGCTCCATGGGCTGATTGAAGGTCTGGTCTGCGATCTGGATGTTCGTTTTGGACTCTTGGTGTAAGAGGCCCGTAAGTTGGTCCGGGGGTAACTCGCTTCTCCAGTCGAGGGTCTGAAAGTCCGTAATGCTGAACCCCTGAATCGTCTTCACGAGCTGGCGTTCCTCGTCTGTCAGGGTAAACGTGGCCTCCAACTCGACGAGGAGCCGGGAGACCTCGCCCAGATTGTCTTCGAGGTCCCGATGGGATTCGTGAACATCCTCCTGGGCCTCCTCGTATTGTGGCTCGAACATCTCGCGGAACTCTCTGTTGGGCTTCAGCGTGAACATGAGCGTGTAACTCATCATCGCGAAGGAGGTGGCTGCACGCCGGGCCGAGACCATTACTTGTCTCCGTAAGACGTGCAGTCTGCCTCGGATGTCCGTCCGCCTCTCTTGGCGTCGAGCCTCCCGGTCAGGTTTCACTTGAAGATGGTAGTTGAGGAGTTGCCCGATAATTACAGCAGTAACGCCTCCCGCGAAGGCCAGGACCGGCCCCCAAGGAACCATGCAAATCCGATGCCAGCTCGCTTATATTAGGATTGGTCCTCGCCCAAAACTCGGGTCCGTTGAGAGAGTTCACCAATCTTCCCCCTGGAGACTGCGGTTTTGGGCGAGGGCCGAAGCGGTCTCTCGCGGATCTTGGACCCACCCAGCTCCCGAGCGTAAAGGGCCGTTAACTCCCTGATCCAGAGGCTTCGAGCATCACCGCTTCGACGAGCACGAGAAGGACCCTGGCTCAACCGGATCCAAGGAACAGCGACCAAGGTCCCCCATGCACCGTCCGTCCAGCGGGTGGGGGGCCTTCCCCCAAGGACGAGGACGCGGAGGTGGGTGGCTGTGCCGTACTCGCTGGCACAGTCGAGGCTCGCGGGGCCAGCCGACTCCCCCGGCTCCAGGAACGGTACGAAGGGGTCGACGACCGAGCGACCGTCGACGGGGGAGACGTAGACCCGCGCGGGCTGGGTGTAGTTGTTGGTGACCCGCTCGACGGTGATCCCGCCGTCTCTCGCCTCCGCGGCCGTCGGCCCCCTGTCTCCGAACGCCCGGTCAGGGCCGCCTTGATGTTCCCCCTGGCGGTTCGAGGCTCGTGAACAGGAAGACCTGGATGGTCGGCTCGGTGGTGCTTGGACTCCTTGGACTGTTGGCCGGCTTGCGGTTCGTCACCGCCCCCGATCCCCCGACGAGAGCAACCTGGGCCTTGGTCGTGGCCACGGTGGCCCTAGTACTTGCGACCCTCTGGCTTGGAAGGGCCAGCCTGCGAGGATCCCGGATACTCCGGGACGCAGAGAGGGAGCTCGAGGACCGACGAGAGCGGTCTCGACGCCGCGAGATCATAGAACGTCGTCTGGCCGCTCATTTCGACCAACCCTGGCCAGAAGAGATCACGAGGCGCCTGAAACAGAAGGGGCTGGCCCATGTCCGCGAGGTCCTCAAGCCCTTCGGGACGGATCTGGAGGAGATCGAGGAGCTGTTCCCCGAACTGAAGAGCGAGATCCAGCCCCTCCGTCGCTCCAACGAGATGAGCATCCTGCAGACTGTGGACCCCGACCTCTACGAACGTGTCCGCCACATCCAGAGAGCCGAGGCCCAAGGAGCACGTGACCGTCAGGCAGACGAGTTCATGGATGAAGTCTGGGAGAAGTACCACCGCCGGTACGGGGAACCCGAGACCAAGGAGGACAGCACCCTCCTTGGTAAAGCGTGGGCTTGGCTCCGACATGCTGCATCCGGCGGTGACAGTGAAGCCTAGCCTCTAAGGCGCGCCTGGGGCACCCTTGGCCGCGAGGCAGGGTAGGGCCACTTATGCCGAGAAGGGGGTGGTGATGCACCATGCCTGTCAGTCCGCTGCTCTACGGGGCTTCCCTGGTCGCGGGGCTCCTCGGGGTTTTCCTCGGTCAACACCTCGAGAAGAGGAGGGACAAGGGACGCCATCGCCGCCGTCTTCAAGCCGAGGCGTTCTCCGATTACCTGGAGACCGTCTCGGCCATCGCTCTGCAGCCAAGCGAGCGGGAGGGGAGGTTACCGGAGCTGACGAACGCTAAGGCTCGGATCGTCGCATATGGTCCCAGCGAAGCCGTGGAGTCTCTCGCGGAGTTTGAGCGCGAAGGAGCACAGTTGGGTACTCGGCCCCAGATGGAGGCTTTCGTCGCCCTCTGTCAGGCCATGAGGGCTGAAACGGGAGTCGATGAGGCGGCGAACGAGGACATCGAGACGGTTCTGCTCGCAGGCCGGCAGGACCAGCCATGACCATGGCTCGACGGTAGTAGAGGAGCTGAGGGCTCGACCGTAACGGTCCGCCTCATTTATGCCGCTCCTCTCGGTTGGTGGCCATATATGCCGTCCGGGTTCCTTGCTGGAAAAGAGCTCATCCCCTGGTCCTCCGACGACACAGATTTCGATGTCGACGGGGTCGCGATCGGGGAGGGCCGACAGGCGCTCGAGATCGTCGTGGCCCGGAGCTCGAGCCGACCGACGAAGGACGAGCTTGACCGACTGTGGCGGGAGCGCTGGGATCAGCGGGCCAACCCGGTCCTCGCCGTGGCCCTCTACGGATCCAACGCCCGCATCCTCGGCCCCGACGAGGACGGAGCCATCGACGAGATCGGGATCGACCCCGACCAGCTCGAGCGCATCTGCCAAGCCGCCCTGGAGGAACCGAACCGCCACGCCGCCCGGCGGTTCCTCAAGGAGGCCCTAGCCGAGGCCGGCGACGGTCACGCCGGCCTCCGCAACCAGGGCCTGCTCTCCACGCACGAGTTGATGACCGGCGTCCCCAGACGGGACGACTGGGACACCGCCAAGGACAACGGTCGCCGCCTGCTGGGGAAGCAAGGCAAGGAGCTCGTCGAGGGCCTGGGCTACGAGCTCGAACCCCTCACCGGGCACGGCTACGTGCTCAAGGACCAGGGACGCGAGTCCGCCGTCGCCGTCTTCCTCGAGGAGGGCGAGGCCTTCGACCGCAGCCAGGAGCGCTTCACCGGCGACTCCCCCGTCGCCTACGGGCTCAACAAGGCCGAGCAGAAGAACGTCGACAAGGTCATCGTCAACAGCGGTGGCATCCTTCGCCTGTTCACCACCGACCCCGAGGACGGCTTCGGCTCCCGCGGCCGCACCGACACCTTCGTCGAGGTCAACACGAACATCCTCGACGAGGACGACGCCGGCTACGTCTGGCTGCTCTTCTCCGCCCCTGCCCTCCGCGACGAGGGCACGCTCGAGGAGATCATGGAGCTCTCCGAGGAGTACGCCGCCGACCTCGGAGCTCGCCTCCGGGAGCGCATCTACGATGACGTCGTCCCCGATCTCGCCCAGGCCTTGGCCCAGGCCCGCGAGCTTGAGGACCCGACGCGGGAGGAGCTCGACGAGACGTACGAGATGGCGCTGTTCCTCCTCTACCGGCTGCTGTTCATCGCCTACGGCGAGGACGAACGGTTCCTCCCCCGCAACCAGAACCCCCGCTATGACCCACGCTCGCTGAAGCAGAAGGCCCGCGAGCTGCACGAGATCCTCGACTCCGACATCGAGTTCGACGAGCGCTCGACCACGCACTGGGACGACGTGATGGCCCTCACCGAGGCCATCCACAACGGCCACCGCGAGTGGGGTCTCCCTGAGTATGACGGGACGCTGCTCACCTCGGATCCCGACATCAGCCCCGCGGGGGGCCGCCTGGCGGAGGTTGAGCTGACCGACGACGAGTTCGGCCCGATCCTCCAGAACTTGCTCATCGACGAGACCGAGGAGGGCTACCAGGGACCCGTCGACTTCCGCAACATCGGGGTCCGGGAGTTCGGGGTCATCTACGAGGGGCTGCTCGAGAGCGAGCTTAGCGTCGCCGGCACCGACCTCACCGTCGAGATCCGCGACGACGAGGAGGTCTACGCCCCCGCCCACGAGGACGACCACGTCGAGGTGGCCGAGGGCGAGGTCTACCTGCACGGCCTCTCCGGCGAGCGCAAGTCCACGGGCACCTACTACACGAAGACCCGGTTCGTCGAGCACCTGCTCGACCACTCCCTGGATCCGGCCCTCGACGAGCACCTAGCCGAGCTCGACGAGATGACCGATCGCGAGGCCGAGGAAGCCTTCTTCGACTTCAGCGTCGCCGACATCGCGATGGGCAGCGGGCATTTCCTCGTTGCCGCGGTCGACCACATCGAGTCCAAGTTCAGTCAGTACCTCCACGAGCGCAACCTCCCGGGCATCCAGGATGAGCTGGACCGCCTCAAGGAGACCGCCGAGGCCGCCTTCGAGGACACCGAAGCCGCCCCCGAGATCGAACGCGACCAGCTCCTCCGCCGCCAGATCGCACGCCGATGCGTCTACGGTGTCGACATCAACCCGCTGGCCACCGAGCTGGCCCGCCTGAGCCTCTGGGTCCACACCTTCGTCCCCGGCCTACCGCTGACGTTCCTCGACTACAACCTCGTCAGCGGCGACAGCCTCGCCGGCATCGGGACCGTCGACGAGGTCACGGACATCCTCGACCTCGATCAACAGCGCCTGGACTTCTTCGTTGGCGGCGCCGACACCATGGAGCAGATCGAGGAGGACATCGCCCAGCTCGGCCAACTGGCCGACGCCGACGCCAGCGAGGTCAAGGAGGCCCGCCAGACCCGTGCCCGGATTGAGGACGATCTCCAGCAGACCCGCGCGGCTTTCGACATCCTGGCGGCCAGCCGCGTCGACGAGGATGTCAACGCCAACGTCGTCCAGGACGACCTGGACGAGCTCACCGACACCGACGCCTACGAGCAGGCATCACTGGTCCTCAGCGAAACGGATCCTCTGCACTTCCCCGTCGCCTTCCCCAACGTCTTCCGCGAGCCCGACCCGGGGTTCGATGTCATCATCGGCAACCCTCCCTGGGAGGAAATCACGCTCGAGGAGGACGAGTTCTGGATGCGCTACGTCCCAGGACTCCAAGGGATGACCCAGACGGAACAGGAACGGACCAAGGAACAGATGCGTGAGGAGCGCCCCGATCTCGTCGAGCGCTACGAGCGCGAACTGGAACAACAGGACAACCTGCGCGAGATCCTCCGCAACGGCCCCTACCCAGGAATCGGGACCGGAGATCCGGACACGTACAAGGCCTTCTACTGGCGGTTCTGGAACCTCACCCCACAGAAGGGCAGCGTCGGCGTCGTCCTACCCCGAACCGCGTTCATTGCAGCTGGATCCGAGGAGTTCCGCCGCACCGTACTCGACGAAGCCGAAGTCCGAGACTTGACCTTTCTCAAGAACAAGGCTGGCTGGGTCTTCCCCGACGCCGAGCACCGCTACACCATTGCCCTCTTCGCTTTCCACAAAGGAACAGCCGGCGGCCGACTGAACCTCCGAGGGCCGTTCCCAGATTCGGACTCATTCGAAGCGGGTGTGGAACGTGATCCTGCCTCGTTCTCGACCGAGGAGGCCAAGACCTGGACAGGCAAGGCCGGATTCCCGCTCTTGCCGGCCGACCCCCGATCCGTTGATGTTTTTAACCGGATGGCTGAAGCCCCTCGTCTCGATCTTGACGAACCGGGCAATTGGCGTGCCCGTCCGAATACGGAGCTTCATGCTACCAATGACAAGAAGAAGAACGACGGGACCATTCTGATGCACTTCACAGAGGACCCTCCGGACGACTTCTGGCCAATTTACAAAGGTGCCTCTTTCGACCTCTGGGAGCCTGATACGGGCGTCCGATACGCCTGGGCCGACCCAGAGGTCATGCTCGGCCACCTCCAAGACTCTCGGGAGAACTCCTATCAATACGCCGGGAGTCGGTCCGCCTACTCGGAGATGCCGGAGGACTGGGTCCAGAACCCTGAGACGCTGGAATGCCTCAGACCCCGGATTGCATTCAGGGATGTTTCACGAAGGACTGACTCCCGGACTGTTAGGGCTTGTCTCGTTCCCCCGGAGGTCTTCCTGACGAACAAGGCCCCCTACTTGCTCTGGCCTCGCGGTGATGAGCGAGATCAGGCCTTCCTTCTCGGGGTCCTCTGCTCGATACCCTTCGATTGGTACGCACGAAGGTTCGTTGAAACGAGCCTGAATTATCACATCTTTAACGCTCTACGCGTGCCCCGCCCAGACCGGAACCACCCTCTATGGGAGAGAGTGGTTGAGCTTGCAGGGGAACTCGCGGCAGTAGATGACCGGTTCGAGGATTGGTCCGCGGAAGTGGGGGTCCAATCCGGGAGACCGCCTGGAGATCAGAAGGAACAGCTCGTTAGCGAGCTTGATGCAGCAGTCTGTCATCTTTATGGCCTGAACCGAGAACACATAGAAGTCGTCTTCCAAACATTCCACGAGGGATGGAATAGACACGTGACAGATGACCGACTCAAGGCTGTCCTCGACCACTACGACGCCTGGGAGGCCCGGCTCCATGAGTAAGCAACCCGCCTTCGTGGACAACCAGGAGCTCACCCTCGCCGAGGCCATCAACCTCTACGTCCCCGAGCTGGCCGAGAAGTTTGCCGAGCCCCCAGATCTCGACGTCACGACCGGCTACTTCAACCCGCGCGGCTACTTCGCCATCCAGAACGCCCTCGAGCAGGTCGGCGATGTCCGCATCCTGCTGGGTGCCACGCCGCCCGACGAGGACCGCGAACGGTGGCGCCAACCCGAGGATCCACGCGGCGAGAAGTACGACCAAAACCGCGTCGACGCCGCCCTTGAGTCCCTCGACGAAGACATCCGCCGGGATCGCAACCTGTTGGGCTTCTCACGCGAGGTCGATAAGAGCCTCCAGCGGTTGATTGACTGGCTGAACAGCGACAGCGTCGAGGTCCGCCGCTACGAGGAAGGGTTCATCCACGGCAAGGCCTATATCTTCCCCGACGAGCCCGGCGTCATCGCCGGGTCGAGCAATTTCACCGGCGGCGGCTTCACTTCCAACTTAGAGCTCAACCTCGGCCACTATCAACCCGCCGTGACTGGCCCCGTCGAGAACTGGTTCCAGGACCTCTGGCAACAGAGTGAGGCGTTCGATCTCGCCCAGGTCTACGAGGAACGGTTCGAGCACTTCGCCCCCTACCTCATCTACCTGCGCGTGCTCCTCGAACGCTACGAGGACGAGCTTGAACTCGAGCGCGAGGCCCGCGATGGGACGATTAGCCTCGCCTCCTTCCAGCAGGATGGCGTCTTCCGCGCCAAGCGGTTCCTCGAACAGAACAACGGCGTCATCATCGCCGACGAGGTCGGGCTCGGCAAGACGTACCTCGCCGGCAAGCTGCTCGAGCACACGGTTCTCGAGAACCGCCAGCGAGCCCTGGTGGTGGCTCCCGCATACCTGCGGGATGGGATGTGGACCCAGCTCTCCGCCGAATGGAACATCCAGTTCGAGGTCGTCTCCTACGCCGAACTCCGCAACGCCGCCCAGCTTGGCGGCAACAACCCCGTGCTGAGCCTGAAACCGGACGAGTACCAGCTCGTGGTCATCGACGAGGCCCACGCCTTCCGCAACCCCTACACCCACCAAGCCCGCGCGCTTCGCAGCCTGCTCCGCGGCGACCCGCCCAAGGACTTGGTCATGCTCAGCGCGACCCCCGTCAACAACAGCCTGTGGGACCTCTACTACCTGCTTCGCTACTTCATCCGCAACGACGCCGCCTTCGCCAACGAAGGCATCCCCAACCTCAAGGAACGCTTCCAACATGCCCAGCAACAGGACCCCTCGGACCTGAGCCCCGACCTGTTGTTCGACGTGCTCGACCAGACCACCGTCCGCCGGACCCGGCGATTTATCAAGGAGCACTACCCCAACGAGAAGATCCCCGACGGCCGCGGCGGCGAGATCCGGGTCACGTTCCCCGACGTGAAGCCCGGCCGGATCGACTACCAGTTCTCCGAGACCTTCAGCGAGGAGTTCTTCGAGGATGTTCGCGACGGCCTCGGTGGTCGAAAGACCGAGGAGGACGATGACCCCGACCTGACCATGGCCCGCTATCGACCCCACAAGTACCTCGAGGGCGAGGAAACCGGCGCCGAGCTCTCGCTGGTAGGCCTGCTCAGGACGGGGATGCTCAAGCGCTTCGAGTCCTCCAGCCGAGCCTTCGCCAAGACCTTGGAGCGCATGATCGGCCAGTACGAGGCCGCCCAGGGGCTCCTCGAGGACGGGCTGATCCCGACGCCGGACGCCATCGAGGAGTGGGTCGAGGCCGACAGCGACGAAGCCCTCGACGAAGCCCTCGACGAAGGGGACATCGTCCCCATCGAGGCCGCCGACGATGCCGACGTGACGCAGTTCGAGGAGGACCTGGCCAACGATCTGGAGATCCTCCGACGCTGGCACGACCGCGTCGACGGTGTGCGGCCCTTCGACGACGAGAAGCTCGACGCCCTCCGAGACCAGCTCGTCGAGATCAAGGAGCGAGCCGAGGAGGACGCGACCAACGACGACGCCTTCCGCCGCAATCGCAAGGTCCTCATCTTCTCCTACTACGAGGATACCGTCGACTGGATCCTTGACTATCTCCATCAGGTCGTCGAGGAAGACGATGAGTTGGCCTGCTATCGAGGCCGCATCGCCGGCGTGGCCGGCGACGGCGGCAAGAACGGCGTCAGCCGCACCCAAGCCGTCCAGGGGTTTGCCCCCAAATCGGCCGACGCCCCGGAGGGGGCCGAGGATAAGTTCGACATCCTGGTGGCCACCGACGTCCTTGGCCAAGGTGTCAACCTGCAGGATGCCCGCCAGGTGATCAACTACGATCTGCCCTGGAACCCGATGCGCGTCGTCCAGCGCAACGGTCGGATCGACCGGCTCAACAGCGACCACCAGCGTATCTGGACCTACAGCATCTTCCCCGAGGACCAGATCGATGACCTGCTCGAGCTTGAGGAACGCATCCGGGTCAAGCTGGCCTGGGTCGCCAAGAGCATCGGGTTGGAGAACGAGATCATCCCCGACGCCGAGACCGCCCGGCGCAACTTCGCCGACACGCGCGAGGACATCCAAGCCATCCAAAACGAGGATCCGGACTTCTACGAGCAGGCCGGGACCCAAGCCGCGGCCTTCAGCGGTGAGGAGCTCCGCCAGGAACTCCGTCACGGCCTCCGGGACCACGAGGACGAGGTCCGCTCGCTCCCCTGGGGGGCGGGTAGCGGGTTCCGCGGCGAGGAGCCTGGCTGGTTCTTCTGCGCCCGCATCGGCGAGGAGCCCTTCTACCGCTGGATCCCCCTCCCCACCGACACCGACGACGAGGCCGAAGACCAGGAGCTCGAGGTCGTCAAGGACACCCTGACCTGCCTCCAGCGGATCGAGTGCACCCTCGAGACCGACCGCGACCTTCCTGATCCCATTCGAGAAGGCGTTTACGAGGCTTGGGCGCTCGCCCGGGAGGACATCTACGAGGAGTGGATGTACCGCGTTGATCCGGCCAACATCGAACCCGACATTCCCAAGGCTTGCCGGGATGCCCGCCGGCACCTCGAGGAGTATCCTCCACCGGAGTTGACGGACGAGGAGCTCCAAGAGGAGATCGAGGCTGTCGAGGCTCCGCTGGGACAGCGGGACGCTCGCGAGTTCCGGCACACGCTCGAGAACGAGGAGGGTCTGAGCCCCGAGGACCTTTCGCGCAAGCTCGTGAACCTCATCGAGGAGTTGGGGCTTCAGCCGTTCACGCCGCCCGAGCGGTATCCCCCCATCGAAGAGGACGAGGTTAAGCTCGTGTGCTGGATGGGCGTGGCCCCAGAGGAGAACGACTGGGGGTCACTGACGCCCGAGCGGACCCTCGGTGCCTTCGCGAAGAATACGTAGAGCGCACAGCCCGCGTTAGGCCTCCGCGAGCTCGGCCAAGAGGACCGGGTCCCCCTCGATCCAGGTGTTACAGGTCGCCCACGTTCGGGGCACCGTTCCGTCCCACTCGCGGTGGGATGCTGCCGGCAGGGCTCGTTCAAGAACCCAGACGTGCTTTTCCCCGTCCGTCGGCAGGAAATGGTCGGGATAGAACTTCGCGACCTCGCCACCGAACGTGTCGGCGAGGAACGTCCGCGGATCTCCCTTGAGGGCGAAGCACTCGCCGATCTCGACCGCACCGACGATGGCTTGTCGAGGCAGGTCCTCTTCTACGTGGAACCCGGCGGGGTCAGGGTTCTTGGCGGCGAGGATCCCGACCCAACCACGGATGTTCGTGGTGATGGACCGGAGAAGAACCGGGAAGGCGCCTTCTACGGTAGCTTGGGCCCATGGCTGGCGGAGCACCAGCGCCCGGTCGAGGGTCACCCGCACAGCCCAGATAGGCCCCTATCAGGGATTGAAGTTTTGGCCCCCGGGCAGGCACGGGCATCGACGGGCTGGACGGCTGCGACTGACGCCGGCATGCCTCGAAGATTATAGATGAAGCCGACCATGCGTCGGTAGATGGGAACGCCGTCGACGGAGAGCTCTCCGCCGCAGGATCTCCGCCCCTTGAAAAGCATCGACGACGAGCCATTTACCCGGCCCGGGACCCGCGCTAAGGCTCCCGCCTTGGCTGGATGCCAGGTCGAGACACCGGCCTCGCTGGTGGAGTTTGTCTGGCAGCTCATCGAAGAGCGCAGAGACGCCATCGGGAAAGTCATCGATCTTGGCGCCGGGGATGGACGGTTCGCCACCGCTGGGTCGTTCGACGAATACGTCGGCTACGAGATCGATCAGGACAAACACCCCGAGTCGCCACCCCACCCTCGCGCCGAGGTTCGGCACGAGTGTGTCCTGAACGCCGAAGGGATCTTCGACGTCGCCGTTGGGAATCCGCCGTACATCAGGAACCAGGATATCGATCCCGACTGGCGGACCGCCGCGACCGAGATGATCGAATCGGAAACCGACGTGAACATTCACGGTCTTTCGAACCTCTACATCTACTTCCTGTGGTTGGCGCTCCTGAGAACCGGCCCCGACGGATTGGTCTCCCTCGTCGTACCTTACGAATGGGTGGCTCGGCCCGCGGCAGCACACTTGCGGGACCACCTTGAGGGGAAGGGGTGGGACGTCTCGGTCTACGAGCTCGACGGTGAAACCTCGTTCTTCCCAGAGGTGAAGACCACCGCCTCGGTGTCAATCATCGACAAGAGCGAGACCGAGGGCGGGTTCTCCTACCATCGGGTCACCGGGGGGCTGGATACTATCGAGCAGCCCGGGCCCTCCGGGAACGATCGGATTTTCCCCTACGAACGACGCAACAAGGAGCTCTTCGCGCGGCGCGGATACAGCCTGGGATCCCAGGACACGTTCGCGCTCACGGAAGACGAACGCAAGGACGCGGGGATTGATCGCGAAAGCGTCGTCCCCTGCATAGCAAGCCTCCGGAACATCGGAGAGGGGGATGGCCCCTTGGACGAGGAGACGTTCCAGCGTAGGTTCGTCTCTACTGACCGGAAGTGCTGGATCCTCGACATGGATCGCGAGTCTCTCGCCCCGGAGGTCCATACATGGCTTGACCGCGCCCCTGAATCTGTCCAGCAGAACTCGACATGCTCGGAGCGCGAGCCATGGTACGACTACACGATGCCAGAGATCCCGGACATCGTGTACTCCGTCGGGTTCACCGGAGAACGGCCACCCCTCCTGCGGAACGACGTCGGAGCCCGGACCCTCGGTGGCGTCCACAGTATTTATGTGGAGCGAGAAGGCCTGGATGTCGATGGATTGCTCCAATTCTTGCGGGATATCGACTTCTCGGCCGGCATCGTGCCTCATTCAGGCGGTTTGCGGAAGATAGGAGTGGGGCAGATGAACGGCATCCTCCAGAGGTTCTTTAAGTCGAGGACGAACCATTCTGAGTGAGCATCGTGGCTAGAGTCGGCGGATCGGTCGTCGAGGAAGGTGTCGCGACCTTCTCCAGCGACAGCCAGCTCCTCTCGGAACTTGGTGAACGGCTGATCGCCACGCCGGAAGTTGCGCTCGCCGAGCTCATCAAGAACGCCTACGACGCGGATGCCACTCGGTGCCACATCTGGCTCTCGGAGGATGACGAGGTCCTGACCGTCAACGACGACGGTCACGGCATGACAGAGGACGCTTTCCTGCAGTTCTGGATGACGATCGCCACGCCAAACCGGGCACGCCAGCAGGAATCACGACGATACGGACGAGCCGTCACCGGCTCAAAAGGCGTTGGACGGTTCGCGGTGCGCCAACTGGGTCGCCATTTGGAACTCGTCTCTGTCGCATACGACGAGGAAGCCGACGAGTACCGGCGGCTCGTGGCCGAGTTCGACTGGGATGAGTTCGAGCCCGGCGCAGGCCTGCAGACGATGGAGGTCCCCTACAGGATCGAGGCAGATGCCGAAGAAGACGAGGAGGGGACCACCCTCCGGATCTCCAAGCTCCAGGAAGACTGGGGTGACGAGAAGCTCGAGGGGGTCGCCGCAGAGGTCCTCGACATCGTATCTTCGCCCTTCGATGTGGAGCTGACCAAGGTCGAAACGGAGTCCGACAGGGACCCCGGCTTCTCGGTCTTCTTCGCACCGCCGGGCGAGGAGTCTGTCCACACCAGTGCAGCCCAGGAACTGTTAGACCGCTACGTTGCGAAGGTTGAGATCGAGGTCGACGATACCCAGGTGACCTACCGGTACGAGTACGAAGACCGGGAGGAGCGCGAATACACGTTCCAAATCAACGAGAACCTCGTCGGTGACATCGAGGGCGAGGTCCGTTGGTACCCCCGTCGCAAAGGCGTCTTCAAAGGGATGGACAACATCGACGGGCGCAAAGCGTACAAGTGGGTACACGAGAACGGCGGCGTCCGGATCATCGACAACAACTTCCGAATGCCGCCGTACGGAGAGCAGGACGACGACTGGTTACAGCTAACCCAGTCGTATGCTCGCAGGCACAGGGAATGGATCTCTCCTTACACCTCGAGGCTCCACCCAGATGAGGAGCTCTCCAAAGAAGAGGCTCACGACCCTCACCTCAAGCTTCCGCGGGACGACCAGCTGCTCGGCGCAGTCCACGTCTCCAGCTTCCGCGAACAGGAGGCCCAAGCCGACGGGGACCGGCTCCGCAAGCTGATCCCCGCTATGGATCGCCAAGGCTTCGTCGAGAACGAAGGGATGGACCAGCTCCGCGACATCGTCCGTGGAAGCCTCGAAGTCCTGGCGATCATCGACGTGGAGGAGACGACCGAAAAGAAGGTCGAGGAAACCCAGGAGAAGAAAGGTCAGGTCACTCGCGAAATCGAACAGGCCAAGCAACGGGTCCAGGAGAACCCGGACCTAGATCCCGAATCCAAGGAAGAGATCCTATCCTCCTACGACTCGGTAGAGGAGGAGGTCGAGGAATACCAAGAAGCCCAGGAGGAAGCTCGCACCGCTGTGGAGTCGATGCACCTCTTAGGCGTGGTTTCCGGCTTCATTAGTCACGAGACAGACCTCATGCTTGGCAAGGCAAAGGAGATGCTCGGTGCGTGGAAACAGGTCCCAGAAGACGAGCGGGATGACGAGTTCCAAGAGCGTCTCCAAGCTACAGAGAAGGCCATCGAGAGCCTGGAACAGCACCTCGACTACTCCAAGACGTTCCTAGGGAACCTGCGGAGCAGGACCACTGACACGTTCAAGGTCCGCAACCAAGTCGACCTCATTACCGACCAATTTGAATCCTACACGAAGCCGAGAGGCATCAAGCCCGAGAACAAGGTAAACCCAGACCTCGAGTCTCCAGAGGTCAACATCAGCGTTTACAGTGGAGTTCTTCTCAACCTTTACTCCAACGCGATCAAGGCTGTCCTCTCCGTATCTAAGGGACGAAAGGAGCGACGGATCCAGTTCGACGCCGAGAATGAAGGAGGATGGCATCATCTCCGCGTCTCGGACACGGGGGTTGGGATCCCTGAGGAGCTGGAGGACAGGATCTTCGATCCCATCTTCTCGACCACAGACGTGGAGGGACCTCTTGGTCCCGGCATGGGGCTTGGCTTGTTCATCGTCAGGAAGGCAGTCAGGAACGTGGGTGGAGAGATCGAGGTCATCGAACCGCCCGAGGGTTTCGAGACCTGTTTCGAGGTACGGTTGAAACGATGACAGACACCGAACGACGAATCCTCATCTTCGAGGACACCGACGAGCAGTACGAGCAAATCCAGGAGCCCTTAGAACGGTTCCTCGAGGACGAGGGAATAGCGATCGACCGCTTTGGTGGCTTCGATGAGGAGGACATAGAGGAGCGAGAAGGCTCCGACCTCGCAAGGGAAGCCATCGAAGAGCCTCGCCCTCCCTCGCTGGTTGTCTTAGACTGGGATCTATCGAAGCTACCTGTCGCCGTCCGACGCGAGCACGTGAAGGTGGCCTGCGAGGAACTTCACGTCCCGCTCTGTGTGTACCATCGAGACAAGCAAGGGCAGTTCTCCCACGCGGAACGGTTGAAGAACTGGGATGAGCACGTCATCAAAATCGACCCCAAGGAGGAGGCAGCAAACGTTGCCGAAGCCTGTGCAAACCTCGCCCGTGGTTTCGTCGAGATCCACAGGTCCTTGGAACGGGCGGAGGAAGGGCACCTCAAGTCGGCCATACAGGATATCCTGGACGCCCCACCTGGAGCTGAAGCCCAGCTCGATCAATACTCCTGGGGGCGATCCGAGGCCGTCGGGATCGCTCGAGACGCCGAGTCGAGCGACCGTCCAAGAGCTGCGGCCACGTTCATCGGCTACTGGATCTACAACCAGCTCCTCCCCTTCCCAGGTGTCCTCTTGCACAGCAGGGCACTAGACTCCTATCTAGGGATCGAGTCTGGCGTGTTGGATGAGAACCCCGAGATCCGGGCTGAATTCGACTCGGCCCGATACGAAGGACCGTTCTCGGATATCCGAAGACACTGGTGGACGTCGGACGTGGACGAGATCCGGGCGGAGTATACCGAGTCTGACGACAGTTCTCTGGTGGAAGGACCACAGTTGCTATCACGCATGGGGTTCGACGACATAGGCCCAGCTGAATGCGTGGAAGGTCACGAGGGTGGCGGCTTCTATTGCATCCTCACGGACAAACCAGTTTGCAAAGACCACTCCGTCAGGCCGAAAGGCTGGATCCCCATCGGTGCATCTCGAGCTCGGATCCATGAAGCAGCCTACGAACAGATCCAGCCCTGGATGCCCGACTGAGGGGTCGACATGGCAGGGGAACCGCTCGAGGTCGAGGGCCGGCACATCAACAAGCTCGAGAGCGCCTTCAACCAGTTCTGGTTCTCCATTTGCGGCATCCCTGGGAGCCCCGCGCGCGCTTTCGATGCGGGAACGGTCGAGGTGGACCGAGTGGACAACCACCACCTGGACATCCGCACTGCTAACGGGGGAGCTGCCCTGTGGTTCCGAAGCCTACCTCACCGCCCCGGTGACAATAGCCAAGTCATCGATGCCCGGATCAAGTTCAAAGAACGAGTCCGAGCTGTAGAGACGGACGGGGATTTCCGCTTCGAGATCGTTGAATCGATCACGAAAGTCCAGCACATCGAACGGGAGTGGGATGACGATGGGGACCGCGTGGGAGAGGCGAGGCAGGGGGTCCATTTCGACTTCGAAGAGAGCCCCAAGGACAACCATCCCGTCTTCCATGCACAGTTCGATCCAGCCTGCATCAAGGGGACAGAAACAGACTACGCCGATCGATTGGAGATCCCGGACTTCCAAGCCCCCGATTTCCCCCGGATTCCCAGTGCGCCGATCGACGTGGTCGCGGCTACCTATATCCTTCTCCACGATCACGCTCCCGGAATCTTGGAGGAGGACATGGGATGGCCATCCGATACCCATTCGCCGCTCCAGAAGCTTCCAAGATTCCCCGAAGATTGCTTCCATCCCGAGCCTCAAGACGGGAACGGGATGGTGTGCGACTGGTGGTATCTCCACGCCACGATCGATGATGGGGGCATCCCCGAGCGAGATATCCTGCTCCGATGAACCTGGACGACCCGGAGGCCGCGTTCCTTGAGCGGGAGTCTCCGGGTTTCCCGGGCCCGCCCATCGACGAAGACCGGAACAGCACATCACTCACCTCATCCCGGCATCGTCACGTCTGGGCCTCATCGCGTTCCTCAGAGGCCGTCTGACACCTCCTAACAACCCTTATCCGTTTAAGGTTGACATATCCACCCCGTGAAGCCACCGCTCCTCCTCGGCGACGCCACCGGCCGCGTCCGCCAGATCCACACCACGGAGGAGCTGACCGACCTCGACCGCATCCTGCTGGACCTCGGCCACGACGCCACCGGCGCCGGCCGATCCCTGCGCGACCGCGTCGAGGACTCGGACACCGGCTCGGGCGTCAGCTCGGACAAGCTGCTCGAGCTGGCCGAGTGGACGTACAAGAACGTCGAGGAGGTCTGGAGCGGCTTCAACCTCATCGCCGACGCCGTCGCCAAGGGCGCCCGCTTCCGCGGCCCCGACCGGGCGACCGCGTGGGGCCAGGCGATCGACGTCCAGGAGAAGGTCCGCATGATCGTGATCAACGCGCTCGTCTACGGGCGCGCGGTCATGGAGGCCGGCGAGGACTTCCTCAAGGTCAGGAACCCGCGGAACATCGAGATCGAGCAGGACGACGACGGCGAGATCACCAGCGTGACCCAGGAGATCGACGCCGAGCCGACCGAGCTCGATCCCGACACGGTGTGGGTGTTCACGCTGCACCGCCTGTTCAGCGACGACGTGCAAGGCATCTCGGCCGTGCAGCCGGTGATCCAGACCGTCGACGACCAGCTGGGCGCGCGCAAGGTCAACCGAGCGATCCAGGACCGCTACCGGGCGCCGATCCGCCTGGTCGAGATGCCCGAGGATGCCACCAAGCAGGACCGCCAGGATGTCCAGTCCCAGCTCGAGCAGACCCCACCCGACATGGACCTGGTGCTGCCGCCCGGCGCCCAGCTGACCGTGCTCGGGCACGGCGAGAACCAGGTGAGCGTGGACGAGCTGATGCGCCGGCACTTCGTCGACCGCATCTTCATGGGCCTGGGCATCCCCAAGATCGCGCTGGGCGTCCCCGACGACGCCAACCGCGCCACCAGCGACACGCAGCGTAAGCTGTTGCTCGCGCAGAAGGTCCAGCCCTACCAGCGCAAGGTCCAGCGCTTCCTGCAGAACGTGATCCACGGCACGCTCGAGATCGAGGCCACGCTAGAGTTCGACGCGCTGCAGGCCCGCGACGAGGAGATGCTCGCCAACGTGAGCAAGATCCTCGTCGAGACCGGCGTCAAGACGCCCGAGGAGGTCGAGGCCCGGTTCTGGGACTGGGACGAGGGCGCCCGCGGCTCCACTCAGGCCGGCTCCGATCCCGACGCCGACGAGGGCGACGTCGTCGGCGCCGACGACACGCCCGACGACGAGGAGGGCACGCCGGGCGTGCTGGAGGATGCACCCGAGGAGGACGAGACCTGATGCGGCTCGAGCTGCGCACGCACGACACGGTCGTCGAGGACCCTCAGGCCGGCGCGGGCGTGCGCTTCCGCGGCGTCGCGGTCACGCCGGGCACCTACACCACCCAGGCCGGCCTCGACGTCGAGGTCACCGCCGGCGACCTGGGCCGCATCGCGGCCAAGCTCAACGAGGGCGTGCAGATCCGCGATCTGCACCAGGAGCGCATCAACGCGACCGTGGGCGCGGTCGAGTCCGCGTTCACGCACGGGGAGGCCGTCCGCTTCGACGGGCGCGTGGCCATGGAGCCCCACGCCACCGTCGTGCGCCGCTTCCCCGAGACCATCCGATTCTCTGTCGGGTTCCGCCTCTCCCGCGATGAGATCGAGGCAGAGCTCGGCACCACCGTCGAGGAGGCCGTCGACGAGGGCATCGCTGCCCCGCTGCCGGAGGCTTTCTCGGTCGATCACCTTGCCATCGTGGGTCGGGGCCAGGATCCCGACGCGCGACTCGAGCGGTTGCTCAACGAGGCCAGGGAAGACACCCAGGCGACGGAGACCACGACGACCATGGAGAACGAAGAGCTGATCGCCGAGCTCAGGAGCCAGCGCGACGAGGCCCTGGACGCTCGGGACCAAGCACAGGAGGAGCTCTCCCGCCTCGAGGGACGCCACCAGGAGATTCAGGCGGACCTCGAGGAGGCCAACGAGGCGCGCGACGACGCGCTGGAGCTGCTCAACCAGGCCAAGGGGCACTTCGCCGACGAGGTGCTCAAGCTGGAGCTGAAAGCCGGCGAGGACCCGGACCTGACCGAGCGGCGCAACCAGCTGCTCGAGCTCGGGTTCGGGGAGCTCGACGCGCTCAGGCTCGAGCTCGCGAACACCATCCTCGACGGCGAGGACGACGGCGGCCCCGCCAGCCGCGCGGATCCCGCCGGCGACGACGCCGGCAGCGATGACGGGACGGTCGAGCTGGACCTCGACGACCTCGATCCCGAGGACACGATCAAGCTGGGCCTGGCCAAGGGGGTGCTCTAGTGACGCTGGGCTACCGCGGCGAGGGCATCTTCTACTCGAAGACCGCCGCCGAGGACGTCACCAAGGGCGACGTCGCCCGCCTCAACAGCGACGACGAGGCCGCCCAGTGCGGCACCGCCGACGACGACCCCATCGGCGTCTTCGCCGAGGACGCCGACCAAGGGGACGACGTCGCGATCGTCGTCCACGGCGTCGTCGGCGTCACGGCGCAAGAGGCCATCAGCGGGGGCGACGCGGTGCAGCCCTCGGACACGACCGCCGGCCAGGTCGACAGCTTGTCGGACACGATCGACGTGTCCACGGGCAACGTCAACCACCTCCAGCGCCTCGGCGTCGCGCTGGAGGACATCGCCGCCGACGCGGAGGGCGACATCTTCGTGAACGTCACGCCCGCCGGCGAGAACACCGCGTGAGGTGAACCAAGCATGCCTGTACAGATCAACCAGGAGGACCTCGAGCACCTCGACCTGGCGACCGGCGCCAGCGGCGAGGCCGACCTAGACAACCTGCTCCCGAGCAAGGTGGCCGGCGACATCAACCGCCTGATCCAGGAGAACAGCTTCGCCCGCCAGGTGTTCCGACCCAACGAGGACCTGGTCGGCGCCACCGGCCTGTCGATCAGCTACCCGCTCAAGGAGCGCACGATCGCCCAGCGGCTCTCCGACATGGGCGAGGTGCTCGTCGACCAGGGCGAGTTCAGCAACGTCGACAGCGAGGTGTTCCTGCTCGGCGCCCGCGCCGAGTGGAGCTACGCCGCCGAGGAGGCCCAGCTGTTCGACCTGATGAGCGAGGAGGTCATGGACGCCATCCAGGCGCTGGTGCGCTTCGAGAACGAGCAGGTCGTCACGGTCATCGAGGACAACGTCGACGCGAGCAACGACTCGGCCTTCGCCGGGTCCTCGTTCGCGTACCAGGACGTCATCGAGATGCGCGCCGACGTCAGCGGTCCGATGGACAACATCGTGATCCACCCGGACGACATGGCCGCGCTGCTGCAGGACGACAACTTCGTCAGCAACGAGTTCGGCATCAGCCGCATCCGCCAGCTCGAACCGCAGACGACGGTGTTCGAGACGAACCTCGGCATCACGTTCTGGGAGACCGAGGAGGCCATCGACAGCGGCACGGTCGTCGGCGCCAGCTCGGCGCGGGCCGGCCGGTTCACGATCAAGACCCGGCCGCGCACGCAGCGCTACGACAAGGGCGAGTCCGG